>DITE01000023.1:0-70740 GCA_002422725.1 Bacteroidales bacterium UBA6192
CCATCAGGGGTTTGTTCGATAAAACGGATCATAACACCACTGTCGAGGTTTTGTCCATCGAACAGTCCGAAAACACCTGAATAGTAATTCCTGTCGTATTGTTCTGCTTCATGAATAATTTCGACTGTTCGTTTTTTTGGGGCTCCGGTGATTGAGCCGGCCGGCAACAGTCTGGTTAAAATGTTTCCGATGGTTTCATGATAGTTCTCTGGCAGATGTCCACTGATCAGCGAACTGGTTTGCAATAATTTTCCTTTAGAAGTGATGATTTCCTCGAGGTAGCGGAAACGCTCCACCTTTATGCCTTCGGCTACCATATTCAGGTCGTTGCGGATCAGGTCGACAATGGTATAATGTTCAGCAATCTCTTTTGGGTTTTCAATAAGTAGTGCTGCTGCATCGGGCAGTGTAGCATCGATGGTGCCTTTCATGGGAAAGGAGAATATTCGGCCATTGTCAATTTTCACGAAGGGTTCGGGCGAAAACACCGTGAACAAATTGTTTATCCAGAGTTTGTATTTTGCCTGACTCAGATAGAAAATCTCTTTCAGATTCAGGTTAGTCGTGATGGTAACCGGCATGGTGAGGTTAAGCAGGTACGAATCGCCACGCCGGAGATGATGCATAACCTTATTGAAAGCTTGCTCAAAGCGTTTAATTTCGGGGGGGTCTATGTCAAAACAAATCTTATTCCGGTCAGGAACCAGGGCCTCGGGCATGTTATGCTGTCCGTTTAGTGCAAACAGTATCTCAGTGGGTTTTATCATGCTGATTGGTAGCACAACAGGCTGCCTCATCAGGTAATCAAACACAAATAGAAAAGGAACACGTTCTTTTCCTAATTGGTTCATTCGATCAGTGGCGAGCTCTAATGGAGTCATGGAGGCAAAGATAAGGAGGAAATGGTCTGGGATGGCAACGTGTTTTGCCACCAATCAAAGTGAAGGGTTGAGCTTGCTACAAATATCGTCGGGAGATCAGATTTTGCAAAAGCACATCGCGACTACCTGCCTGTGTTCTGCTGATTGCACAACCGTTGTTATCAAAACAGAAAAAACCGGGCAACTGTGAAGATAGCCCGGTTTTAAGGAGAAAATTAATGTATAACCAAAACTGTGGTTAAAACGAAATGTCGGCCTAATTGTTCAACAAGCTGAGCGAAACATCAACGGTTACTTCAATTTTTTCGGCAATGTTGCTGATAACCGCACGTGGAATTTTAATATCGTAGTCTGCTACGGCCACAAAAAAGACCGATTTCCCCTTGATTGTCCCATCCACAACTTCAAATGTGCCTTTTTCACTGATCTTTTTCGTTACCCCATGTATGGTCAGATCGCCTTCGATTTTGGCATCATACAGGCCGTTCCGGCTGATATCGAGTTCCGAAATATTGGTAACTTTACCTACAAAAGTGGCATTCGGAAATTTATGCGATTCAACATAATTTTCGTTGAAATGTTCCTGCATTAACGCCTTTTCAAATTCGAAGGCTTTCATCAACACCCTGAAGACGAAGTCGCCGCTTGCAAGGTCTAAAGCACTGTTAACCTGTTTGTTGATTGCCTCAATATTTTCTGTTGGGGCTTCTGAATAAAAACGGATATTTCCGTTTTTGGTGATATATTTCTGTGCATGCACACTGATTCCGCTTAGCAGAACAAGGGAGATTAAAATGATTCTGATCTTTGTCATAAGTTTAAATTTATTTGTTATTGTTTAGTTTAAAATTTCGTCAATGTGCCATGCTGAATGATCACATCCGTTTCGTTGTAGCCAACACAAAGGCCTTTAACGGTAATCTGTTTGCCCACACTTAGTGCATCGCAGGCTTCGTTCTGTGATGCCATCATGCTGATTCTTACCCCTTCGTTTCCAAACATGCCTTCGCCCAGCACCATGTAAACGATGCGGCTTTCGTCTGTGGCTTCAACCTCGTTCATTATGCCAGTTATCTCAATCAACTGACCATTAAATTGATTTGAAGTGGCCATTTCATCTTTTTTGAATGCGAAAAAAAGCTCTTCGGCCGAAACTACATATTTAGCTGTCTTTTTTTCGTAGTCGGGATGCGATTTGTTGTAAACAAACACATAGCCCACAATCGCTCCTGCAACTCCAAGAGCTGCCAATATGCCAAGAATTTTCATCCATTTTTTCATGTCCGTGATTTTATTGGTTTCACGATGTAAAGTAAGCACAAGAATGATCCTTGTTCAAAACCAAAAAGTTCAATGGGGAAAAATACCACTCCGAACAGGTAATAAGGCTTGCTGAATACATTTGACTTAAACGGACTGACCGTTCAGCCAGTCGCGAAACAGGGGCGATTTATCAGTACTTGAAATAGATTCTACCTCACAGGCAGGTTTAAGCAATACCTTTATTCTCGACTTGCTATAAGTATAAAGTTTATCTATTGATTCGAAACTGATGATAAAGGCACGGTTGATTCTGAAAAAACGTTTTGAATCGAGCTGATATTCAAGTTGGTCGAGACTTTGATCGAGTGGATACCGGTCACCGTTGCGTAATTTGGCAAAAACAATTTTCTCTGCAATGTAAAAATAAGCGATCTCTTCAACCGGAAAGCTTTTGATTTGCTGACCAGTTTTAACCATCATCCTTTGGAGAAATCTGCTTTGATCAGGTTGCAACAGTGAAGCAAGCTTTGAATAATCTATCTGCATGCCGGATTTCCCCAAGCGGTTGAATTTTTCGAGGGCGGCTTGTAGTTCAGTGCGCTTCAGGGGTTTTAGCAGATAGTCAATACTGTTGACCTTAAATGCCCTGATCGCATATTCATCATAAGCGGTAGCAAAAATGACCGGAAATTCGATATTGAACCGGCTAAACAAGTCGAAAGCCGACCCATCGGCCAGGTGTATATCGAGCATCATCAGGTCGGGAGCCTGGTTGGCTTTAAGCCAGTTTATTGTTTCGTCAACTGATTCGGTTATGCCGGCAATATGGATATTCTGATCCAGTTCCTGCAACATGATGGCAAGCCTTTGTGCAGTGGCTTCTTCATCTTCAACAATAAGTATCCGGATTATCATGGTCAATTAGTGGATAAGTGGTAGTTTAACAATGAATTTTTCCTGGGTTTTTTCCACCTCAATGCTCTTGCCTGCAAATATACGATAACGTTCGCTGATGTTTTTTAACCCAAGTCCGGTTGATGCTTCGGGTGATTTGCGCAACTGCAGATCGTTCGAAACAATGAGGTAATCCTTTTCATGATATATCCTGATTTGCAGGGGATTCTGACGGGTAATCAGATTGTGCTTCATTGCATTTTCGGCCAGCATCTGAAGGCTCATTGGGGGGATAAATGTTTGCAGAATTTCGTCAGCCAGGCTGATGTTGATGATTAAACTACTCCCATATCTTTTCTGTTGAAGAAATATATAGGTCTCGAGTAACCTGAGTTCTTCCTTTAATTGAATTAGTTGACTATCACGGTACTGTAATATGTTACGGAAATAATCTGATAATTTTCCGACATAATCGACTGCCTGTCCGCTATCGGTTTCAATCACCGACATCAGTGTGCTGAAGCTATTAAACAGAAAGTGTGGATTCACCTGATTTCGTAATGATTGATACTCAAACTCAAGCTGTTTTTGTTTTTGTAGTTCTATCAGCCTGAGTTTTTCGATTCTTGCACGGATTAGCCAGAACAGAAAGGCAGCGATAAATATGATTGATAAAAGGATAACCCACCATTGTTGAAAAAATGGTTTCCTGATGATGAAACGATAAACCTGTTCATCATCGGGATAGAATTTTTGATTCAGGCTGGCCTGAATATGCCAGGTGTATTCCTTTGGAGCAAGATTGGCGTATACTGCTTCGTTATTGCGCGTTTTTTGCCATAGCCCGTCAAGTCCATCGAGCTTGTGCCGGTAGGTGACATCTTCCGGAGCAGGGTACCAGATTCCTGTGAAGCGGTAAACGATCTGGTTTTGATGGCTTTGCAGACGTTTGTGTTGCTCAATTGCGACAGGCGTCAGGTTTACAACCCATTCGTTGAGGTTCAGGATGGGTTTGCGGTTGGCAATACCGGAGATGTTTTTCAACCGAATGAAGCCATCCTGACTTCCAACATAGCAATCGCCATTGCTGCTGCAATCTATGGCATTCAAATCGGGTTTGAGGTTCATGATGCCAAAGCTTTTGCAGGTTGACACAACTTCCAGGGTGTAGCTGTTGATCAGGTCGATTCCCTGATGACTCACTGCTAGCATATAGATTGAATTGGTTGCTGAAAGCGAGGTGATCTGCAGGGATGCAAGCCCCTCATCCAATCCAATATGTGATAAGGTGTCGTTGAGCAGCCGGTAAATTCCCTCTCCAGAAACAACAAACCAAATTCCTCCCTGTTGATCCTCAGCTACTGAATACACCACTTTTTGATTCAGCTCAGGATGAATCAGACTATAATACCGATCTTTTTCGATATAGCCGGGTCCATTGCCATCGGTACCAAACCAAACCCTGTTTCGTGAATCGATAAAAACACTGTAAACATAATTATTGCCAGGGCCTTGCTGTTGTTCCGATTCAACGAAAACTACCTGATTCTGATCTGAAAGTTGTGCATGTGATGCCCCTCCCAGGGTGGCAAACCAAAGATCATTTTCTTTACCATCAATTCGCAGTACATTGTTGTTGGCCAGTCCTTTGGATTCGTTGAACCATGTGTGAGCTTTGCCTGTTGGGTCAATTCTCAGCGCACCATGATCGTAGGTGCCTGCCCAGATATAGCCATAACTGTCTTCGAACAAACAGGTAAAGAACACCTTGTCATGTGCATTTTCTGACGACCAATTTTCGGCTTTTGTATCATTGCCGGCATTCATTGGCTTCCTGAACAGCCCCTGCTCTGTGCAAAACCAAAGGTGACCGCGGCTGTCGAGGAGCAGTGCATGGACTTCGGCCGGACTGATGCTCTCTTCAAAGGGCGGATAGTAAAACTCAATTTGTTTTCCGGCAGAATAAACCAATTGTTCGTTGCCTGCTATCCAGATTCCGCCTAACTGACTATTTATCAATTTATTGATTCCCGTGTCAAAAGGTTTCCGGCTGAAATGTCTGATGTTTTGTGAACTAATCGAATAGCAATACAAGCCATCAGCTGTTGTTCCGATCCACAAATCATCATCGAGCCGGCAAATCGAAGTCACAGGGTTTTGTGTTTTTTTTGGGTTTTCATCCACAACAAGGCGGTCTTCATCAACCAGATAATGGCAAACACTTCCGTTCAGAAATCCCATCCACAAGCGGTTTTGTTCGTCAATGGCCAGACTCATTACAATCAGATCGGGCATGCCGGCCAATTGAAGTTGTGAAAAAACAGGCTGTTCGTTTTCAAGGCGTATTTTTACCAGTCCGGCATCAGTGCCGACCCAGATATTGCCAGAATAATCCATTTCGAGGTCGTAGAGATAATTATCAGGCAAATTGTTTGATTCGTTAAAATGCCTTAATTCACCGCTCGGGTTGATAAACATCAGGCCATCGCCATAGGTCGCAATCCAGATATTGTTGTTTTGGTCAACAAGCATATCAGTGATGGTTGCCGACAGATGACAAAGACTGTCAAACGTATGGGGTTTTGCAGTCGGGGTTCTGAGTACAAGGCCTGTTGACAGACCGGCAAGTATCTGATTGTTTGAAACATGAATACTGGTTACTTCAACTTCAGCGAATGAATCAGGGAGGTGAATCGCCTGATAATTCATCCCATCGAAGCGGTAAACCGATCCACGTGCACCCACATACAGATAGGCTCTCGAATCCTCAAAGATGGAGCTGATACGCTTTGAATCAATATCATAGCCTGGTTCATACACTTTGTTGTAAAGTTTTTGTGCTTTGCCCTGCCCAAAAAGGAAGAATAGGAGAATTGAAGCAATGAATATGACCTTTGACCGGAAAAGGGTATGATTGAATTTTCTCAAAGTTGATCAGATTTCAGCAACAAAAGTATGAAAATGATCCGGCAAACAGTTTATTGGCCAACAGATTGATTGGTATTGGGTTGCAAATTAGCCTTTACGGTTACTTTAATCTCGGTGGCGATTTTCTTGGAGACTACTTTGGGAATTCTGATCTGATGATCTTCGAGCGGTATTGAAAACACTGCTTCAATATCGAGACTGTTTTCAGCGTATATGATTGTTGCAGTGATTATTCTTTCCTTTTTCTCACCATGAAGATCCAGTACTCCCTTGGCTCTGACCTGCTGTTTGGTACCCGAAACCCATATGAGCGGCTCGATGATTTTGCCCGTAAAAGTTGTTTTGGGAAACTTATTTGTTTCCAGGTAGTTTTCGTGAAAATGCTCCTGTTGCAATGGGCTGTTAAAGCCTTTGAAAGTTTGGTTAACCAGCACAAAAACAAAAGTCTGCTTGCTGATATCAATTGCACCTTTAAGCGATTCCGACCCGGCCCTGATGATTTCAAGCGGAGCTTCCGACACAAAGTCAATCTTGCCTGTTTCGGTCAGAAATACACTGTTGCCCTGAGTCAGTGCAGTAAGATTGAGTATGCTGAATATCATTACAAAAACCAACTTCATCATCGGAATCATTTGAACGTAAAACGAATATGAACCGGATTATGGTCGCTACTTTCGAAGCCAAGGTCGATGGTTTCAACATCAAGCAATTGAATATTGGGCGATAGCATAAAAAAGTCGATTGTTGTGCTCCCACTTTCCCCTTTCACGTAAGCCAGATCAAGGTGCCTGTTTGTAGGAGCCTGATTGTCCAAGGCAAAATGCCAGTCGGCTGGCAAAAAATCAGTGGGTATGGCAACCACAGCAGCCACAAAACGATGTCCGGCATAGCCGGCTGTTGGCTCAAAGCCCGGGGGGTTCATATTCCAATCGCCACCGGCCACAACATAGTTTCCGGCTTTGTAATCACTCAGCATCTTGTTACGGATCACGTCAAGCTCCTGCTGCATCAATTCCTGGTTATTTACAAAGGCTGAATTGTGTGTGTTGAACACCACCAGATCCCGGCCATTCGCCAGTGTATACCGGGTTTCGATAAAGCAACGATCGGGCAGAAATAATTTATCAGGCCAAGCTGAAATCTGTGGGTATGCAATACGCAAAGCAATTGATGGTGAATACCTCGAAAAAGTCATCATCCCCGCATTGACGCTTCCCATGGGCGAAAGCAGGGGAACGGGCACATAAGGAACATTATAATTGGTCACTTTTACAGCAGTGTACTGACTAAGTTGATCAGCCAGTAATTTTGCCTGATCAGTTTTGTAGGATCTTTTGGCTTTGAAATCGACTTCCTGCAACAGGAAAAAATCTGTTTCGTTTTTACTTTTCAAAAATTGCAAAATGTTGCCAAGCCATTTTTCAGAGTCTTCTTTAGGCGCACGCACTTTTTTGCCACCATCATAAAAGAAATCCATGTTTTGCCCAAGCCCGCCATATCCGATGTTCCAGCTCATCATGCTGATCGTATCCGGGATAACAAGTGTATTATTCAGGTTTTTCGGAACAGTTATATTTTCCATTTCGGTTGGTTTGAAATCGGTGGCACTAATGTACACCATAAAGATGATGAATAAATCCAGAGGAATGAGAAGTAGCAATAAGGCACGCAGGGTTTTCTTCATTTGTCAAAGTGGGTATGAATCAGGGGATAAAAGTACGAAAATCAATATCAGAAACCCTGTGAGGTTTAAAAATGCTTGTTATCTTGCATGAATTAACAATTTTTATCAGGCTAAGCGTTTAGTTCCTTGAAACTTCGTTTTATTTTCGCTGAATAAACCACATCATTGCGCAACCGGATAATCATACTCCTCTTATTCATGCCTTTTTTGCTCCCGGCTCAGGAAAAAGTCTGGATTGAGGGTAGGGTGAAATCGTCTGACAGCCTGATTAATTTGCAGAATGTTCACGTAATCAGTAAACTGGCAAGAAGTGGAACCATAACCGATGATGATGGACGATTCTGGCTGAGGGGATATCCCACCGATACACTGCTGTTTAGTTCGATTGGTTTTCGGAGGAAGATTGTTGGTTTTTCGCAAGCTCAAATCAGTTCGGAGGGAGTTTTTGAAGTATTGATGGCAAAGGATACAGTGAAAATGGAAGAAGTGGTTGTAAGGGCTTTTTACGACTGGGACACATTTAAGTATCTGTTTGTCAACATGACTACCATTAAGCCCACCGAACTTGAACGATTGAATGAAGAACTCGAAACATCGCTTATGTATGTGCGCCCGGCACCTTTTACCATCAAAGGGCCTATTCAGGCTTTATACGATGTATTCAATGATATGGCCAGGTTGCAGCGCAGGCTCGAGCGCAACAGGAAGTGGTACAACAAGCAGATGATCCGTGAAGGCCGCATTCAGGACACCATTCCAGAAAAGCCTGATCACATAAAATGAAATCTGTTTTTTTTTCGAATAGCCGCTAATCCCCGGACTTATTCCTTTGGGTCATCTTCCAGCAATGATATGGTTTTTTGCAAAATGACCGTGTTTGGTATCGACACTAGCTGGTTGTCGTGTGTACGTATATACATGAAAAACAAGGAAATGTTTTCAACTACACCTTCAATGGGATAGTCTTTGTCCAGTATACGGATGTGTCCTCCAATGCGGATGGGATGGTTAAAGAAAAGGATCAGACTCGACGTGATGTTGGAAAGTATGGACCATTGAGCAAAAAATCCAATACCCAGAATGGTTAAAGCTGAAGTGATAAACAGGATTACCTGTTGGGAATCGACTCCCCAGATAGCTATTGCCACAACGAATCCAACCATAATGATAAAGAAGTTAATGATTTTGGATATGATCCTTTTGCGTTCGAGAGCAAAATGAAACTTGTTCATGAATTTATTCACTATGCTGCGCAACAGTATTTTGGTTGAGGCAAGGGTGACAAGCATAATGATTGTTTGAAGCAGTTGGAGCTGAAATGGTTTCATAATGGGTTTGGGTTAATTGGATTTTAGCTGGTTGCACATGCCGCCGCTGCCACACTTACCCTGATCGAGCCGGCCTTTGAAAGGGCAATGGCACAGGCTTCTATCGTTGACCCGGTGGTGATCACATCGTCAATTAGCAGTATGTGTTTGCCGGCAAATGCTTCAGGGTTTTTGAGCACAAAAATACCTTTTACATTTTCCCATCGGGCCGCTCGCGATTTTTTTGTTTGCGTGGCGGTTGTGCTTGCCCTGATCAGGTTGTTGATGTTCACCGGCCAGTTGGTCATTTCTGAAATGCCTTTGGCGATCACTTCACTTTGATTATACCCTCTTTTACGCTGCCGTTTTGGGTGCAGGGGAACCGGAACAATCACATCAATGCTTCTGTACAGTGGCGATTCAATCAGTCTTTTGCCAAGTTCCTGCCCGAGAAAAATACCGGCATCCCGGTTATTTTTGTATTTAAGCTCGTGGATCAGATGCTGAACTTTACCCTTTTTCGAGAAAAAATACATCCCGGTAACCTGCTCAAAGCGTATCCGGCCCCAGAACATGCGGGCAACGGGATTATCGGTCACCAGCTCATATCCTGTATCGGGCAGCAGGTGCCTGCACGACAGGCAAACTGTGTTCTCGTTACGGTGCAGCAGGGTGCCACAGGCAGCACATATCTCCGGATAGAAAAGCGACAACAGGTCATTTAATAAGCGCATGTTGGCTTGTGTTTGCAAAACGAAATTAAGAAGAATTGCACAATTGGCCTATCATTTTCTTTGCTATCTTTCGTCCTCAAGGCTGTTTTCTTTACCTTTGTTCACTAGATTTCCGCCTCACCATGCCACAAAACCCGCTGCTTCGGCTCGAATCGCTCAATGTGTTGTTCAAACAGGCCTCAGGGTGGTTTCCTGCCGTGACGGAGGCAAACTTTAGCCTCGAAGCCGGAAAAACCCTTGGTATTGTGGGCGAGTCGGGCTCGGGCAAGTCGGTCACTTCGCTTGCCCTGATTGGACTCCTCCCACCGGGTCAGTCGAGGGTTGAAGCCCAAAAAATGATCTTCGAGGGTCACGACATTCTTCATCTGAATTATAAGCAACGTTCGGCAATACGCGGCAACCGTATGGCCATGATTTTTCAGGAGCCCATGACTTCGCTCAATCCGGTGTTCCGATGTGGATATCAGGTGGCTGAAGCCATTCAGGCTCACCGTCCCATGATTAGAAGCGAAGCTTACCGTGAAGTTATTGAGCTGTTTCATAAAGTGAAACTGCCCAGGCCTGCCGAAATGTTTCGGGCTTACCCTCACGAAATCTCTGGCGGACAAAAACAGCGGGTGATGATTGCGATGGCCATTGCCAATAAGCCCTCTTTGCTTATCGCCGATGAACCCACCACGGCATTGGATGTGACGGTGCAGAAAGATATCCTGAACCTGTTGAAAAGCCTGCAACAAGAAACAGGCATGGCCATGATTTTTATTTCACACGACCTGAATGTTGTGGGAAGTATTGCCGATACGATTGCGGTGATGCATCAGGGACGTATCGTCGAACAGGGTGACACCCATCGTGTTATGCATGCACCGCATCACAACTACACCAAAAACCTACTGGCTTGCCGGCCTCCTAAAGATGTGCGTCTGAGCCGTTTGCCCGTGTCATCCGAATTTAACAGCAACCGCTGGCCTGGCGGGCCTGAACAGCTGCGAAAAGAACTGGCTGTTGATCCAGCTGATCGGTTAGCGTGGCATAATGAATTATACACGCGCGAACCCCTTCTGAAAGTAGACCAGTTGAAGGTGTGGTTTCCTGTTCGTCACGGTTTATTCGCGAAGGTTAGAAATCACATAAAGGCTGTTGACACAGTGAGTTTTGAGGTGTTTCCGGGCGAAACCCTGGGTTTGGTGGGCGAATCGGGCTGCGGCAAAACAACCCTTGGCAGGGCTATTCTCAGGTTGCAGACCTATGATTCAGGATCGGTTATATATGAAAATCAGGATATAACAAAACTTGGAGCAGGGGAGATGCGGAGGTTGCGAAAAAAAATTCAGATCGTGTTTCAGGATCCCTATTCATCGCTTAACCCCAGAATTCCGATTGGCGAGGCCATTAAAGAACCAATGATAGTGCATGGATTGCATGGTGATGATAAAACACGGAAAGCAAAAGTGATGGAATTGCTCCATCAGGTAGGCATGGAACCGGATCACTACTACCGTTATCCGCATGAGTTTTCGGGTGGGCAGCGCCAGCGAATCTGCATTGCCCGCGCTCTGGCGGTGGAACCACGTTTACTGGTTTGCGACGAATCGGTGTCGGCACTCGATGTGTCGGTGCAGGCTCAGGTGCTCAACCTGCTGAATAAGTTGAAAATTGAATTGGGGCTTACATACATCTTTATCTCACACGATTTGTCTGTCGTCCGCTTTATGTCGGACCGTATTATGGTGATGCGAAATGGGATTATGGAAGAACTGGCCGAAGCTGACAGCCTTTACGAAAACCCGCAAAACGAATACACCCGGAAGCTGATTGCGGCTATTCCGTGATAACTAAAAATTATCTCTTTGTGTCACTCTGTGATTCTTAGCGCAACTTTGTGCAATAGCTATTACACAGAGAGCCACAAAGAAGACACTAAGGTTCTCAAAGTAGAAGATAAAACATCAAAATAGAAAGCAGTCAGGATAGTTTTTATTGATTTTTAATCAATTATCACTTTGTGTCGCTCTGTGATTCTTCGAGCAACTTTGTGCAATAGCTATTACACAGAGAGCCACAAAGAAGAAGATAAAACATCAAAATAGAAAGCAGTCCAAACCGGCTGCATTGAAACCCATCCGAACAATGATTACCTTTGCCAAAACAGCCTAGCCATGTCAAGAAAGAAAAACGCCGGAACCGGCAAGAAAGACACCTTTACCAATACCATACTGAGCATTTTTGGTGCCAATCCATTCAAAGCCTACAATTACAAACAGATTGCCAAACTGTTGGGCATCAAGGACAAGGCCGGAAAAGACCTTGTCGTGAACATACTCGAGGAGCTCAAGAAAGCTGGTCAGCTGACCGAAGACAAACCATTCAGGTATATGCTGAGCAAAAAAGTGCTGAGTGAATTTACCAATAAGAAAGATTTTGTCACCGGAAAGGTAGATATGAAAAGCACCGGTAAAGCCTATGTGAGCCCCGACAATGGTGGGGAAGACATTTTCATAGGCCCTAACAACACTGCCCAGGCACTTCACGAAGACCTTGTGAAGGTGATGCTTTTCCCCAAAAGGAAAAACCACAAGACCGAAGGACAAATTGTTGAGATCATCAAACGAAACAAAACCGACTATGTGGGTGTGATTGAGGTGGGCAAGGAATTCGGCTTTTTGATCCCTGACAGCCAGAATATGGCCGTGGATATTTTTGTTCCCAAATCGGCCCTGAACAAAGCAAAGAACGGCGAAAAAGTGATTGTCAGGATTACCGACTGGCCCGAGCAATCCAAAAACCCATTTGGCGAGGTGATCCATGTGCTTGGCAAACCCGGTGAGAACAATGTGGAAATGCAATCGATTCTGGCCGAGCACAGTTTCCCGCTTTCATTCTCCGCGGAGGTTGAACGCCAGGCCGATGCAATCAGCGATGTGATCGGCGAGGCAGAATTGGCCAGAAGGCGGGATTTCAGGGAAATTACCACCCTTACCATTGATCCGGCCGATGCCAAGGATTTTGACGATGCCCTTTCGCTCCGGAAACTCGAAAACGGAAATTGGGAAGTGGGCGTGCATATTGCCGATGTGTCGCACTTTGTTACCGAAGGATCGGCCATTGACGCCGAGGCCCAGGAGCGCGGCACCTCAGTCTATCTGGTCGACCGTGTTATTCCCATGCTGCCCGAGAAGCTATCGAATATGGTATGCTCACTCAGACCCAACGAAGATAAACTGTGTTTTGCTGCGGTCTTTGAACTCAACAGCGAAGCCGAGATACTCCATGAATGGTTTGGAAAAACAGTGATCAGGTCGGTCAGACGTTTCAACTACGACGAAGTGCAGGCCATACTCGAAGGTGGCGAAGGCGACCTGAAAGAAGAATTGCTGCTTCTCAACGGTCTTGCTGTCAAACTCAGGGCCAAAAGAATGGCCAGTGGTTCCATCAATTTCCACTCTGAAGAGGTCAAGTTTATCCTCGATGCCAATGGCAAGCCAATCGACACCTTCGTGAAAGTGCAGAAAGAAAGCAATATGCTCATCGAAGACTTTATGTTGCTGGCCAACAAAAGGGTAGCCGAACATATTGGCAAACCAGAGGGCAAAAAGAAGCCCAAAACATTCATTTACAGGATACACGACGAACCAAACCCTGAGAAACTGAATACTTTTGTCCAGTTTGTTTCCAAGCTGGGTTACCAGATGAACATCAGCTCGCGGCAACGCTTAGTTACTTCATACAACAAACTTTTTGAAGCGGTGGAAGGGAAAGGGGAGAAATCCCTCATCGAAACGGTTGCCATCCGCACTATGGCCAAAGCCGAATACAGCACACAAAATATCGGGCATTATGGTTTGGCTTTCCCCTACTATACCCACTTCACTTCGCCCATCCGCCGCTATCCCGACTTAATGGTGCACCGGCTGCTTGAGAAGTACCTCGAAGGCAAACCATCGGTGAAAGAGGAAGACTATGAGCCTGTTTGCCAGCACGCTTCGGAAATGGAACGCCGGGCTGCCGAAATGGAACGCGAATCGGTGAAGTACAAACAGGCCGAATACCTGATGGATAAGATCGGAAAGATGTTCGATGGACAGATATCAGGCGTGAGCAAGTGGGGCATTTTTGTCGAACTGAAAGGCAGCAAATGCGAAGGCATGGTGCGTTACAACGAGATGCCGGGAGATTATTACTACCTCGATGAAGACAACTACCAGGTGATTGGTCAGAGTCACGGCAAAGTGTTCAGGCTGGGTGATCCGGTAACGATCAGGGTAAAAAAGGTGGACCTTGCCCGGAAAAAACTCGATTTTGTTATCGTAAACACCGATCCGGCAAGGGATTGGGATTGAACACTCAGCGCACTACCAACCTCCCCCATTGCCATTTGTTGCCATCCCACAACCTTACAACATACAAACCGACAGGGAGCTCAGCGGTTTCTATCATGTGAAAATTGCTCGCGGGTTGTGCCTTGTAGAGCAGCATACCTGTGGAGCTGTAAAGCTCTATTTGCATGTCTGTTAAGGGAATATTTGCAGGCAGTTGCAGCCATGCTTCGGTGGCGGCGGGGTTGGGGAAGATGTTAATTGATTGCTGGTTTGCAACCGGATTGTGTATATGGGTGGTATCATCAAGGGCTATTTCGAACAACCAGGCATTGTAGTTGTGGAAGGTGCCGCATTGCACATCAAATGAAGGGCTGAAATTGCTTGATGCCGCAAACACATAATTGTAATCGCTTTTTTTGAGGACTGTATGCGGGTTTTCCAGCCTTTCACTCCACTTACCCCCGTAACATTGCTGCCACAGCAATTCACCTTCACCATTTAATTTAACTACCCATATATCAGTATAATTGTGAGCAATGGAATGGTTGCCACTGACATCGCCATCAATAGAATTTGTTGTGCCAATGACAACAAAACCGCCATCAACTGTCTGAGTAATATAATTTGGATTATCGCTGCGATAACCTCCCAGACATTTCTGCCAAACGATCTCCATTTGATTGTCCAAACGAACTACCCATATGTCGCTTTTCTCTTCAGGTTGGTTGCCATGAAAACCTGAAACATCTCCATCGTTAGAGTGTGTGAAGGCAATGAAAGAATAACCATCATCCAGTTCAATGAATGAGTAACCCAGATCGTAATGACTACCGCCATAGCAATACTGCGTAAGGATGTTGCCCTGTAGGTCAAGCTCAACGATCCACACATCGCCCCAGGCTCCGTCAGGAAAACATTCAACAAGCCCCCCGTGCCACTGCGCTGCCCCGATCATCATGATGTAACCTGCCTTGTTCACGATCATCGACATGCAATTGTCAAGGCCATCATTGCCCAGGGTCTTCTCCCACTCAAGATTGCCCAACGAATCGCATTTAGCCATCCAGCAATCGCCGATGCCATAAAAATGGGTCACATCGCCACCACCAGTCCCTATACGGTCTATCATCACAAAACCGCCATCAGGGGTCAGGATCAAGTCCCTTGGATTGTCAACTCCAGTACAACCATAGGTTTTCTCCCATAGGATATCACCCAGTCCATTGATTTTAACAACCCATAAATCTGCAAAACCATTGTTCCCGGATTGAACATCACCATCTGTTGATCCGGCATATCCAAAAATAAAGTACTCATCCTCAGATTTCTTAATCAATTTTTCAGGTGTTTCGCCAGATGAACCACCATAACATTTTTCCCAAAGCATTATGCCAACACTATCGGTGCGTACCAACCAAATATCATTCGAGCCGTGATAGTTGGTAACCCCTTCTCCCGAATTCACTTCAAGGCCAAATAAATACCCTTCACCAATAGATACAATTCCAAAAGCAAAGACATTTTCATCGTTTCCATAACACTGTTGCCATTTGATTACAGGGATTTGGGAAAAGGTGTTTAAGGTGCAAAAAAATAAGAAAGCAATTAAAAGATTTTTCATCGTTAATAAAAACCTGAACCATTCCCTGTTTTTGGGGAATGGTTCAGGTTTATGTTTTAGTTAATAATTAATTTACCGCTTTTGCTCTGGCCATTGGCTTTCAGGTTGTAAAAATAGGTGCCTTTTTTTACTTCCCTAATGTCCCATAGCTGTTGGCCTTGTTTTGTTTTTAAGGCGAAGGAAATAACATTCCTGCCCTGTGCATCGGTTATTTGCAACTTCCTCGCTGGCGCGGATTTGTAACTTAGCAAAGCGATCTCATGAGGCGAAGCCGAATCATCCGTGCCACATTCAAATAAAATGATAAGTTTTGCCATAGAGCTAATTCCTTTTGTTTACATTCATCTATTTTGGTTGACGTAATCTACTAAATGGCAATCCGTATAATGAATTTTGCACTTCATGAATCAAATGTACATAATTTGATTGTATCCTAATTATTTCATGTAAACATGATGGTTTAGCTTCTGTGTGGCACTTTGCAAACACTATTTGCATTTACAACCAATAAGACAGAAAACACGAGCATGAACAATCTAATGCGACTATCATGTTGTCCTAATATTTTATAGTTTTTTGATTCCATGTTCTTTTGTTATTTTGAATGTTACATAAATAGATGCCCGGCGGGACACGTTCTAATGAAAATGTTATATCCCCTCCTTCATGAAAGATTTTTGATGAAAAAACTACTTGTCCACTGACATTCACTAATTTAATGTTTACAATGCCGTTATTTACTCCTTGTATAGTGAGGTTTTTGGTAAAAGGAATTGGCATAATATTTAAGCTTAGTTGACCCTCAAGTTCATTAGTTCCAAGCATAAAAGAGCAGTCGCCCGGTTCTTGGACGAAGTACTCACTGTAATCCTCTATATAACCACTGGAGAAAAACCGCATTGTATCATTGATACTAACACAAGTTAATCCTTGATTTGTCAGACCCTGCATTCCATTAAAAGGTCCACAGAGTAGGTTGCCAACGCCTTCGATCCAAACTTGCCATGGGTGTTCATAAGAGTCTGGTGTAATGTTTGTCAAGTATATCACTTTATGCGTTTCTCCTTCTACCTCAAAGTAAGTCGTACTATCTACAACATAACTATTCATTTCATTTGCAAACCAAACGGATACATTACTAATGGTATCACCTATGTTTGCCGTAAAATCAAACAATACCCCCTCATCATTATTACTATTGGTTCCAGGAGGAAGATAAAACACCCTTCCTTCACCATCATTTCGGTATGCTCCCCAGTATTCTCCCTCAGTTCTTGTTCTATATTCAGCCGGGCTACTATGATTATCTGCTGAATGTTTCAGAGGTTTAATAATTTCTGGCCCAATAAAAGATGAAAAATATATTTTTGAGTAAGTATTGCCATCTATTACAGTATCAAAATCATATGACCCTACCTTAAAGTATAAATAATCAGAAGTTTCGCTTGTTCGGTCCGCAACTACCCATTGTACACTAGAATCAGGCAATGGTATGTAATTCTGCGAAAACCCAATCAGAGTCCCTGTCAGCAACAGGATAAATAAAAGTGCTGTTACATAATTTTTCATTTTTGTTTGTATTGGTTATTATGGAATATACATTGCCTAATCACCCGGCCGTTCAGCAAATCGTGTTTGAAAAAACAATCTTTCTGGAAGGAAATCATTGTTCTGTTGTTGAGGCTGCTAAGGTAATAAATGAAAAGGCAGGTGTCAATAGAGAATGTTAAGTTTTTGACACTTTCGGGCTTGACTTAATGGAAAGGATACCTAGTATTTGTGACCACGCGAAAGATTCGCGCGGTAGCTGTGAGAAACCCTACCGCACCACCAGTCTCCCGCTTTGCCATGTGCCTCCTTCGGAAATGTTCAACAACCCGCCGCTGCCGCGCGAATCCCTTCGCGTGGCCTTATTTAGCAACAATAACTCCATCCAAAATACCTTTTTCTCCACTATAATCTATGGCACTACTGTAAACATAATCTTCAGGCTTAAATACAAGCCCTTCTTCAACAGGATTATAATGAATGTAGTTCAACTTTTCCTGTATCACTTTGTTGCTCCAAAGTTCAATTGGCATATTATCATGCCTCCAAAACTGAAAGTTTGTAACATTGGTTGATTGATCTGCTGCTTTCTTAAATTGCTCCAACAACCATTCTCTCCTGCTTTCTGCTTGATTATCCTTTATTGCCTGCACTATCTTTTTACTGGTGTATCGTTTAAAATCTCCCAATAACAGCTCAGGCTTTTGGCCTTCTGAACTTCTAAATATTAAGTGAACATGGCTTTTCATAATGCACCATGCAAAAACTTCCATTCCTTTATTCTGCTGACAAAAACGAAGGGCATCCAAGACTATATTTTTGTACTCGTTCCTCGTGAATACATCAATCCACTCCACTACAGCAAAGCTAACAAAATAAACTCCTTCCGGATTTCGGAACTTGTAGTTACGGCTCATTTAACAAATATAATTCTTTTAAGCATATTGCCATGAGAAAGATTCTTGGTTTTAATAGTATTCGTGACCACGCGAAAGATTCGCGCGGTAGCAGTGATTCTTGGTTTTAATAGGATTAGTGACCACGCGAAAGATTACCTTCGGTGAAAAAGTTCGCGCGGTAGCTGTGAGATGAGTAACCCTATCGCACCACCAACCTATTACTTTGCCATGTGCCTCCTTCGGAAATGTTCGGCAACGAACAAAATATGTCCGCTTCAACACCCTTTTGCAGAAGGTGTACGATTGCATTATACGACTTAATAGACATACATTCAACAAGATAGAAAGTTTGGCATGGTTATTTGACATAGGATGGAAACAACAATAAAAAATATTCGCCATGAAAACTTTATCAATAATCGCCTTCAGCCTGATCTTCGGACTTTCCATTCACACTTCTTCTTTTGCCGATGGGTTTAAAATGAAAGAAGAAGCTTACATCAATGATATTCCGTTCGACACCCATAAGATTGCCGGAAATTATATGCTCAACGAAGCCCTTCAACATTCTTTTGCCCTGGCAGATGAATCGATGGTAAACGATATCCCGTTCGATACCGAATGCATAGCCGATTTGGAAATCAGTCTCAGAGCCATGGATGTAGTCTTCAGACCCACAGCAGAGGAAGCAATAAACGATATTCCTTTTAGTACCACTGAGGTCGCCAGTTCGTTTTGGTGCCATGATACCATCGTCAGCACAGAGTGGCCTTTTTGTCAGAAACTTATGTAAAGTAGTTTTTTTTCATAGTAATGTTGGTTAAACTGTTCGCCCGAAAAGCCCCTGATTATCAGGGGCTTTTTCTTTATGTGCCAAGGGTTGTGAGCTGTAAGGACTACAAAAAATCATCAGACATGAAATAAATAAAATAAATAAAGACAAAAATATCTTATATTATAAAAAATGTGTACTTTTGCACTATTCAATTAAAAAATCATTCTATGAAAAACTATGATAATATGACCGTTGCGGAAATTGTTGCACAGGATTACCGGGCTGCAGATATTTTTCGCGAACATAACATTGACTTCTGTTGCGGAGGCAACATCAGGCTAACTGAAGCCTGCAATCCTTTGCAGATCAATGTTCAGCATCTCATCAGCCAGATCAGTCAGCTTGAAACTGAACCGGCAGATCAAACTGATCAGTATATCGAATGGTCTCCCGATCTGTTGGCTGACTATATAGAGCAAACCCACCATGTTTATGTAACCCGAAACATTCCGGTTATCACGGCCTATCTGCAAAAAATTGTGTCGGTTCATGGCGAAAACCATCCTGAGTTGCATCGGGTTCTGAAATTGTTTCTGGCTTCATCAGAGGAACTTACCGATCATATGAAGCGGGAAGAAATGGTCCTTTTTCCTTTTATCAGGCAAATGACCACTGGGGTGAAAGAAGGCCGTGAATTTCGTAAACCTGGCTTTGGAACAGTGATCAATCCCATTAGCCGCATGATGACGGAGCATACCACCGAGGGAAACCGTTTCAGGGAAATGTCGGCCCTTACCAACCAATATGCTGCACCTTCGGATGCCTGCAACACTTATGTGGTTACCCTTGCGAAACTAAATGAGTTTGAATTGGACCTCCATAAGCACATTCACCTCGAAAACAACATACTTTTTCCGAAAGCCATTGAAATGGAAAATGTACTTTTGTCGAACTAATCATGCTGAATATGTTTTCGAAAGCCTGCAAATACGCTATAAAAGCTTTGATCTACATTGCTTCACGTTCCAACGATGCAACACGAATCAGTCTGCGCGATATTGCGGCAAAGATCGATTCGCCCGAACATTTCACGGCTAAAATAATGCAGGTGCTGAGCAAGCAGGGAATTGTTTCGTCAATCAAAGGCCCTAATGGGGGATTCTATATCGAAAATGATGCCCCGCCAATTAAACTGCTCGATGTTGTCAGGGCTATCGATGGTGTGCAACACCTCAGCGGTTGCGGCCTGGGGTTGAAGGAATGCTCGGCCCATCAGCCTTGTCCGATTCATAACGAGTTTAGTGAAATAAGAGGGCAAATGTTAACAATGCTCCGTGAAAATACCATTCAACAACTTGCCGCGGAACTGTCAGCAGGTCATGCCGTGCTCAAACATTAATGAATTACATTTTTTTCTACTAATAAAGGATAAATAACTCTTATAATCTTAATATAAAACATCATGAAAACATCACTTATACGGTCAACTTTGACCATTTTGATTATCAGCCTTGGGTCTGCTGCATTGTGGCTGTCATGCTCGCGCTCTGAAAAACCAGCCGGGCCAGTTGACTACGAACTTGCTGTTCAGGGTGAAGTGCTTGCAGAGCTTACAGACGCACCATTTGTTCCTGCCCGTATCAATCAGAAAACCAACACCAAAGTCATCGTAAATCTTGAGGTAATCGAGCAGGTGATGCGGCTTGCCGATGGGGTTGAATACACCTTCTGGACATTTGGCGGAAAGGTTCCAGGCAAGTTCATCAGGGTTCGCCAGGGCGACCTGGTTGAGTTTCACCTGCATAATCATCCCGATAATATGCTGCCTCACAACATCGACCTGCATGCTGTTACCGGTCCGGGCGGAGGTGCCGAAGCATCGCTTGTTGCACCTGGAAAAAGTGCACAATTCAGCTTCAGGGCACTCAATCAGGGATTGTATGTGTATCATTGTGCAACAGCACCTGTGGGCATGCACATTGCCAATGGCATGTATGGACTTATACTCGTAGAACCCCTTGAGGGACTTCCTCCTGTTGATCATGAATTTTATGTGATGCAGAGTGAGTTTTACACCGCTGGTAAATTTGGCGAAAAGGGTCATCAGGAATTTGACATGCAAAAAGCCCTTGACGAAAAACCCGACTATGTGGTGATGAACGGAGCTGTGGGCGCTTCGGCAGGCGACAACGCCATGAAAGTGAAAGTGGGCGAAACCGTCAGGCTATATCTCGGTAATGGAGGCCCCAACCTGGTTTCGTCATTCCATGTGATCGGAGAAATTTTCGACAAAGTGTATGTTGAAGGTGGTACGCTGATCAACCGCGATGTGCAAACAACGCTTGTTCCCGCAGGAGGATCGGCAATAGTCGAATTCAAATGTGAGGTTCCCGGAACGCTCCATCTGGTTGACCACAGTATTTTCAGGGCTTTCAACAAAGGTGCGCTGGCGCAGATCAAAGTTGCAGGCGATGAAAACCATCAGGTTTATACTGGCAAGGAAAAAGAAGAAGTTTACCTACCTGAAGGCTCTGCCATACAGCGTATTAGCTCAGGAAAACAAGCTGATTCTGAAGAAAGTCTGCCAGAGAAATCCCTGGATGAACGACTTGCTGCCGGAAAGACACTCTACAACCAAAACTGCATGGCCTGCCACATGGATCATGGAAATGGTATTGCCGGAACATTTCCACCATTGGTCAATTCGGATTTCCTTCAGGCAAGAGCCGACAAGGGAATTGGAATCATCCTGAAAGGATTGCAGGGCGAAATTCAAGTGAACGGACAAAAATACAACAACATTATGCCGGCAGTTGCACTCAGCGACGATCAGGTTGCCAGCATACTCACTTACATTTACAATCAGTTTGACAATGGCGGAGGCCTGGTGAAAGCATCCGAAGTGAAAGACTGGCGCAATAAGGAGTAATTTGTCATGCATCCATTAATCCGAACCGGCATATTACTTTTCTGGCTGCAGGGCTCCGTCTTGGTAGCTCAGCCAACGGGAATGATTTTTGTTCCTGCTGGTTCGTATGTCCCGTTTGTTAAAGGCGAAAAGCAACAGATCAGGGTAAACAGTTTCTGGATGGATGAGAAGCAGGTGACCAATGCCGGGTTCCTTGAATTTGTCAAGAGCAATCCACAGTGGTCGCGCGGGCAGATGAAAAGACTTTTTGCCGACGAGGATTATCTCAGTCATTGGAATGGCGATGGTGCTGATCCGGTGTTTGATGAGGACCTCGATAAGCCTGTTGTGAATATGTCGTGGTTTGCTGCAAAAGCCTATTGTGAGTGGGCAGGGAAACGCCTGCCCACTATGCATGAATGGGAATATGCGGCAACCTCTCTGCCAGTAGGGGAAAGCGATAGCAGTAGTTTGCACAACATCATCGCAAACTGGTACAGCAGAAAAGGCGGAGAATTGGACACTGCGGGAAGCGTTTACAAAAATCAACTTGGGCTTTGGGATATGTATGGTCAGGTTTGGGAGTGGGTCTACGACTTCAACAGCATAGTGAGCAACGATGATTCGCGCAACCAGGAAGAAGCCCCTGAAGGACTGTTTTGCGGCAGTGCATCTCTCAATGCCAACGATGCCTCCGACTATGCCACTTTCATACGATATGCTTTCAGGGGAAGCCTGAAGGGAAATTATACAACCCGTAAGCTCGGGTTCAGATGCGCCAAACCATAAAAAAATAAATATGATGATGAAAAAAATTGTCTTGTTTTCATTTTTGATTCTGGCCTCGGTGTCCTGTGCCGAATCCAGCAAAAAAGCAAAGGAATGCTGCAACACAAAAACCAGCAAACAAAAGGATATTCCTGCTGAAATACCGGGAACATCGGTTTATCAGCTTGGAGGAGAATGGACCGACCAGCATGGTCACCAACTTGGCCTTGAGTCGCTTGCCGGGAAACCTGTTGTCATGAGCATGATTTTTACACACTGCGAATATGCCTGCCCCATGATGATCAACGACCTAAAGCTGATCGAGAATCAGTTCAGCCAGTCAGAACGTGAACATTTTCGGTTCGTTATGTTAAGCTTTGATCACCTGCGCGACACTGCCCAACGATTGCACGATTATGCCCAGACACAGGGATTGGGCGACAATTGGATACTGCTTAACGGCAGTGCAGATCAGGTAAAAGAACTATCGGTGGTGCTCAATATCTCCTTTGAGATGATGGAAAATGGTTCGTTTTCGCATGCCAACCGCAAACTTGTGCTGGATAAATCAGGCACTATTGTGTTTGCTCAGGATGGACTTCAGACAAAAAGTGAGCCTGTTGTGAGGGCTGTGAGGGATTTGTTGGAGTGATTGATGTCTGGCTCAGTGAGACAATACTTGTTGGTTACTGAAATCAAGTTTTGGTATTGTATTCGCACTTTCTGAAAGTATTTCACGATGATAACACGTGAATATACCCACCCAAACCCAATTTTGACCAGTTATTGTAATGAAGCCTTATAAGGTGAATGGTTTTCGAGGCAATAAATTACCTTTGCAGGCGTCTGAAAATCATTTTTAACACTATTGGGTACAGCCCTGAGGAATCATTTTCGGATTTAGGTTGTTATTTACATTATATATTCTGCATATGGTAAATAAGAAATGGATACGATATTTAGTCATCACTCTGATAAGCATAGTGATATTATTTGGATTAGGCAACCGGCTCGGGTATTTCGGAAAGAAAGACCAAAGGACTGCGCTGGTTTCAGGCCGGACAAATCAGGTGTTACCTGTTAAAGCAATCATCATTCAACCCAGGCCGCTGGTCGATAAGCTTGTGGCCGCCGGAGCTATTAAAGCCGATGAACAGGTTGACATCAGTTCCGAAGCATCGGGCAGGATTGTCAGCATTCAGTTTGATGAAGGCAGTCAGGTGAAAAAGGGTGACTTGCTGGTAACCATCAACAATGCAGACCTGAAGGCGCAAATTGACCGCAACAGACATCAACTTACCCTTGCCGAACAACGCGAACAACGTCAAAAGATGCTGCTCGAAAAGCAAGGTATCAGTCAACAAGCATATGATCAGGTATTTACTGAATTGAGCACAATGAAAGCCGAAGCTGCCGTTCTTCAGGCTCAACTGGATAAAACCCTGATCAGGGCACCTTTTGATGGTGTTTTGGGTTTACGTCAGCTCAGCGAGGGAGCCTATGTGACTCCTGGGATGAAGATTGTTCAATTAGCTAAAATTCAACCGGTTAAGATTGAATTTAGTGTTCCTGACCGTTATGCAGGCTATCTGAAAAAAGGAAGTGAGATCAGTTTTTCGGTCGATAATGTGAATAGTCAATTCATTGGTAAGGTGTATGCCATCGAAGCAGTTGTTGATCAACAAACCAGGTCATTGCCGGTGAGAGCTTTATATGCCAACACCGAAATGAATGTGAAACCGGGTTCCTTTGCGCGGGTTGAGATTGCCCTGACCAGCCTCGATAATGCCATGCAGATTCCTGCCGAAGCCCTGATTCCTGAAATGGGCGGAAATAAAGTTTTTGTTTACAGGAATGGCTTGGCTCAACCGGTAAAAGTACTCATTGGATTGCGCTCGGCGAGCAGCATTCAGATCATCGAAGGCCTTCAACAGGGCGACACGGTGATTACCACCGGGATACTTCAGATGCGACCGGGTTTAGCTGTTACAATAACTGAATTTCTCCAGCCATGAGCCTGTCATCAATCAGTATAAAAAGGCCGGTATTAGCCACTGTATTGTCCATTCTGATCATCTTGTTTGGTTTGATTGGTTTGGTGTCGCTGGGCATACGCGAATATCCCAGTGTTGATCCGCCCATTATCACTGTTACCAGCAATTATGTAGGAGCCAATGCCGATGTTATCGAAACGCAGATTACCGAGCCCCTCGAAGAATCCATCAACGGGATAGAAGGTATCCGCACCCTGACTTCGGTTAGCCGTGACGGACGCAGCACCATCACCGTGGAATTTGACCTCGACAGGGACCTCGAAGCGGCAGCCAATGATGTTCGCGGCAGGGTATCGGGTTCGCTCTACAACCTGCCGCCCGATGCCGATCCGCCCATAGTTGCCAAAGCCGATGCTGATGCCAACCCGATCATCTTCTTGAATATACGGAGTGAACAACGATCCTTGCTCGAATTAACCGAAATCGCTGAGCGTACTTTTAAAGAAAGTCTGCAAACAATACCCGGCGTAAGTTCAATTGCTATTTGGGGTTCCAAACAGTATTCAATGCGATTGTGGATGGATCCTTCCAAATTAGCCTCTTTCGGACTCAGCCCGCTTGATGTGCGCAACGCACTCACCCGCGAAAACCTCGAGTTGCCTTCGGGTCGTATTGAGGGAAACACCATTGAACTTTCGGTGCGAACCCTCAGCCGACTGGAAACACCGGAAGAGTTCAACAACTTGATTATTAGCGAAACGGAATCCGGAATAGTGCGGTTCAAGGACGTTGGTTTTGCCGAGCTTGCTCCACTCAATGAGCGAACCATACTTCGTCGCGATGGCATTCCAATGGTTGGAAATGCCATCATTCCCATGCCCGGATCAAACCATATTGAAATTGCTGATGAGTTTTATCGACGTCTCGAAAAAATAAAAAAGGATTTACCGGCTGATATTGAGTTGGGTATTGGTTTCGACAATACTGATTTCATCCGTAATTCGATCACCGAAGTGGAGCAAACCATTTACCTTGCTTTTGTGCTCGTTGTGCTGGTTATTTTCTTTTTCCTGCGCGACTGGCGCACAACCATCATTCCAGTTATCGTGATACCGATTTCGCTGATCGGGGCATTTTTCATCATGTATCTGGCAGAATATTCCATCAATGTTCTCACTATGCTTGGATTGGTTTTGGCAATCGGTCTGGTGGTTGATGATGCCATAGTGGTGATCGAAAACATTTATGCCAAAATCGAAAAAGGCATGCCCCCTTTGCAGGCAGGGATAACCGGCTCGTCCGAAATATTCTTTGCCGTTATTGCCACAACTGTTGCCCTCGCCACAGTATTCCTTCCGGTAATATTTCTTCAGGGAATCACAGGGAGGTTATTCCGCGAATTTGGTGTTGTGCTGGCGGGTTCGGTGGTTATTTCATCGTTTGTAGCCCTTACGCTTACACCGATGTTGTCGACACGAATACTTAAACGACGCGAGAAACACAATTGGTTCTACAACAAGACTGAACCCTTTTTCAACCGCCTGAACGAATTGTACGGTGATAGCCTGGCTGCTTTTCTGAAGCGCAAATGGATGGCATTTATCATCATTGGATTATCCATTCTTTTCATTTTCGGACTTGGCCGGCAGCTTCCCTCCGAACTGGCACCGCTTGAAGACCGTTCGGGCATGATGGTGTTCTCCACAGCACCCGAAGGAAGCACTTTCGAATTTATGGAAGCTTTCGTTAAAGAGCAGATTGATCTGATTCAGGCAGAAATACCCGAGCTGTATTCGCTGGTTAGCATCACATCACCCGGTTTTGGAGCTGCCAGCTCGGTTAACTCGGCTTTTGCCCGCATTCGCGTTGTGGAACCCGATAAGCGTGAAAGAAGTCAGCAGGAAATAGCGGATCATCTCGGAAGCAAAATGCAGAAACTGACAGCAGTGAGAAGTTTTATCACACAGGAACAATCCATATCATCGTCCAGGGGCGGATTACCTGTGCAATACGTCATTCAATCGGCCAACCTGAATAAACTGAAGGAAGTGTTGCCAGCTTTTATGAGCGAGGTTTACAGTAGCCCTGTTTTTCAGTTTGCCGACCTGAATCTGAAATTCAACAAGCCTGAGCTACAGGTAAGCATCAACCGTGAAAAGGCACGGATGCTTGGTGTGTCGGCCATGGATATTTCACAGGCTCTTCAGCTGGCTTTCAGTGGTCAGCGTTTTGGATATTTCATCATGGATGGCAAGCAGTATCAGGTTATTGGTCAGTTGGAAAGGCCTTTCAGGAGTCAACCTGTTGACCTGAAAACGCTTTACGTGAAAAACAACCAGGGTGAAATTATCATGCTCGATAACCTGGTCACAGTGACCGAACAGGTGAACCCGCCTCAGTTGTTTCGTTACAACCGATATGTTGCCGCCACTGTTTCGGCAAACCCGGTTGTTGGCAAAACCATTGGGGATGGCATTGAAGAGATGAACCGTATTGCCGCCAAAGTGCTTGACGACACTTACACTACCTCACTTGCCGGGACTTCGAAAGATTTTGCGGAGAGCAGTTCAAGTCTGGTTTTTGCTTTTTTTCTTGCTATTGTCCTGATTTATCTTGTGTTGGCAGCGCAGTTCGAGAGCTTCCGCGATCCGCTCATCATCCTGTTCACTGTGCCTCTTGCCCTTGCAGGTGCTGTGATAACGCTGTGGTATTTTGATAAAACACTGAATATTTTTAGTCAGATTGGGATCATCATGCTCATCGGGCTTGTGTCGAAGAATGGCATCCTGATTGTAGAGTTTGCCAATCAGCGCAAGGCAGCAGGGCTTGCCAAAGGCCGGGCCATACATGATGCCGCTGTTTCACGATTCAGGCCTATTCTGATGACCAGCCTCTCCACCATACTTGGCGCCGTACCTATCGCCCTGGCTTTGGGTGCTGGTTCCGAAAGCCGTGTTTCGATGGGAACAGCTGTTATCGGAGGCCTTACATTTGCCACCTTGCTAACCCTCTATGTCATTCCGGCTATGTATGCCTATATTTCGGAAAAAGACAAAGACGTGTCGAACTTAAGTGAACTTACGGTGGAATCGGATGTTTCAAAACCTGAGGAGGGCAGCAAATGAAAACCATGAAATTTACTTGTATTCTATTGTTTTTCATCATATTGTCTGGCACAAAGCCATCCACGGCTCAGGTCATACTCAGCCCTGAAGAAGCAATCCGTATCGGGCTTCTGAATAATTTTGATATTCGATTAGTCAGGCAGGAGGTAGCTGAAGCAGAGAATAATCTAAGCCTGGGAAATGCCGGATTCCTGCCGCAGCTCGATCTCACAGCCTCACAAAATTACAGTGTTACCGATTCAAAGCAGTTGTATCTTTCCGGAACCGAAAACGACCGGAAAGGAGCAACCTCCGATGCGTTGAATGCCGGAGTGCAGCTCAGCTGGACCATCTTCGACGGGCTCAGGATGTTTGTGCAATACGACCGGCTGCGCGAAATACAGGAAAAAACCGAATTATCCTTTTTGCTTACTGTTGAGTATGCCGTTCAGCAAATTCTGTCCAACTACTACAATCTGATCAACCTCAATCAGCAGATACGTGTTGTGGAGAAAACGATACTGGTTGATCTGGAAAGACTAAAACTGACCGAAGACATGCTTGAAATAGGCTCAGGATCGCGCCTTGATCTGCTTCAGGCTCAGGTTGACCTGAATGCCGACAGTGCCATGTTGCTCAGGCTGCAGGATCAGGTGCTGCAAACAAAATCTATTGTGAACCAACTGCTTGCCAGGGATTCTAAAACAAGTTTCTCTGTACAGGATACTTTTGTCATTCAATCTGCATTGAATTTTGACGTACTTGCGCAGAAAATGCTTGCTCAAAACACCTCGCTCAGGCTTACGCAGCAGGACGAGCGCCTTTCGTTGCTTTTACTGAAAGAGATCAGGGGCAGGCAGATCCCGAGTTTAGGACTGAATATTGGTTACAATTTCCTTGATCAGCAATCGCAATCTGGCTTTCTCCTTTCCAACCGTTCATTGGGTCTGACTTATGGAATTCAGGCCAGTATGAATCTTTTTGATGGATTCAACCGAAGCCGCGAAAAGCGGAATGCAGCAATACAGATTGAATCGAGCCGGATTCGGACCGAATCGGTTATCCGTGAACTGGAAAACGAGCTAAGCCGCAATTTCGACAGTTACCTGAACAAGATGAAGTTGGTGGCAATGGAAAAGCAAAATCTGGGTGCTGCCGGCGAAAATCTGTCTATTGCGGGCGAACGCTATCGCTTAGGTGACCTATCAGGGTTTGAGTTTCGCGAAGCCCAACGAAATTATATGACAACCGAAGGAAGGATGCTTCAGGTGCAGTTTGAAACCAAGTTGCTCGAAATGAATTTGTTGCAGTTATCCGGAGAATTGGTTTTAGGCTATGATTTGTAAGCAAACCCAAATGAAACAATTCGCATATTCCTGCCCGGCCAATCCTTGTTTTGAATCAGATATTCAACCCGTTGGATAGTTGTTTTTAAGAAGACACAATGAGTCCGGCCATTAACTTCGCCTACATCCTCTTGCGAAACTTTCACTTTATACTTACCTTCGCCATCTATTCGCACCAGATCATTCCATGACAAGAGAAGCCCTGTTCGGTAAATCGCCAGACGAAATACAAGCCATTGTTAACCAACTTGCATTGCCAAAATATACAGCCACGCAGCTCACCGAATGGCTTTATAAGAAACATGCCCGCAGTTTCGACGAAATGACCAACCTGTCGAAGAAAGCCAGGGAATTGCTGTCAGGGCAATATACCGTGGGTTTCACCATGCCATCCAGGGTGCAGACATCGGCCGATGGCACCAAAAAGTACCTGTATCCAACAGCTGACACTCGATTTATTGAAGCTGCCTATATCCCTGATGATGATCGTTTCACACTTTGCGTGTCGTCGCAGGTGGGGTGCAAAATGGGCTGTTTGTTTTGCATGACGGGCAAGCAGGGATTTCAGTCGCAGCTGAGTGCCGGAGAGATAGTAAACCAGATCAGCAGCCTGCCCGAGAGGGATAAGCTCACCAACATTGTGTATATGGGCATGGGCGAGCCGTTTGACAACCTCGACAATGTGATGCGCAGTCTTGAAATCCTGACATCTGACTGGGGCTATGCGATGAGTCCGCGGAGGATCACTGTTTCAACCATCGGGATAATTCCGGCCATGAAGCATTTTATTGAAAAGTCCGACTGCCACCTCGCCATCAGCCTCCACACTCCATTTCACGAAGAAAGACAAAAGCTGATGCCAATCGAAAATGTCTATCCGGTGAAGGAGGTGGTTGACGTGTTGCGGTCGTTCGATTTTGGAAGGCAGCGACGTGTGTCGTTCGAATACATTATGTTCAAAGGAATAAATGACACCCACCGGCATGTGAAGGAGCTGGCCAGGTTGTTGAACGGCCTTCGCTGCCGGATCAATCTCATTCGGTTTCATCCTATTCCTGACACACCTCTCGAAAGTTCGACCGAAGATGCCATTCAGCAGTTCAGAGAAGGATTGTTGAACAAGGGCATCCGTACCACCCTGCGGGCTTCGCGCGGGCAGGATATTTTTGCCGCCTGCGGCCTGCTTTCTACCAAAGAACTCGTCAAGATGCAAGCACCGGATTTTTGAGGTTGCGGGTTCCGGGTTCTGGGTTTCGGGTTCTGGGTTTCGGGTTCAGTGTTGCGAGTTGGATGTGTGTCAATGCCTGAATAGTGTTGACCGATCACCAATTACTGTTCACTGTTCATTGTTCACTGTTCATTGTTCACTGTTCACTGATCACCGTTCACTGATAAAAGTTTGAAACAATTAACCCCTGATGAGTTTGAAAACAACTAATTTAGCAACAGGAAACCATCCTCAGGCTAAAATATTGGTCCGAAATATGAATGTAAATATTGTTGAACATAGGTAAAAACTGGTCAACGCTATTCAGGCATTGACAATTCACCCATTCCCTATCGGGGGGGGTAAAAAACCGCACAGCAGTTAATGAAAGTAATAGTAAAACAGGATGACAGTAAACCAATCAAATTTTATTTTATTCAAAACCGAAGACGAAAAAATATCGGTTGATGTTCGTTTTGAAAATGAAACAGTATGGCTTACGCAAGAGCAAATGGCTACATTGTTTGAAAGGGATAGGAGTGTAATTGTTAAGCATATTGCTAATATCTTTTCACAAGGTGAATTGGAAGAGAAAAGCAATGTGCATTTTTTGCACATTGCACATTCCGACAAACCGGTGAAGTTTTACAATCTGAATGTCATAATTTCTGTGGGGTATCGGGTAAAATCTCAACGTGGAACCCAGTTTCGTATTTGGGCAACCAAACGCCTGAACGAATACATTCGCAAAGGTTTTACCATGGACAATGAACGCCTCAAAAATTTGGGAGGCGGTGGCTATTGGAAAGAGCTGTTGCAACGCTTACGCGACATTCGTTCATCCGAAAAAGTATTTTACCGCCAGGTGCTTGATATTTACGCCACCAGCATCGATTACGACCCCAAAGATGAAGTTTCCATTGCATTTTTTTCCCGCTGCCGCGCGAATCCCTTCGCGTGGCCACTAATAAAACCAGGAATCTTTTCTCGTGGCAATATGCTTAAAAGATATATATTAGTTCAATGAACCGTAACTACAAGTACCGAAATCCGGAAGGAGTTTATTTTGTAAGTTTTGCGGTGATGGCCTGAAGATTATGATTACAGTAGTGCCACAGGCTATAGTGGAGAAAAGAGTATTTTGGATGGCGTTATTGTTGTTAAATAAGGCCACGCGAAGGGATTCGCGCGGCAGCGGGAAGGCTGAGCATTTGGATAAAATTTTAACCATGAGCGGTGAAAAATTTTTGCCGGATGCAGGATCAATCAGCCACGAAGATGCCATTGAAAAGGCGACCACAGAATATAAGAAGTATCAGCAAAAAACGCTGAGCGAAGCAGAAAAAAATTATTTAGAAAGTTTGAAAGTATTAGAAAATATGACCAAACGAAAGGAGAAATAATGTCCACGCATTTGCCAGCACTCTACCAAAGCCAAACGAACCATCGCTGATGCACTGGATGTGGTGGTGAAAAATATTTTTGGGTTCTTTTACGTCGGAATGTGATTATTTGGAGGATTTCATAACTTTACGGATTGATGTAATAAACGTTTGTACATGGATAGGGGATTATGTCGAATCGAAATCAACGCACATTGTATACATTTGTAAAAGAGTGCAATTTTGCTGACCTTTCAGTCTAATCAGCATATTTAAACTTGAATTTAATTAATGAATCATTTCAACTCCATACGAGAATTACTAAACACTCTTAGCCGAGGACACAAACTTTTGGCAGAAATGTTTGAACAGCGGAAGTCGCTTCATTACAGGTATGAGCTTGCACTTGAGCTAATGGATGGAAACGAAGATGTGATAAGACTCTTGTTAAGCAAAAACATCATCCGACAAAATGGAAACCTGATAGAACTTGACGACCAGTTTTTGAAATTTTTTGAAGAGATTTTGGAAGTGAATGAAGAAATAAACACTTCCTACATCAACGAGAACATAAGGCAGGTAAAGGATGAATACATGCTTTACTATTTAGAGGCAACAACTGATAGCGATAGATTCAAATATTTGAAGGCAGTTAAATCCGCTTTGCGTAAAATCGGAAGAATCACAATGAGAAACATTGTTGATTTGAACCGGAATATTGAGAATGCTTTTAAAACTGAACCAAACTACAAAATCAAACTTTCAAAACTTGAAAACTATAAGTTAAAGTTAGAAGCTATTCAGCAAATGATTGTGCAGACGGAAAAGTTACTAAATGAAGATGCTCTTACTTTTTTCAAAACAGCTACAGATGAAGAACTGAAGTACATCAAGACAGATTTAATTTTGGATTTGACCGAATCAAGACAGAATCTGATCGAAACAAGGAAGCAAATTATTGAATACATAAATCAAGTAAAATATCAAAGCAAGTTCATTGAGAAGCTAAGGCAGTTGAAATATTTGAGAGATCAATTTGAAATTAAACACAAAACTAACATTATTGAAGTCTTGTCAAAAACTCATTCTCTTGTATTTGAAGCAAAGCCGTTTTATTCCTTGAAACTTTCATTGGAGTGTTTGCAGCAGGAAGACGTTCGTAAAATAATTAAAAAGGTAATAAATAACTATCATACAGGAGTTAGTCCAAGGAAATTTATTGCCGAAAATCTTTCAGATGTTGATTTGAAAACCGAAACGGAAAAAGAAATTCACATTAACTTGTATGAGGTAAAAAAGAATTTTAAAACATCAGAGAAACATCTTTTTGACTACATTTATGAATACATATTCCCGAGAGAAGTTTCGTTTGCTGAGAGAGTGACAATTTATTGCCAGATGATTTCAATATTTGAAGATGAGTTTGTGATATCAGAAAATTTTGAACAGCAAGACAAGATTGAATATGCTTTAGTTTATCCTAAATAAAACCATCATGAATGTTCCAAGGCAAACCGGAGAAATATTTGAACTACTAAGTAAAGGACAATTCATTTGCTCAAACAGTTCTGATAGTCGTATATCCAAACTCTGCGAAATTCTTGACGACTCAGAAAACTTTGAAATCCTATACGAGTATTTCTACTCAATCAATTTCATTCTTGAAAAAGGAGACGAGTATTATAACTTTTCACGAAAAAATGAATCAAAAGCTGACTTAGAAAGAAAATTAGAAACCGCCTGCAAATGGATTGATATTGTTGACTTCTTCAAAAGCTTTGACAATTCCTTTGCATCGGGTTATTCATTTTCACCTGCAAAGATTGCAGTTGAAATAAGTGTTCAGGCAGTATTGAAAAATAAAGCTGACGGATTGAAAGGCGTTCTTAAAATGGATGATAAAACTCCTTATCAAGAAGTAGCAAATAAAATAGTTGAATTGCTTTGCAAAGACGGTTTTGCTGAAATTGAAAATGAAATCTTGAAATCCTTTAAGGTGCTTTCATCTTTCAAATATCTTGAAGAACTCATCAACAATATTAATATTCCCGAAGAAGTTAAGCATGAGATACCTGAATAAAATCATATTTATCAATAGTGCACGAATACGCTATGCCGAAATAAATCTTAACGGCAACGTACATTTTATCGGCACTCAAGGTGTAGGAAAAAGCACATTACTTAGAGCAATTTTGTTTTTCTATAATGCTGATACTTTGGGATTAGGAATCCCAAGGCAAAAGGCAGCATATACCGATTACTATTTTAAAGATTCTAACGCTTACATCATTTATGAAGTGGTTCGTGATGATGGAAAGTTTTGCGTAATTTCGTATAAGTCGCAACATAAGGTTTGCTTTAGGTTTTTTGACGGAGAATACAACAGGAGCTTCTTTGTTAGTGAAAACGGAAATGTTCCTGAAAGTTGGGAAGGTATTGCTGAACGACTTGATCAAAACAAAGCGTTCTACACCAAAAGAAAAATTGAGGAACATAAGGAATACAGAGATATTCTTTACGGAAATCATGATGGCAAAAAAACTGAATTAAAACGATATTCACTTCTTGAAAGCAAGGACTATCAATACATCCCAAAGACAATTCAGAATGTGTTTCTCAATTCAAAAATGGAGGCGGAGTTCATCAAGCAAACAATTATCATGTCATTGGACAATGATTTTCGTATTGACTTGAATCAGCATGCTCACCACTTAAATGGATTTGAAGTACAACTTTCTGACATAAGAAAATTCAGAACGCCAAGTGCAACTGCACAGGCAGAATCTATCTCCAAACTTTTCATTGCAATTAAGAGTTTGGAAAGAGAAAAAATTCATATTGCAAAACAGTTGGCATGGGCTTTAAATAAGAATGAGCAGGATGAACCAGAACTCACAAAGCGATTAGAGATACAGAAAGACAATGAAACTGTTTTGAAGGGTAGATTAACTAAGTTGATTAGTGCCTTCAAAGCAAAGGACGATAAAATAAAAGGTGACATCAGAGTTCAGGATGAAAATCTGAAAACGGCCAAGCGGCTCACAGAAGATTATCTGAAGAAGAACATTAACCTGATTATTTCAAGAGTAGAAAAGAAAACTACACATGAGGGAGAACAGAAAAAGTTGCTTGACGAAAAGGAACTACTTACGACTCAGTTCAAAGAATTAGCATTAAAGTTTCAAGCACTGCTTAACCAGTTGGAAAACCAACTGAAAGAATTTCTTAATACGAAGCAAGCTGAGAAAAATAGCATCAATTCTGACTTTTTCAATTATCAAACTGAAACTAGAAAGAGTTATGATAAGCAAATAACAGACTTGCGAACCGAATATAAAAAAGAAATAAAGAACGCAAGAGATGTTTGGGAGCAGAAAAAGAATGATACCAAAAAATTAGAACTTGAAAGAGAAGGAATAAAACACAAGAGGTTCTTTGAAGATGAAATTAAAAAACTTGATTCTGAAATAAAGAAATGCGGTGATGCAGTGAAAGACCTGACATTACAAAATGAAAATTCAAAAAGAGAAATTGAAACGATTCTAAAGAATTGGGAGCTTGATGAAAAGGAATTGCAGAAAACCTTTGAGAGAGATAATGAAAAGATAGACGGACAAATTACTGAAGCAACCAATAAGATTTCAGAAATTGAAACCTACATTGAAAACAGCAAGAGTTCTTTGTATGGTTGGCTTACTGAACAGTATCCAGGATGGGAGAAAACAATTGGAAAAGTCATTAAGGAAGACGAAAGTGTTTTATTTAACACTTATCTTTCTCCCAAACTCACAAGTAAGACCAACAATTTTTACGGAATTGAAATTGACTTGAATGAGATAAACAAAACTGTCAAAACCGTTGAAGATTACGAAAGAGAGAAAGAAGAACTGATAACGAAGATTAATGGAATCAGAAGAAATATTTCCGAACTAACAGATAAACTTGAAAAGGATAATGACAACCTAAAAAGAAAGTATCAACCCAAAATCAGAGAGAAGAAAGATTCCATTAAGGAAAACGAATACTATATTGGGCAAAACCAAACTAAGAAGGATGAATCAACTGTTGAGCGAAATGAACTTACAGCGAATGCAGAAACGAAAAAGAAACTTCAACTTGAAAAATCCGAATTAGCAATTGGAGAAGCAACTACAGCAGAATTGCACGCAAAGGATGAAGTGGACAGAGTTGAAAGTGAGTTGACAAAATCAATTAAGGGAAAAGAAGCTGAAAGAGACAAAAAGATTAAAACCGAAGGTGAAAAAGTAAACCAACTCTTAATTAATGTTGAAGCAGAAATAAAAGTTGAACAGCAAAGCAACAAGAATAGAAAAGATAAAATCAATTCTCAAAAGCAAATGGAGTTTTCTCAAAAAGGAGGAGATACGGAACGACTCACAGAGATTGATAAAAAGTTGGAAAGCGTTAATGCAGAACTTCTGTTCGTAGAAGAAAACCGAGATACTGTTTCTGATTACAAAAAGGATAAGAGAGACTATTTTGATAAGGTTGACGAATTCAAAAACGAGAAGCAAAAATTAGAAAAGCAATTAGACCAAGAGGAAAAGAAACATAAACTACAAAAAATAAATATTGACAAGGATTTAGGAATAGTTCAGGATTTGATAAAACAGTTGCATAAGGAATTGGATTTAGTTAAAGAAGACAATGAAGCATTTAACAATTTCAAAGAACTTACATTCTTCAAGACTATTCAAGAGTATTTCTCAAATCCGACTGATGAAAACGAAACAGATAAACGAGCAAAGGTTTTAATTGACGAGGTTAATGATTTGGAAAATCAGAAACTGAGAACAAGAAAAGATGATTTAAGAGCCACTACGACTGACTTCTTGGGAAAGTTTAATGAAGACAATGTTTTCAAATTCAAAAAGCAACTGACAGACGACAAGTCATTTCTTGATTTTGCGTTGATGCTTTCAGATTTTGTTGAGGAAAAGAAAATTGACAGGATTGAGAAAGAAGTCAACGAACGATTTGCCTTGATAGTTTCAACCATTGCGACACAGACCAGCAGTTTAGTTTCTAATTCAGGAGAGATTCAAAAAATAATTGGAAAAATCAATTATGATTTTGATAAAAAGAATTTTGCAGGTGTAATCAGAAAGATTGAATTAAAGGTTGAAGATAGCAAGAATGAAATTGTTCAGTTGCTAATCATGATTAAAAAATACAATGATGAGAACGTAATGGAGCTGGGAGAAGCAAATTTGTTTTCAGGAGAAAACCAGGAGAAGAAAAACAAAGATGCAGTTGACTTACTGAAACAGTTTGCAAAGAAAATCAGTGAGTTGAAACGAGATTTTATTTCGCTAACGGATTCCTTTGAATTGAAGTTCAGAATAATTGAAAACGATAATGATTCAGGTTGGGTCGAGAAACTTTCAAATGTTGGTTCTGATGGAACCGATGTTTTGGTAAAAGCAATGTTGAATATCATGCTACTGAATGTGTTCAAAGAAGGAGCATCAAAAAAGTTCAGGGATTTTCAATTACATTGCATGATGGATGAAATTGGTAAATTGCACCCAAGCAATGTGAGAGGCATTTTACAATTTGCCAAAGACAGAAACATTCGCTTGATTAGCGGTTCTCCAATTGAAAACGATGCACTTGCATTTGACCACATTTACAAATTGAGCAAGGACGAGCAAAGCATTACAAGAGTTAAACGAATCCTTAGTCAATATTCTTCGGAATGAAATTTCCAGTATCAATAGCAGAAAAACTTATTGCAATGCAAAATGGAGAAAAAATTCCATTAAGCAAAGTGAAACATTCTATTGTTGAAGCAATGATTGGGAACGGAATTTTGAAAAAACAAATTCTTGGAAGAAGTAAGGCATTGGTTTATCTCACAGACAGAAACAAACTTGTTGCATACCTGAACAATCATTTAGGCATTGAAAGTTTGGAAAACTATGTTGAAGGATTGAAACGAGAAGATCTATCCCGTGGAGAAGCGATTGACATTTCTTCAAACTCAAAAGTAAAAAGCATCCGAACCTTTAAAGGTTTTTTGGTGAACTGCTTTCAACCAGTAGAATGCAAATTGATCGGAACACTTTTGACCATTCAACCGCAAGAAGGAACATTCACTTTCATTTACGACTTTGAAAACTTCTTCCCTTCTGTCGACATCACAATTGTTGGAATAGAAAACCCTTCAAACTTCAGACACATTCAAAAGCAGAGAAAATTATTTAGCGACATTCGACCGCTTTTTGTTTCAAGGTATCCGCAGAATAAAGACTTAGTTAAGTGGTTACAGTCAATTCCCAACAATTATTTACACTTTGGCGACTTTGACTTTGCTGGGCTTAATATCTATTTTAACGAGTACAAGAAACACTTGAAAGGAAAAGCAACATTCTTTCTTCCGCCAAACATAGAACAGTTACTTTCATCAAAAGGTAACAGAGACAATTACAACAAACAATCAATTCTTTTTGATAAGAATGAAGTCAAAGAAGAGAATATTCTGAAATTGTTGAAGTTGATTGAGAAATACAAAAAAGGTTTGGAACAAGAAATATTTGCAAAATAAAAAGCAAGCGGGGATATCGGCAGTAAGCTTCACCCCGAAATATAGAACATAATTTAAACACCCATTACCTATCCCCATGAAATTTCAATCCAGCTTTAAAAAAGGCTTTGCCAGCGACAACTGGTCCGGGGTTTCGCCCGAGGTGATGACAGCCCTCTCTGCCATTAATTTCGGCCACCATCCTGCTTATGGTGAGAACGATCCCCTGTTGGAACAAGCCAGGCAAGCCTTCAAAAAGGAGTTTGGCCCCAAGGCTGAAGTTTTTTTTGTGTACAATGGCACGGCTGCCAATGTGTTGTCGGTGCAGCAACTCCTGCTGTCGTGGCAGGCAGTCGTTACGCCCCATTCGGCTCACCTGAACGAAGATGAGGCAGGAGCACCAGAAAAGTTCACGGGCGGGAAGTTGCTGACTGTCCCATGTGAAGATGGAAAACTGCGTCCGGAGCAGGTTAAACCCTTTCTCAACAGCATTGGCTTTCAACATCATGTGCAGCCAAGCCTGATCAGCATTTCGCAGGCCACAGAGCTTGGCACCTTGTATCAGCTGTCGGAAATAAAAGCCCTGGCCGATTTTGCCCATGCCAACAATATGTACCTGCACATGGACGGTGCCCGTATTGCCAATGCGGCTGTTGCTCTGGGATGTAGTTTTGCCGAAATGGTAACCGACACCGGTGTGGATGTGTTGTCGTTTGGCGGAACCAAGAACGGGCTTATGTTTGGCGAAGCAGTGGTATTTCTAAATCCATCACTGGCCGAAGGTTTTGTTTACAGCCGGAAGCAGGGGATGCAGCTGGCCAGCAAGATGCGTTTTATCCTGGTTCAGTTCCTCACCTATCTCGAAAACGAACTGTGGAAACACAATGCGTCAAATGCCAACAAAATGGCCAAATTGCTTGGTCAACAACTTTCGAAGATTGATGGCATTCAACTTAGCCGGCCGGTGCAAGCCAATGGGGTGTTTGCCATTATCCCGGCAGAGCTGATCCCAAAACTGCAGCAGGAATATTTCTTCCATGTGTGGGACGAGAGCAGGAACGAAGTCAGGCTGATGTGCTCGTTCGATACCACCGAAGAAGATGTGGCGGGCTTTGTGACGATCGCTGAACAGCTGATGAAGGGTGAAAATTAATCTTTTCACAGCCATTTTCTGTATTACTCGATTTCATGCTTCACCCGATTTTAGGGGTTAAGTTGTCCGGAAAGGGGTGTAATTTATATTCCTCTTTGTTTAAATGTCGCTTTTACGCTAAATTTGTCCACCTATTCTAACATAACCAACGGCTATGATTAATCCGATTGAGACTTATACCTTGAAGAACCATGTTCGTATTGTTACAGCGGCTTCGCTCTATGATGGCCACGATGCAGCCATCAATGTGATGAGGCGCATCATTCAGGCCAGCGGGGCCGAGGTTATCCACCTTGGGCACAACCGCTCGGTTGGCGAAATTGTGAACACGGCCATACAGGAAGACGTTCAGGCAATCGCTATAACCTCCTATCAGGGGGGTCATCTGGAGTATTTTAAATACATGCACGACCTGCTTCAGGACGCGGGCTGTGGCCACATCCGGATTTTCGGTGGAGGCGGGGGTGTTATACTTCCCGATGAAATTGAGGAACTGCAGCAGTATGGCATTGCCCGTATCTATTCGCCCGACGATGGTCGTGCCATGGGTTTGCAGGGCATGATCAATGAGTTGCTAATGATGTCGGATTTCCCCACAGGAAAAGGCATCAAACCCGATATGGATGCCATCCGAAACAAAGATTATCATGCCATTGCCAGGCTGATTTCAGCCGCTGAGAACCATCCGGAAGAAGTCAGAAGTTTTATTGACAAGCTTGCCGCCGAAACAAAGAAAAAAGCACCTGTACTGGGTATCACAGGCACAGGAGGATCAGGGAAATCGAGTATGGTAGACGAAATTGTGAGAAGGTTTTTACAGGATCAGCCTGACAAAACCATTGGCATCGTTTCCGTTGACCCCTCGAAACGCCGCACAGGCGGAGCATTATTGGGCGATCGCATCCGCATGAATGCCATCGACAATCCAAGGGTGTTTATGCGCTCGCTGGCAACCAGGCAATCGAACCTGGCCATGTCAAAATATGTGAAAGATGCCGAAATGATACTACAGGCGGCCGGATTCGACCTGGTTATTCTGGAAACCTCCGGTATCGGGCAGAGCGACACCGAAATTATTGATCACAGCGATTTGTCGCTTTATGTGATGACTCCTGAGTATGGAGCTGCCACACAACTCGAAAAGATTGACATGCTTGATTTTGCCGATTTGATAGCCCTCAATAAATTTGACAAGCGTGGTGCTATGGATGCTCTGCGCGATGTGAAAAAACAATATCAGCGCAACCACAAGCTATTCGATCGTAATCCCGATGATATGCCTGTGTTTGGCACGATTGCCTCACAATTTAACGACCCGGGTGTCAACCAGTTATACATCGGTATTATTGATAAAATCAAAGAAAAAACCGGACACATCTTCGAATCAACTATGCAAAAGCCTGAGGAGATGTCGGAGAAGATATTTATTATTCCACCAAAACGAGTCAGGTACCTTTCGGAGATTTCGGAAACGGTGCGCAACTACAACGCCTGGGCTATGGCACAAAGCCGCACTGCCCACCGCCTGCAAAGTTTAAAAGAAAGCCTCTCCATTATCGAAGGATCGGGACTACCCGCCGACAACACGAGCATGCTGGAACTCATTCAGCAGGAAAATCAGAAACTTGACCCGCAAACAGTGAAAATTATCGAAGGATGGTATAAGAAGAAGAAAAACTATCAGGATGAGTTTTACGTTTTTAAGGTCAGAGACAAGGAAATCAAGGTGAGCACTCACAGCAAAAGCTTGTCGCATCTCAATATTCCCAAAGTATCGCTTCCACCTTTCAAATCCTGGGGCGAGATTGTCCGCTGGTCGCTCAGAGAAAATGTTCCGGGCGAATTCCCCTATGCTGCCGGAGTGTTCCCTTTCAAACGCGAAGAGGAAGACCCCACCCGTATGTTTGCTGGCGAAGGTGGTCCCGAACGAACCAACAGGCGCTTTCACTATGTGTCGCTTGGCATGCCTGCACGAAGACTATCGACAGCCTTCGATTCGGTAACTCTATACGGCGAAGACCCGGATCGCCGACCCGATATCTATGGTAAAATTGGCAATGCCGGGGTGTCAATCGCCTGCCTCGATGATGCTAAAAAGCTGTACTCAGGCTTTAACCTCGCCGACCCAAAAACAAGTGTGAGCATGACCATCAACGGGCCTGCTCCTACCCTGGTCGGGTTTTTCCTCAATGCAGCCATCGACCAGCAATGCGAACTATACATTAAGCAAAACGGTCTCGAAAAGGAAGTGAACGCTTTGATTGAGGCGATTTATGTTCAGAAAGGCAGTAAACGACCTGCTTATCAGGGCAAGCTGCCCGAAGGCAACGATGGCCTCGGTTTATTCCTGCTGGGTGTTACAGGCGATATGGTGTTGCCAAAAGAGGTTTATGAGCGCATCAAAACCGATACCATCTGCAGGGTAAGGGGCACTGTGCAAGCTGACATACTGAAGGAAGATCAGGCACAGAATACCTGCATTTTCTCCACCGACTTCTCCCTCAAACTGATGGGCGATGTTCAGGAGTACTTTATCAAAAACAATGTCCAGAACTTTTATTCCGTATCCATCTCGGGTTACCATATTGCCGAAGCCGGTGCCAACCCGATTACACAGCTTGCCTTCACCCTGGCCAATGGCTTTACCTATGTTGAGTATTACCTCTCGCGGGGCATGAATATCAACGATTTTGCACCCAACCTTTCCTTTTTCTTCTCCAATGGCATCGATCCCGAATTTGCCGTTATCGGCAGGGTGGCCAGGCTGATCTGGGCCAAGGCCATGAAAAACAAATACGGAGCCAACGATAGGGCGCAGAAACTTAAATATCATATCCAAACCTCCGGGCGGTCGCTTCATGCCCAGGAAATTGATTTTAACGATATCCGGACAACGCTGCAGGCCCTCTATGCCATTTATGATAACTGTAACTCCCTGCACACCAATGCTTACGATGAGGCTATCACAACCCCCACAGAAGAATCGGTGCGCCGGGCCATGGCCATTCAAATGATTATCAACCACGAGCTGGGGATGGCCAAAAACCAAAACCCATTGCAAGGTTCATTCATCATCGAGGAGCTAACCGATTTGGTTGAAGAAGCCGTGATGGCCGAATTTGACCGTATCACCGAAAGGGGAGGAGTATTGGGAGCTATGGAAACCATGTATCAGCGCGGTAAGATACAGGAAGAATCCCTGTATTACGAAAACCTGAAACATTCCGGTGAGCTGCCAATCATGGGGGTGAACACTTTCTTGTCGAGCAAAGGTTCACCAACAGTGACTCCCGGTGAGGTGATCAGGGCCACTCCGGAAGAAAAAGAATATCAGATACACATGCTGGCACAGTTGCACAAAACCTGGCATGAAAATGTTCCGGGTGATATGTTAAAACTACAACAAGCCGCCATCCACAACCAAAATGTGTTCGAGTTCCTGATGGAAGCGGTCAAACATGCTTCGCTGGGCCAGATAACCAGAGCCTTGTTTGAAGTTGGTGGGCAATACAGACGGAATATGTGATGTAGTGCGGCCAATTCAATACGGATAACTCCCGCTGCCGCGCGATGGGAATCGAGCGGCAAATACCTAAAAAAAAAGGATTACTCTCGCTATTAGAGCAGTAACCGCAATGAACATGACATTGATTGGGTTGAATGTAAAACTTTTGGATAGAAATTGGTTTTGGAACAGATTAGACATTCTCGCAAGCAGGTACCAAATTATTGAGTAGATTATATAGAGCGATGCCATCACTTGATAACAATAAAAAAGACACCATGGGAATTAGACTTTTTAGGTGCACATTAGGGCTGATCATGATTTCAACGGCCTTATCTGCTTCAGTTACTGACAGTACTAGAAGTAACATGACGCTTGGAATAACTGCCGGTTTAGCCCAAAACACTTCGTTTTCAGCAGATGTTTTTGTAGAGTCCATACTACCAATCCATTCGCATATTATTGGGGTGAGGTTTGGTTATTTGCATTTTAAGAACACAACGGAATACAGTGGTGTAAAAGATTTAGAGTTCAGTTCGCATGGATTGTTCACTGAAGGCAACTATTATTTTACTGATGTGTTTTATGGAGGATTAAGATTCGCGCTTAATTTCAACTGGGTTGCCGGTGAATCTCAAAAAAAGTTTGATGATGTTCCTGATATCGATTCTCCGACATTTTTTACAGGCATTGCAGGATATATGCATCTGGGTTATCATCAGCCCATTGGAAAAAATATCGGGATAAAATTCCAAGCACAGATCGGATTGCATAACTATAAAATTGCACAAGGATGGTTGTTGATTGATAATTCAAGCGACGAAATAAGAAACGCGCAACTTGGGATAGAAGAACATGCGGCATTCTTATACAATTTGAGTGTTGGATTCACTTATAAACTTTGGTAGCGAAGCAGTTTTGAGTAAATCACTGACGTGGCTTAAGAAAACCGGACAGAAAGATTTTTTATCCACTTATGTTTGTTGCAGCAGCCCTGCCTCCAGGTAGCGTACCTTCAGATTGAAAATTTTATTGCCTGTGATGCTTGCTTATTGGGTGGATTTCATACATTAGCGGCTGGATGTTCTGGCCCGTGGTAAACAATTATACACGTTTTAAGCGTTTATCAATGGATAGGTTGTTGAATATCAATTGATTGATGCATAGTAGACAAGGAGGAGCAATAGGCTTAAGGTTAGCAATTAGTTGGCGCAAATTATCCTGGACAAAATAAAAATGCAGCAATGAGAAAAATTAAATTTGAATATAAATTAGCATTTTCTTACCTTCTTCTTGGAGGTATTTGGATTATATTTTCTGATAAATTGTTAAGTTCGATCATTTATGATATCAGGGTTTTAACTGAAATACAGATTTTTAAAGGGTGGTTCTATGTTATTGTTACCGCAATACTTTTTTTTCTTTTCATTAAAAACCATTTAACAAAGTTACGGGATACTGAAATTGAACTTGAACATCATAAAAATCATTTGGAGAAAATGATTCAGGAAAAAACCAATGATTTAGAGTCCAAAAATGAGGAGTTATTCAGAAAAAATGAAATTATAAATCAAAAAAATACTGAACTTAAGAACACACTTGTTTGTTTGCAGGACACACAAAGTCATCTGTTTCAGGCAGAAAAAATGGCGTCGTTAGGTATTTTAACTGCTGGAGTAGCGCATGAATTGAATAATCCATTGAATTATATAATGGGCGCATATGTTGGGCTTTTCCGACATTATGAAAATAAAACCTTTTCGGAAAATGACGAGCAGGTAGGAATTCTAATAGATTCATTAAAAGTTGGCGTAGAGAGGTCTGTATCTATTGTTGAAGGATTGAATCAATTTACAAGGAACAGTCAATCATATCATGAAGAATGTAACCTGCATGAAATTATTAATAATTCACTTAATATCTTGCAAAATCAATTATCAAACAATATTTCCATTCATAAGCAATACGCTAATTCTGAAATAATTATAAAAGGAAATGTTGGGAATTTACATCAGGTTTTTGTCAATATCCTGAATAATTCTATTCAAGCAATTTTAAATGAAGGATCAATTACTATATCAACTAAACTCGATGATGACTATGTTCATATAGAAATCAAAGATACAGGAGAGGGGATTAGCGCGGAAAATATAGAAAAAGTAGCCGATCCTTTTTTTACAACAAAAGAGCCGGGTAAAGGCACAGGCTTAGGATTAGCAATCACATATAATATCATAAAAAAACATAACGGAATTCTTGAATTTCAATCCGATTTGGGAAAAGGAACAATGGTAAAAATAAAATTTCCAAAATAATATAGTCATGATACGCAAGAAGAAAATTTTATATGTAGATGATGAAAAAATCAATGTTCAGCTATTTCAGATTAATTTTTCAAATAGTTTTGAGGTTTTAATCAGTTGTAGTGGCATGGATGGCCTGTTACTATTGGATAAAAATCTTGACACAGAAGTTGTAATTAGTGATATGAAAATGCCGGAAATGAATGGTCTCGAATTCATAGGGAAAGCTAAAGGAAAATATCCAAATAAAAGATATTACATTCTAACGGGTTTCGATATTACAGGTGAAATTCAACATGCACTTGATAATAAATTAATTCTCAAATGTTTGAAAAAACCATTTAATTTACAGGAAATCGAGAGAATATTAAATGAGTAAGCAGGGCTAATACGCAGGAGTTCAAGTCGACCCGGCATGCACCCCATGGCGCAGCTTTATAATCTGTGCCCCGCTTCACCCCACCTGCTCATGCTGGAACATTCTATTCAACATGGATCCACATCAGTTAACCCCCACATGTCCTGATTTGCTGTCACTCCTGCACGAAAGAAAACCAGAAATGACAAAGCCATTCAATGGCAAATGGATTTATTTTTCTGACTTGTTAAGAGTTGAAATGTGTATTGATAACGATTTTCTTCACTGCTTGCATTTTTGTTCGTGGAAAGACAAGAGTAGGAATTTTGGTTAAGCAAGGTTTTTATAGCGTTATGCTTTTGGATATGCGCCAACAAGGTAAAGCTTTTATAAAATGTGAGCGGAGCAGGTTTTGAATACCTTTGTTCTGGCGATTTGATTGCGACAAAGATGAAAAACTCAATTTCAATAAGTGAATACATTCAGAATGTGCTTCAAACCAGCAAGCTTGCTGTATTGGCTACCGAAGGTGAAGGGCAGCCTTATGCAAGTTTGATTGTCATTACACCGGTTTCAGATTTTAAGCAGATGATCTTTGCCACTTATCGCAACACACGCAAATTCGAAAATCTGCTAAACAATGGCAGGGTAGCAGTGCTGATTCAGGGGGAAGAATCAGACATGTCATTCAAACAGTCAGATTATGCACTCACTGCATTTGGTCATGCTCAGCAAGTATGTAAAGCTGATTATGAAGAAGCTCTGCAAAAACATCTGAAAAGACACCCCGATCAAGCAAATTACATGCTGAATGCTGATTTAGCACTTATGCTGATAACAATTGAAAAGTTTCAGGTTGTACGTGGATTTGACGATGTAAGTTGGTGGTCAGTGGACGATTCGAGGATTTTGTAGTCTGATGCTATTTGATTTCTTATTCAACAAAAAGCCGGAGCAGGCATTACAATTCTTTATTTACGAGCTGCTTGTGCTGTAAATAGTGATGTGTGTCAGTGAAACAAAAAAAAAGCCCCCTGATAGGTCAGAGGGCTTTTGTACTCAATTGATTTTGAGAGGCAATTACTTGGGAAGGACCACGCCATCAATTACGTGAACAATTCCATTGCTACCTTTTAAGTCCGTTGCGGTAACAAACACTGAATTACCTGATTCATCGGTTAGTTTTACCTTTCCCATATCGAGGGTAGCTGTTAATTTACCACCACTCAGGGTTGTTAAAACAGCCTTACCGTTGCTACTTTTGATTGCATCAATTACACCAGCAGCATTAATATTGCCGCTAATTACATGATAGGTCAAAATTTTGGTGAGTTGAGCTTTATTTTCAGGTTTGAGTAATGTTTCAACTGTTCCAGCAGGGAGTTTGGAAAATGCTTCGTTTGTTGGTGCAAAAACAGTGAACGGACCTGCACCCTTTAAGGTAGCGACTAATTCGGCTGCTTTAACAGCTGCCACAAGAGTTGTATGATCTGCTGATCCTATTGCAATATCCACAACATCTTTTTTCTGACTGAAGGCACTCGTAGAGATTACGGAAGCGATCAGGATAACAAATAGTTTTTTCATGATTTTATTGTTTAATGTTTAAGAACATTTGTTAAACAGAAGGATTTCGAATAAGTTCATTGGAAACCAATGATAGTTTTCGGAATAAATGTTAAAATTTCTTTTATCCGGAGCAATGGCTTATTAATCAATGATTTTACGAAAAACAATCAAGCAAACCCCGAAGGGGTGAAATTGTCTGTTAGACTGGATCGATTCATGTCACCCCTTCGGGGTTTGATCATTGCATCTGCACTGATCCAGAAGAATGTCAGCCCTTCGGGCTTAAGTGAAAACAGCGTGTTGAATTCGACATTCTGAGCTTGTTTTTGTCCGGTTCAGCAAGTTTGAAGCTCCTCTGAAGCACACATAGAACCGAATTAAACCCCGAAGGGGTGAAACAATTCTAAAGAAACCAAACCATCCGGAACAAACCCCGAAGGGGTGAAATTCCTCTAAAGCCACCAAGGTCAATAAAGCAAACCCCGAAGGGGTGAAGCAAATCTAAAGGCTGGCACAGCTTTATAATCTATGCGCCACTGCCCCCACATGCGCATGTTACAACATGCCACTCAACATGGAGCCACATCAGTTAACCCCCGCAAGGCCTGATTTGCTGTCACTCCTGCACGAAAGAAAACCAGAAATGACAAAGCCATTCAAAGGCAAATGGATATATTTGCATGATGGGTGGAGAGTTAATATATGTCATGACGAAGTATACAATGATTGTTAAAAATGTTTGTCAGGAAGGTCAAAAGCTGTGCAAGACAACAAGCATCATGCTAATCAAAACCCTGCAAATCTTCGCAATAATCGTTACACTCTCAGCTTGTTCCACTAAACAAAAAGGAAACATCAGGCTGGTTGACAGTGGAAAAAGTGATTATTCCATTGCCATTCCGCAACAAGCCTCGGCCGATGAAATACGTGCAGCTGAATTTCTACAGTTTCACGTCTACAACATATCAGGCTGTTCTCTGCCGATCGTTTTCATGGAAACGCCCTTGTCATCGCCTGCTGTTTATATCTCAAAAACGAACGAAATAGCTGAGGGTGATTGGTTTCGTGTTTTCACAATCGAAAACAACCTTTATATCCAAGGTGGCAAGGCCAGAGGCTGCGTCTATGGTGTTAGCGAATTGCTGGAGCAATATCTCGCTGTGCGCTATTACAGTCCGAAGCATGTAGTAATACCACAATCGCACAGTATTGTTCTGCCAGTACTTGACATAAGTGGCACATCTCCAAACACCTACCGTAATATCAATGGTCATTTTGCTGAAGATGCAAACTACAGGGATTTCCACCGCCTCCACCTGATTGAGGATATGTTTGCAGTGGGCTATTTTGTGCATACTTTTCATAAGCTTGTTCCATGGCAGCAGTATTTCAGGTCGAAGCCCGAGTATTTTGCCCTCATGAACGGCAAACGCATCATCGACCAGCTCTGCCTGACCAACGAAGATGTTTTTCGGCTGACAGTAGAAAAGCTGGAACAGGAAATGCGTCTGCAACCCGACAAGCAGTTTTGGTCGGTTAGTCAGGACGATAATTTTTCGCATTGTCAGTGCGCTAACTGCCTCCGCATCATCGAAGATGAAGGCTCTGCTGCAGGACCTGTTATCCATTTTGTAAACCGGGTGGCCGCATATTTTCCCGACAAGATCATCTCTACTCTGGCTTATCAGTACAGCAGGAAAGCACCTGCCAAAACAAAACCACTTGACAACGTGCAAATTATGCTTTGCACTATCGAGCTGAACCGAAGCCAGCCTATAGACGTTGACAAAAGAAGCAGTTCCTTTTTAAAGGATATGGAGGATTGGGGACGTATCAGCAACCACATTTTCCTGTGGGATTATACTGTGAATTTCAATCACCATATCAGCCCATTCCCAAACCTGCATACTTTGCAGCCCAACATTCAGCTTTTTGTAAGGAATCAGGTAACTGAACACTTCCAACAGTCGAATACAGGGGTGGGGCATACTTTCTCGGAACTTAAATCGTACCTCATTGCCAAGCTATTATGGAATCCCAATGCGGATGCACAGGCCATTATCAATGAATTCACCGGAGGATTTTACGGGCCTGCAGCCATTTGGATAAGGAAGTATATGGAGCACCTTCAGCATGAGATCCTGTCAACAGGCGAATGGCTCGATATTTACGGGCCGCCAACCAACCACCAGCAAACCTTTTTGTCAGCAGACAATATCAGGCTTTACAACAGCTATTATGACGAGGCTTTCAAAGCAGTGGCCGGAATGCCCGTCTATGAGCTTCGCCTGCGCACCGCACGCATGGCTTTGCAGTATGCCATCATGGAGATTGGCAAAGCCGATATGTTCGGGGCGCGGGGCTGGTATCAGGAAGTGGATGATGATTTTGTGCTGAATCAACATATGCTTCAGACTCTTGAACAATTTTACCAAACGGGCAAGCAGGCTGAGGCTGCCTTTATCAATGAGTCGGGCATGACGGTTGAACAGTATTACCAGTCCACCAAACGCTTTATTGACGTGCAGGTGAAGGGCAATCTCGCTTTTCGTAAGCCGGTTTCTGCCTACCCACCTCCAGCAGCTAAATATAGTGAAGGCAAGCTGGCTTTGCTCACAAATGGTGTAAGGGGAGCCAATGACTTTAAAGTGCATTGGCTTGGCTGGGAAGCACAGGATTTTTCTCTCACACTTGACCTGGGAAGTCTGATTGATGTCAATACGATTGAAATCAGCACCTTATATGACCCGAAAAGCTGGATATTGCATCCAAAATCGATCAGTTGCCTGGTATCAGCGGATGGGAATCATTTTGGAGTTGTTGATGTTCAAACGATTGAAGGCGACCAACAGCATGAAGAAATCAACAAGCTATTTAGCTTTAAAGGGTGCAATAAAAAATGCCGTTTTATAAAGTTCGAGATCAAGGGTACCAAAAATCTTTTCGACTGGCATCCTTCGGCAGGAGGGGGTTCATGGGTGTTTGTTGATGAGATTGTGGTAGTTTGAATTTGACATAACACATTGCAGATGAAAAATTGGTTACTCTTATTTACGGTCAGCATTTTATTTACTCAGCTTCACGGACAGGCATACAAGGAGTCCGGACTGCCTGTTGATGAAAGGGTAAATGACCTTTTGTCGCGCATGACCCCAGAAGAGAAATTCTGGCAATTGTTCATGATTCCAGGCGATCTGGATACGGAAAAAGAAAAATTCAAGCATGGGATCTTTGGCTTTCAGGTGAATACTGTTGGGCAGCTAGCAGATGCAGCAGGCCAGCTGCTTCAGTACTACGAAGGTTCTTCTGCCCTCGAAACTGCGATGAAGATCAATGCAATACAACGGTATTTTGTTGAGGAAACACGTCTGGGCATACCCATTATTCCGCTGGATGAAGCCTTGCATGGTCTGGTAAGGTCAGGCGCCACAGCTTTCCCGCAAGCCATTGGTCTGGCCTCCACCTGGAACACGGAATTGATGCACAAAGTAGCCAATGCCATTGCGGTTGAATGCAAAACACGCGGCATCAGGCAGGTGTTGTCGCCTGTGGTAAATATTGCCTCGGATGTGCGTTGGGGCCGCACCGAGGAAACCTATGGCGAGTGTCCTTATCTGTCAGCTGAGATGGGTGTTGCCTATGTTTCAGCTTTTGAACAAATGGGAGTCATAACCACACCCAAGCATTTTGTGGCCAATGTGGGTGATGGTGGTCGCGACAGCTATCCCATTCACTGGAGCGAACGTCTGATGCGCGAAATATACCTACCACCATTTGAAGCTTGTTTCAGGCGTGGAGGCTCCCGTTCGGTGATGACTTCGTATAACTCTTATGATGGCTCGCCCTGCACAGCCAACGACTGGATAATTAATCAATTACTTAAGGATGAATGGGGTTTCAATGGGTTTGTTATCTCCGATGCAGGTGGCACAGGTGGTGCCAATGTGCTGCATTTTACTGCTGCAGATTATGCCGATGCCACCACTAAATCGATAGAAGCAGGCCTGGATGTGATTTTTCAGACGGCTTATGACCACCAGATTCTTTTTTCACCTCCTTTTTATGATGGAAGCATCACACAGGATGCCATTGACAAGGCTGTGGCGCGGGTGTTAAAATTGAAATTTGAACTGGGACTTTTCGAAAATCCCTATGTTATTCCACAGGAAGCTTCCATCTGGAATGGTCATAGCAAGCACCGCGAACTAGCCCTGCAGGCAGCCCGCGAATCCTTTGTACTATTGCAAAACGAGCATCAACTTCTACCCCTTTCAAACGACATAAAATCAATTGCGGTTATTGGTCCTGATGCTGCTGAACTGCGATTGGGCGGATACAGCGGCCCCGGCAACAACAAAATCAGCCTGTTAGATGGAATTAAAAAAGGGGTTGCATCCGATGTTGAAGTAAGTCATGCAAGGGGTTGTCACCACCAGACGATAGACTTCATTACAGTACCATCCGAAGTCTTGTCATGCAAAATGAATGGCCAACAACAAGCTGGTCTGCAAGGTGAATATTTCAACAATATCACTTTTTCAGGTGATCCGACATTCATCAGAAACGACAAGCAGCTGGATTTCAGGTGGACACTCTTTTCTCCTGATCCCGAAAAACTGACCTACGATTTCTATTCAGTCCGCTGGACAGGCAAGCTGAAGGCCCCCGAGTCGGGCAGCTTTAAAATTGGCATCGATGGCAATGACGGCTACCGGCTTTACCTCGAAGGGCAGCTGGTTTTGGACAATTGGACGAAGCGTAGCAGGCAGGTTTCCCTTGTTGAGTTTACTTTCGAAGCCGGCAGGGAATATGATTTAATGATCGAATTTTACGAACCGGTCGGCAATGCATGGTTCAGACTGATCTGGAATATTGGTGTTGTTGATGACCAGTCGGTTGAAATTGAAAAAGCTGTTCAGCTGGCAAAGAAGAGCGATGTGGTTGTTCTTGCGGTGGGCATCGAAGAAGGCGAATTCCTCGACAGGGCCTATCTCAAACTGCCGGGCAGGCAAGAGGAACTGATTCTGAAAGTTGCAGCGACCGGAACTCCTGTCGTGGTGTTATTGGTTGGTGGCAGTGCCATCACCATGAGCCACTGGATGGATCAGGTAGAAAGCATCGTCCAGCTTTGGTATCCGGGCGAGGCAGCTGGTCAGGCTGTGGCTGAACTGCTGTTAGGCGATTTCAGTCCGGCCGGTCGTCTACCCATCACCTTCCCTGTTTTTGAAGGGCAGTTGCCCTTGGTTTACAACCACAAACCCACGGGCAGGGGCGATGATTATATGAACCTGACCGGACAACCACTTTTCCCCTTTGGTTTTGGCCTGAGCTACACTACTTTTAAGTATACAGACATAAAACTGAGCCAGAAAACCATTTCCAAAAGCGATACAGGCTGGATAAGCGTGAAAGTTACAAACACGGGGAGTATGGCTGGCGATGAGGTAGTTCAGTTGTATCTGCGAGACGAACTGGCATCGCTTGCCAGACCGGTGCAAGAACTAAAGGGTTTTCAACGCATTCACATGCAGCCGGGCGAAACAAAAATAGTAAGCTTTCGCATCACACCTGAAATGCTTTCGATGTATGACCAAAATCTCAATAAAATTGTTGAACCCGGAACCTTCAGGTTTATGGTTGGGGCTTCCTCAAAAGATATCCGGCAACGGATTGTACTACATGTAATTGATTGACGACTAACCAAATTAATAAATGAAACAATTATCTTTTTATCTGCCTGTTTTGCTTTTGCTTGGTTTCGCTGCCTGTTCAGTGGAGAATGAAACTGAAACTGCCGACCAATACCACTGGCCTTCTGACCCTGAAGTAAGCGCAAAACTTAAGGAATGGCAAGATTGGAAATTTGGTGTGATCATCCATTGGGGACCCTACAGCGAATGGGGCATTGTTGAAAGCTGGAGTCTTTGTCCGGAAGATGAACCCTGGTGCGAAAGGCGTGGCCCCTATGCTGCTGATTACAACACTTATGTTCAGGAATATGAGAAAATAAGGCACAGTTTCAACCCAATCAAATTTCAGCCTGATAAATGGGCCGAAGCCTGCGCAAGGGCTGGCATGAAGTACCTCGTATTCACCACCAAGCACCATGATGGCTTTTGTATGTTCGACTCCAAACACACCCAGTACAAGATCACTGACAGCATGAGTATTTTTTCGGTCAGAACGGGGAGCAATATTGCTTTGGAAGTTTTTACTGCTTTTCGCGAGCAGGGAATGGGCATTGGCGTATATTTCAGCAAACCTGACTGGCACAACCGGGATTATTGGTGGCCCTATTTTCCGGTTTTCGACCGCAATGTGAATTATGACCCAAAGAAATACCCTGAAAAATGGAACAATTTTAAGCAGTTCACATTCAACCAGCTTGAAGAGCTGATGACCGGTTATGGCGATGTAGATATCCTTTGGCTGGATGGCGGCTGGGTGCGCCCCGAAGGCACGCTTACAGCAGAAACCAGGCCATGGCTTGGCAAGAACCAATGGATTCAGGATATCAACATGCCGGCTATTGCTAAGATGGCCCGTAAGCATCAACCTGGATTGCTCCTTGTTGACCGTACTGTGCATGGCGAATTCGAAAACTACCGCACTCCTGAACAGCAAATCCCTGTCCTGAAACCCGATTACCCCTGGGAAAGCTGCATCACCCTTGGCGACAGCTGGTACTCTACCGGACCGGGAGAAAGGTATAAATCAGCAACATGGGCCATTCATACCCTTGTAAAAATTGTGGCAAAAGGAGGCAATTTCCTGCTTGGTATTGGCCCCGACAAAACTGGCGACATGGTGCTGGAAGTCTATGACAGGCTAGCATCAATTGGTCACTGGATGGAAGTGAACGCAGAAGCAATTTACAAAACCAAACCATTGGCACCTTACGAATCGGGCAAATGGTGCTTCACCCAATCCAAAGAAGGGAAAACCAACTATGCTTTTTACTTGAAAGATGAAGACGAAGCCTTCCCAGAAACACTCGAATTGCCTGCTGAATTCATAAAAGATGGTGGGGAATTAAAAATACTTGGCCACCCAAACAAGCTTGAACTTCAGAATACCAAAGGCACTTTTTGGGTAACAATTCCTGAAGTTTACCGCCACAAACATCAAAATAGCCCAGCCTTGGTTTTGGCTTTGAGTCTGTGAGCATGTTTCGCTTAATAACTCTTTTCACAGAATACCATCCCGGGTTTAGGAGACATTGCAATCTCAAGCCATTCAACACACAATATCCTGATGAGGTATGAGAGAGCTCAAGAATTAATGCAACTGAGGACTTCAAATTCTTCTAAGTAAATATCAGTGAAACACGATAGATGAAGAACGCAATGTCGTTGATTCCACCCTGGACTCAGCTGTATAATCACCCCTGTTTGAATGAATCCGGCTAAGATAAATTCAATTCAAAAGCAAATGGATATATTTTGTGATATTCTCTGTTAAACCGGATCGATTCATGCCACCCCTTCGGGGTTTGATCATTGCATCTGCACTGATCCAGAAGAATGTCAGCCCTTCGGGCTTAAGTGAAAACAGCGTGTTGAATTCGTCATTCTGAGCTTGTTTTTGTCTGGTTCCGCTGTTTGAAGCATCTCTGAAGCACACATAAAACCGAATAAACCCCGAAGGGGTGAAACAATTCTAAAGAAACCAAACCATCCGGAACAAACCCCGAAGGGGTGAAATTGTCTGTAAGACTGGATCGATTAGTGCCACCCCTTCGGGGTTTGATCATTGCATCTGCACTGATCCAGAAGAATGTCAGCCCTTCGGGCTTAAGTGAAAACAGCGTGTTGAATTCGTCATTCTGATCTTGTTTTTGTCCGGTTCAGCAAGTTTGAAGCTCCTCTGACGCACACATAAAACCGAATTAAACTCCGAAGGGGTGAAACGATTCTAAAGAAACCAAACCATCCGGAACAAACCCCGAAGGGGTGATATTGTCTGTCAGACTGGATCGATTAGTGTCACCCCTTCGGGGTTTGATCATTGCATCTGCACTGATCCAGAAGAATGTCAGCCCTTCGGGCTTGAATGAAAACAGCGAGTTGAATTCGTCATTCTGAGCTTGTTTTTGTCTGGTTCCGCTGTTTGAAGCATCTCTGAAGCACACATAAAACTTAATTAAACCCCGAAGGGGTGAAACAATTCTAAAGAAACCAAACCATCCGGAACAAACCCCGAAGGGGTGACATTCCTCTAAAGCCACCAAGGTCAATAAAGCAAACCCCGAAGGGGTGATATAACTCCAACAGCTCCTTGTTTTCAATTGTTTGCAAGTTTTTGGGAAAGTGTCGAAAAGTTTCGCGTGACACCAATATAGTTGTACATTTGAAATTACAACTTTACATTGATAAACCAATACTCAATCTAACATGCCCGGCACATATTCACAGATTTATATCCAGCTTGTTTTTGCCGTTAAGGGACGCGAAAACCTTATTTCAAAAACCTGGAGAGATGAACTGCACAAGTATATCTCTGGTATTATCACTAATAAAGGACATAAATCAATCATTGTTAACGGAGTATCCGATCATATCCATGCATTTGTGGGTTTAAAACCGGTCATGGCAATCTCTGATCTTGTCAGGGACATGAAGAACAATTCTTCCAAATTCATCAACGAAAGCAATCTTGTAAAAGGCAAATTCGCCTGGCAGGAAGGTTATGGGGCGTTTTCATACGCTCAATCTCAAATCGAAAATGTGTATAACTACATACAAAATCAAGAACAGCATCATCAAAGGAAGAAGTTCCGTCAGGAATATATTGAGTTTCTAGAAGAATTTCAGGTGACTTACGATGAAAAATATCTTTTTGACTGGATCGATTAGTGTCACCCCTTCGGGGTTTGATCATTGCATCTGCACTGATCCAGAAGAATGTCAGCCCTTCGGGCTTAAGTGAAAACAGCGTGTTGAATTCGTCATTCTGATCTTGTTTTTGTCCGGTTCAGCAAGTTTGGAGCACCTCTGAAGCACACATAAAACTTAATTAAACCCCGAAGGGGTGAAATTGTCTGTAAGACTGGATCGATTAGTGCCACCCCTTCGGGGTTTGATCATTACACCTGCACTGATCCAGAAGAGTGTCAGCCCTTCAGGCTTAAGTGAAAACAGCGTGTTGAATTCGTCATTCTGAGCTTGTTTTTGTCCGGTTCAGCAAGTTTGAAGCTCCTCTGAAGCACACATAAAACCGAATTAAACCCCGAAGGGGTGAAACAATTCTAAAGAAACCAAACCATCCGGAACAAACCCCGAAGGGGTGATATTGTCAAAAACAAACGAATATTTTTTATTTCCTGCAAAGCACTATCCTCAACTGGCAGTGGTTTTTTTGTGTCAGATAATCAGCATGGCATCGCCGTAAGTGAAGAAGCGGTATTTGTTGGCTATCGCTTCTTTATAGGCCCTCATCACAAAATCATATCCCCCAAAAGCAGCCACTTGCATCATCATGGGCGATTTGGGCAGGTGGAAGTTACTGACCATAGCGTCGGCCAGGGTAAAATCGTAGGGCGGGAAAATGAATTTGTTTGTCCAGCCCTTGTAGGGTTTTACTTTTCCGGTGATGATAGCGGCTGTTTCAAGTGCCTTCATGGTGGTTGTTCCAATTGACACAACGCTGTTTCTTCGTGCTTTAGCAGCATTAATGATATCAGCATTGATGTCGGTGATAATCATTTCTTCCGAGTCCATTTTGTGCTTGGTAAGGTCCTCCACTTCAATCGGACGGAAATTGCCCATGCCAGTGTGCAGGGTAATTTCGGCAAAAGAAACCCCAATCAACTCGAGCCTTTTCATGATTTCGCGGCTAAAATGCAGACCGGCAGTAGGTGCGGCAATAGCTCCTTCGTGCTTGGCATAAATGGTCTGATAACGTTCTTCATCTTCAGGCTCAACAGCCCTTTCGTGGATTTTGGGCAGAGGCGTTTTCCCCAGCGACTGTATGGTTTGCTTAAACTCTTCATAAGGCCCGTCGAACAAAAACCTGAGCGTGCGGCCACGTGAAGTGGTGTTGTCGATAACTTCGGCAACCAGAGATTCGTCCTCGCCGAAATACAGCTTGTTGCCAATGCGGATTTTACGTGCAGGGTCGACCAGCACATCCCACAGCCGGCTTTCGCGGTTGAGTTCCCTGAGCAGGAATACTTCGATTTTGGCCCCGGTCTTTTCTTTTTCTCCATAAAGACGTGCCGGAAACACCTTGGTGTTGTTGAGAACAAACACATCACCGTCCCTGAAATATTCAAGGATATCCTTAAATATCCTGTGTTCGATGGTCTGGTCTTTGCGGTTGAGCACCATCATACGCGATTCGTCGCGGTTTTTGGGTGGGTGGCTTGCAATAAGATTCGGGGGTAAGTTAAACCTGAATTGAGATAATTTCATTAGCTTAATTAATTAATTTCCAACAACATTTCATAAAAACTTCACCTTGATTTAAGCTTGGTTTAAAGTATGGGTGTGCAAAGGTAATCCAATATCGTGCCGTTGTCAAGCGTTTCAGACTCAAAATGTCCAAACAATACCATTTAACCAAAAAATAAAGCGGATTATTCCACTGAAATGTCGGTTCCGATGATAACTTGTTTGATTGATTCCAGCGACCAGGCCTCTTCAACGGAATAATTTCCGATATGTGTGCGGCGCAGGGCAGTCATAGTGGCTCCATTTTCCAGTGCCTTGCCAAAGTCATTTACAAGGCTTCTGATATACGTTCCTTTGCTACACACGACTTTGAAATCAACCTCCGGAAGCTCGATTCGGGTGAGTTCGAAAGCATGGATTTCGACCATGCGCGATTCCAGCTTTACTTCCTTGTTTTTGCGTGCGTAATTAAATGCCCTTTTTCCATCAATTTTTATGGCTGAGTAAACGGGAGGATATTGTTCAATGGCTCCCAGGAATTGTTTTCTGGCGTTTTCGAGCCTTGCCATGTCGATCCCTTCGGTTGAGAAATGACCATCAGCTTCGGTCTCCAGATCGAAGGAAGGGGTGGTGAAACCAAGGCGCATGGTGCCGGTGTAGGTTTTATCCATATCCTGCAGATGCTGAATCTGTTTGGTCATTTTGCCGGTGCAAACCAGCAAGAGGCCAGTCGCTAACGGGTCGAGGGTGCCGGCATGGCCTACCTTCAGTCCCGAAAGTTTACGGAATCTTTTCATGAGTGCCCTGAGAAAATTCACCACATCAAAGGAGGTCCAGGTGGCAGGCTTGTCGATGAGGAGCAGTTCCCCGCTTTCGAAATCGAATGACATATTGTTCACACTACACTCAGTTCATAGCCCAGTCCCAACATAACCAAAATGACCAGGCCAACAACGATACGGTAATAACCAAACCATTTAAACCCAAAGCGTGTAAGCAGGGTGATGAAAGTTTTGATGGCAATCATGGCCACAACAAAAGCTACTGCATTTCCCACTATCAACAGATCGATGTTGTTTGGATCAATTGATTTGTAATTTTGAAGGAGTTTATAGGCTGATGCTGCCAACATCGTTGGCACGGCAAGAAAGAAGGAAAATTCGGCAGCAGTCTTCCGGTCGAGTTTCTGTGTCATCCCTCCTATGATGGTTGCAGCCGAGCGCGAAACACCGGGTATCATGGCAATGCACTGAAACAGACCGATTTTAAACGCGCTGGGGTAACTGATAGGTTGATCAGGTTTTTGTTGTTTGAACCAACGATCAACAAATACCAGAACAATGCCCCCGAGAACCAGCATTATAGCAACCACAGCAACGTTTTCGAGCAGGTTATCGATTAAATCACCAGCCAGAAAACCAATGACTGCAGCAGGGATGAAAGCAATAAAAAGTTTATAATAAAAGTCAAGGCTCTGAATGAATTTCCGCCAATACAATACAACCACCGAAAGGATTGCACCGAATTGAATGCTGACAGTGAATGCCTTGACAAAATCGTTTATTTCCATCCCCAGTAATTCCTGGGTAATAATCATATGACCTGTGGAGGAAACAGGCAGAAACTCGGTGAGACCTTCAACAATGGCTATAATTACGGCTTCGAGAAAAGTCATGCTACTTTCCCGATTTTTTCATAATGGCATAAATCTCTATGCCATATCCTGCCAACACAAGCAAAGGAGCCAGGGTCATGCGTTGAAAACTAAAAATCCCTTCACTGAAAACATCAGGATCAGATGAGCCACCGCCAATCATCAGCAAAAAACCTATTGCAATTAATCCAAGGCCAATGAGTACCCAACGGTAATTCTCACGCGTAAATGCAAAAGCGTCTGATTTCTGGGGATCCACTCCCTGAGGCTTTGATGTTGTTTTCATGTTGTATTTATTTCGTTGTCAAAATTATAATTTTCAAATTACCAATCAGGCAAATAATTTATCTGTCTTAATTTTTAAATACTTGCCTATCGCAAAATAGGTTGATATGCCGGAGATAGCCATGCCAGTCAGAACGATGAATGCATAAAACACCAAAACAGCCTCCATTTCCTGAAGCATGGCAAGTTCGGGAATGTTTTGAAGGGCTATGTAAAGCAAGCCGGTTAGCAATAGCAGGGCAAGCAAAGCACCAATAAATCCCTGAATCAGACCTTTCCATATAAAAGGGCGACGAATAAATCCCTCTGTTGCTCCGACAAGTTGCATGCTGCGGATCAGAAAGCGTTTCGAATAAACAGACAAACGTATGGTGTTGTTAATCAATGCAAATGCGATAATGATCAATAAAAAGGTGAATCCCATAATGATCAGGCCAATTCTTTGAACATTCTGATTGATGAGGTCCACAAGTGATTCCTGATAAAATAGTTCTTTTATCTGAGGGTTTTTCAGGATTTCTTTTTGGATTATGGCTAAACTGTCCCTATTAGCCCAATCTGCCCTGAATCGCACGTCGATCGACGGAAGCAAGGGGTTTTGTGCGTCACCCAGCCATTTGATAAAGTCTTCTCCCAAATCCTTTGTGAGTCTTTTTGTTGCTTCTTCACGGGTAATGTATTCGGTTGATTTCACGTAAGGTGAGGCATCAAGCATTTTCTGAAGTTGCAATATGTTTGCTTCTTTAACCCCCTCTTTGAGGATAATCTCAAAACCGATGTTTTCTTTAATATGATCCGACAAACTTCGGGCATGCAGCACCAACAAGCCGAGCAACCCAATCGTAAAAAGCACCAGCGTGATGCTGATCACGGAAGTGATATACGACCCTTTCAGCCTTCGTTGTGTATATGTTTCTTCGTTCTTCAACAGCAGTAATCAGTGCGCTAAATTAAGGATATTATTGCAATCTGATTCTTAAGAAAACCTAATGCTTGTTAAATGTAATACTGTCCTCAACGAAACACAGCGGTTTTTTAGTAGTTTCGTCAACTCTAAACCCAATTGCGATGCGATATATCATTGGTTTGTTGTGCCTGCTGTTGCATGTAACCATACTGTTTGCGCAGCCTCAGCGCAACCCCTACAACCTGGATCTGATGGTGACCGCCGAGGCATATTATCATGCCATGACAAGCAACAACAACAACGAAATGATCGATCTGCAGCGGATTATTCCCGGAATAGTCCTTGATATACGGTATGCTACAACCAACAATTTTACCGGTCAAAAGTTGTATGACTCAGCCCGGGCTTTTTTGCGCAGGCCGGTGGCAGAGGCTTTGCTCAAGGTGCAAAAGGAGCTCAATAAACAGGGAATTGCACTGAAAGTGATGGATGCCTATCGACCTTACTCGGTGACACTTAAGTTTTATAACATATACCGCAACACCAGTTTTGTTGCCGCTCCCTGGATAGGTTCGCGTCATAACCGCGGAGCTGCTGTTGACCTCAGCCTTATTGATCTTAAAACCGGTAATGAGTTGCTTATGCCCACACCCTACGATGAGTTTAGCGAAAGGGCGCATCCAGGCTATACCGATTTGCCCGAAGAAGCGATTCGCAACCGCAATCTGCTGATCAGGATCATGTCCGAAAACGGTTTCAGTGTTTTCCAAACCGAGTGGTGGCATTTCGATTTCAGGGGATGGGAACAGTTCGGCCTTTTGGATCTTTCGTTTCAGGATCTCGACGATGGAGCATTGGCCCATTAGGCACGATAACCATGATATCCGATTGGTATGTTTTTAACCTTCGCCCATCAGCGAATATGAAACACTTTTAGGCAGTATCCTTTCTGTTGTATCAGCATGACAGATAGACACATAGTTTGTTCTTTGCTGTGTTATACGATGTGACAGATGAGAACAGACTTTAAATGAAGTAAAATAATTATTTAAAAATCGGGATTAAGTTCTTACTTTTGCAGCCGAATCAATAACAACACCAAACAGTTATGCCTGAACCAATTGTAAGTATTTTTTCTGGAAGGGCAACGGAATATCTTGCCAGGAGGATTGCCGAAAGTTATGGTACAAACCTTGGTAAAGCTATCGTAACTGAATTTTCTGATGGTGAGTTCCAGCCATCTTTTGAGGAAAATATACGCGGTAGGGATGTCTTTTTGGTTCAGTCTACTTTTCCACCTACGGATAATTTATTTGAACTGATGATGCTTGCCGACGCAGCGCGCAGGGCTTCTGCCAGGAAAATTACGGCAGTAATCCCTTATTTTGGCTTTGCCCGTCAGGATCGCAAGGATAAACCCAGGGTGACCATTGCCGCCAAGCTTGTCGCCAATTTGTTAATTGCTTCGGGTATTCAGCGTATTATAACCATCGATCTGCACGCCGATCAGATACAGGGATTCTTTGATGTTCCGGTTGATCATGTGTATGCCTCCAATATTTTTCTTCCCTATATCCAAAGCCTTAAGCTTCCCAATTTAACCCTCGCATCTCCCGATACCGGTGGCACACGCAGGGCTGCTTCATATGCAAAAATGCTCGAAACGGGTTTTGTTATCTGTTACAAGCAAAGGGCCAAACCCAATGTGGTGGAAGAAATGGCTCTGATAGGCGATGTCAGAGGCCGTGATGTGGTGCTGGTCGATGATATTATCGACACAGCCGGTTCAATTACCAAGGCTGCAGAATTGATTATGGAGAATGGTGCCAGCAGTGTGCGGGCATTCTGCACACACCCGATTTTCTCAGGGGCAGCTTACGACCGCATCGATAGGTCAATGTTTACCGAAGTGGTGGTTACCGACACCATCCCCCTGAAACAACACAGTGATAAAATAAAAGTATTGTCAACCGCTGATTTATTTGCCGAGGTGATCCGTCGCGTCGAGAATTACGAATCAATCAGTTCGTTGTTCAAATTTTCAACTAAATAAATAATAATTAATCATCCTATGAAAACAGTATCATTGAGCGGCTCTCTGCGAGAGGGCGTAGGGAAAAAAGATGCTAAAGGAATCCGCTATCAGGGTAAAGTCCCCTGTGTGCTTTATGGCGGAAAGGAACAGGTTCATTTTACAACAGATGCAACCAGCTTCAAAGCGATTCTTTTTACCCCCGAAACATTTGTTATTGAAATTGATATCAATAACAAGAAACACCTTGCTATCCTGAAAGACATCCAGTATCATCCGGTAAGCGATGAAGTGCTGCATGCCGATTTCTATGAGGTGTCAAACGACAAACCTGTTGTTGTATCCATTCCCGTAAAACTCACCGGAACTTCTCCCGGGGTTATCCGCGGTGGTAAACTGAAACTTAAGTTCAATAAACTGAAACTTAAAGGTTTGATCAGCGACATTCCGGATTATATCAATATTGATGTGTCAAAAATGAATATTGGTCAAAATATTAAGGTAAAGGATCTGGAATTCGAGAACCTTAGTTTCCTTGATATGCCCAGTGCAGTGATTACGGATGTGAGAACTGCCCGTGGAGTTGTTGCTGCCGACGAAATTGTGGCAGATTAATCCTGCCGAAGGACAATCTCAAATCACAATCAAAAGGTATAAGGCCAGGTGTCTTATACCTTTTGTTATTTTTGCGCAATAATTTAAAGCCGTTTTGAAATACCTCATCGTTGGTTTGGGCAATATTGGAGCAGAATATGCCTTCACGCGCCATAATATCGGATTTATGGTTGCCGATGCACTTTGCCACAATCTCGAAGGTAAGTTTGTTACCGGACGATTAGCCCAGCACGCCTTGCTTAAATACCGGAGCAAACCTCTGGTGGTTATCAAGCCCTCAACTTTTATGAATCTGAGTGGCAAAGCTGTGCAATACTGGTTGCGACACGAAGATATTCCTGTTGAAAATATGCTTGTGCTGGTCGATGATATTGCCTTGCCGACAGGACAGCTGAGGATGAAGAAAAAAGGCGGTGATGCAGGTCACAACGGCTTGAACGATATCATCCAGACGCTGGGAACCAATGAGTTTGCCCGCCTGCGTTTTGGCATAGGCGACGATTTTCCGAAAGGCAGACAGGTTGACTATGTGTTGGGTGAATGGAGCCGCCAGGAATCGGATATCATTCTGCCAAAGATTGATATTGCGGTGGATATGATCAAAAGCTTTGTCGCCATCGGGATCGAAAGGACAATGACTGCCTTTAACAACAAATGATTCGGTTTTTTTGGTTTTCAGATTGGACGCAACTCCCATCCTTTATCTGAAAAATGCATCTGTTCCGCATAACCTGCTGATTTTAATGCATCATTGGCTTCGGGAAACAACATCTGCAGTTCCTCTGCCTGATGGGCGTCGGAACTAATCAGCACGGGAACATGCATTGAATTCATTTTTTGCAATATCCAACCGGAAGGGAAGAAGCTGTCGGAACGTTTTTTATACACCCCACGGGTATTGATTTCAACAATAAGGTTTTTTTCTCTGATCAGTTGCAGGGTTTCCATCACCATGTCTCTGTACCAGGCTTCATCTTCGGTAAAAAAACGATTCTGATTGTGCATCTTGATCTTGTCGAAATGACCGATCACATCAAAAACTTCCTGTTCAATCATTTGATTGGTTTGCCTGAAGAAAGCCCCAACGGCTTTGCGGATATCGTTGCCAAAAAATGTTGCTAACCCCTCGTCGAAGGTATCTCTCACAGGACCATCGGTAAACCATAGGTTTTCGGGATGATTGCTGCCCACCAGATGAACCGAACCTATCACATAGTCGAGTCCGCATTGATCTTTTAAGCCGGAAAACGGTTGACTGATCCCGGGAATGAAATCCATTTCGAGAGCCAGGAAAAGATGCAGCAAATGGCTGTATTCCTTTTGTAAGAACCTCAGTTCACGACAATAATCCTGCAGTTGATCGGGTTTGATCGAAAAAGCGTTGTCGAACGAAACCGGAGCATGGTCCGAAATGCCCAGGGTGTGCATGTTTTGTGCCACAGCGGTTTCTACAACCTGACGCATGGAAGCTTTGCCATCAGAATATAAGGTGTGTGTATGGAGATTTTGTCCGGTCATGGGTGAAAGAAAAATAACATTTTACCTGTTAATGCTCTGATTGAACAAGTTTGTACACTTTATCGCCGCGTCGCACTGTATCAGTAAGTGGAATCGAGCAGGTGTCGCCTTTGACTGCCTGTTGCACAGTATGCAGTTCAACCCTGATTTCGTTGACAATATCTTCGTGAACACCTGTTGTTGGCCCGATGACCAGTATTTCGTCGCCTATGGCTATACTCTGGGTTTCCATCAGTACTTCGGCAACACCCAGTTTACTGTAGAAGTTGTTTATTTTGCCAACATACACTTTCCGTTTGCTTGCCTGCGAGCCATAGCTTTCGGTCCACTCGCCCAGTTTACGTCCAAGATAGTACCCATCCCAGTAACCCCGGTTGTAAACCGAAGCAAGCCTGGCGGACCACAACTCAACTTTTTCCGGGGTAAATGATCCGTTTTCGACCGATTCCAGGGCTTCGTGGTAAACAGCTGTAACAGTTTTAACGTACTCAGGTGATCGCCCTCTTCCTTCAATCTTCAGCACCTTAACACCTGCGGCAAGCAGTTTGTCGAGAAAAGGCAGGGTGTTCAGATCTTTAGGCGACATGATGTATTCATTGTCAATGAGCATTTCCACTTCAGATTCACTGTCTTTCACGTTATAGGTGCGGCGGCAAGGTTGAAGACAGGCACCTCTGTTGGCCGACGAATTGAGCATATCGAGGCTCAGATAGCATTTCCCGGAAACGGCCATGCACAATGCTCCATGAACAAAAACCTCAATGCGCACAAGCTCGCCCGAAGGGCCTTTGATTTCCTGTTCATTGATGGCCCGTGTGATGGCTGCCACCTGATCGAGCGAAAGTTCGCGTGCAGTAACCATCACATCGGCAAACCTGGCATAATAGCGAACCGCTTCGATATTGGTTATGTTTGTCTGGGTCGACATATGCACTTCAACATCTTGTTGCCGGGCATACTGAATCACAGCCTGATCCGATGCAATCACAGCAGTAATGCCGTTCTGTTTCACGGTATCCACCAGCAACCGCATCTCATCCAATTCGTGATCGAATAACACCGAGTTGATGGTCACATAACTTTTAATGTGGTTTTCCTGACAGATTTGAGCAATCTGCCGAAGGTCGTCAAGACTAAAATTCTGTGACGAATTTGAACGCATATTCAGTTTGCCAACACCGAAGTAAACAGATCCGGCGCCTCCCTGAATAGCAGCCATGAGGGCTTCGTAAGAGCCCACAGGCGACATGATTTCGATGTGATTCATGGGGCAAAAGTACCATTTACCCGTTTGCCGGGAACTTTTGCACGAAAATTCCAAACAATTTTAGTTGCGGATAAATGGAAAGCCGGGGGTCAGTAAAGTGAACGTTTCGCGTCAACCTGAAAAATTCACGTTAAAATCTTTGGTCAACCCGAAAAAATCGCGTTTGAATGATTATCTTTGCAGGATAAATGAAGAAGAATGATATTTAAACGTACCCTATACAATGCACTGCTCGATGAGTTGTCTTCCGGCACAGCCATAGTAGTGCTTTACGGAGCAAGGCAAACGGGAAAAACCACTCTTTCTAATGAGGTTTTAGCGCAATTGAAGGGAAAGGTATTGTATATCAATGCAGATGAACTGAAGTATCATGAGGTGCTTTCCTCCCGCGACGAACGAAAGCTCAGGCTGCTGGTCGAAGGTTCCGATATCATTTTTATAGATGAAGCCCAACGCATTCCGGATATTGGCATTAATCTGAAAATCATTCATGACCGGATACCCGGCATCAGGTTGCTGGTTACGGGTTCTTTTTCGCTTGACCTGGCCGGGAAGGTGAGGGAGCCACTAACAGGCAGGACTTCGGGCTATAAGCTGTACCCGCTTTCACTTGCTGAGATCCGGAAAGACACAAATGTCATTGACCTTCAAAGCAGGCTTGAAGAGTTTATGCTGTATGGGATGTACCCCGGTCTGCTTAAGCTTAAGTCTGCTGAGAAGAAAGAAAAGTACCTGATAGAACTGGCATCGGCCTATTTGTACAAAGATGTGTTGGAACTTGCATTTGTGAAGCATCCTTCGAAAATTATCCAGTTGATGAAAATGCTTGCTTTGCAGATTGGGTCGGAGGTTTCGCTCAACGAACTTGGTAAAAGCCTTGGAATAAGCCACGAAACAGTGGTCTCTTATATTGACCTGCTGGAGCAGTCCTTTATTATTTTTAGCTTGGGAGGCTTTAGCCGCAACTTACGGAAAGAGGTAAGCAAGCGCAACAAGTATTATTTCTGGGATACCGGAATCAGAAACAGTTTGCTCAACAATTTTTCGCCCCTGAAATTTCGCTCGGATGCAGGTTTTCTTTGGGAGAACTTCATTATTTCTGAACGACTTAAGTTTATGAATAATAATCAGATACATGTTTCACCCTACTTCTGGAGAACCTATACCGGAGCCGAAATTGATTTTGTGGAAGAACGGCAGGGAAAGGTGTACGCCTACGAGATTAAACTGAACAAGGAGGTTTTCAGGGCACCGCAGACGTGGGTGGAGCAATACGGGGATCATTTTGCCTGTATTACACAAAACAATTTCTTTGAATTTGTTTGCTGAATCAGGGAGCGAAACTTAACCGGAATTTGGTATAAAGCAGCACCAGGATTTTGTTTTTACCCTTGCTGTTGTTTATAAACACACGCGACCCCGCTGGGGTCGATATGTCTACTTTTGAACTGTACTAAAAATGGGAAGCCTTCATTGTCTGAACGATGATTTTGATGATTTTAGCCTCGTATTTGTCCCGTTAGGGACATAAGGTGGGTAAAAAAGTCTTACGTGATGGGTGTTCCGTCCCGAACGGGACGGGAGATGTTCTCCAACTTGTTTTTTACCCACCTTTGATGCCTGACGGCATCAGGAAAGTTGCTTCAAACAGCTTGGCGTCAAATTAGATGTCAGGCACCTTCCATCATGCCATCTCCTCAAAATTCCCCCTCCCCCTCTTTGCCAACACGCGAATTTGTCTAATTTTGCGGCATGATGAACCAGGAAGATTTTTTTAAGAAACTGACAGCCCATGCCAAGGAGTATGGCTTTGTGTTTCAGTCGAGTGAGATATACGACGGCCTCAGCGCTGTTTACGACTACGGCCAGAACGGCGTAGAGCTTAAGAACAACATCCGCAGCTACTGGTGGAAAGCCATGGTGCAGCAGAACGAAAACATTGTCGGCCTCGATTCGGCCATCTTCATGCACCCCACCATCTGGAAAGCCTCAGGCCATGTGGATGCCTTCAACGATCCGCTCATCGACAACAAAGACTCCAAGAAACGCTACCGCGCCGATGTGCTGGTGGAAGATCATATGGCTAAAATCGAAGATAAAATAGCCAAAGAAGTGGAGAAAGCCGCCAAACGCTTCGGCGAGAGTTTCGATGAACAACAGTTCGTGACCACCAACCCCAGGGTGATGGAATACAAAGCCCAGGTGGAAGCCATACGGAAACGTTTTTTTGGCTCGCTCGAAAACAACGACTTGGACGACATCAAAAAACTCATCGAAGAGCTGGGTATCGTGTGCCCCATCTCCGGCTCGCGCAACTGGACCGAAGTGCGGCAATTCAACCTGATGTTCAGTACCCAAATGGGCTCAACAGCCGAAGGAGCCAGCGAAATATTCCTTAGGCCCGAAACAGCCCAGGGCATCTTCGTGAACTACCTCAATGTGCAGAAAACCGGCAGGATGAAAATCCCCTTCGGGATTGCGCAAACAGGCAAGGCATTCCGCAACGAGATCGTAGCCCGGCAGTTCATCTTCCGCATGCGCGAGTTTGAACAAATGGAAATGCAGTTCTTCGTGAAACCCGGCGAAGAGCTCGCATGGTTCGAATACTGGAAAAAACAACGGATGAAATGGCATCTGTCGCTGGGTATCCCTGCTGCAAAATACCGTTTTCACGACCACGACAAGCTGGCCCACTACGCCAATGCAGCTGCCGACATAGAGTTTGAGTTTCCCTTCGGATTCAAGGAGCTGGAAGGCATTCATTCGCGCACCGACTTCGACCTGGGCGCGCATCAGAAGTTTTCGGGCAAGAAACTCCAGTATTTCGATCCCGAACTCAACGAAAACTATGTTCCTTTTGTGGTGGAAACCTCTATTGGCCTCGACAGGATGTTTCTGGCCGTACTTAGCCATGCCTACAACGAAGAAAAACTCGAAGATGGCTCCGAACGCGTGGTGCTGAAACTCCCGGCTGTGCTGGCTCCTTACAAGGTGGCTGTGCTGCCCCTGATGAAAAAAGACGGTCTGCCCGAGAAAGCCCGCGAGATCATGGACATGCTGAAACAGGATTTCATGTGTCACTACGAAGAAAAGGACGCCATCGGCAAACGTTACCGCCGTCACGATGCCATCGGAACACCCTATTGTGTGACCGTGGATCATCAGTCGCTGGACGACAACACCGTCACCATCCGCGACCGCGACAGCATGTTGCAGGAGAGGGTTCCCATTGATCAGCTGCCGGGGATTATTACCGCCAAAATCAGAAAGATGGCTTAAGGCTGCAATCAACGTGCGTTTTAAAGCCGTGTTCTATACTTACCAGCATGATTTTCCCTCAGCCGGACGACCATGCTAATGCTATTCCCCTGAAGACTATTGCTTCGCCATGTTGACATGGAAATTAAACAGTGGCGTTTGCAGTTTGCCATAAAGCCTGACCCACAAAGGCAGTATCATTTCGGTGCCTCTGGCCGTTGTAATATCGCCCAAATCAATTATATTTCTTTCGGGCCAGCCAAAACTTTGCAGTATCCCCGAAACCACCATTTTGGCTTCGGCATCATTCCCGCTGAGGAAAACCGAATGATCGCCACTGATGAGTCCCGGATTAACCATGACTGGATTGCTCATGGTGTTCAATGACTTGACCACTTTAAGCCCTGGGAATTGCTGTTGAATCTGTTCAGCCAGGCTTTCGGTGTTGCACACAAACAAGGAGGGCGGAAATCCCTTGCTGAAATCGAGCGGGTTGCTAATGTCGATCATCACTTTGCCGGCCAGCAACTGGCTTCCTATCCCGTTGAGGCAATCGAAAGCAGCGTGCCCGTTCATGGCAAACACAATCAGATCGCTGCCCCGATTAACCGATTCAGCGAAGGTAACCAGCTTCACTTCCGGATGATCTTTTATCCAGGTCCCAATGGCGGGATTACCCCAACCATCAGGTGCTGTTCTGGATTCACTGCCGGCAACATCCCTGGTGCCCATAAAAACCTGATGCCCGATTCCTGCCAAACGCCCTGCAATGGCCTGACCTACTGACCCTGTTCCCAATACTGAAATGTTCATATGATTCATTATTTATGTGTTAAGTGTACTATTTATCCGTGCAAACATAAGCACACATGAATATCTTTGCAATAACTGTCAAGATTGACAGTGTAACCCAAAAGCCTGTAAAAGCATGATTATCAACGATGATGAAATACTAATAAAAATTGAAGACAAGCTGTTTCACTGTGCGATGGATGTTACCATGCATTTTATCAGCGGCAAGTGGAAAACGGTTGTGTTGTGGTATCTGCGCAGCGACATCAGGCGATTTGGTGAGTTAAAAGCCAGGATGCCACAGATAACCGAGAAGATGCTCAGTATTCAGCTGAAACAACTCGAAAAAAATGGCCTGATCGAGCGTATTGTGTATTCAAAAAAGCCTCCGCTGAAGGTAGAATACGCGCTTACCGATTTCGGGCGCAGCCTGCTTCCGGTAATTGATGAGATAGCACGCTGGGGACGTCAAACCGGAAAAGACAAAGGCGAAATTGTGAGGGTAAGGTGAACTTTTTTCTAGCAGTATGGCGACTTGAGCGACTTGAGCGAACGAAGCGACGTAAGCGATGTAAGCGACTTTAGCGATGTCGCTTCGTTCGCTAAATTCGCTTCGTTCGCTAAATTCGCTTCGTTCGCTGAAGTCGCTTCGTTCGCTAAAGTCGCTTCGTTCGCTAAGTTCGCATTACCATCTCCAATTTTCCGGTTTACTGCTCATGTTGATTAACATTGCGATGATGTGATCATATTTATCATTTAAAGTGTCATAGGTTTGTTGGTCAATATAACCGCAAGCTAAAGCATAAGCTAACCAAACCTGGGTTTCAGCGGCTTCTCCTTCGGAATCAGATAGTTTGGCAATGAAAGATTTTGGATAGCGTCTTTTCCTAAATGCTTCGGACAAATTACCTGAAACCGATCTTGATGATCTTCTTATTTGATCAGTTAAGGAATAGGTTTCTTCTTTGGGAAAACTTTTTGTCATGCTAAAGATTTCCATTCCTGCCTCGAAGGAGAGCTGGAA
>DITE01000023.1:70866-78063 GCA_002422725.1 Bacteroidales bacterium UBA6192
TCGCTTCGTTCGCTAAATTCGCTTCGTTCGCTTCGTTCGCCTAAGTCACTACCCTTTTATCACAAGCATCACTGTGTAACCGATATACAACAGCAGAAATACCAGTCCCTGCCAGCGCATCAGCATATGTCTTTTTCCAATCGACAGAAAAACAAACAAAAGCAGACTCGACAGGATTACCATATAAATATCGCTGTTGCTTGTAGCCCTGAAAGGCAAGGGTTTGATCATTGCACTGATACCTAAAACCAGAAATATGTTGAAAATGTTGGAACCTACAATATTCCCGATAGCGATATCAACATTGCGCCGGTAAGCAGCAACAGCCGAAGTGGCCAGCTCGGGAAGGGAAGTGCCTACAGCCACCACGGTTAAACCAATGAGCGACTCGCTGATACCCATATTCGTGGCAATCACAATAGCTCCGTCAACAATCCACTTTCCGCCGAAAACAAGACCGGTGAGTCCGAGCAGGATAAACAAAACCGACTTGAAAACCCCCATGACTTTAACTGTGTCTTCACTTTTTTCATCCTTATGACGGAAGGAGATTTCGAAAACGTAGACCATGAAAATGCTGAAAAAGCAAATCAGTATCATGCCATCGCTTCGCGAAAGCTCTGATTTTAGTGCACCATCGATAAGGATATCGTTTGCCAGGACGCCCAGCACTATGGCAGCGAGAAAGCTAAACGGGATTTCTTTCCAGATGGTAGAACTTTGAACCGAAAGCGGATAAATCAGTGCAGCCACCCCAAGTATCAGCAACACATTCGCAATATTGCTTCCAAGCACATTGCCAATTGCAATTTCGGTGTTTCCGTTGAAACTGGCTATCAGGTTCACGAATAATTCAGGTGTCGATGTGCCAAAGGCAACCACTGTGAGCCCGATGACCAAACTTGAAATATTAAACCTTCCGGCAATGGATGAAGCCCCGGCAACAAGCAAATCAGCCCCTTTGATCAGGATAACAAAGCCGATTGCAAACAAAACATACATTAACATAGCAGTAAAAGTATCAGTAAATAAATCAGGGTGTCACGCTCAGGCAGCTTATCAAAGCAAGCCAACTGCCCAGCAAAAGTAATACAAACAATTCAGACCCCGATTCAATTGATCTTGATGGGGAAGTGCCTGTTTCATTACTTTGGCTGATTTTACTCTGCTCATTATCACTTTATGCCAGTCGGAAACTCATTGAAACCTGATTCAAATTGCTCAGCAAGCCAGCTGGCAGAATCAGCCTCGTGCTGCGGAACAGTGAATTGTGCATTTCGGCAATGAATTGCGTCTGTGGACGTATGTTATGAGCTGATCAGCTAACCCGCAATCATAAACACCCGGGAATTCCTCTTCCTTATTTGATATTCAAGCATTTCAGAATGAAATGATTTGCACACGAAAGATTTAGCCAGGTTTTTTGCCTTGTCAAAATTGCCCAGCTGCCGGAAAATTTCGGCCTGTAACAACCCATCCGGTTCATCGGACTGACTATTCAGCAAGGCCAGTTTTCTTAGGTTTTCGGCAAACAATTCAGCCGCTTTATCAAATGCACGACCCGCCTTCCGGTTAAAAAACCATTGTCTAAGCCATGCACCAGCACTCATTTCACCGTGAAAGACTTTCCAGATACGCGTTGATAGGTTGTTCCGGATCAAATCATTGCATGCCCACCAGAGCCTCATTCTAAGGTATTTTTCATTCTCTGCACTTAAATTAGTCCACTTCTTCAACAAGCGGTCATAATGAAAAACAAGGCTTAACATTCCCCTGATTGTTAGCAAATTGCAACCAAAATTCTTCCACGAACTCCACGAGTATACCAATCCTCCCTCAAGGCTTTTCACCTTGCTTTTAAAATCAGGATGTTTCTGGTCGATTTTGTGTGCCTCCGAGATCCAGAAGTCGTGAGAACAGCCCGGACATCGGACAACACGACACTCCCCGGCAAGACTTATAGCATTCACGGCCTTTCGATCGGACCAAAGTTGAGAATAACCAAGTGTTTCACAAATTGCATCCTTTCCTGCTAATCTGGCTCCGCAAGAAGGACAAAACAGCAAGAAGTTAACATAAGAGGTCATGAAAGGAGTTTAAGAATAGCGCTATAAAATTACATCAATATCATTTGCTGTAACAACGCAATGGCCTGAATATTTTTTATGATACACCGTGCTAAATTCAAATTGGGGATAACAGCTTATGCCAGTTCAACTTAACCTGGCTGCTCACATGTATGCATTTTTGTGTCAGATCGAATAATACCATCAGCTTTTCATGATGTTGGTGTACGCAATCGAATAATTATGACCGCCAGCGCACACCAACGGTCGACCAATACAGATAGTGTCTTAACCAAATGTTCAAGTAAAATATTTTCTATGAGTTAGTTATAATTCATGGCACAATCTGTGATTTTAATTGAGTCATTGCTTGAATTTTACCAAACCACAACAACAGATGATCAAGCTACAGAACATTCACAAGAGTTATGATATGGGCAGCAACAAGCTGCATGTGCTCAAGGGCATCGACCTGAACGTTGGGCAGGGAGAGATGGTGTCGATTATGGGGTCGTCGGGTTCGGGCAAATCAACCCTTCTCAACATTATCGGCTTGCTCGATAACCATGATGAGGGTGATTTTTACCTGGATGGCATGTTGATCCGCGACATGAACGAAACCAAAGCCGCAAGGCTGCGAAACCAGTTTATCGGATTCGTGTTTCAGTCGTTCAACCTAATCAGCTTTAAAAATGCTGTCGAGAACGTTGCATTGCCCTTATATTATCAGGGTGTTCCGCGTCGAAAGCGCAACAAAACTGCCATGGAATACCTCGAAAAAGTTGGGCTGACCGACTGGGCCGAACACCTGCCCAGCGAACTCTCCGGAGGTCAGAAACAGCGCCTTGCCATTGCCCGGGCCATGATCTCGCAGCCCAAGATTATTCTGGCCGACGAGCCAACAGGTGCCCTCGACAGTGTGACCTCCATGGAAGTGATGGAATTGTTCAAGGAAATCAACCAAAGTGGAATAACCATACTGATTGTTACCCACGAGAATGACATTGCACACCTGACACAAAGAATTATCAAACTTCACGACGGTTTGATCAACAGCGACCACAAAAATGGTCATCATCAGCCGCTTAATGTTCAGGCCATAGCCGTTTAATCCCTAATAAAAAGGCAATATGTTTGACTTAGATAAATGGCAGGAGATATTTAACACCATCGAAAAAAACAAGCTGAGGACATTCCTCACCGGTTTTTCGGTGGCCTGGGGCATTTTCATGCTGATCATTCTTCAGGGTTCGGGCATTGGCCTGCAAAACGGGGTTGAGAATGAATTCCGCTCATCGGCCACCAACACCATCTGGATATGGAGCGGACAAACAAGCAAAGCATACGCAGGCATGCAGCCGGGCCGATACATACAAATGACCAACGAAGACCACGACAACATTTCCAAAACGGTGAAGGGAATTGATAAGATGTCGTCGCGCTACCAGATTTGGAATGCGTCGACCATTTCGTACAACAACGAATTCGGATCGTTCAGCATACGCACCGTTCATCCGGATTATCTTTACATTGAAAAGATGCAAATTACCGATGGACGCTTTATCAACAAAATGGATATTGATGAATACCGCAAGTCTGTCGTTATCAGTACCAAGGTAAAAGACGCCCTGTTTAAGGACGAAGACCCTATGGGAAAATACATTCAGGTGAACACTGTACCGTTTAAGGTTGTGGGCATTTTCACCGACGAAGACGGGCGCGACGAGAACATGCAAGTGATTTATCTTCCGCTATCAACCGCCCAACGGGTTTATGGTGCCGGCAACCGCATCAACACCCTGGCCGTAACCGTTGGTGATGCCAGTGTGGAAGAGTCAAAAGCCATTCAGGAAGATATCCGGTCACGACTGGCTGCCAGGCACAAATATGATCCAACCGACGATCGTGCAATGTTTTTGTGGAACAGTGTGGAGGAATTTCAAAAGTTTAAAAGTCTGTTTGCAAGCATTCGCCTCTTTATCTGGATTATCGGCATCGGAACGATCATTGCCGGAGTGGTTGGTGTGAGCAACATCATGATGATTGTGGTGAAGGAACGCACCAAAGAAATCGGTATCCGCAAAGCACTTGGGGCCACTCCCGGAAGTGTTATCGGCTTGATATTGCAGGAGGCTATCCTGATTACCGGCTTTGCCGGCTATATTGGTCTGGTGCTGGGGGTCGGGCTGCTCGAACTGATCAGCAAACAGATTGACACTCCCTTTTTCCGTCAGCCCGAAGTAAACATCAATGTTGCACTTGGCGCCACCCTCCTGCTGATCGTAGCGGGAGCTCTGGCCGGCTTCTTCCCGGCACGGAAAGCTGCTGCAATAAAACCCATTGTTGCACTGCGTGATGAATAAAGTTACAAAACCTAATAATCCAAACAATGTTTGACCGCGATCGTTGGCAGGAAATATGGAGCAGCCTTTCGAAGAACAAACTTCGTACGGTGTTGACAGCCTTTGGCGTCTTCTGGGGCATCTTCATGCTCATGATTATGCTGGGCTCGGGCAGCGGACTCGAAAACGGGGTGATGAACGGCATGGGCGATTTTGCTACCAACAGCGTGTTCATGTGGACACGACCAACATCGATTCCCTACAAAGGTTTGCCTCGTAACAGGCGTTTTTACTACCGCAACAACGACATTCAGGCACTAAAGGACAACATTCCCGAGCTCGCACTCGTTTCACCACGCCTCGAAGGAGGAGGGCGAAACAGCGGCAACAACGTGATCAGAAACAACAAGGCCGGGGCATTCAGCGTGTATGGCGATTATCCCGAATGGAACCAGATTGACCCGGTGAATGTTCCGATGGGACGGTTTATCAATCAGATTGATATTGAGCAAAAACGCAAGGTTGCTGTCATTGGCAAAAGGGTGTATGAAGTTCTTTTCGAAAAAGACGAAGACCCTATTGGCAAGTACATTAGAATTAATGGAATCTATTTTCAGGTGGTTGGTATGTTTACCCCGAAAAACCAGAATATGAACTTTGGTGGCGACAAGGAACAAAGCATCCATCTGCCGTTTACAACCCTTCAACAGGCTTTCAACTATGGAGACATCGTTGGCTGGTTTGCCCTCACCTCCAAGCCTGGCATCCCGGTGACCATCATCGAGGAAAAAGCCAAAACCCTGCTCAAAGAACGCCATAAAGTGGCACCGGAAGATGAGCGTGCAATTGGCTATTTCAACCTCGACAAGCAATTCAGGCAAATGACCGGCCTGTTCACAGGGATTAGCGGGCTGATCTGGGTAGTGGGCATTGGAACACTCATGGCCGGGGTTATCGGCATCAGCAACATTATGCTGGTGATTGTCAAAGAACGGACCAAAGAAATTGGAATCATGAGGGCCATAGGTGCATCGCCTTCAAAAGTAATGGGACAGATCATCACCGAGTCGGTTTTTCTGACAACACTTGCCGGTTATGGCGGCCTTGTTCTGGGTGTGGCCATCATCGAACTGATCAATAAAAACCTGCCCGCACCCGATAACGGCGAGACCATGTTTTTAAATCCGACCATTGATTTTAAGGTGGCTATACTGGCTCTGCTCATCCTGATTGTTTCGGGAGCAATTGCAGGACTGATACCTGCCCGAAGAGCTGTCAGCATCAAACCAATTGATGCACTGCGTTATGAATAACAGAAACTAAACCATAAACATTTCAACAATAATCCTTTTAAAATGAAGACAATCCTTAAAGTAATAGCCGCTCTGATAGTCGTCGGCGTTTTCGTTGGAACAATCATTTACCTGTATAAGAAATCACAGGCCAAACCAATCGTGTATACCACTGTAACTGCTGTTAAGATGGACATCATCAAGAAAACAGTAGCCACCGGCTCGGTTGTACCCCGCAAGGAAATTGAAATAAAACCCAAGGTGAGTGGTATCATCGAGAAGTTATATGTTGAGCCTGGCGACATCGTTAAGAAAAATGATCTGATTGCACAGGTAAAAATCATACCCGATATGATCAACCTCAACAATGCCGAATCGAGGGTAAAAAGGGCAGAAATTCAGCTCGAAGAAGCAAAGAAGAATTATGTGCGCTACAAAGAACTGTTTGAGAAGAATGTGATTCCCGAAGCCGAATACCTTACCTACGATATTGCCTTCAGGAGTGCCAAAGAAGAACTCGACTCAGCCGAGGACAATCTGCAGCTTATCCGCGAGGGCGCAACAAAAAAAGCCGGGCAGGTAACCAACACCCTGATACGTTCCACTATTGATGGCATGGTGCTCGCCGTTCCGGTTGAGGAAGGAAACTCGGTGATCGAAAGCAATACCTTTAACGATGGCACCACCATTGCTTCCATTGCCGATATGAACGAAATGATCTTTGAAGGAAAAGTGGATGAATCGGAGGTTGGTAAAATCAGGGAAGGGATGAACCTGATTCTTTCGATTGGAGCAATCGAAGCGGATAAATTCAGTGCCATACTCGAGCACATATCACCCAAAGGGGTTGCCGAAAATGGAGCCATACAGTTCGAAATAAGGGCAGCTGTTAAGCTGAAAGAAGATCAGTTTATCCGTGCAGGCTATTCTGCCAATGCCGATATAGTTCTGGAAAGGCGCGACAGTGTGTTGGCCATCAACGAAAACCTGCTTGTTTTCGAAGGCGACACGGCTTATGTTGAAGTGGAAACCGCTCCACAAACCTACGAGAAACGCATGATCAAAACCGGACTATCAGACGGCCTTTCCATCGAAGTGCTGGATGGGTTAAGCCTGGAAGACAAAATAAAATCATCTCCCCAATAATTGTTGTGTGTTGGTTTGGTGCCCGCAGTAATTCTTCACGAATGCTGCGGGTTTTTTTGTATATTGAAATACGGTGCTGTTTGGCTTTTATAACTCATTCCTGCCGGTCTGTTTCAGCCCTAGTGTCCTTCGGTTGACCGATACAGGCCGTTTAAGTTTGAACTTGTAAATAAGTGTTCCGCCAATGGCAACTGCGATTGTTATTACCCTGAATACATTGGCTAATGTTCCACCAAGTGCATTTTCGCCTGCATCGAACAGCATCCAGAATAGATTCATAAACAGGTGAAGTCCAACAATCAGCCAAACATTGTAGTCCCACTCCACATAAAGCCAGGCAAAGAAACCGGC
>DITE01000052.1 GCA_002422725.1 Bacteroidales bacterium UBA6192
TACATTTACTGATCGAAAAAAGAAGTTATTCGGGTATTGCGCTATACAAACATTCCGCCCGGGGCGGTCTGCTTTGCCGGATTTCCAAATGTTTTTGCATTCACCCTACCGCTGGCCCGCTGTTCGTGTGGGCCACCGCACTCAACCCATTAAGACGACAACTCATAGCACAGAGGTCACTTACTGTATTTCTATTTAACCAGCATGTACTTGTTCCTGTTACTTTCGAACCAATGTTATGAAACAGCAAGGTGAAAACCCAACTGACAACCAGCTTGGGGCTGGCCTGCCTGCGCGTGCAGCAGCGGTGGCTGTGAATGGCAGCTTGTTAGAAAACACATCAGTGGCGTCCGACGAAGGAGGAATGTTTGTCTCGTCAATGATCATTTGTAGGCTTGTGTGCCAGCCATTGACGAGGCACTACACTGATTGTGTTTTCAACAAGATGGCAGAGTGGGTGGGGCTTACGCGCAGGCTTGATCTTTTGTTCCTTTTGCATCAAGGCAAAAGGAATGGAGAATTGATTTTTCAGAAATTTCATCTTCGTTGTTGAATCTAAGCCTTCGGTGCTTTAGCATTTTCTTCTGTACTTATCCTTGATGAAAAGTACCAAAAATCCTTTTGTCGTTGATGTGTTGATTCTTCCTGCGCACAGCCTGTTAATTCCCAAAGTGTCAGTTCATTTCTTCCTCAAAGAAAATGGTAAACGAGTTTTAACCCTTTTCTCCCGCCTCTCTGGTTTTTTTCTCCTTCATGCTGCCGTCGAAAATGTCGAAGCTTAGAAACCGGCAATCGAGGGGGCCATTGAATACCGGAATTTTTTTGGAAGGTTTAAGCCCAATCAGTTTCAGGGCAGTCATATCCGAGCTGATCACCCAGGCTTTGTAGCCTTTAAAATTGTGCTTCAAGGTGTTGCCAATGATGGTGTATAAGGCATTCAGGTTCTCTTCCTCGAGTCTTTCGCCATAAGGTGGGTTGATGATCATAATCCCACCTCCTTCGGGAGGCACAAGCTGCTCCATGGGTTTACGGAAGAGCTGTATATCTTTATGTAACCTGGCTTTCCGAACGTTTTCGCGGGCAATGTCGATGGCTTTGGCCGAGCGGTCGGAGGCGATGATGTCAAAATCAAAATCGCGGATCTGGTCTGAAGCCTCACTGACAACCTCTTTCCAGAGTTCTTCATCGAAGTCGTTCCAGCGCTGAAAACCATACCATTCGCGGTAATAGCCCCCGGGTATGTTCATGGCAATCATGGCTGCTTCGATGGGGATGGTTCCGGAGCCGCACATGCAGTCGACAAAATGGCTGTCGGCTTTCCAGCCGCTGAGGAGCACCAGCCCGGCTGCCAGCACCTCGTTGATGGGCGCCTTGTCCACCACCACCCTGTAACCTCTTTTGTGAAGCGATTCGCCCGAGCTGTCGAGCAGCAAGCTACACTGGTCGTTGTAAATGTGCAGGTTGATTCTCAGGTCGGGATTGGTGAGGTTGACCGAAGGCCTGCTGCCGGTTTTGTCGCGAAACTGATCCACGATAGCATCTTTGGTCTTCAGGGCGATGTATTGCGAATGGGTAAAGTGTTTTCCGCTGACCACGGCATCGATGGCCAGGGTCTTGTCGGTATCCATCAATTGCGACCAGTCAATCTGGCGCACCTGATCGTAGAGCACATCTTCGTCGCGGGCTTTGAAGCTGGCGAGGGGTTTGAGAATACGCAGAGCTGTACGCACGCAATAGTTGGCCTTGTACATCAGGCGTTTATCGGCGGTGAAACTCACTGCCCGTGTCATCAGGCTAACATCAGTTGCACCAAGGCTTGTCAGCTCGTCGGCCAGCACCTGCTCAAGACCGGCAGAGGTTTTGGCGATGAGGGTAAAGGTGTTGTCAGCGTTGTCCAAGGTAGCATAATTTAGTGCAAAGATAGTCCTAAGCCAGGCTAAAAAAGCAGAAAAATGCCTTCCCAGTGAAATTTTACGAACCCCTTGTCACTCAACAGCCTTCCGGCCAATTTCATTTTTCGGAATGCCTGCTATTGACAGGAATTGAATAACTTTACCTCGTTACAGGCCATTGTGTTATGGAACGGTTGAAATGGCAGTTAATAACCAGACAGTAAAAGCTGAGAGAATCAGAATAATAGAGGAAAGTAGATAATAAAGAAATAAGAAAAAAATGCAATACCCTTGTCCCTGCTCACCAGAATTACCAAAACACAGCCTCCACAAAAATCTCAATTAACATGTTTTTTTTTCTGTCAGGGAATCAAATAAGTCTTATATTTGTTTAATGTTAAAAGAGAATGATTCTCCATTGAGAATAATAATTATGAAACCTGAAGAAATCAGCAACAGATTAATTGAAAAAGGGCTGAAAGTGACCCCGCAACGGATAGCCATTCTGGAGGCTATTGTTACACTCAACAACCACCCTTCGGCCGAGGGCATCATTGAATACATCAGAAAGAACCATCCCCACATCGCAACAGCAACAGTGTATAAGGTGCTTGACGCCCTGGAATCAAGTGGTTTGATCAGAAAGGTGAAAACCGACAAAGACCTCATGCGCTATGATGCGGTAATGGAAAACCACCACCATCTTTATTGTTCCGACTCCGACAGGATTGAGGATTACAACAACACCCAACTCAATGAAATGCTGGCCACCTATTTCGAAAGAAACGGGATACCTGGTTTTACAATTGAGGATATCAAACTGCAGATTATCGGTAGGTTCAGGGAAAGTAAAAAATAAGTAATTATCGTTAAACCAATATTAAAAAGACATGGAAAATGAATCAGCTAACGTCAGCAAATGCCCGGTAACAGGCGCAACAGGCAAGCACAGTGCCGCTGCAGCCGGTCCGAAAAACAGCAACTGGTGGCCAAACCAGTTACGGTTGAACATACTTCGCCAACACTCTGAAAAATCCAACCCTATGGGTGAAGATTTTGATTACGCAGCAGCCTTTAAAAGCCTTGACCTGCAAGCGATCAAAGACGATTTACACAAGCTTATGACGGATACACAGGAATGGTGGCCGGCCGATTTTGGCCATTATGGTCCGTTTTTCATCCGCATGGCATGGCACAGTGCAGGCACCTACCGCACAGCCGATGGCCGGGGAGGAGCAGGCGGTGGTCAGCAGCGTTTTGCACCACTCAACAGCTGGCCCGACAATGTGAACCTCGACAAGGCACGCAGGCTGCTCTGGCCCATCAAACAAAAGTATGGCCGGAAAATATCCTGGGCCGACCTATTAATCCTTGCCGGTAATGTAGCGCTGGAATCTATGGGCTTCAAAACCTTTGGGTTTGCTGGTGGCAGAGCCGATGTGTGGGAACCCGAAGAAGATGTGTACTGGGGATCTGAGTCCAAATGGCTTGAAGGCAAACAACGCTATTCGGGAAAGAGAGACCTGGAAAACCCGCTTGCCGCTGTGCAGATGGGCTTGATTTACGTGAATCCCGAAGGACCTGATGGAAATCCCGACCCGGTGGCAGCAGCCCATGATATTCGGGTAACTTTTGCCCGTATGGCGATGAATGACGAAGAAACCGTTGCACTGATTGCAGGGGGTCACACCTTTGGAAAATGCCACGGAGCAGGCGACGCTTCATTGCTGGGCCCGGAGCCCGAAGCAGCCGATCTGGAAGATCAGGGCCTTGGCTGGAAAAGTAAATTTGGCAAAGGATCAGGATCCGACACCATCACCAGTGGTCTGGAGGTTACCTGGACACAAACTCCTGCCAGATGGAGTTTCTATTTCTTTGATAACCTCTTCAAATTTGATTGGGAGTTAACCAAAAGTCCTGCCGGCGCTTATCAGTGGAGGGCAAAAGATGCAGGCGATCTTATTCCCGATGCGCACGACCCATCAAAGAAACACGCCCCAACGATGCTCACCACCGACCTGTCGCTGCGTTTCGACCCTGTTTACGAGAAGATATCGAGGCGTTTCTACGAACACCCGCTTGAATTTGCCGATGCCTTTGCCCGCGCCTGGTTCAAGCTGACCCACCGCGACATGGGGCCGCTTTCGCGTTACTTAGGTGCCGAAGTCCCCAGCGAAGAGCTGCTGTGGCAAGACCCTATTCCTGCCGTAAATCACCCCTTGATTGATGAAAAAGATATCAGGGGCTTAAAAGCCAGTATCTTAGAACTGGGATTGCCGGTGTCTCAACTGGTTTCATCAGCCTGGGCATCCGCTTCAACCTTCCGTGGTTCCGACAAACGCGGAGGAGCAAATGGTGCCCGCATACGCTTAGCTCCTCAAAAAGATTGGGCTGTCAACAAACCTGATCAGTTGGTAAATGTCCTGTCAAAACTCGACAATTTGCAATCAATCTTCAACAGTGCACAAAAAGACGAAAAAAGGGTTTCCCTTGCCGACCTTATTGTGCTGGCAGGTTGTGCAGCTGTCGAAAAAGCTGCAAAGGATGCCGGTTATGCCCACAGCGTTCCTTTCACTCCCGGTCGTATGGATGCCTCGCAAGCACAAACCGATGTGGAATCCTTTGCTGTGCTGGAACCGGAAGCTGACGGATTCCGCAACTACCTCAAAACGAAATTCATCGTTTCAACAGAAGAATTGTTGGTCGACAAAGCCCGGCTGCTGAATTTAACAGCCCCTGAGATGACGGTGCTAGTTGGAGGCATGCGCGTGCTGAATACAAATTCAGACAATTCAAACCATGGCGTTTTCACCCACAAGCCTGAAGTGCTAACAAACGATTTTTTTGTGAACCTGCTCGACATGAACACAGCCTGGATGCCGGCTTCGGAAGACAAGGAATTATTTAACGGGCGCGACCGGAAAACGGGCGAAATCAAGTGGACAGCCACGCGTGCCGACCTGATTTTTGGCTCCAATTCGGAACTCAGAGCCCTTGCTGAGGTTTATGGAAGCGCTGATGCCCTGGAGAAATTTGTTCAGGATTTTATTTCAGCTTGGAACAAAGTGATGAATCTGGACCGTTTCGATCTGGCCCGATAAACTGATCCGTGCTGGATTGCGCGCCAGATTTATGTGTCAGATGCACACCAATGCGAATTTTGTGCAAAGTTGAATGTAGGTCATAATGCCAAAAAGGGTGTTTTCTGTAAATTAATATGCTGAAAACACCCTAATTGGGTAAAATATGATGTGAATATCTATTTTTACACCCCAATACGTTTAAAAAATGACGCTGACAAGTTTTGTAATACAGATGCTAAAATTTCTGAATCCCTGATTAATAACACCAATCACCACACATTATGACCATAGCCGAAGCACAACAGCAGATTGACCAATGGATAACTTCAGTTGGCGTGCGTTATTTCAGCGAGCTGACCAACACCGCCATGCTGATGGAAGAGGTGGGCGAGGTAGCCCGTATTATGGCCCGCCGCTATGGCGACCAATCATTCAAGGAAAGCGACAAACAGATTGACCTGGCCGACGAGATGGCTGATGTGCTCTTTGTGCTCATCTGTCTGGCAAACCAAACTGGTGTCGACCTTACCTCAGCCCTGCAAAACAACCTGGCTAAGAAAACCATCCGAGATGCCGGAAGGCACCGGAATAACCCCAAACTTTGATTCACCGCTCAGCTGATTCGCGCAAGGCTTTGCAAAATTCTTCATGCATTGCCTGACTGAAATTAGCAAAGCAAATAATAATCCACTGCAGGAATTTTCATGCGGATTATTGCATTATTTTTGATTCGCTAAAAAACAGAAAATATGCTTTTTCGATTTTTTATTCAGCACCAATGGAAACGTGCCACACGCTCTACCATTTGGCAGAAGAGTCTGGCGTTGAACCTTTTGCTTGGATTCTTTGCCTTCATTCTCTTTGCCGAGGCCATGATAATCTCCATCCTGGTGGCCAACAAGTGGCACGAGATCACCGAGGTTGACCCTCCTCTGAGTGAGTTTTACAAGGTGATCGCCTATTATTTTGCCGCTATGTTCATGATGCGCTTTTTCCTGCAACAGCTCCCTGTGCTCGAAGTAAGGTCTTACCAGCACCTGCCCATCCAAAAGAAGTCGCTGTTGCATTTTATTCTCGGGAATGGGCTCATAAACCTGTTTAACCTGTTTTCGCTCATCTTCTTCATTCCTTTTGCAGTGGCTCAGGTGAGTTACTATCATGGACCCTGGCTTGCATTGGGATGGCTGTTGGCTATGCTGGCGCTCGATTTTTCGCTCAACTATTTTGTTATTTACCTCAAGAAACAGCTGGTATCGAACCTGAAGATCGTCAGCCTGCTTCTTGCGGCTGTGGGTCTGATAGCCCTTGCCGATTATCGTGGCTGGTTCTCCTTCAGCAGCATTTTTGCCACAACCATATCGGCTATGGTGGTATCACCTTTGTTGCTAATTGTTCCCCTTGTGTTGCTGGTTCTGGTCTACAGGCTCAACTTCAGCTTCCTGAAATCGCGACTCTACCTCGAGGAGATCTCTCGCGGAAAAGGCGAATCTGCCGAATCGGGACAGATAGGCTACCTGAAACGCTTTGGTATGATCGGTGAGGTGATCGGAATCGATATCAAACTCTACCTGAGAAACAAACGAACAAAGTCGATCTTGTATATGTCGCCCCTTTTCCTTGGATATGGTCTGTTCTTTTATCCATCGGGCCAATACAGTCACGATGATGGGTTTATGATTTTCGTTGGAATTTTTGTCACCGGAATGATGATGCTCAACTACCTGCAATATGCCTTTGCCTACGAAGGCAGTTATTTCGATTTGCTGCTCACCTCACGCATCAATTTCAGGGAGTATATCAGGGCCAAGATTACATTGGCAACCATCATCACTATCGTTTGTTATGTTATTACGCTCCCTTACGGATTTTTTGGTGCTGACCTGCTGCTTGTCAACACTGCCTGTTTCTTGTTTAACTTAGGCATTTTGCTGCCCACGGCCCTGTTTTTTGCCACCTACAACAAAAAAAGTCTGGTGCTTACGCGCGGAAGCGCTTTCAATTACCAGGGTATCGGAGCTTCGCACTGGCTGATTATGCTTCCGGCTTTTATTGTGCCTTTAATCATTTATTTGCCATTCAAATGGTTTGGCAATGCTCAGGTGGGATTGCTGGCACTTGGTGGACTGGGTGTTACCGGTCTGGCATTTCGTAAATTCTTTGCTCAAGCCATTCACAAAAACCTGCAGGAACGGAAATATATCATGTCGGCAGGCTTCAGAGAAAAAAACTAAGCTATTATGATAACAATATCCAATTTATCAAAGAGTTACAACGGTGTAACGGTTTTGAATATCGAAAATCTTATGGTTCCCAAAGGGCAAAGTTTCGGGCTGGTAGGCAACAATGGAGCCGGCAAAACTACCTTGTTCAGGTTGCTGCTCGACTTGATAAGAGCCGATGGCGGTACAGCACTCATACAGGGAATGCAAGTGAACACAGATGAAGGGTGGAAACAGTTTACCGGTTCTTTCCTTGATCAGGGTTTTCTGATTGATTTCCTCAGTCCGGAAGAGTTTTTTGAGTTCACCGGAAAAATCAGGGGCATGTCGTCCGATGAGATTTCGGTTTACCTCAGAAATATGGAGGAATTTTTCAATGGGGAAATCATCGGAAAGAAGAAGCTGATCCGCAATCTATCGATGGGAAATCAGCAAAAGATTGGCGTGGTAGCCTCACTGATGGGCAATCCTGATCTGGTTGTCCTCGATGAGCCTTTCAACAGCCTCGACCCAACCACTCAGATCAGGCTTAAGAATCTGGTGAAAAAAACCAAAGCCGAAAAGGGGACTACTTTTCTGATATCGAGTCACGACCTGAACCATGTAACCGAAATATGTGACCGAATAGTAGTGCTGCATGAGGGCAGGGTTGCCCACGATATTTTCACCAGCGCCGACACCCTCACCGAACTGGAAGCTTACTTTGCAGTTTGACCCGGGTTTTGATGCTGTCATCAGAACACATCAGCTTCATCCGGTTGATCCATTTAAAATTATGATAAAATGGGCTCTATACCTTGTTGTTTTGCTAGCCTTACCTTGTTTGGGGCTGGCGCAGGAAAACACCATCAGTGGAACGGTTACTGACAGCCATACCGGTGAGCAAATGGCTTTCGTTAATATCCTTGTGAACGAAGGCCGTTTCGGTGGGACAACTGATATTGACGGAAAATTCAGCATCAGCATTCACGAACCCATTTTAAGCCTGAAATTCAGCTATGTGGGCTATGAAAGCCTGGTTGTGGAAGTCAGGGATGATATAATAAAACTTCTACTGAGTATGACACGCAAAAGCATCACCCTCAGCGAAGTGGTTGTGTTGCCAGGCGAAAACCCTGCTCACCGTATCATCAGAATGGCCCTGAAAAATCGCGACAGAAACAACCCGATGAAACTGCCTTCCTTTTCCTATACAGCCTACGACAAAATGGTTTTCACTCTCGACACAACCCATGTCGAAGCGACAAGGCCTGCACCCGATACGACGAATAAAATTAAAGATCTTAAAGGATTTATCGAGCAGCGGAACTTTTTCCTGATGGAGACGGTGACCGAGCGCAAGTTCCTTTATCCGGCTCAGAGTCATGAAAAGATACTGGCCACACGCATATCGGGACTTCAGGACCCCATTATGGTGTTTCTGCTTTCGCAACTTCAGTCAACAGGATTTTACGACGAACTGATTCGTATTTCTGACAAAAACTATGTGAACCCAATCAGTGAGGGCAGTGTCAATAAATATCTGTTCATTTTGGAGGAAACAACTCCGCTTAATGAGTCTGATACTTTATTCACCATTTCGTTCCGGCCTTTTCTGCGCACTAATTTCGACGGATTGCAGGGTGTACTGACCATTCATTCCGATGGTTTTGCCATTCAAAATGTGCAAGCAAAACCCTACCGTGACGAAAAGGGGTTTAGCATCAGCATCAGGCAAATGTATGAAAAGATCGATGGGAAACATTGGTTCCCGGTGCAACTGCACACCGACATCAGCTTCGATCAGGCCACCCTTAGCGATGGCAATGTTTCCTATCCCCTGTTAGCCACCGGAAAGAGCTATCTGCGCGACATAGTGTTGAACCCTGAGCTTGTCAGGCAGCAGTTCAACCACATAGCTATTGAAGTGTCGGCCGATGCTTCCCGTCAGGATGAGGCATGGTGGCATGCATACAGGAGCGACAGCCTGTCATTGAGGGACATGGAAACCTACCGTTACCTGGATTCCCTGGGTAGGGCTGCCCGGCTCGACATGCTGGCCAATACCATGGAATCGCTCATTTCGGGGCAGTTACCCATCGGAATGTTCTCTTTGAACTTGAACAAATTGCTCGGGTATAACGATTTTGAAGGTTTCTATGCCGGACTTGGGTTGTTGACAAACCAGCATTTCTCAAGACATCTTGTTCTGGGAGGTTTCTGGGGTTATGGTTTTGGCGATAAAAGAACAAAGTATGGTCTGAATCTGAGCATCAAACCCAATCCACAGAAATCAATGTCGATTGATGCAGAATATTACGACAAATCGACTGAAACGGGAGGCGTCAGTTTTGGCGAAGATTCGCAGAATAGCCTTTCGGCCGAGAATTTCCGCTTGTTTTACATCGACCGGATGGATTACACAAAGGGGTATATGGCCAGAATCAGTTTCAGGGCACTGGAACATTTTAAGTGGAGTATCGGCATGGGTTCTGATCAGAAAACAAGTGGCTATGACTACTTTTACGGTGAAAGCCTGAACACCAACAAGCTCAGGCAAACGTTTACCTACTCGGAAATCAGGTTGGGTGTCAGGTTTGCTTTCCGCGAAAAGTTTCTGCAAACTCCCCGAAGCCTGCTTTCGCTTGGAACCCGGTTTCCAGTTGTGCAGGTCAGCTTTAACAGAGGCATTTCCGGTTTTGCAGGAGGCGACTTTAACTACAACAAAATAGATATCAGGCTCGAACAAGGCTTTTACACAAAATACCTCGGCAGAACACAACTGCGGTTTCAGGCCGGACTGATTGACGGGGATGTGCCCTATCAAATCCTGTATAACAGTCCTGCCAGCTGGCGGACATTTGCTATTCATGCGCCATGGAGTTTTGCCACCATGCGGATGAACGAATTCGTTTCGGATCGTTACCTCAATATTCACCTGCATCACGATTTTGGAAAACTCCTTTTCCGCCGAGACAAATTTGAACCCACATTGTCCTTCGAGACCAATATGGCATTCGGAAGTCTGAAAAAAACCGGAAAACATCATCTTGTGCAGCTTAGAGCACCTGAAAATGGCTTCTACGAAAGTGGTTTTCTGATGAATAACCTTATCAACATGCCGTTAATGCATCTGGGCATCGGTGTTTTTTATCGTTACGGACCATATGGTTTTGAAACCTTATCCGACAATCTGGGGTATAAGCTCAGTATTCATCTGGGTATGTAATCATACTTTAAGCACCTTAATATTGCATCAACCAACGAAATTTTTATTTTCATGATGAAGTCTTCCTTAGCATACCTTAAACCATTCACTGGATTGATTATCATTGGTTTAATGGCATGGTATTTCTCCGATGTATTGCTCTATATCATTATTGCAGCTGTTTTGTCTATACTGGGGCGACCCATGACCCGATTTCTTATGCTTCGCAAGATTGGCCGTTTCCCCATCAACAGCACCCTCGCGGCAATAGTTACCCTCTTAATCATTATTTTGATAGTAACTGGTTTTTTGATGACCATCGTGCCATTGATTAACAATCAGGCCCTCATGATTGCTGAAATTAACACAATGGAAGTCAGCGAATATTTTGCTGTTTTTCTGACTAATGTACACGATCTACTGGTGGCCTATAACATCATTCCTAAAGAGCAAAGTCTTCAATTCTATTTAGAGCAACAATTGATCGATTTGGTCCAGATGATCAATGTTACCGGCTTTTTCGGCAGCCTGATCAGCACAACAGGATCGATCCTGATGGGAATTTTTGTTGTCTTGTTTCTTTCATTCTTTTTCCTGCAAGACGATCAAATGTTAAAAAACTCGATTCTGACTATCTTGCCCGACAAATATGCGGATGATACCAAAAGGGTACTCAGCGAATCTCGTTTTCTGTTAACCAGATATCTTCTGGGTATTGTACTCGAACTGGTGTCGATGATCACCCTGATCACTATCGGGCTGAGTATTTTTGGGATCAGAAACGCAATGATCATTGGGTTTCTGGGGGGCCTGATGAACATTATACCCTACCTGGGGCCCATTATTGGTGCCACAATCGGGCTGATACTTGGAATAATTTCTGTGTTGAGTTATGGGGAGTACGATCAGATCGTGTCCACTTTAGTGATCATCCTACTGACCTTTTCAGCATCAAACCTGATTGATAACTTTTTCCTGCAGCCCATGATTTATTCCAAAAGCGTAAAAGCGCATCCAATTGAAGTATTCCTTGTTATTATCCTTGCTGGTAAGCTGGCGGGCATTGGCGGGATGATTCTCGCCATTCCTGTTTACACTGTTGTCCGACTTATTGTCAGGCAATTTATCACACACACCCACACTTTGCCTTACGATGTGTTTTTCCCTGAAACAAATGAAAACCCTGATAAACCAATTGAATAACCTTAATATAACGTGATGATGAGCAACTCAGGATCGAAAAATATATTCACCTTTCTGGCCGGGCTGGCCATAGGTGTTGTTGCCGGTATATTGCTGGCTCCGGATAAAGGATCGGAAACCCGAAAGAAAATACTGGATAAAACCTCCGGCCTCAAAGATGAGTTTGCAGAAAAACTCAATGAATTAAAGGAAGCCATCGAAGAAAAACTGAACAAAAATTCAGATTCCACCTCTTAAATAACCAATTCTTACAACCATGTCATTTGAAGATATATCACAATCCTTTACCCAGATTCAAAAAGAACTCAGTAATCAGATCAATCTGAGAACCCAACTAGCTGGTCTGTTGTTGAGCCGCAAAATGGCCGGAATAGCCTCACAACTCATTACCATGCTGATTATCGCAGGCTTGTTTTCGATGATTTTGTTGTTTCTTTCATTTGCATTCGTCTTTTGGTATGGAGAACAGGTCGGGACCTATTACCATGGGTTTTTGATGATCAGCCTGGTATATACCCTTCTTGGAGTCGTCGTTTACCTGAACAGAAAAAAACTCTTTCTGGATCCCATTGTTAAAAAAATGAATGAAAAAGGCCATCTTGCCATCAAAAATGAGGAGAATCCAGAAATTGAGATTAACAGCATTGAAGACCTTAACCGGCAAACCGAATTGACACGATTGCGCATACAATTCAGTGATATTACCCTGGAACAGCAATGGCAGAAAATGGGCAACGAACTTTCGCCATCCAGACTAATCAATAAATGGCTCGAGCGTAGCTGGCTATCCTCAGACTTTCTGATAAAGTTGCTGGAAATTACCATCAATCTGCTACGAAAAAAATGATGGATTGCCCGATACCGGGTTGGAAACACTAAACAGTTAGTATATCCTTTTCTTTCATCTCAAAAAGTTTCTCTACCTTTTGAATGTAGCTGTCGGTAAGTTCCTGGATTTTTTCGATCAGGCGTTTGGCTTCATCTTCCGGAAGACCATCTTTCTCCAGTTTTTTGGCATCTTCATTGCCGTGACGACGGGCATTTCTGATGCCCACTTTGGCATCTTCGGTTTCAACTTTTGCTCTTTTCACAAGGTCTTTGCGTCTTTCTTCATTCAATGGTGGCACATTAATACGCAATAATTCGCCCTCATTCTGCGGATTAAAACCCAAATTGGCAGCCATAATCGCTTTTTCAATGGCATGAATGGAGCTCTTATCATAAGGCTGTACAATTATCTGTCGTGGGTCGGGTGTGTTAATGTTGGCTGTTTGCTCAATCGGAACATGCGATCCATAATAATCCACCATCACTCCGTTTAGCATACCGGGATTGGCTTTCCCGGCCCTGATCTTCTGAAACTCACGGTCGAGATGTACAATGGCATGATCCATACTTTCCTGCACTGAATCCAGCACAAATTGGGTTTCTTCTGTCATGGCGCTTAATTTTTTTCTTGAGCACAAATATAAATCAATAAATCAATCTTCCAATACCTAAAGATCGATTTTCAACTTAAGGCAAAGGTTCAAACAGACTGAATATTTCTGATTGAATCGGTCTGCTGTAAACAATATGACCATGCAGCCTGAAAGCTTTTCCCTCGGGATTCCAAATATACGACCTGATCAGAAAATCGCTGTTATACGGAATATCCCTGCCCAGCCTCATTGCTGTGACCAGAAACAGATTGCCTCCCGGGTAAATAATTCCCTTGTCCGTATCGCCTGCCTGCCAGTGAACGAGACTGTCATCGGAAAGACTTTTCATCTCCAGCACAATTTTAAGGTTGCTGATGGTGTCCAGAGCAGTAATCTTTGCAGCAACCACAAAAATCTGATCCTTTTGAATGCCAGATTCTGCAATAGTCTGTTGGTAAAGGGGACCATATTTTCTATCAGGTTTAAAGCCCAGATCGATAGCAAAAAATTCCCCGGTATCCGTATCGAACGGCACGAATGATTCGGCTCCGGAAGGAGCAATGTTTAAGGCAGCAATCAGGTTTCTACCCAAATGGGGCATGTGATTCCGGTTTCTTTCGGGCTGTGATCGTCTGAGGAGGAAATACTCTGAATTAAACCTAGCCGAATAAGAAATGACCTCCGGAAAATACAATAATGCCAGCTCGGCCCAGTCAGCAGGGGCGTAATCAGTCCAGGCAAAAGCAAGGGAGTCGTGGCTCAAGGTGTCAAGGCACTGGCGAAGTTCGTTCAATTTACTGTTTCGGGCAAAATGAAAGGTATTTTTTGGTTTCACTGTATTCAGATAAAACTCCGGAATTTTCCTGTTCGATGTCCAGGTGATCAATGGCAAGTTAGCAGACGCATCCAAATCCCTGCTATAATCGGCTGCAAGACCGTCATATCCCTGCTCATACATGAAGTGATAATGCTGTCGGTCAACAATCAGGCTACAACTTCCGGCAAGAAGTATTGCGGCAACAATCAGGCTGATCAAACTTTTATTTAGTTTGGGCTGAAAAGCGAAGATTGCCAGAATAAAAAAGGGAGTTGCAAAGTACAGGGTACTGTATTGAATGATTGGACTGCGGTAAATCGAATATAGCCAGGCTGTTACAAAAGTGATGACAAACCACGAGATAAATACGATCCGTATTTTTAACCAGGATCGGTTCGTAACAGCATCATACATTGCCAGAAGGAGCATTGCGAAGCTGATGACCACAAAAACAAGGCTAAAATGCAAAGAATAACCAAAAAAACCCGGGATAAAGCTGTCATCTGGCGGGCCTAACCATCCGCCAATTGTTCCGGCCTTCAACTGTTGCCAGAAAACCGGAATGTGAGGTATATAGAGCAAGGCCGCGGCAAAGCCACTAAGCAGATAGGGCCGGATATGTTCGCGCCTAAGCAAGAGAAATCCACTTAAATACACCAGAAGAGCCAGAAACATGGAAAATGCATGCATCAGGCTGGTAGCTACAAGGCTGACAGCAAACAATATCCAGGTAATCGTCTGTACTTTGTTGCTTACGATTGTCTTTGACCACAATGATACCATCCAAAGGGAGAAGAATAATCCGGCAGCATAAGGTCTGGCAAGCTGGCTGTAGAACACAAAAAACTGCATGACCCCAACAAATGAGGCGGCAATCAGCCCCGAAACTTCGTTGAACAGGCGTCTGCCTATGGAGTATACCAGCCAGACTGATGCGAGACCCATCAAGGCAAAGGGTAATTTAATCCAACCCTCTGAGAATCCGGTCAATTTGACCCAATAAAACAAAAACAACTGAACCCCGGCAGGGTGCGTGTCGTTGAGCATTACCCCAAGTTTGATCAGGTCGCTGAATGAATCATATTGGGTGCGAAACAGGGCGCTGAACTCATCGTGCATAAATGGAATTCCTCCAAATTTCCAGAAGCGCAGAAAACCTGCCACTGTCAGAATGATCAGCAGGAGGACATGGTGAAATCTACGGTCCGACAGGTCTCTCATTCAGTTTAAGTTGAAAAAGATCAATTTCCAGCCCGAAAAAAACTATTGTTTTCAGGCCATCGTGTTCCGGTCAGGACACTATTGTTCCGATCGGCTCACCTTCGAGTACTTTCAAAAGGTTTCCGGGCACATTCATATCGAACACTAGGATAGGCATTTGATTCTCCCAACACAAGGTAAATGCTGTGAGATCCATTACTTTTAACTGTTTCTGATAGGCTTCTTCAAAAGTCAGTCTGTCGTACTTAACGGCTAGCGGGTCTTTTTCAGGATCGGCAGTATAAATGCCATCCACACGCGTACCTTTAAGGATAACATCCGCTTTTATCTCCACTGCTCTGAGGGCAGAAGCTGTATCAGTGGTAAAAAACGGATTTCCTGTTCCGCCTCCAATGACGACCACATGACCGCTTTCGAGTTGTTCGATGGCCTTTGGTCCGCTCATCGATTCGGCTACACGATCGATGTACACTCCCGACAAAAGGCTGGCTTTCACACCAAGCGATTGCAGGGTAGACTGAAGCGCCATGCTGTTGATGACGGTGGCAAGCATCCCCATATAATCGCCCTGAACCCTGTCCATTCCTTTGGCGGCTCCCTGAAGTCCTCTGAAAATGTTGCCACCTCCTATGACGATTGCAATCTGAAATCCTTTTGCGGATGCTGCTGCAATCTCCTGAGCATAAGCACTCAGCCTATTCTGGTCAATGCCATATTGTTGTTCACCCATCAGTGCTTCACCACTCAGTTTGAGTAACACTCTTTTGAAATTCATCATAGTTGTAATCATTAAAACATAAATCCAATATTGATATAATTCATCATACCATTGTTGATGTTCGAACCCATCAGGCTCAGCTCTATCGGTCCGATAAAACTGTCGTAACCTGCAGTAATGCCAAAGCCGGATATTAATCTGGGCTGCTCAAATAAATCTTCAAACATGTCGGCAACATAGCCCAAATCCCACTTGGCCATCAGGTAAAATTTCGGATAAAACTGGTATTGCCAGGCAAGCTTCGTCGAAAAAGTGGTATTACCGGCCAGTTCAACAAAGTGCAGACCTGTGAAGGGCAGAAAACCGTCGAAATAGTTGTTCTGTGTCTGACCACCCAGAATAAACCAATGCTGCGGTGGGGGTGTATTATCCTTATATGTAACGCCTGCATTGACCCCCCCCCTGAAAGTATGCTTGTCAAATATCGGGATATTATGATTGTATTTGACAAAGGCCATTAAGGAGTTGGCAAAAATATCGCGTGTCCAGTTTTCTGAAATTGCTGATATATATTTGACCTTTGCCGAAAGCCTCACGCCTTTGGTAGGATAAAATGATCTGTTGTAAGTGTCAATTTCCCAGCTGGCAAAAAAATTAAGGTAAGGACTGTAATCAATCGTTTGTCCCGGGTCAATGTCGGTTTCAATTTTAATATATTCTATTTCAGCTCCTGTTCTGAATTGAAGGGAATTTTGATAGGCTATATGCATAAATGCCTCAGCTTTTGACTGAACCACACTATAAACTTCAATAATTTTGTTATGCTTATACTCGTTTAATTTGAGTTTGAACAGTGTCGCCCTAACACCAAAGCCCGGACTGAACCCCCTGTCGATCAGGTATAATGTTGAAATCCGTGGGTTCTCACCCAGATTCAGATCGACAAAAACTTTTGATCCTTTAAACACCACATTTTTAAAAGTTGCATTCAACAGTACGGAAGCTTTATAATCTGAATTGTAATTGATGCCTGCACCCAAAGCACCTGAGCTGGCTTCCCTTGCTTCAATCACCAGACGTGAGCCAACGCCTTCATAGGTTTGAAGCGAATAACTCACCGATTCGAAAAAACCACTACCATAAGCATACTTGATATTATTTTCCAACTCATCAAGCTTAACCCATGTGCCAGGTTCTATTGCCAGTGTTCCATCAATAAAGGAACGGGAAACATTCTTCAATCCGCGGTATTCAACCAAACCAACCAGCACCGAATCCAATGGCTTTGTTTCAAACACTATTTGTTTATGATTACCTAAGGCGTTAATTGAATCAGCCAGGCGTTTCAGTTGCGGAAAAACTTGCCTTGCTGCCTGCTCTCCACGGGCGATAATACTATCGTAGCTATTGAAACTCATCATTTCATAGGGCTTCAGATCAGGTTTGATAAAGATATCTGTTTTTTCAAGGCCTTTGTAATAGGCATCTACGCGATAAAATGAGGCTACCTGATTCAGAATTTTAACCATTGAGTTTAGGTCATCCCGATTGTTCAAAGCGCTTTGCACATCAACCCCAATAATGATGTCGGCACCCATTGCCCTCACTTCCTCGACAGGGTAATTGTTGACTACTCCTCCATCAATCAATATCCTTCCATCGATTTCAACCGGTGCAAAAAATGAGGGGATCGACATGCTGGCCCTGATCGCCTGATTCAATTGTCCCTTTCGGATAATTACATTCTCGCCTGTTTCGAGATCGGTTGCAACACACACAAAAGGCAATGGCAGCTGGTTAAAGTCTGATAGATGATAAGCCGGGCTGGTTAAACGCGAAAGCAACATATCAATCCGCTGACCAGAGATCAGACCCTGTTTGAGATTGACTTTACGTTTTTGAAATGGAAAAGTGACCACAAACTGGTCAGCATTGGTTTTTTCCTCAACAGGTATATATTTGCGTGGCAGGCGGTCGTTCATCACCTCATTCCAATTTTGCCTGCTGACAAGTTTTCGCATCGAATCGGGATGATACCCCATGGCATACAATCCTCCCACAATGCTACCCATACTTGTGCCGCCGACATAATCAAACTGAAGACCAGCTTCTTCAAAAACGCGCAAGGCACCGATATGGGCAAATCCTTTGGCTCCTCCCCCACTCAATACCAACCCAAGCTTAGGCCTGGCTGATACAACTGTATCCTGTGCCCTGAGCTGAAACGGGAAAGAAATGAGAAACGAAAAAACGACCAGTGCGATCAGGGGTTGTCGATGAAACCTTTCTTTATTTAAACTTTGGCTCATAGGAGGCATAATCAACATTGAGTTTAATAAAGTAAAGGAAAAAATTATTTAGTTCGATCTGACTGCTGTTGTTATTGACAACAATACGGTATTCCTCATTTTGAGAAAGTCCAACAGTATCGCGGAAATCCAGAAAATGAACTTCTGACTTAACATTGATTAAACTTGTGGTAACCCGTCCGTCACCAAGTTTATCAATCTGCCACACTCCGGTAGTATCAAAGTTAATGTATGCAATTTTTTCCCCTGAGGAGGATATGTTAAACTGAATCAGAAAACTGTCAGGTGGATTAACTATAGGGTTGATAAAAGAAAAAATAGGCACATCAGGTGTTCCTGTTTCATATTTATGGCAGGCCGAGAAGAAAAACAATACCCCGGTGACTACCAAAAGAATAAAACTGAATGCTTTCATGCAGCCAAATTACCACATTTTAGCCATCAATTGCAACTTTTCCGTGACAATTCTTATATTTTTTCCCACTACCGCAAGGACAAAGCTCATTGCGGCCAACTTTCTTTTCGGCTACAATAGGTTGAGTAACCTCCTGACTTTGGGTATTTGAGTGTGCCTGACTCAGCAAATCGGAGCGTTCTTCCTTCATCTTGCTGCGATCGAGTCCCTTGGGTTTCTGGGCCTCACGCACCTGCGAAGAATCCTGCACCGGAATGTCGGCGCGCATCAAAAAGGAGATAACTTCCTTATTAATCTTGTTAACCATGGTTTTAAACAGGTTAAACGACTCAAATTTATAGATAAGTAAAGGATCTTTCTGCTCGTAGGTAGCATTCTGAACAGATTGCTTCAATTCATCAAGTTCGCGCAGGTGTTCTTTCCACGATTCATCAATCAATGCCAGTGAAATGCTTTTCTCAATTGAAAGTATCACTTCGCGCGATCCGTTTTCGACTGCTTTCTTCAGATTTACAATAACCTGCATCCCTTTCTGTCCATCGGTTATCGGGATCGCAATGTTTTCATATTGCTTCTGACGGTCAAAAACATCTGAAATTACCGGCATGGTTTTCTCTCCAATGCGTTTCGATTTCTCGCGGTAGACAGCTGTTGCTTTGGCAAAAAGCAATTCATTCAGGTTATCAACCTTCGATTCATAAAAAGTATCCTGATCAAATGGTGGTTCAATACCCATGTTCTTGATCACCGCAAGACGCAATCCGTCATAATCGCGGGTTTCCTGATGCTCTGCCAGCAGATTCTCACCCAGGTCGAAAAGCATATTTGAAATATCCACGGCAAGTCGTTCGCCAAAAAGTGCATGACGGCGTTTTTTGTATATTACTTCACGCTGAGAGTTCATAACATCGTCGTACTCAAGCAAACGCTTGCGGGTTCCGAAGTTATTCTCCTCCACTTTTTTCTGTGCCCTTTCGATCGATTTGGTAATCATGGAATGCTGAATCACCTCGCCTTCCTTTAAGCCAAGTCTGTCCATCAGGCCAGCAATTCTGCCCGACCCGAACATACGCATCAGATCGTCTTCGAGCGAAACAAAAAACTGTGAACTACCCGGATCACCCTGTCGTCCAGAACGACCACGCAACTGACGGTCGACCCTTCGCGATTCATGGCGTTCGGTACCGATGATTGCCAGCCCTCCGGCCTCCTTCACGCCAGCACCAAGTTTGATGTCTGTTCCACGACCAGCCATATTGGTGGCAATGGTAACTACTCCAGGCTGCCCGGCTTCTTTTACTATCTGAGCCTCACGCTGGTGCAACTTTGCATTCAACACATTGTGCTCAATCCCCTTGCGTTTCAGCATCCTGCTCAACAATTCGGAGGTTTCAACCGAGGTTGTCCCCACGAGCACAGGTCTGCGCTTGTTCACAAGGCTCTCAATTTCATCAATCACCGCATTGAATTTCTCACGCTTGGTCTTGTAAACCAGGTCTTCCCTGTCGTCGCGTGTTATGCGTCTGTTGGTCGGAATAACAACAACATCCAGTTTATAAATATCCCACAACTCACCTGCTTCGGTTTCGGCTGTTCCGGTCATACCGGCAAGTTTGCCATACATCCTGAAATAATTCTGAAGGGTAATGGTAGCATAGGTCTGCGTGGCGGCTTCAACTTTCACGTTTTCTTTGGCTTCGATGGCCTGATGCAACCCGTCGGAATAACGACGTCCCTCCATGATACGTCCTGTTTGTTCGTCAACAATCTTGATCTTGTTTTCCATGATCACGTATTCAACATCTTTCTCAAACAGGGTGTAGGCTTTAAGCAGCTGATGAACTGTGTGCAGGCGTTCCGATTTGATGGTAAAGTTACGGATCATGTCACTTTTTTTCTCCAACATCTGGCTTTCGGGCAACTGAAGGCGTTCAAGCTCAGCAATCTCTGCCCCTACATCGGGCAAAATGAAAAAGGTGGGATCATTGTATGATGCTGTAAGCAGGTCAATGCCCTTTTCGGTTAGCTCAACCGAATTGTGCTTTTCGTCGATAACAAAATAAAGTTCTTCATCGATCAGGTGCATGTTTTTTGATTGCTCCTGCATATAGTGGCTTTCAGTCTTTTGCATGAGGCTTCTCATGCCTTCTTCACTGAGGAACTTGATTAGCGCAGAATTTTTTGGCAATCCCCTGTAGGCCCTGAGCAATAAGTCGCCACCCCGCTTGGTATCAGCGTCTTTTGCACCGGGTTGAAGCAGTTTCCGGGCTTCGGCCAGAATGGAACTAACCAGGCTGCGTTGCACCTGATACAGTTTTGTAACATCAGGTTTTAGCACATCAAACTCTTGATTATCACCCTTTGGAGTTGGCCCGCTAATGATAAGTGGGGTTCGGGCATCATCAATCAACACCGAGTCAACTTCATCCACTATGGCATAATGATGTTTCCGCTGAACAAGCTCATCGGGATTGCCTGTCATATTGTCACGCAGGTAGTCGAATCCGAACTCATTGTTCGTTCCAAAAGTGATATCAGCCTGGTAGGCTTTGCGTCGTGAAGTGCTGTTTGGCTCATGTTTGTCGATACAATCCACGCTAAGACCCAGAAACTCATACAGCATCCCCATCCATTCCGAGTCGCGCTTGGCCAGATAATCGTTCACGGTAACAATATGGACGCCCTTACCTGCCAGCGCATTCAGATAAACCGGGAGTGTTGCAACCAGTGTTTTACCCTCTCCGGTAGCCATTTCTGCAATTTTGCCCTGATGCAGGGCAATACCTCCAATAAGCTGAACATCATAATGTACCATATCCCAGGTGATCAGATTGCCACCTGCCATCCAGCTATTCCGATAATATGCCTTATCGCCCCTGATTTGGATATTTTCGCGCACAGCCGCCAGATTGCGATCGAAATCATTGGCTGTAACAACCACTTCTTCATTTTCCTTAAACCTCCGTGCGGCCTCCTTCATCACTGCAAAAGCTTCGGGAAGCAATTCAGAAAGCACTATCTCTGTTTTCTCATATTGAAGTTTTTCAAGCTTGTCAATGCTGATATAATGCTTCTCTTTTTCTTCAGCCGACATATCGAAATCTGTCTCAAGCTGTTCTTTCAACACTTCAATTTCTTTCGATTCTTCAGCAATTCTTTCCTGAATAATATTCTTGAAATACTGGGTTTTTAGCCTGAGAGAGTCATTATCAAGTTGCCTTACAGAGTCGTATATGGCAATCGTTTGTTGCAGCAGGGGATTGATGGCTTTCAGGTCGCGGGCTGACTTATTTCCTAAAAGTTTTTTAAAAAAACTGAACATATAATTATTTTTTCGGTATTGAAATCAAATATCGTTCCTGTGAGATAGCGCGCAAATATGCTGCCAATGCGACAGCCTACCTGTTATATTTAAGCTGCAAAAGTAAGTATTTTTAAACGAAACTACTTTCCTACTTACTACGCTCACTTAGCTTCATCAGGCGTTGCAGGTGCATTTCGAGGCCCTCTTCAGGCGAAGGGGCAGGCGCCATTCCAATTCTGCCACCCGGCAAAACAACGACAAATTCAGGAAAAGCCCGTATGTTGTAATCTTCGAGCACTGTCCAGTTGTCACTCAGGTTGACCAGCATCCAATCAAATCTGTTTTCACGAAAAATATTGTTGGTTTCTGTGTAACTTTCAGCTGTTGCTATGGTAATGATCTTGAGCTGTGTTGTATACTTTTCAAGCAGTTTTTGCAAACCGTCGTATTCACTTACGCACGGCTGACAGTTTGTTTTGACAAAGTTGAGGATAATAAAATGATCAGGATAATCCGCTGGACCTGTTAACGAACCATTTGACAAAGGCAACATAAATGGTGGGGCTTCGCTGAAATAGCCCAAATGCCCATTCGCCTTGATGATGTTTGCAGCAATGACACGATGTTCCGGAAAGTTGCTCCTGGTGGCGAACTCGTTGAGTATTTTTATCACATCCTGCTTTCCGAAATCGCGCATAAAATACATTTCCTTTAAATTGTAGAGCAGGATCAACTCGGCCAGACGATTGTCAGATCGAAGCAAGGCATCCCGATTGAGCAACCCAAAAAGCTGATTCAGCCCGCCCGAAAGACCCATTTTCAAATCCTCCCGATTCCACTGCAGTGAATTGAGTAAAAATCCCTGGAATATTTGTGTGAAAAAGGCCATATACTCAACGTTGTTGTAATATACGGGTTTGTTAACAAAATACTGCTCGGCCAGGGCCAGCCATGATCTGCTGTTTACCGACTGCCTGAGTGCGGCAATTTTATAATCAGTATAGATGGAAATATAATTATCCTGGAAATTCGGGATTTGTCTGGAAATAACCTGACGGAGTGAATCGAGCAAACCATGACGCCCACGCTTGTAAAGGTCATTAAAATGCTGCAGGATGAAAGTGTTAACGATCAGATTAACAGTAGTAATCTGGTTGGACGCCCCCTTATCAGTTGAAGAAATTAGTTCGTAACGCAGTGGTTCCTGATCGAAATAGGAGCCCTGCTCAAAGTTGCTCAGGTCATTAATCTGAACAACATACCGTTCGGAAGGTAAAATAAAAATCTCAGCACGGGCAGGGCCTGCAACGAGTTGGGCATAAGTGGGCTCTTTAAGGTTCGCCCTGATTTCGAACCTTCCCCGCAGATCGGTGGTGTCAACAGCAATGGTTCTTTGAATCCCTGAAATATAATCTTCGTAAACAATCAACCTGATCACTATCCCACCCTGATTGGCTTTGCCCTGAATCACAACATCCGATTGGGCAAACAAAACCAGCGGAACAGCTGACAACAGCGTCAGCACCAGCATTACCAGACTATTTCGCGAAAATACCATGACTCACTTGTCTTAGTCATGAAACGCTCCGGAAGCTTTCATATTGTAAGGTCAACCGCTGGTGGAACAAACTGCGTGGCATCACCTCCGTTTCGAACCACATCGCGGATAACAGACGATGTGATGGCAGTGTGCTCGGGAGTCGTCAGCAGAAAAATGGTCTCAACCTCAGGAAACAGCTTCTTGTTCACCTGGGCTATTCCCCTCTCGAATTCAAAATCGGCTGATGTACGAAGGCCACGCAGGATAAACTGAGATCCAACCGAACGGCAGAATTCAACTGTTAAGCCTTCGTAACTCGTTACGCTGATTTGAGGATATTGCTGAAAAACCTTTTTTATCCACTGAATTCTCTTTTCTTCAGGAAAATAATAGCTTTTCAGCGCATTGATTCCAACAGCAATAATTATTTCGTCAAATAGAGGCAATGCCCTGACAACCAACGACTCATGTCCCAAAGTAAGTGGATCAAAAGAACCCGGAAACACAGCAATTTTTTTCATGCGATAGGTTTATTACAGGGCAAAGATAATCCATTGTTGGATTTATTTTCTTTTGGTTTGTGTGACTTGCGGGTTTATTGGCTGCTGCTCAATTTACTCTTTCATCAATTGTTTTAGACGCCCTTGATAAGACTGAAAATAGTTTCTTTTCGTGCTTTCATTTAAGAATGATGAAGATATCATTTTCTCAACAGCTTCTGTTCGGGAAAGCATCATAGAAAAAATATCATTAAAAATCTTTTCAACGATCCCTGCTTGCTCAGCAAGAATGGCAAATTGTCTGCCAATTTTCCCTTGAGCTAAATTTTTAGGTAAAAGTCCGTCTTCCAGTGCAAAGTCATTATCTTCCATATGAATACGACTATTTAAAAGGTCATAGGCAGGACTTAACCGAAAATCTCCCATGGAGGTCTCGAGTACTGAAAAGTTTTTATAGTGGGCATCTCCATTTGAAAACAGATAGTTAAACAGGAGTATTTTCAAGAGTTTAGTGGCTTCCAATTTGTAAGCAGGTATATTAGTTCGCATTAATTGAAACAACTCCAGATAATTCCCCATATACTTATAGTGTTCGCCATGGGTCTGAGGCGTTCTGCCTGCAAGTGACGCAAAATCTTCCTGCGCCAGTTTGATGCCATTTTCTTGTATATCAAAACGCCTGGTGATATATGCCTGAGCCCCATTTCTAAAAAATATGAGTGCATTTTCAGCAGTTTCTATACCATAAACCTGACGAGCAATTTGCATCGTTAGGTGTTCGTTAGCAGGCATTTGATCTGCCTTTTTACCTGCATTGGGAATAGGTTTCAGAATATACGTACCGCGCTCTCCCTCATTGCTAAGTCTCAACTTGTTCTTCTCAAGCAAAACAGAAAATTTTTCCTGAACTCCTGAAATAGACATATTTTTTCGGTTCTCATCAAATAATTCATCTGTCTCAGGATTAGAAGCAGGTGAATCATAGGGCAATACATGATTTACTTTTTTACTGTGAAACACACGTTTTAAGCAAGTTCTGCTGTACGTATCAAATCCTTCAGCTAATGTGCCGGGACAATATTTTATTTCAGGCAAACTCATAGCTTTTCAAATTTAATCACCCTTACTGCGCCTATGCTATCATATTTAGCCGTAGTTAATAGTAAACCGAAAAAATCATTCTCGTCAATCCGGTAATGTTTACAAACTATTTGTTTGTTAGTTCCTTCTGGTAACATATTGTAGAAAAATGGGAACAAGAAAGTTGAATAATACTTTTGTTCAGTTTTAGGAAGACTAAGACTTATTCCCGGTTTTTTACTATCTACTATCCAGGCAGCATGATAATGGAACACAAACGAACCATCATCGTTTTGTGTTAACACGCCTGCTTCTTCATCTTTATATAATATTCTCGCCTGTCTCATTGGCAATCTGATATGTTTTTCAGCTTAAGGCAAATCTCCAAACCTAGTACATCGGCTAACTTTTGCAAAGTCACCAACGTTGGATTTCCTTTGCCACTTTCAAACTGTTTTAGGGTTCTTAAGCCTATTCCGGATAGTTCTGCTAAGGTCTTTTGCGTTACTTGCATAACATCTCGGCGCTCTTTTATGATTTTTACAATTTTTTCATGGTGCATTTTACAGCTCATTTTTATGCAAATATAGTATAAAAAAACCGAAATACAATATATAGTGCAATTCGATGCACTTATTGACTAATTATACTATAAAAGCACATGATTCTTATTATAAAGTGCTTTATGGTGCACTATTTATATTGGGTATTCATCGCAACCGCCCTAATCTTTCGCATGGCTTTTTGGAACTAAAGCTACATCTTATGATTTCGGAATTTGTTTAGCGGTTCATGGAACAAGTAAAAAATGTTCAAACTTATTGCTACGCGGAGTATGTGTGCGCGAGCTGTGGCGAAGGATTAACTGCTTCTTCGGACTGTGTTTGGTTTAATTTCCGAAAGTGGCTCATTCAGCTGTTTCGTTAACCTGATCCTTGAGCACAAATCACCTGATCTTTTTAAGGAAAACCTTTGTACCTGTCCCGGGTGCATTTTCATCAGCAATATAACCGACCAATTCCTTTAAGCCCCGGTCATGATGAAGGACAATCATGTTGTGGCTGATAATATCATCGTTCAAGTCGATTCGTTCCCGTGGATTTTTATCGCCTGCAAGCATATTCAACTTCAAGCCATCACCATTATTAACTATTCTGCATTGCAAATTAGCGTCCTGCATTTCACAGATTTCTAATGCCTTGTTTGGGTGATGCTTTTCGATACCGATCACTGTGTATACCCCCATATACCGCCATGAAGAACCGGGATGAGGCTGAAAAGCAAGTAATGCCGTAGCAATCAGCATGATCGAAGAGAATATCAATACATAAGCAGGCCTTATCAGGATCATACCATTTCATTTTTCACAAAAGTAGAGTTGCAAAATGACCACATCAATAAATAATATTTAATAAAAGATAATGTTTATGTTAACAAATCAATCTATCTTAATTTGCTATCTATCAGTTGTTAAATGAAATTTTTGTGGATAATTCCATCCCGTAATGCATCATTCCTGATCTAATTTACAATTTATTAACCCTGTATAATTCGCAATTCATCAATGACTTGTGTAATTTTACAGCCTGAATTACCTTCATAAAACCAAACCTGATGAAAACTCTATTGATTGTTCGTCATGCCAAATCATCTTGGGAGCACCCGGAACTTCCCGATCACGATAGGCCCTTGCTTGAAAAAGGCAAGAAACGCACCAAAAAAATAATCGACTTTCTCCTGACCAAAAATATCAAACCTGATTTTGTAATCAGTAGTTCGGCAACGCGTTCGCGTGAAACAGCGCGATTTATTGCCAAAGCTTTGGGCTTTCCGAAAGATGATATCAAATTTGATCCAACATTGTACCATGCTGACAGCAACAGACTTTTCGATCAGTTTCTCGACATGTCCGATGATTACAAAACCATCATGATGGTTGGACACAATCCTACCCTGACAAATTTTGTAAACAACTTCCTTCAACCCCCAATCGATTGGCTGCCAACATCGGGGGTTGTTTGCCTGAGCTTCGGAACCGACAAATGGGAAACACTCAGGGATTCGCCATCGAAGGTTGAGTTTATTGTTTTTCCGAAACTTCTTAAAGAAGAATAATCATTTCATTGAACTATGCCACTCCGTAAAGTCAATTCAATTCAGCGCGAGATAAGCTGGTTACATTTTAATGCCAGGGTTCTTCAGGAAGCTATTGACCCGGTAAACCCATTGATCGAAAGGCTGCGCTTTCTGGGGATTTACTCCAATAACAGGGATGAGTTTTTTCGCGTTCGCGTGGCAACTCTCCGCAGACTGAAAGCCCTTCAAAGCGAAAAAAGCGAGCGTATTGGCTATGACCCTGCCGTGGTGCTCAAAGAGATTATTAAAATCATCAATGCACAGGAGAAGGTTTTCAACGAATCATATGAGAATATCGTCACTGAACTAAGGGCAGAGGGAATTCACATTATTACCCTACAAGAAATTACACCTGTTCAGGGTGAGTTTATACGGCAATATTTCCGCGAAAAAGTTCACCCCAACCTTTTTCCGCTCATGCTAAGCGAGCTGAAAGACCCTAACAGCCTTAAAGACAATTCTATCTATTTGGTCGTTCAATTGAAAAACACCAAAAATCCTTCCATTGAAAATCATGCTCTGGTGAAAGTGCCAACCAGTGTTGTTTCGCGCTTCCTGATCCTTCCACAAATTGATGAATGCTATCAGGTATTGCTTCTCGACGATGTTATACGATACAATCTGGGCGAAATATTTCTACCATTTGGCTATGATGCATTCGAAGCCTTCGCCATGAAGTTTACCCGCGACGCAGAAATGGATATTGACAACGATATTTCAAAAAGTTTTCTCGAGATTATGGCTGAAAGCCTGAAGCAGCGTAAACGTGGTGTCCCGGTTCGATTTGTATATGACAAGTCGATGCCCGCTGAAATCCTTAACAAGCTACTCAAAAAATTTAAGTTAAATAAAGACGATGCTTTACGCGGAGGTGGCCGTTACCACAACTTCCGCGACTTTATGGGCTTTCCGGCTATTGGCGACAAGAAACTCTATTTCGTTCCACAGCCCCCCTTACAGCATCCTGAACTCCCACCACACCAAAGCATTTTCAGTATAATCAAACAAAAAGATGTTTTGATTCACTTCCCCTATCAGTCGTTTAATCACATTATCGATCTGCTGCGTGAAGCATCCATTGATCCCAAAGTGCGGTCAATTAAAATGACACTATACCGAACTGCCAGCAATTCGAACGTGATCAACGCCCTGATCAATGCTTCGAGAAATGGTAAGTCGGTAACCGTTTTCCTCGAACTTCAGGCCCGCTTCGATGAAAAGGCAAACATCCGCTGGTCGGAAAAGCTACAGGAAGAAGGGGTAAAGATTATTAAAAGCATACCCGGATTCAAAGTTCATAGCAAGCTATTGGTAATCAGAAGAAAAGAAGACGGGAAAAATGTATTTTATTCCAATATCAGCACCGGCAATTTCAATGAATCAACGGCAAAGGTTTATGCCGACACAAGTCTGCTCACATCCAATTTGCGAACAGGCCTGGAAGTTAGTCAGATGTTCCAGCTTTTTGAAATGCCCTACAGCCCGCCACCATTCCATAACCTGATTATTTCGCCCTATGTGATGAGAAATCATTTTATCAAAATGATTAATGCTGAAATCAGAAATAAAAAAGCAGGACGTGAGGCATGGATAATCATCAAAATCAACAATATTGTTGATGATAAGATGGTTAAAAAACTGTATCAGGCAAGCCAGGCCGGTGTGAAGATCGATATCATTTGCAGGGGTATGTGTGTCTTGATTCCAGGTGTGCCCGGAACAAGCGAAAATATCCGCCTGATCAGCATTGTTGACCGCTATCTGGAACACAGCAGACTGCTTGTTTTCGCCAATGCTGGCGATCATAAATATTTTATGACATCTGCTGACTGGATGGTGCGTAACCTCGATCACCGTTTCGAAACGGCCAGCGAAATCACCGACCCGGCCCTTCAGCAGGAAATCATGGATATGTTGCAGATTCAACTGGCCGATAATTGTAAGTCGCGACTGATAAACACTCCGGAAGTAAATAAATATTATCAAAATGGTCAGACTCCAATAAGGTCACAGACAGTGTTTTACCATTATCTGAAGAATAAGTCCAGGTAGTGGAAATGGATTGAAAAGTCTGCTTCATCTCATTTCTGAAATTTACAAAGTTGATGTAAAGCTGATCAAGATATTTTTGATGTATGTTGACTTAGTCATACGATGAGTAAATAGCCCTAATCTGCTCATACAGCACTGGTAAACGACTCCCCCAGACCCTCTCTGATGGAACGATAGCTAAGATTCAGGATGGACAGGGCCTCATCCTGCGATTTCCATTCGGCCAGCTCAATACCTTCACTAAACTGTGGAAAAGGATTTGGACGGCCTTTACAGCTCATTTGAAACCAAAAAGTTCTTTTGATCATCCATCTCCCTTTTAAATAATAAACATGATGGGTCACCGGAAGTGAACCCGTTATTTTTAGCCCCCCCAGTTGGGTTTCTTCTTCAACTTCGCGCAAAGCTCCATTCTCAGGAGTTTCATATTTTTTGAGGTGTCCTTTTGGCAAATCCCAGAAACCATTCCTGAAAATAAACAACCATTCCCCATAACCATTCCTCACAAGGCCGCCGGCTGCCTCTCTCAAGGTAAACACAGATAAAAACGATTTCATCAGATGAGTCTCGTTGCCCTCAGTAACGATTGACAGGTCTGCATCAGATTGCTGCTCCAGAAAACCCAGCACTTCCTTCTTAAGTTGAGCGTCATCCTGATAGCGAACCACCTTTTGGTTTGTAAATTGGTCGGGAATGTTGAAAAAACCCTCTAGCTGGATACATCGGCTGTTATAAAAAACTTTATACATTTGCGCCATGAGTTTATATGAAGAATCTGCCCTCACCGTTGCCGGTTTATTGTTGCAAATTAAAGCAATAAAGCTCAATGTAGCATCACCATACACCTGGGCTTCGGGGATTAAAAGTCCGATTTATTGCGATAACCGCATAACACTTTCGTTTCCGAAAATCAGGACTTACCTCCGTCAGGAGTTTGCCAGAATTATTGAGGAAAAGTATGAAAAACCCGATTTGATTGTTGGTGTTGCCACAGGAGGTATAGCCCATGGTGTGCTGGTTGCTCAGGAACTCGGGCTGCCATTTGCCTATGTGCGTACCGAAAAGAAATCACATGGACTAACAAATCAGATTGAAGGACATGTGGAATCAGGTCAAACTGTGATCATTATTGAAGACCTCGTATCAACAGGCGGAAGCAGTCTGAGTGCCGTGACAGCCCTGCGCGATGCCGGCCTTAAAGTGAAGGCTATGCTTGCCATATTTACGTATGGTCTGGATGTTGCAAAAGATAACTTTGACAAAGAAAATGTCGAATTGTTTACCTTAACCAATTACGAAACATTATTGTCAAAAGCAATTGAGGACAAGTATGTTACTGAGAAAGACCTTCAATCACTTATCAGCTGGCGAATGAACCCCCATGCATGGAAACAATCGTAAAAATCATCGCTAAACAGAAAGCAATCACGTGATATTCAGCAGCAACCCAACCCTTATACACCATCCAGCCGAAAAAGTTTTTGGCTTTGTCAGCGACCTCAGCTTACTGGGCACATTAATGCCCGATCAGGTTGTAAACTGGAAGTCGGACCAAACCCATTGCTCATTCAGCATCACAGGCATGACTGACCTGAGCCTGAAGGTGGACCAATGCGTTCCCAACAGCCTGTTCAGCCTTGTCCCCGAAGGAAAATCGCCCTTTGGATTCAGGCTTCAGACTTCAATAGTCGAGAAAGGATCTGTGTCGGAAGTAGTGATTACTTTGAATGCTGACCTGAATCCCATGTTGGCTATGATGGCGAAGCGACCCTTGCAGAATCTGGTGCAGATTATGGTTGAAAAACTCAGTAAAGCTGATTTTTAAACAGTGGAATCAATCTAAAGGAATATGATTTCCTTGTAGTTACAGCAGATTTCTTTTCCATTCCTCATTTCCAGCCTGAGTTGGCCAAACTCATTAACACCATCTATTCTGGCTTCAATTGTTTCATCCTGATAGTCATAAGGTGCCCATTGCTGATAGCGGTACAGCCTGTCAAGATAAAGTTGCTGCAAGGATTCAATCGTACTGACAAAACGACATTTTATCAGCAACTGATCAATTTTGTAAACCAACTTCTCAAGCAATGTGTTTGTATTGAATGTGTTTCCGGTTTCCAACGCAAGTGAAACAGGATTAGGCAAACGGGCAGGAAAACTCACCTGATTCACATTCAACCCAATTCCAATCACAGACCATAGCAGATCACTGCCGCTAATGGTATTGGAAATTAACATTCCGGCAAGCTTTCGGTCGCCGATATAAATATCATTGGGCCATTTAATCCGCAGGCTATCCGACTCAACATACTCTTTCACAACCTCAATTACTCCGAGTGAAACAGCCTGAGTGATTAAAAACTGCTTTGATGCAGCAATCCACTTAGGTTGCAACGCCATACTAAAGAGCAGGTTAAGTCCGGGTTGGCTCACCCACTCGTTTTCTTCCAAACCTTTCCCGGAGCTTTGAAAATCGGTTGAGATCAAAAACTTCTCCTGATCACCATTCAGGGCTATAATAGCATGTGCCTGCAAATTGGTTGAATCTGTTTCAGGCAGGTGAAAATGCTCGTAACCCATTATGGATAGCATAATGTAAGGTTTAGGGATGAATTAAAAAGCATGTCAGTCAAAGTCCGGACACATGAAAAATGGTAAACTGTGAATTTCAAAATTAATAGAAATTCGATTCTGCTCCAAAAAATGCGCATTCAATCCCGAAAATTCATCTCCTTAGTTAATCAGACTTTGACCAAAAAGTACAACAACTTAAAAATTAGCTTCGATCAAACTTATTTTCAGTAATTTTGTTTCCTCTTAACGAAAACAATTTTATGAGAAAACGACATTTGACTGACGACACCGAAGTGATTCACAAACTGGTGGTTGAAACCATGCAGGACAAAAAAGCAAAAGAAATTGTCAGTCTGAATCTTAAAAATATTCACACGGCGGTTACCGACTATTTTGTAATTTGTCATGGTAATTCAAAAACACAGGTTGACGCCATTGCCCAGGCAATATTGGAGAATGTTAAAAAGGAATGTGGCGCAATGGCATATAATAAAGAAGGTTTTGAAAATTCGGAATGGATTTTGATAGACTATGTTGATGTCGTTGTACATGTATTTCTTGAAAGCACCCGATCATTTTATCAATTGGAGAAATTATGGGCAGATGCTGAAAAACTCACATTCGACGACGAACAATAAACATCTGTGATGTAATTTTATTAGAGACGGATAGAAAATGAAAGAAGACAAACCCGAGAACCGCAAACCGGAGGGCTCATCCCCTTTAAATAAGCTGAACAAGCCAAAATTTAATTTTTACTGGATTTATGCGCTTCTTGCCATAGTATTTATCGGACTACAGATTTTGAACTGGGATTCCGGCACTGACACAACCGACAAAGGCACCTTAATCAAGATGCTCCGCGAACAGGATGTAGAGAAAATTGATCTCGTGAATAAGGAGGTGGCCGAAATCTATTTGAAACCTGACAGCAAACAAAAATACATTAAGGAAGAAAGCGGAAACGTAGCCAGGAACCTGGGGGCTGCCAAGCCTGATTTTATTTTTCAAATAGGTTCTGTCGAAGGATTTGAAAAAGACATGATCAGTGCACAGGAAGGAATTTCCAATCCCATATATATCAACAATGTAACGCGAAGAAACTGGGGAGGAGAAATGGTCGGTTGGGTATTGCCAATCCTCATACTGGTAGGCGTATGGTTTTTTATCATGCGCATGATGAGCCGAGGTGCCGGCGGAGCTGGTGGCCAGATTTTCAATATCGGAAAATCAAAAGCGCAGTTATTCGACAAAAACACGACAAGTGTCAATGTCACATTCAAGGATGTGGCAGGTTTGGAGGAAGCGAAGATTGAAATAATGGAAATTGTTGATTTTTTGCGAAATCCGGAAAAATACACAAGGCTGGGAGGAAAAATTCCTAAAGGTGTGCTTCTTGTCGGCCCTCCTGGAACAGGCAAAACCCTGCTGGCAAAATCAGTTGCCGGAGAGGCGCACGTTCCCTTCTTTTCTATTTCAGGATCCGACTTTGTTGAAATGTTCGTGGGTGTTGGGGCATCACGTGTTCGCGATTTGTTCAAGCAGGCAAAGGAAAAGTCGCCCTGTATTATCTTTATTGACGAAATTGATGCTATCGGTCGTGCCAGAGGGAAAAACCCGGCAACAGGAGCCAATGATGAACGGGAAAACACGCTCAACCAACTGCTCACCGAAATGGACGGGTTCGGAACCAACTCTGGAGTAATCGTGCTTGCCGCTACCAACAGAGCCGACATACTGGATAGAGCACTCATGCGTGCAGGCCGTTTCGACAGGCAGATATATGTTGAATTACCCGACCTTGAAGGGCGTAAAGAAATTTTTGAGGTTCACATGCGTCCGCTCAAACTGGATAATAGTGTGGACAAAGTGTTTCTGGCCAAGCAAACACCTGGTTTCTCAGGTGCTGATATTGCCAATGTGTGTAACGAAGCCGCACTTATTGCAGCCCGGCACGGACACGAGCATATCATCAAACAAGACTTCCTCGATGCCATCGACCGTATTATCGGAGGACTAGAAAAGAAAAATAAAATTATCTCTCCCTCCGAAAAGAAAGTTATTGCTTTTCACGAAGCTGGTCATGCCACCGTTAGCTGGCTGCTCGAACACGCTCACCCACTGGTAAAAGTTACTATCGTTCCCAGGGGGAAATCGCTTGGCGCTGCCTGGTATCTGCCCGAAGAAAGACAAATAACAACCACTGAGCAGCTGTTTGAAGAAATGGTTGCCACACTGGGTGGCCGAGCTGCTGAAGAAGTGATTTTCGGCAAAATATCCACGGGTGCACTCAACGACCTCGAGAAAGTGACAAAGCAGGCTTATGCCATGGTTACGTATTATGGCCTGAGTAAGAAAATTGGAAACGTGAGCTTTTACGACTCAACCGGTCAGCAAGAATATGCCTTTAATAAACCTTTCAGCGAAAAAACTTCTGAAGTGATCGATAAAGAAATATCAGATCTCGTTGAAAGCGCCTACCATCAGGCATTATCTATTCTTAAAGAACACCGCGACGGACTTACCGTGCTTGCCAACAAACTTCTCGAAAAAGAAGTAATTTTTGGTGAAGATCTCGAAAGTGTTTTTGGCAAAAGACCATGGATCAAGGAAGAGCCAATTGTTCCTGAAAAGAAAAGTGAACCATCCGAAAACGTGAATGAGACGACAGTTTCTGAAGAACTTAAACCGGCTGTTATGGATACAGCTGTGAACAACGAGTCCTGATTGATTCAAACATTGCTGCTATGAAAGAAAGCACATCCAGGGAACAAATACTCACAAAAATCAGAAATGCTTTAATCGATGTAAGTGATATTCCTTATCCTGACATTGACATGAACGCCGAAGTGTTCGTGAAACCAGATATCAGCGATGGGATCGAAGTGGTTTTTGCTCAGGAGCTTATCGCCGTTGGGGGAAGATTTGTTTATATCGAAAATGAAAAGGCTCTTTTGGAATTTCTTCACGACCTGATTCAGAGAAATGATTGGCCTGCCATTTGGAGTCCGACCGAAAGGATGGCAAACCTCCTCAAAGCAGGCAACATTGCAAGCATTTACGAGCCATCAGATAATTTCCTTGTCGGGTTGACTACTTGCGAAAAACTGATTGCACAATCGGGAAGCGTTGTTGTATCTTCTGCCGATAGCGGTGGGCGTCAATCCTTTACGTTTCCGGATGTTCACCTGGTGCTAGCCTATTCATCTCAGGTTGTCCTGTCGCTTAAAGAAGCGATTAACGATCTAAAAATCAAATATGCGGGAAATTTACCATCTCAAATAACTGTTATCACAGGACCCAGCCGGACAGCTGATATTGAGAAAACCCTTGTTATGGGCGCTCATGGCCCACGCGAATTGTACGTTTTCATGATTGACGATTTGTAATATCATATAGCTACAGCTGTTGATTAGCCGTTTTTTAACTATGTTTGCAGGCTAATCTTTGTTGCGCAAATCACATAATATACTGTTATTATATTGATTATCATTATTTTAAGTGGTTTGATCAATAATAGAGGAGCTCAAAAACCAACCAAAGCAGCATGAATAATTTTGTTAGCAGAACGCTTTCGGGAATTGTATTTGTTGGGCTCATTATCGGTTCAATATGGTATTCGCCCGTTTCATTTGCAATTGTGCTTTTCGTTGTGAATTTCCTAGGGGTGATAGAACTTCAGACATTAATGAATCAATCCGCATCCTTATCCAGAGAAACAAGAATCATCAACCTTGTCAGTTCGGTTCTCCTATATCTTACACTTGCAGCAGTTGCACTCGAATGGCTGGATATTATATGGCTACTGCCGGCGTCGCTGCTGCTGATGCTTCCATTTTTAACGGCACTATTTTCGCGCCACGACAGTTTTATGCAGGTAACATCAAATGCCTGGTCATCATTCTTTTTCATTAGTCTACCATCGGGCCTTCTGCTTTTCTTTTTCAATCATAACATAGTAGGCACACAAGCCGGGCCTTTGCTGGTAATTGTGTTGTTGGTGATGATCTGGGCCAATGATGTGTTTGCTTATCTGATTGGTAGCTGGCTTGGCCGGCACAGGCTTTTTGAGCGGATATCACCGAAAAAAAGCTGGGAAGGGGCCATCGGCGGACTTGTGATGACACTACTTCTTACAATGGCTTTTCACTACTTCACGCATTTTATGCCTCTTAGCCGCTTGCTTGGCATGGCGCTTATTGTGGTGATAACAGCCATTCTGGGCGATCTGACGGAATCATTGATCAAACGACAGGCCGGAATGAAGGATTCCGGCTCTTTAATCCCGGGTCATGGTGGCATTCTCGATCGGTTTGATGCCACATTCCATGCAACCCCATTTGTTTTTGTTTACCTTATGATTAGCTGAAATTCATGAAGATACATAAAGAAGGATATAAAATTATTGCCGGATCATTTCTTTTGTCCGTTTTTATTGCTCTGGCTACCATCTGGCTTTTCCAGCGTATTCCGGAAGTAATGTATGTCGTTCTTCCCTTGCTGATTGCATTTAATCTTTGGACAGTAAGTTTCTTCAGGGTTCCGTTGCGCGAAGTAATACAACATGACGATTTGATCCTTTCGTCGGCCGATGGCAAAATTGTTGTCATCGAAAAAGTATTTGAACCCGAATTTTATAAGGAAGACCGAATTCAGCTATCAGTTTTTATGTCGCCTTTTAACGTTCATGTGAACTGGTATCCTATCAGCGGTAAAATTGCATATAGCAGATACCATCCGGGAAAATTCCTTGTTGCTTACAACCCTAAATCTTCTGTTGATAACGAACGAACCAGTATTGTTGTTGATCAGGGCAATGGCAAGAGTGTTTTAATCAGACAAATTGCCGGAATGATGGCCCGACGAATTATTTACACAGCAACTGAAGGCATGGAAGCGGAACAGGGTAAAGAGTTTGGTATTATACGCTTTGGCTCTAGAGTCGATTTTTTCCTGCCTATTGATGCAGAAGTGTTTGTTAAATTAGGCGACAAAGTTACCGGCCAGCAAACTGTTTTGGCCCGTTTTGCCCGCAATTAACCCAGAAGTATATATAAGTCAGTGAGTGAGCGTATCTCGCAGGTTACAGATGTATCATGACTGATTCCGTCCGGATTGAAATAAATCTGGTCTAAACCGGCATTTTTAGCCCCTTCAATATCCACTTCCAGGTCATCGCCAATCATCACTGATTTGTCAGGCTCGCCTCCGGCCTTACTGAGTGCATATTCAAAAATACCCTTGTCTGGTTTTTTAACCCCTGCTTCCTCCGAAGTTGTTACAGTTCTGAAAAACTTTCCCAATCCGGAAGTTTCGAGTTTCTTATGCTGCACTTCTTCAAATCCATTGGTAATGAGATGAAGAGGATAAACTACGTTGAGTTTTTCAAGGACTTCTATCGCGTGTGGAAATAAATGAACATTACGGGGAGAATAATACACATAATCATCCGACATGGCATCTGCCAACTGTTTATCCTCAATATTGAACGACTTCAATGTGTATTCAAACCTGATGCCACGCAAAACTTCTTTGGCTATCTGTCCGTTTCTGTAAAGTGTCCACAAACGCTCGTTATGATCGTTAAAAACGGCCATCAGGCTGACAACAGATTCAATTCCTTTCTCATGCAATGCATATCTTTTGTAAATATCGTGAAATGTATGCAGGGCACTGGCCTCAAAATCCCATAAAGTGCGGTCCAAATCAAAAAAAAGATGCTTGTACTTGTTTTTATGCATAATAGGTAATAAGCTGCAAAGGTAGGAATTTCAGGTTTTACCTTGTCGTCATCTGACGCAACCATTCGAAAAGCAATACAGAAGCGGCATGTGACACATTTAGTGATCGGGTTGGCCCGGGCACGGGAATAAATACAGCTATATCTGCTTGCTTCAATACTTCAGGAGAAATGCCATTTCGTTCGCTGCCCACAATCACTGCCATTCGCTCAGGTAATCTTGTTTCGAATAAATTTGTTGCTCCTGAGGCTGTTTCAAGGGCAACTAGGGTGTAGCCCTCCGGGATAAGCGACCTGATATCCCCTGAGGTGGAAAATGACCAGGAAACATTGTTTATACTGCTGGCTGCTGCGTAGCGGATACGGCCGGCTTTGAAGGTATTCTCACCCAGAAAAATCATATGCCCGGCACCGATATTATCTGCTAGTCGTATCAGTGAACCCAGATTCTCAGGTGTGCGGAGGTTGTCAGCAATAAGCCAGGGTCTGGCTATACAGGCATGTGCATTTGCATCTTCCAGGTTGGCAAAAAACTCGTTCGACTTCAGATATTCCATAATGCAAAGTAAAAAAAAGGTCGGCTTCGTTTCGAAGCCGACCTTTAAATTATATCAGAATATGATTATTCAACCATAACTTTATGGGTAGTAACACCATTGGCAGTTTCTGCCTGAACAAAGTAAATACCCGCTTCGAAACCAATGGTACTGATGTTGGCTTCCTTAGCATTCATTGTATTGGTATAAACGGTTTGTCCAAGGCTGTTTGTAATGGTTACCTTGTTAATCTGGCTGTTCGACTTCAGATTGATCATGTCATTGGCCGGGTTTGGATAGGAGTAGATATAGGTTTTTTCGCCCATTTCGTTAACACCTACCAACACGGTAACAAGAACGTTGATGGTAACATGCTCGTTGGTGAGGTCATTATTGCGAATATGCAACATGCCTTTGTGAACCATCATAGGCTCAAGCATCGTAGCATCAATTCCGATTTCAAGGGTAACGTTTGAACCGCCTTCAACAGTGCCTTCAGAAGGAGTTGAGGACAACCAAACCGGACCAGCTTCACCGGTGAGCAAACCACGGATATTCCAGTTATAAGGCAAAGTTTCGCTCAGATAACCCCAACCCGGACCTGTTGAAATCCAACGGCCATCAGGAATCATTGGACCTGCGTCACAACCTGCGGGGAAAATGCCAGCCGGTTGATCCATCCAGTAACCAATCCAGATCTCAGAACCATCAATATAAACTGGTTCGTTAAGGGTGATTGTGTTCCAGAATGCTGGAATGGCAGTGAAAGCCTGCTCGTACAACAAATTACCAGCGCCGGGTACATTGAATGATCCCATACCATAGATTTGTATTTTGTGGGCATCAGCGGGTTCATTAATATACACATCGACTGAAGTAAGATACATTCCGTTGTATTGTTCAACCATTGAAGAGGGGAAGCGGGCAGCAACACGCCATGCAGCAGCACCAGTCAAACCAATTGCACTACTGTTGTCACCGTCATAATTCAGGGTAACATCGCGATTAGCCGGGTTTTGGGCAGCTGGGCGTGCATTGGACGACAACACAGCCACTTCATTGCCTTTACCTGTTGAAACAGAACCAACAACAGCTGATCTGAATGTGGTAGGTTCATTGTAAGTAATGACAACTTCATACTCCAAGGTGCTTTCGCCAACATTACCAAGAATTTTCTCACGTGTATCTGTTTCACCTTCTTCGATAGTTGCAATAATTGGTGATGTGTTGATTTCAATTTTAGGTTCAAGCGAGCCCATTTCGAGTACAATATACTGAACATCATCGAAATAGTATTTTGGTGTTTCTCCTGTCGGGGCGCCGGCATAGAAATTCACACCACCCAGTTGTTTGGTACCTGGTTCGCCTTGTGCCTGAAGGCTATATTGCCATTCATGGATAAGTTCGCCATTGATGTACACTTCGGCCCAGTCTTCGTCAAGGTCGATGATATTTTCAATCAGAAACCACTCATTATGGTTATAGGTGAAAGTGGCTGCATTTGCACCACCTGCATTCATCGTACCATCACCTGTTTGTGTGAAGTAAACCTCAAATGCCCATTCAACGCCTGGAGCTTCGAAATGCTGGAAGTTGTAGTAACCACCAAAACCGGTTGGAACATAATAGTTAAAATTCACCTGATATTTTCCGCTGGTCTTGTTGCCAAGTTTGAGAACAAGGTCAGAAACGCCATCAACTTTCACTGATTGAACAGGTGAGTTAGCCTGTTCGGTAAGGATCAGGGCATCTTCGGTTCCACCAGGAGCATTTGACCAGGTTGTCCAGAACTCAGGACTTGACTGGGCAATATAAGTTCCGGCAGTATACGATTCAAAATCGTCATTATAAAGATAAATAACACCACCACCTTCGGTTTCAACAACTACGTCGTCGACCATAAAAATGAAAGCATCATTTGAAACACATTGAATACCAATATAAATATTCTGGTTGTCATAGTCACTGAGGTCAAATGTAACCTGTTGCCATGCATCGGCAGGGGCTGTCAGGTAGTTGCCTTCAGAGATAATGGTGAAACTGGCCGGGTCGGTATTGGTAGTTGAAACACCCACCTTAAAACGTTCAAGACCATATTCATCGGTAAATGACTTCACCCAGAATGAAACAGATGAGTTGTCTCCAAGCGGAGTGAGTGGAGTAATCAACCAATCGTTGTTTGGAGGTGTAACAGAGGCAAAACAAGCTGCAAACTTATCACCTGTGTGTGGCTGAATGGCAGGATCGTCATCCATTGAAGGTGTTGTCATCGATGGGTTAAAGACAATATAAGCCATCGGTGAATAGGCATTAGGAAACTCAATTTCCGTGAATCCGTAAGTTGCCGACCCGTCCACATCAACAGTTGTCCAGGGACTGAAATTCAGGGCAAAATCGTCAAAATCTTCGAATCCCTGATCGATATTGCTCACTGTAAAGTTAACAGGTTGAGCGGGGATAACCGTCATTTCGCCGGTTGGGGTGATTTTTACAGGGCCTGCTGCACGCTTTGCTTGCTGAGCAAAACCAATTGATGCAACAAGTACTAAACTTAAAAGTAACAGAGTAAACTTTTTCATGGATAATAATTTTGGTTATTAATAGAATTAGATGGACAAAGATAAAACAATGATGTCAAACAAACAAGCTTTAAAAAAAAATCTTGCCAATTAGGATTTGAACTGGGTAAAATGCTTCCCTTGATAGCTATCCGTTTCTTTGAGTGCCTTTTCAATCAATCTTAAAACCTGATCATACCGGAGATTTCCCCAGCTTTCTGACACCAGAAAACGCGGTGGCACTTCGCCGGCAAACCTTTCGATGGCAATTGATGGGTTGAGGCGCTCTGTGTAGCGGACAATGAATTCAATGTATTGTTCGAGGGAAAATCGATGGAAATCCTGAGGTGATTCGATGAATTCTTGCGCCATTTTTGTATTCCTGAAAATCTGAAGCTGGTGGAACTTAACACTTCTGATGGGTAATGCTGAGATGATGTCGACGGAATCAAGCATCATCTGCATGGTTTCGCCGGGTAGCCCAAAAATGAGATGAATTCCACAATGAAGGCCTTTGTTTGCCGTCATGTTGATTGTTCTCTTTGATGATGCAAAATCATGACCTCTGTTAATCCTAGTCAGAGTTTGGTCGTACACGCTTTCAACACCATACTCTAACAGGATGATTTTTTTTTGCGAAAGCTGAACAAAATAATCCAACAACTCATCTCCAATGCAGTCAGGCCTTGTGCCAATTGCCAGGCCAGCCACACCAGGCACTGCAAGGGCTTCCTGATACATTCTGTCTAATTCCTCAAGTGGCTTGTAAGTGTTGGTATAAGCCTGGAAATAAGCCAGATACTTTTCGGCTCTGCGGTAGCGCCTCCGATGAAACTCTATCCCCTCCTCAATCTGCTGCCGGATGGATTTTTGCGGAATGCAGTAAGAAGGGTTAAAAGCTTCATTATTGCAAAATGTACAACCAGCCATTCCATTGGACCCATCTCGGTTTGGGCAGGTAAACCCAGCATCAAGACTAATTTTTTGAATCCTTCCGCCATAATGGTTTTTCATCATGGCCGAAAAGGAATTAAACGGGAGGCTGTCGCCCCAGGGGAAAACATTTCTGTTGCTCATAAGAAATACAAAACTACATGGATTCTAGTTGCTGGCAGGATACTAAAAAGTAAAAGCAGCCCAAAAAGAGCTGCTTTTACTTAATAAGATTGTTCAGTATTATTTAGCCACCCTTTCGAGCCAGCTAACCATAGCAAACATGATGATCATCGAAGACAAACAAACGATAACAAAAACAGACCATGTAACCGAAATGGAAATGGTTTCGTACATCATTGCGCCCAGGAACAAGGATCCGTTACCAACAGCTGTTGCTGCAAGCCAGCCCCCCTGCATCAATCCCTGTAAGTGAGCCGGAGCTACTTTTGACACAAATGAAAGACCCAGCGGAGAAATGAACAATTCAGCCACGGTGAGAATGAAATAGACACCAAACAACAACCATGGGGTTACTTTTTGAATATCGGGTAAACCGCCCATTGCCTGAACATCAGTGAATAAAGGCAGGCCTATCGAACCTATCAACATCACAACAAAAGCTAAGCCGGCAATACCCATACCGATGGCAATTTTCTTGGGAGTGGAAGGTTCTTTTCCTCTTTTAGCCAATGCGCTAAAAATGAATATGATAACAGGTGTCAGAAAAACAACCAGGAAGGGGTTAATTGATTGGAAAGTCTCAACTGATGGGAATATGCCGCCGAGTAATGTATAATCTTTAGCAAACATAGTCAGGGTTAATCCATTCTGATGGAATGAGAACCAGAAAAAGATTACAATGCCGAAAACTGCAAATAATGCCAGAATGCGCTGCTTGATTTCTTTAGCGTCTTGCTTGATTTGGTCAGCCGACATAGCAACCTTGGTTCTAACCTGTGGATTGGGAAGCATGTTTTTGGTAAAGAGGAAAATGAACAGGGAAATAACCATAGCACCCACGGCTGTAAGGAAAGCATAGTGGAAACCGGTATTGAAGGCATCAAGGTATTTGACACTAAAATCCGCAAGGTCGGCAGGAAGGCTACCCGAAACACTGGAGGCTAATTGGGTAAATCTTCCGTTAACAACATCCTCCGACATATTTCCATCGAGATACTGATGACAAAGACCGGGTAGTTCCGCATTGTAACCATAGCCCTGCATCTTAACAAAAGCATTTCTTACCCATGTGGCCAACAAAGGCGAAAACATCGCACCTACATTAATGAACATGTAAAAAATCTGAAAACCGGAATCACGTTTGTTGCGGTACTCATCGTTGTCGTACATCTGTCCTACGACAGCCTGCAAATTACCTTTAAACAATCCATTCCCAAAGGCAATAACCATTAAAGCACCAAGAGCAATGTACTTTGTGGTAATCAGAGCCGGGGTTGCTAGCAAAAAATAACCTAGCGTCATGGTCAATAAACCGGCAATGATAGTGCCTTTGTAGTTGCGTAACTTATCGGCTATTAAACCTCCAACCAGCGCCAACACGTAAATTGAAGCATAGAAGATTGAGTAGAGCTTTCCTGCCTCTGTGCCTGTAATGTTGAACTTCGACATTAAGAACAGGATAAGAATCGCCATCATCGTGTAAAAACCGAAACGCTCGCCCATATTCGAAAGGGCTGCGGGCAATAGTCCTTTTGGATGTCCTTTTAGCATAAATTTAAATTATTAATTATAAATGATTAAGAAAGAATTCCGAAGTGATGAACCGATCATAAAGCCAACAAAAATAGAAAAAAATCTTTGCTGAACAAGTAAAAAAACAACAGCTCATTTTCTTTTCCAAAAGCTTACCTTACAAAAGTTTAGTGCCTCAATTCAATGCACTAACACTGAATATTATGCAACTGAATAGTACCAGCATGCGATAAGAATGGCAAAAAAATCCTTACTCTTGTAATATTTGATTCACCTTATCGTCCTAGCTATCAGAATGACTACCGAAACATTTACAAAACAGCTCCTGCCTTTTAAGAATAAGCTCTACAGATTGAGTATCAGGATGCTTAGCGATGCTCAGGAAGCTGCTGACACTGTTCAGGATGTCTATCTGAAACTTTGGAATATGCGTGAACAACTGCATCATATCAATAATCCCGAAGCAATGGCCATGACGATGACCAAAAATTTGTGCCTCGATAAACTGAAAACCAAAAAAAAGTTGGCAACCGAAACAAGTCCGGTCAATGTGCTGTCGGAAAGGGTAAATCCGGAAGTGCAATATGAGTTTCAGGAAACTTCACAGGCCATTGAGCATTTTATCAATCAATTGCCCGAGCAGCAAAAGTGGGTAATGCATCTCCGCGACATCGAACATTATGAATTTGAAGATATTGAAACAATAACCGGCATGAATCTTAATCATATCCGGGTTAACCTTTCCAGAGCCAGAAAAACAGTGCGTGAACGACTGATCAAACTCAACACATATGAATACCAGGGAAATTGAAAAACTAATCGAGAAATTCTACAATGGCGAAACCAGCTCGCTGGAAGAGGCCAAACTAAGTGAGTGGTTCTCGCAAGACCATATTCCGAATCATCTTGTTTCGCTGAAACCACAATTTGTATTCGCAAAAGGAAACAAAAACCAGCATAATCTGAACGAAAGTTTCGACACTGACCTGCTTAACAAAATTGTGCAAATTGAGAAACAAAACAGGACTCTTTACATCCGCCGTATGATTGTGGTTTCACTCAGTGTTGCCGCCTCACTGATAATCATGATCGGAATTTATTTTCAGTTCAGGACAACAAAAATTGAAGATACTTTTAACGATCCGGCTATGGCCTATCAGGAAGCACACAAGGCATTGATGTTTGTTTCCGATCAATTAAACAAAGGGCTTAATCCCCTGAAACAAGGTGCTGAACATCTAAACACCGGCATCGAGAAAGCATCTGAATTCAATAAAATCAATATCATTCACAATTATTTCCAAATGGAATAAATTATTCATTAACAAATTATAAACTCAAATCCCATGAAAACACAAATTTTAAAATCATTTCTCCTGGCACTGGTTTTGATTCCAGGCTTACTTTTAGCTCAAAATAGTTCGATTGACAAAATGTATGAGAAATATGCCGGTAAAGAAGGTTTTACTTCGGTGAATATCTCTGCCGAAATGTTTAAGCTCGCAGCCGGCATGAGTGCCAACGGCGATGAAGCCAAAATAAAGGAAATTAATGAAATCGTTAACCAGTTGTCAGGAATGAAAATATTGGTTTACAGCAATATGAATGCGGAAGGAAGTAAATTTGATTTCCTGAAAGAAATTGAAAAAAACGTTCCTGTGAAAGAGTTTGCCGAACTGATGACCGTTCAGGAAAAAGACAGCAAAGTAAGGTTTCTGACAAAATCAGGCAACAACAACAAAATCAGTGAGATGATCATGATTGCCCAGAGTAAAGGCGAAACTGTGCTGATGAGCTTTACCGGCAGCATCGATTTGGAAACCATTGGCAAGCTTTCGAAATCCATGAATATGAAGGGAATGGAAAACCTGGAAAAGCTGGATAAAAAATAGATTGACTTTCGCACCCTATGATAGACCGGCATTCACCGGTCTATTTTTTTTATCATTTCGAAACAAAATCCATCAGTTACCAATCATCGCGGTCATCATCCAGGCTTATACCTGATTTTTTTCTAATTTTGCGCCCTTAAACAGATAGCAGACACATTACAACTTTATGGAAATCAGCAGCAAATACAATCCTGCCAGCATCGAGAACAAATGGTACAGCCATTGGATGGCCAAAAACTATTTTCATTCAGTACCCGATGAGCGCGAACCCTATACCATTGTGATTCCCCCTCCAAATGTAACCGGTGTGTTGCATATGGGTCATATGCTCAACAACACCATTCAGGATGTATTGATCCGCAGGGCGCGCATGCAGGGCAAAAATGCCTGTTGGGTGCCTGGCACCGATCATGCTTCTATTGCCACTGAAGCCAAGGTCGTGAATAAACTCAAACAGGAAGGTATCGACAAATCGACCCTCAGCCGCGAAGAATTCATGAAACATGCCTGGGAATGGCGCGATAAACATGGCGGCATCATCCTTGAACAACTCAAAAGTCTGGGTGCATCGTGCGACTGGCAGCGGACAGCATTTACCATGGACGAGAGCCTTTATGAATCAGTAATCGATGTTTTCATTGACTTGTATGACAAGGGCTTCATCTATCGTGGGGTGCGCATGGTAAACTGGGATCCTCAGGCACTGACGGCAGTTTCAGATGAAGAGGTTGTTTACAAGGAAGTCAGATCGAAACTCTATTACATCCGCTACCAAATCGCGCAAGGCGAAGGCTTTGTTACAATTGCTACTACCCGCCCGGAAACAATACTTGGCGACACGGCCATTTGTGTTCATCCCGAAGATGAAAGATTCAGTAATCTGCATGGTAAAAGTGTTTATGTTCCGCTGATCAACCGCGAAATCCCAATCATTGCAGATAGCTATGTTGATCGTGAATTTGGTACAGGAGCCCTTAAAATTACTCCGGCTCACGACATCAATGACTACAACATCGGGTTGAAACACAAACTTCCTTCAATTGACATTTTCAACGATAACGGCACCTTGAGCGAAGCTGCGCAACTATACACCGGTCAGGACCGCTTCGCTGTGCGTAAACTTATTGTGAAGCAACTGGAAGCTGAAGGACACATCGATAAAATTGAGGATTACACCAACAAAGTTGGCTATTCTGAACGCACCGACGCGGTAATTGAACCAAAGATTTCGCGGCAATGGTTCCTGAACATGGAGAAATTAGCCAAGCCGGCTCTTGAGGTTGTCGAAAATGATCAGGTGCAGTTTCATCCGGCAAAATTTAAGAATATTTACCGCCACTGGATGGAAAATGTCAAAGACTGGTGCATCTCGCGTCAACTTTGGTGGGGACAGCAGATTCCGGTCTATTATCTTCCCGATGGTGAGATGGTTGCAGCAAAAAGCCCTCAAGAAGCATTCAATAAAATACACGCCAAATACCCTGACCTAAGCATTGACCAACTGAAACAGGATGAGGACGTTGTGGACACCTGGTTTTCTTCCTGGCTCTGGCCCATTTCGGTTTTCGACGGAATCAGGCAACCCGAAAACGATGAAATCCGCTATTACTATCCTACCAATGATCTGGTTACTGCTCCCGATATCATATTTTTCTGGGTAGCCCGAATGATTATGGCAGGCATGAATTACCGTCAGCAAATCCCATTCGGGAATGTCTATTTCACCGGAATCGTGCGCGACAAACTTGGTCGTAAAATGTCGAAAACACTCGGCAATTCACCCGATCCGCTCGACCTGATCGAACAGTTTGGAGCCGATGGTGTCCGTATGGGCATGCTGCTCACTGCCCCGGCGGGGAACGACCTGCCATTCGACCCGGCATTGTGTGAACAGGGCAGAAATTTCAGCAACAAAATCTGGAATGCCCTGAGACTCGTCAAAGGATGGCAGGTTGATGACCAGGCAGAACAGTCTGAAAATGCCGTAATAGCGATTAAATGGTTCAAAGCACGATTTGAGCAGGCCTATCAGCTTACTCAGGAACATTTTGATAAATACCGTCTATCAGATGCCCTGATGACAACCTATAAACTAATCTGGGATGATTTCTGCTCATGGTATCTCGAAATGATCAAACCGGGAATGAACCAGCCGGTTGATCCAAAGACTTACCATGAAACCATTCTGATTTTCGAAAAGCTGATGAAGATACTGCATCCATTCATGCCCTTTATCACCGAAGAGATCTGGCATTTGCTTAGCGAACGTGCTGAAGGTGATGACATTATCATTACCCGACTTCCTGAAAATGATTCTTTCGACCCGCTTATCCTGTCGCAATTCGAGTTTGCTGTTGATGTGATCAACGGCATTCGTAAACTACGGGCAGAAAAAAATCTTCCCTACCGCGAACCCATTGAATTGCTGATTAAAAAGAAAGTCGCAGATGCCGACACAACATTCGATGGCATAACTTCACGCCTTTGTAATTTAAGCCATATCAGCTATGTAGAAAAAGCTCCGGAAGGTGCATTCGGGTTTGTTGCCCGTTCAACAGAGGTTTTTGTGCCCGCAACTGCCAGTCTTGATCTGGAGGCTGAACTGAAAAAACTGCAGGAAGAACTGGTTTACACCAAAGGATTTATGGATTCGGTGAATAAAAAATTGTCCAACGAGCGTTTCGTAGGCAGCGCACCTGCAGAGGTGGTTGATCGTGAGCGGAAAAAAAGTGAAGATGCCGCATCCAGAATTAAGGTGCTTGAAGAGCAAATTGCTGCTTTGAAAAGGTAAAATCAGTTTTCCCTCCTTACCATTGACTGGATTTATATTTATTCATCCTGCCTGATCATGAACATTTATAAAGATGAACGGTTTATGTGTTAATTAATCTTTGTTATGCGAATTCTACAGTTTGTGATTTTTTTCAGCATCGTCCTTACGGTTTACAGTCTGGTCAACTATTACATTTTTTCGCGTGGTCTTAGGGCTTTTCCAAGTGGCAATCCACTCAGAATATGGTATATAGTTGGTTTTATACTTTTGGCTTCATCATTTATTCTTGGCAGAATTCTCGAAAAAGTTTACCTGTCGCACCTCAGCGATCTGTTCACCTGGGCCGGCTCGTTTTGGCTGGCTGCGATGTTGTACTTTTTCCTCGCAGTCGTTTTGATCGACCTCTTCCGGCTCGTTGACTACTTTATTCCCTATCTGCATAATTTTAAAGATGTTATTTTGATCAGCAAGCCTTATTTGTTGACAATTTTAATTGCTTCCGGCGTATTTCTTTTAGTACTGGCCGGTCACCTGAACGCCATCAGCCCAACAATCAGAAAAGTGAATATTGTGGTTGAGAAAAAGGTGACGGAAAGAGAAAGTCTTCGGATTGCTATGGTTTCTGATATCCATCTGGGAACCATAGTGGGAAAAAACCGTATTGCGGGTATCGTTGATAAAATAAACCAATTGCAGGCAGACATAATCCTGCTTGCCGGCGATATGGTTGACGAAGACCTTGCTCCGGTGATTAATCAGGACCTGGGAAAAACCTTGGCAAAACTCAAGGCTCCTTTGGGGGTTTATGGCGTTACCGGTAATCATGAATATATCGGTGGGGCAAAACAAGCAGTTGGATATCTCGAAAAACATGGTATTAAGATACTTAGCGATACAGCAATCCGTTTGTTCGATCAGGTGTATGTTGCCGGGAGAGAAGATTTCGAGAGCCGACGCTTCGAAGGATTCGCCAGAAAAAGTGTCAACGATATATTAACCATGCTTCCCAACACAGGATTCGTGATCATGATGGATCATCAACCCATTGCCATCAATGAAGCCGCGCAATCCAATGTTGGACTGCTGCTTTGCGGGCACACGCATCACGGTCAGCTCTGGCCGCTCAATTACCTGACCGGTAAAATATTTCAGCTTAGCCATGGATTGAAACGTTTTGGCAATACCTGGGTGTATGTTTCAAATGGAGTTGGAAGCTGGGGGCCTCCGGTTCGTATTGGCAACAGGCCTGAGATCGTTGAAATTACCCTTAGTTTTCAAGCCCGTTAAAGTCATTTCGTTCTACTTTCAACAGAAAAGTCTTTTCCAGAACTGATTTTCTCTTCTTCGTATAAATATAAGGCAGACAATGCTTGGTTACTTTGTATTCGTCAAACTCCACTATTCCCGTCAGGGAATGCCCCGACTTGTTTATCAGGTCAAGTCAGCCTTGATTGGTGTAACACATCAGCCAGTTTTTCTCCAACAGGGCTGAGTCGAGTGGTGAAAGCGATGGCTATTATCCCAAAAAATTTAAAGGATAATGCAGTCGGCCAGAAAAGCAATGGTGGTTTATCGAGATGACGAAACATAACGTCAATACGCCTGCAGCCACGATTTATTCTTTAGGATTTGCATGCTAAGGGTTGCGTATTGGGTAGCATCATGCTCCCTAAGATCAATCAGCACCATACCACATAGCTGAACCACAACGATGGCAATCAACACTATTTTCGTATCACGATTCTTCAACGATAATCCTTATCCAGACAATGAACTGATCATCTATTAAAAAGTGTTAAAATTAGAACGATCGACCCCATATGTCCATTTACACAGCATTACTTTTTGTTAAACCTTCGTTTCACACAAACCCCAATAAGCTATGTTTTCGTTATGCTTATCAATTTATTTATCAACCATATAGCTTACCAATGCGTATAAAACTTCTGGTAATGTTGAAAACAAAACACTTTAAGCTACCGTCATTTCAGTATCTTCATTTCTTGATGAATTCAAACAAGTAAACACCTTTGGGTTGCATGATTTTTAATACATTTGCACCAATTAAAAAACAGACCCATGTCATTCGATCAGGATAAATTTGTGGGGGAAGGACTGACTTATGACGATGTCCTGCTTCTTCCTGCCTATAGCGAAGTGCTGCCACGTGAGGTAAGCCTGAACACAAAATTCTCACGAAACATCAGTTTGAACATACCCATAGTTTCGGCTGCTATGGATACCGTGACCGATTCGATCATGGCGATTGCTATGGCACAGGAAGGCGGAATAGGTGTGATTCACAAGAACATGAGTATTGAGAAACAGGCTGCTGAAGTAAAAAAAGTAAAGCGGGCCGAAAATGGGATGATTATCGATCCCATAACGATGAATGTCGAAGCCACCGTGCTCGACGCCCTCAATATCATGCATGAATACCATATTGGAGGAATTCCTGTTGTGGATAAAGATAATAAACTTGTGGGGATAGTCACCAACCGCGATCTGCGTTTCGAACGGAGGGTGAACATTCCAATTTTCGACATCATGACAAAGGAAAATCTGATCACTACGACAGAATTCACCGATTTTGAAAAAGCGGCAGACATACTGCAGGAACACCGGATCGAAAAGCTTCCTGTAGTTGACAAGAACTATCGTCTCATTGGCCTGATAACCTACAAAGACATTATAAAGATCAAAGCAAGGCCCAACGCCTGCAAAGACGATCGTGGCCGGCTCCGTGTTGCGGCAGCGGTAGGAGTGGCTTCCAACACTTTAGACAGGGTTGCCGCTCTGGTGGATGCGGGTGTTGATGCAATTGTTGTCGACACTGCTCATGGTCATTCAAAGGGAGTTATCGAGATGGCCAAAAAGATCAAATCCCTGCATCCCGACATCGATCTGGTTATCGGAAATATCGCCACTGCAGAAGCTGCCACCGACCTGATGAATGCCGGTGCTGATGGCATCAAGGTTGGCATTGGCCCCGGCTCAATATGCACAACCCGGGTTATTGCAGGCGTGGGTGTGCCCCAGCTTACAGCCGTGTATGAGGTGGCAAAAGCATTACGCGGAACGGGCATCCCGGTGATTGCCGATGGCGGAATCCGGTTCACAGGCGACATTGTTAAAGCGCTGGCTGCAGGAGCATACAGTATTATGGCCGGATCATTATTTGCCGGCGTTGAAGAAGCTCCAGGAGAAACAATCATCTACGAAGGCCGAAAATTCAAAACATACCGGGGCATGGGTTCAATTGAAGCCATGCAGGAAGGCTCGAAAGACCGTTACTTTCAGGATACTGAAGATGACATAAAAAAACTTGTGCCTGAAGGTATTGTCGGGAAAGTGCCTTATAAGGGTACACTTTCGGAAGTTATACATCAGTTGGTTGGTGGTTTAAGAGCCGGCATGGGCTACACCGGATCTCCCAGTATACCTCAGTTATGGGATGCCCGTTTCGTTAAAATTACTGCTGCCGGTGTGAACGAAAGCCATCCACACGACATAACCATTACCCGGGAAGCCCCGAATTACAGCAGAAACAATTGATAGATTAAAATCCATATTCATTCAACAATTTAACCTGACTATGAAAAGTAAGCGTATGAAATCATTAATCTCTTTCGTATTTTCAATCACCTTTCTTTCGATGCTTGTTGCCATGCCTTCATTTGCACAAAACAAGCCCGACAACAAAACCTTAATCACTATTGGCAAGGAAAATATTACTGTTAAGGAATTCATTGATGTGTATAAAAAAAATAACCTGAATAACGAAATCCTTGACAAAAAATCTCTGGAAGAATACCTTGATCTTTATGTAAATTTCAGGCTGAAGGTGGCCGAGGCAAAAGCCCTGAAAATGGACACCAACAAAGCATTTATTGAAGAACTGGCAGGTTACAGAACGCAGCTTTCAAAACCCTATTTCACCGACGAAAAAGTTACAGAACAACTTCTGGTGGAAGCTTATCAACGAAAACTAAAGGATGTGAGGGCAAGCCATATTCTGATAAACGTTGCCAAGGATGCCCTGCCAAAAGACACCCTGGCTGCATACAACAAAGTCATGAAAATCAGGGAAAGAATACTCAAGGGTGAGTCTTTCGCCGAAATAGCATCCAAAGAATCGGACGACCCATCGGCACGCGATCGCGAAGCCGTTCCCAATCAAAGGCCTTTCAGACCAGGAAACAAAGGTGATCTGGGATATTTTTCGGTTTTTGATATGGTGTATCCTTTCGAAAACGGAGCCTATTCCACTCCCGTTGGCAGTCTTTCGATGCCGGTTCGCAGCGACTTTGGCTATCACCTGATCAAAGTAACTGAAATTAGTGATGCAGTTGGCTCTATCGAAGCTGCTCACATTTATGTGGCTTTAAATCCGGGAGCCACTGAAGAAGAAGTTGCCGAAAAAGAAGCCAAGATCAAAAAGATCCAGGCAAAAATTGAGGAAGGAAGCAGTTTTGAGGAAGCTGTGCTTCAATACTCCGAAGACCGTGGTTCGGCAGCACGCGAAGGTAAGCTGGCCAAATTTACAGCCAACCGTATCGTTCCCGAATTTGTTGAAACAATCAAAAAAATGAAGCCGGGCGAAATCTCAGCACCGGTTCGGACAATCTACGGATTTCATATCATAAAACTGATAGGACTTGAAAAACCTGCTGACTTTGAAACGGAGAAAGCAGCATTGAAAGAACGCATTGCTAAAGACGGCAGAGCCAAAAAAAGTGAAGAAGCGGTAATAAATCAAATAAAGCAGGAAGCCGGGTTCAAACTCAACAACAAGAACGCTTCAGCATTTGTTGGCAGCCTCGACAGCACTGTTGTTACTGGAAACTTTAACACACAATCCTACGCAAAATTTAAGAAACCGCTTTTCAAACTGGGTAAGAAAACCCTGACACAAGCCGATTTTGCTGCATACATTGCAAAAAATCATAAAAAGCAGGATGGAATAAGCCCCGAAGCCTATGGTTACAAACTATTAAATGAGTTTGTCAACGAACAGTGCATCCTGTATGAAGACAGCCGGCTTGAAAAAAAGTATCCTGAATTCGCCTCACTTATGAAAGAATATCATGACGGTATTTTGTTGTTCGACCTGATGGACAAAAAGGTATGGTCATTTGCTGTAAAAGACACCACCGGATTGAAGGATTTTTATCAAAACAACCGTTCAGACTATCTTTGGAAAGATAGAGTGAATGCAACAGTTTATACCATAACCAAAGCAGAAGATGTAGCCAAAGTTAAGCGTATTATCGAAAGTCAACCCGATGATGGAGCTATTGCTCAGGCATTTGACCGCGACAGCATTATCTCAGTGCGCATTCAGCCCGGCAAATTCGAGAGAGGCGACAACAAATTTGTTGACATGGCTGAATGGAATGCAGGCAGCCTGACAGAGAAATATTCGGATGTGGACAACTTCACCGTGCTTGTCAAGGTTAGAGAAATATTTCAACCTGAACCAAAAGCACTGGATGAGGCAAGAGGGATAATAACTTCTGATTATCAAAACTATCTTGAAAAAATGTGGGTAAAAGAATTAAAACAAAAATACCCTGTAGTAATCCATCGCGAGCTGCTTGATGAAATAAAAAGTAATTATTGATGCTTCGTTTCCTGACAATTATTTTGATTGTTATTGTTGTTGCAGGTTGTGATACAACTCCCGAAGTCGATAAAGGTGCTGTGTTGGCAAAAATTTATGGCAATTATCTTTACGAAGCCGACCTGGAAGGAGTTATACCACCTAACACCCCTGTAAATGACAGCATTATGCTTGTCAGGAATTTTGTTGACAACTGGCTAAGGAAAAGAATGCTTGTGCGTCAGGCCGAAAGAAACTTAACACCACGTCAGACTGATTTTAGCAAAAAACTGGAAGATTACCGTAACTCATTGATTGTTTACACTTACGAAAGTGAACTGATCCGTCAAAAGCTGGACACCCTTGTGCTGGATCGCGAAATAGAACGTTACTACGAAGAGAACAAATCCGATTTTGAACTGAAGCACAATATTGTGAAAGTTGTTTATGTGGTACTTACTTCTGAATCAAAAGAAATTAATCGGTTTCGGAAGCTTCTTAAAAACAGAACTGTCATTAACATGGATTCATTAAATACAATTTCCCAGCGTCATGCAATAGCCTACTATATTGACGAAGAAAGCTGGGTAAAATTTGATGAACTGTTGCTGCAGATTCCTTTGGTTGCCTATAACCAGGAAGTTTTTCTAAACAATAACCGTTTTGTTGAATTTGTTGACGATCCCTTTATATATATGGTCTTATTCAGAGACTTTAAGATTCGCGAAAGCATCTCTCCACTCGAATTTGAATACGACAATATACGCAACATCATACTAAACAAGCGAAAACAGGATTTGCTCAGGCAAATGCATACCGATGTGTATGAGCAGGCCCTGCGCAACAATGATTTTGAGATTTATTGAAATAAACCCTTGCAATAAGCTGTTAAATCATCAGTTATATGCATAACAACCTCATTCATTCCATGATAAAAAAGCTAACGTCTTCCCTAATCCTTTTTCTGATCATTTTCTTTATATTTCAACCCCTGGTAAAAGCACAGGTAATTGATCAGGTTGTAGCTGTTGTCGGTAAAAATATTATCCTACAGTCAGATATCGAAAGCCAGTATATACAATACAGGTTACAACGCGGAATAAGCGGGAGCGCATCCTCGATCCGTTGTAAAATTCTTGAAGACCTTCTGTTTCAAAAGCTGATGCTTAACCAGGCCGAGCTCGACAGCGTAACCGTTACACCAGAGCAGGTGTCGCAGGAAATGGAGCGGCGGTTAAGGTATTTTACAGCCGAATTGGGTTCGCAGGAAAAACTGGAACAATATTACAACAAATCCGTTGCCGAAATTAAAGCAGAACTCAGTAAACTTGTTGAAGATCAAATGCTAGTTGAGCAGGTTCAGTCGGGAATCATGTCCAAAATCAGTGTTACACCTTCGGAAATCAAACTGTTTTTTCGCTCATTGCCCAAAGATAGTATCCCGATGATTAACACCGAATATGAAATTGCACAAATCGTGAAAATGCCCCCGATAAGTATTGATGAAAAAATGAGTACCAAAGAAAAGCTTTATGGATTCAGACAGCGTATCCTGGCAGGTGAACGGTTTTCAACACTGGCCGTTTTGTATTCAGAGGACCCGGGTTCGGCAAAAAAAGGGGGTGAACTTGGCTTTTATGGCCGTGGCGAATTGTATCCTGAATTTGAAGCGGTAGCGTTTAAACTAAAGGATGGTGAGGTAAGCGAAATCGTTGAATCCGAGGCTGGTTTCCACATCATTCAAATGATTGAACGACGAGGCGATTATGTCAATGTCAGACATATCCTGCTCACTCCGAAAGTCTCACCTGATGCATTGATGAAAGCCCGCAGTGAGCTTGATTCGGTGGCTAAACTAATACGCAATGGGGAAATTAAATTTGATGATGCCGTCGAAAAGTTCTCTGATCAACCGGATAAGCTTGCGGGCGGATTGTTAATCAATCCTTACACCGGAAGTACGCGTTTCGAAGCAAGTCAGGTGGATCAGCAGGTTTCATTTGTAGTCGATAAAATGGCCATCAACGAAATCAGCGATCCTGTTCCCATGAAAACCGATGAAGGCAAAGACGCTTTCCGTCTGCTCATGGTTAAGTCGAAAACTGAGCCCCACCAGGCCAATTTGAAAGACGATTATAACCGCATTCAGGGTTGGGCACTTGACGAAAAGAAACAAAAAGCTGTTGAAGCCTGGATCAAAAGCAAATCGAAAAACGCCTATGTGACCATAGTGGATGAATATGCGGGCTGTTCGTTCAACTTCAACTGGAAAAATATTCAACAAGCAAACAAATAATGATCACATACAAATCTGATGTAGAAGCAGCTGACGCCCTGGTCGAAAAATACGGCCTGTTGCGCAAGGAAATCGCAAAGATTATTGTCGGACAGGACGAAGTTGTTAAAAACTGCCTGATTGCGATTTTTAGCAAAGGACATGTCTTGCTGGTTGGAGTTCCCGGGTTGGCTAAAACACTGCTCGTTAACACCATCAGCAAAACGCTTGGGCTTACTTACAGCCGTATTCAGTTTACACCCGATCTGATGCCTTCCGACATTATCGGCACCGAGATTCTTGATGAAACACGCAAATTCAAATTTATCAAAGGCCCGGTATTTGCCAACATCATTCTGGCAGACGAGATCAACCGCACACCTCCTAAAACGCAATCAGCACTGCTAGAAGCTATGCAGGAAAAATCGATTACTGTTGCCGGGCAAACACATCGGCTGCAGGAACCATTTTTCGTGCTGGCCACACAGAACCCCATTGAACAGGAAGGCACCTACCCGCTTCCGGAAGCCCAGCTCGACAGGTTTATGTTTAATCTCTGGCTCGATTACCCTTCATTTGATGAAGAAATCATGGTGGTAAAAAACACAACCATCGAAACCACAGCCGAACCATCCATAGTTATGTCGGATCAGGAGATTCATTTTTTTCAGCAACTTGTTCGCAAAGTCCCTGTTCCTGACAACGTTTTCGATTATACGGTGAAACTGGTTTCAAAAACCCGACCCAATACACCCATGAGCCACGAGTGGGCAAACAAATACATCAGCTGGGGAGCCGGACCAAGGGCTTCACAATATCTCATCATCGGTGCAAAATGCCATGCTTTGCTAAATGGAAAATATTCCCCTGATATTGAAGATGTTAAAGCTGTAACCATTCCTGTACTGAGGCACCGGCTGGTAAGAAATTATACAGCCGAAGCCGAGGGAATCAGTATGGAAGATATAATCAACAAGTTGATTTAAACATCCATAATAACTATCCAACATGAAAAACAACCGTAAACAGATTTTTTTAATTATTGGATCGTTACTTGCCCTGATCTTGCTGGTGTGGTATTTCACCAAACCAGGTGAAAATAAGACTTCAGTTGTGGAAGTTGCCGCAAAAAAAGGAATCTTCAAAATTACCGTTACAACCACTGGTGAACTTGAAGCAAGAAGCTCTGAAAAAATCTTCGGCCCCTCGCCCACCCTCCTGCGCGAAGCCAGAATCTGGCAACTGAAAATTGACGACATCATCCCTGATGGCACTATCGTGGATTCGGGCGACTATGTGGCGCAACTCGACAGGACTGAGTTAACCAATAAACTCAAAGACCAGGAAATTGATATTGAACAGTTTCAAAACAATTTTACAAAAACACAGCTCGACACTACCATGGAACTCAGGGCAGCCCGCAACGAGCTGATCAACCTGCGCTATGCATTGGAAGAGGCACAGATAGCTGTTGATCAGTCCATCTACGAACCACCGGCTTCACAACGTCAAGTGCAGATTGAGTTTGACAGGGCCGGACGATCGCTCGATCAGGCTGAACGCAATTATTCGCTGAAATACGAAAAAGCGGTTGCCAATATGTCGGAAGTTGCCACTGCCTTGCGCAAAAAACAAATTGAGTTTTCAAAATTTATTGAACTCAGCAAGGAGTTCACCGTTAAAGCCCCGAAATCAGGAATGGTAATCTATCAGCGCGATTGGGACGGAAAAAAACGTGGCATCGGTTCTTCCATCAGTTCATGGGAAAATGTTGTGGCAACCTTGCCCAACCTGCGCGAAATGATTACCAAAACATTTGTCAACGAAATTGACATTTCCAAGGTAAAAGTCGGACAAGCAGTAGAAATTGGTGTGGATGCCTTCCCCGAAAAAAAATTCACAGGTCAGGTTATCGAAGTAGCCAACATAGGTGAACAGATGCGCAACTCCAACGCACGTGTTTTTGAAGTTAAAATCGAGGTAAACGAATATGACTCCATTATCCGCCCGGCCATGACCACCAAAAACACCATCATTACCGAAGTGATCGACGATGTGGTGAGTGTGCCTTTGGAAGCAATCAACAACCTCGATTCCATTCAATATGTTTTTGTTGGAAACAAACGTCAACAGGTTGTTGTTGGCAAATCGAACGAAAATGAAATTATCATCCGCGAAGGTCTTAGTGCCGGGGAATTGGTCAAGCTTAGTCCTCCCGAAAAGCCTGAATCGTACAAGCTGGTGTTGCTCCCGGCTGAGTTGATGGCAAAAATCAGAGAAGAGAAACAAGTGTTACGGCCTGTCAATGAAGGTGACACGATGCAGCCGAAACAAGTACAGCCCAGATCGGGCGACAGGGTTCCACGTGGTGATGGTCAGGGTCGTCGTGGAGGCAAAAAATAATCCGGAATGGAGCGTTACTGGGAAATCTTACAGGTAGCTATTGAAGCCGTTTTTGCCAACAGGGCAAGGTCGATCCTTACAGCTCTGGGGATCATCTTTGGTGTGGCTGCTGTTATTGCCATGATGGGCATTGGCAATGGCGCACGTCAGGAAATTCTGGAACAGATCAAACTCGTTGGGGTAAACAATATCGTGATCAATTCGCGATATGAAGCCAAAAATAGTCAGGATGATGAAAGCAGCGATGACTCAAAATCGGAAAGGAAACAGTTTTCGCCCGGACTTACCCTGAAAGATGCCGAAAGCATCCGCAGTATCATTCCAACAGTGGCAAAAGTAAGCCCCGAAGTAACCTACGAAACAACCATCATCAAAGATGCTATACGCTTGCAGGCCAAGCTCAACGGGGTAACACCTGATTTTTTTGATGTGTTTAACCTTGGGCTTCAGTCGGGTAATATGTTTAGCGCGTACCAACTCGAAACAGGCAGTCCGGTATGTATTATCGGGCCTACCATCAAATCACGCTTTTTTGCACTCGAAGACCCTATCGGGAAGCATATCAAATGTGGAAACATCTGGTTACAAGTCATTGGTGTGCTCGAAAACCGGAATGTCACCACAGAATCAACACAGGATTTGGGTATTACCGATTTCAACAACAATATTTATGCTCCGTTGCAAACCGTATTGCTTCGTTTTAAAGACAGGGCACAGATCAGTGCTGCTTCACTCAGCGGCGGCGAAAACACAGTGATCTTTACAGGCAACAGCATGTTCTCATTTAGTGGGGGTTCAGGAGGCGATGATGAAGCCAATTATCATCAGTTAGATAAAATCGTTGTTCAGGTAACCGATAGCGAATTCCTTGGCGAAACCACCAAGGTGCTCAATCAGATGCTCAAACGCCGGCATCTTGGTGTAGATGATTTTCAGATCACTGTGCCCGAACTGCTGCTGAAACAGGAGCAACGGACAAAAGACATCTTTAATATCGTGTTGGGAGCTATTGCAGGCATCTCGCTCCTGGTTGGCGGCATTGGCATCATGAACATTATGCTTGCTTCGGTGATGGAGCGCATACGCGAAATAGGGGTGCGCCGTTCGGTTGGTGCAACACGTAAAGACATTATTTTTCAGTTTCTGGCCGAAGCCACCATGATCAGCATCAGCGGTGGCATGATTGGCATACTCCTTGGCGTCATTATGGCGCGTGTTATTATGGAATCCACTGATATACTGACCATTGTTTCACTTTGGTCTATTGTATTGTCCTTTGGCGTATCGGCCACAGTGGGCATCATTTTCGGCTATCTGCCCGCCC
>DITE01000091.1 GCA_002422725.1 Bacteroidales bacterium UBA6192
CGCAAGGGGGCGGCTTAGTTCAACTACCAGCTAAACGCTTATTTCTTAGAGTACTTGTATATCAGCATGTTATAAATTCCTAAATCCGGCATAAAGTATTATGTAATGTTAGCAACCGTACTTATTATCTTGTCAATTGATAATCATTGATTAGAAGTCCGGGAGAAAGATTCAGTTTTATCGTCAATTTGCGGATCATGTCGACAGTCAGCTTTCGTTTACGGTTCAGAATTTCTGAGACTCTGCTTTTTCCACCCATTTCATCAATTAAATCAATCTGTTTTAATTGCATCTCTTCCATTCTGATTTTTATAGCTTCGATTGGATCCGGTGCTTCAATTGGATAATGTTTCTTTTCGTAGTCGTCAATCATTAGTCCAAGAACATCAGCTTCGTCACTTTCCGGGCTTCCAATAGCAGCATCAAAAATAACCTCAAGTCTTTTTAAAGCTTGTTGATAATCAGATTCTGTTTTTATAAGTTTAATATTCATGTCTGTATATTTTAGATCGTGTTAGCATTTATTTTATCATATGCTGAATGAGTTCCAATAAAAAGAATAAAAACCCACTGCTTCTCAAAGTTAAATTTTGTGACCAGTCTATATGAATTTCCTTTAATGTTGAAAACTATTCTGTTATCCTTAAGAATACTGGCATTTGCATAAGTCTGTTTGACGTCATTTGGCGTCTTCCAGGTAGAATTCATTGTCGTGTCGAACCATGTTTTCAAATATTGTTCTGAATCTGGACGCACTAACCAGAATTCTCTTAATGTACTCTTAGCAAATATTCTCTCCATTAGTTTCTATTCAGATGCAAAGATAATACAAGTTCGCAAAACGGGAACTTTATTTTTACTGATTCATTTCATTTAGTATGGTTCAATGAAGTTGTCGCGTGCCGGGAGCTAAATCGTGGTAATCCGCTAAAAAACCGATGGTTGAAGCATCATATCCCCTACCTTTATCAATTATCCATTGTCAATTATCCATTAACAATTAGCAATTAAAGACAATTATTTCAGATGCTGAATACTGCATAAAGGGGGATGTTTACCAACCAGTCATCTGATCTGTAAAAACTCATGGAAGTCCTAATTGCATAGACGGACTTGTATTTTTCCACAAACACTCTCAAGCTTTTAGCTTTTAAGTTTTCTTCGGCTTTTACTTCAACAGGAATGAGGGCATCTTCTTTTTGCAGTATAAAGTCGAGTTCTGAAGTGCCATTTTCAGCAGACCAATAGAATAATCCATGCTTGATTTTTAACTCCTGGGCTACAAACTGCTCAGTCATGGCACCTTTGTGCTCCACCAGAATTTGGTTTTTATTCAACAAGATTTTTTCGCCAAGGCCAGCCATTGCATTCAGTAAACCGATATCCAGAAGGTATAGTTTAAATGCGTCCATATCGGCATAAGATTGCAGCGGTATGCCGGGTTTTGTGATTCTGTTGCTTTTGTGAACCAATCCCGAATTGACCAGCCAATTGATGGCGCTTTCAAACTCTTTTGCCCTGGCTCCTGTTTTTAGCTGACCATAAACGAATTTCTTGTTTTCTCTCGCCAATTGCCCTATGATTGACTGCCAAACCATTCTTATTTTCGGTACTCCTTCGCTTGGTGCGTGTTTGGAGAAATCATTCTCGTAACCAAGTAAAATGTTGTTTTGCAAAGCCCTTACCTGTTTCAGGTTTTTACTGTCAATATATTCATTAACCACTTCCGGCATGCCACCTACAAAGTAGTACAACCTGAGCAATGAAATCAGTTTTTCATGAAATGGCAAAAGAATTTCCCAGTTTTGCCCTTTAAGTTTCTCCAACAACAGTTCTTCATTGATGTTGAGTAGGAATTCTTCAAAACACATTGGATAAAGCCGCAAAAAATCAACTTTACCCACTGGGAAAGTGTGCCCCTTTTGTAATGAAACACCTAAAAATGAACCGGCTGCCATCAGGTAATACTGTGGTGCGTTTTCATAGAAATACTTTAGCGCAGTCAGACCGCCCTTTGCTTCCTGTATTTCGTCGAGGATAATTAAGGTTTCCTCATCAATGCTGACGCCTGTTTCGATTTCAAACACAGAAATCAGCCGGGCTATATTCAAATCGGGTTCAAAAACGGATTGCAAGTTGATTCTGCTTTCGAAATTGATATAAACATGTTTCTTAAAGTAGTTAGAGCCAAAGGTTTTCATAACCCAGGTTTTCCCCACTTGTCGTGCACCCTGAATGATTAAAGGCTTTCGGTTTTTCTTGATTTTCCATTCCTTTAGTTGATCAATAATCAATCTTTTCATGTATTTTTTTTACAAAGATAGCACTTATTCCTTCGAAAAAGTGTAAGTTAACACATTTATTCATTCGAAAAAGTGTAATACAATACATTTATTCCTTCGGAAAAGTGTAATAATGTAAGTTGAATTAGAGGAAAAATAAGGCTTTGGCCTTCTCGCAACCAGCAACCAGCAACCAGCAACCAGCAACCAGCAACCAGCAACCAGCAACCAGCAACCAGCAACCAGCAACTAGTTAAACCATTCTAACTGAATAATCCATCCCAACAAGCACCTGTGCTTTTGGTTTTAGTGCCTGCACTTCCTGATGTTCTTTTTCGAGCACCTGCATGCGGTATTCGTTTTGGGGTTCTTTACCCCGGACAAGCTGTGCTTTTTTGGTTTCGTGGTAGGTGAGTTCGATGAACACGTTCAGGTCTGTGCCTTCGGTTTTGATGGCATAAAGGCCGTCGATCACGATCATGTCAATGTCTTTGTAGTCGGTTGTAAGCTGGTCAATTTGTTCGGTAACCAAGTCCACACATGGGCCTGTTGACAGGCTTCCTTCCCTGAACTCGCGTATGTTGCGCATGATGGTGTCCCAGTCGTACTCGCCGGGGCCAACCACATTCTCAATACCATGCTCCTTCCGCCATTCGGTGCGGTCGTGGGGGTGTATGCGGTAATAATTGTCGATGTGCACCGGTTTGGCAAAAATGCCGTACTTGCGCATCCCTTTGGCGATCACATGTGCGAGCTCCGACTTGCCCGATCCCGATTCGCCCGAGATAGCCACAATCATTTTGGGTTTTCTGTTCTTCAAAATATGATCAATAATCACTTCACCCGCCTCGCGGTGCTTATCAGCAATCAACAACACATCTCCTAACATACTCTCTATCTGTTTAATGTATTAAAATATTCACTTCACAACCCGCAACCTGCACGCTGAGCGAAGATTCTGTGTTAAAATC
>DITE01000040.1 GCA_002422725.1 Bacteroidales bacterium UBA6192
CCTGCCGCCGGCCCGCTGTTCGTGTGACCCACCGCACCCAACCCATTAAATCGACAACTCTGAGCACAGAGGTCACTTACTGTATTTCTATTAAGCCAGCATGTACTTGTTCCTGTTACTTCCGAACTAATGTTATTAAACAGCGAGGTAAGAGCCCAACTGAAATGCAGCCTGGGGCTGGCCCGCCTGCGCGTGCTGGCAGCGGTGGCTGTGAATGTCAACTTGCCAGAAAACACATCAGTGGCGTCTGAAAAAATCAAAAATCGTCAAATCAAAAATCGTCAATCGTCAATTTTATCCTGATTGTGTTTTCAGCAAGATGGCAGAGCGGGCGGGGCATTCGCGCAGGCTTGATCTTTTTCCTTTTGCATCAAGGCAAAAGGAAAAAGAATAAAACTGAATTGACCAAACAAAATCAGAATGTTCAGTTTTATCAAGCCTCCGGCAGATTAAATTGGACAAAATCCATCCAGTTTCAAACATTACAGCCACAGAGTTGTTAGTATTTATGTCATCAATCAAGCCTCATGAAAATCATTCTTTCCGGAACAACAGGTCTCATTGGCCAGTCGCTGGTTAATGCACTGCTGCCTCACCATCAACTTGTTGTTATAAGTCGTAACCGTTTTAAAGCAAAGCAGATTCTTCGAAGCAATCTCATCGACTATGTCGACTGGAACCAACCTATCGTAGATATAGCCGAAGCATTCCGTGGCAGCAATGCCCTTATCAATCTCACAGGGGCGGGTATTGCCGATAAACCCTGGACCGAAAAGCGTCGTCAGGAGCTTATGAGCAGCCGCATCGAGCCTATGTATAATCTCACTTGTCTTCTTGCTTCGGCCAACATCCATCTCGATGTCGTCATTCAGGCTTCTGCTATTGGATATTATGGACATAGTCCCGACCTGACTTTTACTGAAGAAAGCCCCAAAGGTCAGGGTTTTCTGGCCGAAATTACTGAAATGTGGGAAGGTGCCGCCATAGAGTTCAAGCGAATTGCTGATCGGGTAATTTTGATCAGAACAGGAGTTGTTTTGTCAAAAAACGGAGGTGCTTTTCCACAGATTGTAAAACCTTTCAGGATGTTTGCAGGCGGCCCTATCGGACATGGCAGGCAATACATTTCGTGGATACATATTGAAGACGAAATCAGTGCCATTCTGCATCTGCTTCAGGACGACAAGGCAAGTGGGGCGTACAATCTGTGTAGTCCCAATCCTGTAATGCAATCATGGATGGCAAAAAAAATTGGTCAGGCGTTAAATCGTCCGTCCTTTTTGCCTTTGCCGGCATTCGTGATCAAAGCAATACTTGGCCGGACAAGAGCTACTGAATTATTGCTCAACAGCACAAAGGCCATCCCGCAGAGACTGTTTGACAGTCATTTTCATTTTAAATATCCTGATATTCAAGATGCAATTGAGGATTTACTCAGTAAAAAACAATAATAAACAGTATTAAACCCATTTGTAGCATGCAGTCACATGATGAAGCGATTAAAAGTCAACGATAAAATTCCTGATTTCACCCTGACCGATCAGCATGGAAATCTCTTTCATCTGGAAAAACATCTTGGGAAGAGTAATCTTGTTGTGTATTTCTACCCCAAAGACGACACACCGGGCTGCACAGCAGAGGCTTGCCAGTTCAGGGATCAATACGAAGAATTTCGCGATGTAAGTGCCGAAGTTATAGGCATGAGTGCCGACACACCAGCCTCGCATCTTGCCTTTGCAAAAAAGCACAAGCTCACTTTTACTCTGCTAAGCGACACCGACAATCGGGTGAGAAAAATGTTTGGTGTTCAATCCGACTTGTTTGGACTATTGCCGGGCAGGGTAACTTATGTGGTTGACAGAAAGGGAGTAATCCAGTATATTTTCAACTCACAGTTGAATGCCCGGAAACATGTTTCCGAAGCGCTGAGGGTTTTAAGGGAGACCGAGATAAAAGAATCCGCTACTACTTAAGTCCGCTCAACTTGCCCCTCACCTCTTCCATAAAAGCAGGCAGGTTGCGCAGAGCAGCCATCTCGCGCCATTTTTTACGCACTTCTTCCACTGGTGCGCCAAAATAAGTCTTCCCCCCTTCGATGGACTTATCAACTCCGGAAGTAGCCAGAATAATAGCGCCTTTGCCAATCACCAGATCCTTGTTTACCGACACCCTACCCCAAAGTATTACATCATCCTCTATTCGGGTAACACCTGCAATAGCGGCATGTGAGCCAATGAGGCAATTTTGACCGATATAGGTATCATGGCCGATCTGGCAATGGTTATCGAGTTTGGTCCCATCGCTGATAATTGTATCGCCTGTAACGCCCTTGTCGATGCTACACAGAGCACCAATTTCAACCCTGTTGCCGATGATGACGCGACCACACGACTCAAACTTTTTATATCCTTCGGGCCGACGCTGAAAATAGTAGGCATCGGCACCAAGCACCGAGCCGGAGTGGATAATCACATTATCGCCAATCTCGGTATGGTCATAAATGGATACATTCGCATGAATCAGGCAGTTTCGGCCAATTTTCACATAATTCCCTACAAAAGCACCGGGCTGAATCACCGTACCTTCACCGATTATGGCTTTGTGGCTAATGATTTCATTTGACTGCTCAAAAGGCCTGAACTGATGAATAAGTTTGATAAAAGCATCGAATGGTTTATCATGAAAAACAAGTGCTTTCCCTTCAGGACGCTCAACTTTTTTGTTAATCAGCACCGTAGTGGCTTTCGAGTGCAGGGCTTTGTCGTAATATTTCGGGTGATCAACAAAGGTTATATCACCTGGTTCAACCATGTGAATTTCGTTCAGACCAGTAATCAGGAAGTCTGGTTCTCCATCAAAGTCGGCACCAACGATTGATGCCAGCTCACTTAAAGTAAGGGCTGGTGTAAATTTCATAATAAGAGGTATTAAATATTCTGTAACTATTCCTTGACGCGTTCGGAATAAGACCTGTCGCGTGTGTCCACCTTGATTTTATCGCCGATATTGATAAACAGAGGGACTTTGATCACGGCATTGGTTTCCAGTGTAGCATCTTTCATGGCATTGGTGGCTGTGTTGCCCTTTTCGCCCGGTTCGGTGTAAATAACTTCGAGAACAACGGTTGCAGGCAATTCACAGGAAAGCACTGATTCGGTATCGGTGTGATACATAATTTCAACATTGTCGCCTTCTTTCAGAAATTCAGCCGCATTGATCGATTCTTTGGGAATCTGCAACTGTTCGAAAGTTCCGGCATTCATAAAATGATAGTCAACCCCGTCATTATAAAGGTATTGCATAGGACGACGCTCAACACGCTGAATATTGATTTTTACCCCGGCCGGGAAAGTATTTGGTAAAATTTTTCCAGATTTCAGGTTTCTGAGCCTGGTACGAACAAATGCGTTTCCTTTACCAGGTTTCACGTGTTGAAACTCCACGATGGAGTACAAATCATTGTTAAATTCGATAATCAAACCATTCCTGAAATCAGCGGTAGTTGCCATAATATCTTCTTTTCGTTGTAATAAGGGTGCAAAAGTAATAAATCTGTCGTTACAAAAAATGAATTCATCGCCAGATTAGCAGAATAAACCAGCAGCAACTGCCCAATAACACTTGTTAATCAGCACAATAAGGAATCGCTTTGAATGTTTCTAAATTACAAAAGTGGGGCAGGTTATTGAATTTTCTCTACTCCTTTTCACGCGCCTTACCATATCCTTTCATGATACCTCTTGTTGAGTTTGCGATGAAACTCAGTATCTCGTCCCGATCGGGTGAAACAGGTACATTGGCCTCGATATAGCTCACTGCCTGGGAAACATTGTTCCCGCGGAGGTAAATAATTCTGTAGATATCCATAATGGCATTGATACGGTCTTCGCTGAATCCGCGGCGGCGCAGTCCAATTGAATTGACTCCCACATAAGAGAGCGGTTCGCGACCTGCTTTGGTGTAAGGGGGCACATCCTTGCGTGCCATTCCACCACCCGAAATCATCGAATGCGTGCCAATCTGAACAAACTGATGCACAGCAGCCAATCCGCCAATGATGGCATAGTCGTCGATACGGATATGACCGGCCAGGTTACAGGCATTCGCCAGGATCACATTGTTACCGATGGTGCAATCATGTGCCACATGCACATAAGCCATTAGCAGACAGTTTTTGCCGACCACGGTTTCCCAGCTGGCCTTGGTGCCGCGGTTAATGGTGACAAACTCCCGAATGGTTGTATTATCGCCAATACGTACGATTGTTTCTTCGCCTGCATATTTAAGATCCTGAGGAATAGCTGAAATAACTGCTCCTGGGAACACACGGCAGTTTTTTCCGATACGTGCGCCTTCCATGATGGTAACATTGGATCCAATCCATGTACCCTCCTCGATGATCACATTTCTCTCGATGTTGACAAATGGCTCGATGACCACATTACTGGCAATCTTAGCCTGGGGATGAACATATGCTAATGGTTGATTCATGCTTGTAAACTTCTAAAATTATTGCTTTTTGGTAATTTGAGCCATGAGACGTGCTTCGGCAACAACCTTGTCGCCAACATAGGCAACACCTCTCATATTACATATTCCCCTGCGGATTGGTGTAGTGAGTTCAAGAGAAAATACAATGGTATCGCCTGGAACAACTTTATGGCGAAACCTTGCGTCTTCAATTTTGAGAAAATAAGTGATATAATTCTCCGGGTCAGGAACCGAGTGCAATGCAAAAATGCCTCCTGTCTGAGCCATAGCTTCAATCTGAAGAACTCCTGGCATAACAGGTTCCTGGGGAAAATGTCCGACAAAGAACGGCTCATTCATGGTCACATTCTTCAAACCGATAATATGATCTTCACTAATTTCCAATATTTTGTCGATTAGCAGGAATGGTGGCCTATGGGGCAGAATTCGCTGAATCTGGACCACATCATAAGCAGGCTCTTTGTAAATGTCGAATGGTGGTAATTTTATCATACTGGCTGGTTTTATTTGTTTTTTAATTAACCTGGCAAACTCCGTATTGGCAAAATGGCCCGGTCTGAAAGCAGTAACATGACCTTTAATCCTTCTCCCCAGCAAACTCAGGTCGCCCACCACATCCAACAGTTTATGGCGGGCAGGTTCGTTGTCAAAATGAAGGTCAAGATTATTCAATATACCTTCGTCCTTTACCTTGACTTTGGGTTTATTAAACAGTTCTGCAAGGCGATCAAGCTGTTCCTGAGTCACTTTCTGATTAACAAACACGATGGCGTTGCTCAGGTCGCCCCCTTTTATCAGGTTGTTGCTCAGCAAAAATTCAAGCTCGTGCAAAAACACGAAGGTACGGCAGGGTGCAATTTCTGTAACAAACTGCTGCAACGAGTCCATTGAAGCGTATTGCACATTGAGCACTTCTGTGTTATAATCAATTTTAACATCCACCTTAAAGCCGTCGTAAGGCACTATTTTAAGTTCAAAACCTTTCTCCTCATTCTTCAGGTGGACCTCCCTGTCGATAACAAGGTAATCGCGATCGGCAGCCTGTTCAATCTTGCCGGCTCTTTCGAGGGCTTCAACAAAATATCTGGCACTCCCATCCCTGATTGGAATTTCTTCCATATCGAGCTCAATCAAAGCGTTATCAATGCCAACGCCCAACAATGCGGCTAATACATGTTCAATGGTGTAAACCCTTACGCCTTTGTTAGCTATTGTTGTCCCACGTGAAGTGTCAACAACATTATCCACAATAGCATCAATTATGGGCTGCTCCTTCAGGTCAATTCTTTTAAACTTGATGCCGTGATGAACACCTGCCGGATGAAAAGTCAGGGTGCCATGCTGACCGGTATGCAAACCAGTCCCGACAACACTTGTAGAATGTAAGATAGTACATTGCTTTTCGGCCATATATGGTAGAGCAAATTGAGTAAGTCAGTTCAAATTTTGGCAAATGTAGAAAAAATACAATAATGCGAAGTCAACAGCTTATTTTGATGTTCCTTCAATCCTGGCTTCAAGCTCCTTAACTTTATTGGCTATTTGTTCGAGTCGTTTCATATAAACCAACATCCTTTTATATTCGCTCAGGGGCATCACAGGTGAGCCCATATAGACCTGGTCTTTCACCCTGAGGCTGCTTCCAACGCCTGACTGGGCAGCAATCTTTACCCCATCGGCTATGGAAAGGTGACCTGCCAGCCCTACCTGTCCGCCGAACATACAATCGCGGCCAACTTTGGTGGATCCGCTGATTCCTGTCTGGGCAGCAATAACAGTGTTCTCGCCAATTTCCACATTGTGTGCAATCTGTATCAGGTTATCCAGTTTCACACCTTTCCGGATAATCGTAGAACCCAGAGTTGCTCTGTCAATTGTTGTATTGGCTCCAATATCCACAAAATCTTCCAGTATAACCTTACCTGTCTGTGGCACTTTTTGGTATTGATTATCTGCCTGAGGAGCAAACCCGAAGCCATCGCTGCCGACAACTGCTCCGGCATGTATGGTACATTCCTTGCCTATGACAGTTCCTGCATAAATTTTCGCGCCGGGATAAACAATTGTCCCGTCACCAATCACCGTGTCATCGCCAATATATGCCTGAGGATAGATTTTTACTCCATCGCCCAAACGAACATTGTCGCCAACGAAAACAAACTCGCCAATATACACATCCTGTCCATATTTCGCATTTGATGTGATAAATGCAAGGGAGGAAATACCTTTTTTGTCGGCCTTGAACTTATTGTAATATTCAAGCAGTTTGGCAAATGCGCTGTAAGCATCCTTAACGCGGATCAAGGTAGCGGAAATCTCTTTTTCCGGTATAAAATCTTCATTGACAATTACAATTGCTGATTGTGTTGTATAAATGAATGAAGTGTATTTCGGATTGGCGAGAAAACTCAGGCTTTCCGGCTTACCTTCCTCTATTTTTGCAACACCGGAAACAAAGGCTTCAGGGTTTCCTTCAACAGTTCCCTGAAGCAAAAGAGCAATTTGCTGGGCAGTAAATTTCATGGTTTATGGGTCATTTTCGGCTTGCAATTTACACATTTTTGGCTTTTATGAGTATCCTTCTCACTTAAACTGAAAGACTGTCATTTACACGGATTGGTTGCAGAACGAAAGAAAGGGATTTGAAATAAGTGTTCCTGGGGTTATGCTGCGCATCGAAAACAATCTGTTTATGCGTTGATTCAAGTCTTGTTAGCTTATTAAGATTCAGAGTGTATTGGAATACGATCAGATAGCCTTTGTGTTTGCCTCACCTGATCACGGCCGTGAATTCGAGAACAGCGGTGCACGTTGGATTTTTGATCAAATTCAGCGTATGGCTCCCAAACCGGTTGTACTCATCGTGTATGGAGCGCAAAAAGGCGTCTATCCTGAAAACCGTAAGAAAGGTATCGGCAACCGCATTTTCCGCAAAAAAGTAATTGCCCAACCTAATCTTGCCGTTTTCATCTCTGGCGATCTGCACATGGATATGGACCGTATGGAACATTCAAAGAAGGTTAAAAACGTGCAATACCTCCATATCCCGGCCCTGGAACGCACCAAAATCCCTGATGAAACGCGGCATACGCCCATGTTTCGGGTCATGACTATTACCAATGACGGAAAAGTCATTGTTGACACCTATAAAGTTGGTGAAACCAGCCCGAGAAAAGAACATGGTTATTCGTTTACCATTCAGCTTAAAAAGTGAATCTGATCCAGTAAGGCTTAATAAAAACCCTGCCCTACTTTTGTTCGCAACTTTATGAAAAAATAGAAGCAATTAATGCTGAATCAGTTGTCTTTCGCTGATGAACTTTTATGCTTTATTGCCCTGGCAGTTTTATTGGGTTGTCCCTCAATTTGAAGAAGCATACTCCCCATTAATATAAAGCCAATTGAGACAACAGAAAGGATGTATATTGACGTTCATTTGAAAAATATATCTTTGTCTTCGTATTGCCCTGATTTTTGGGCGGCTCTGTTTTTCACAAAATAATCAATCCATTATGAAGAAGTTAATGCTGTCCCTGCTTTCAATGTTTATAATTTTCTANNGAAGGATTCTCCTGGTATAAAAATAGTGATGATTTTCTGCCCAAAAGCAGTGGTTCGGGACATCCCCAGGCATTGTTGCGCACCCGCTTCAACGCTGAGGCTGCTACCATGCTGGATGAAAACGGGAAAGTAAAACCTGATGCTTCTTTTCCTGAAGGCTCGCTAATCGTCAAAGAACTGCACGACAAGGAAAACAGCCTGGCCCGATATGCCATTCTCTATAAAAATACCGGGAATGGTTCAGCTGACAGCCGGGGATGGGTTTGGGGGTATATCAATGCAGATGGTACTGTGTCCATAAGTGCCTCCAAAAAAGGGAGTTCATGCATCAACTGCCACCTCCAGGAGGGTAATATAGACTATACCCTAATGAATAAATTTTTCCCCTGAACAGACCGGAATCGCTATCTTACGATTCAGCTAGAAACCTTTTCGGACAACACAGGAAGTGCTTGGTAACAGGAACCGACAACACAGAAATATTCAGTTGATCTGATGCCTGCTGAATATCTGCCACCCTTCCATCCTTATAAACGATGTTGATCCGCGCCTGCCCGGGATGATAGGCATGGTTGGAAGTTGAGTTGATAATCAGCAAGTATTTAGCTTCTTCATGACTTAGCCCAAAACTTTTCATGATTTTCTGATGGATCAGCCCTGTTTTGGATTCCGAAAACTCCTCGTTCTGCAAGCTTACCCCGAACAACTGCCTGTTGACAATGCTTTGGCTCAGATACGACAAAACCCTGTCAGGATGATGCTGCCAAACCTTAAGCGCCGTGAAGATGTCAAAATCATCCAGTTGGGCAAAGTTCATCAGGGTTTCATGATTTGATTTGCCAGCCTCACCTTCAAAACCCGCAAGAAAATAGGCCAATGCAGGCGTGGCAAACAATTGATATCCTTCGCGACTGAGGTGCTGTGCCCTCCTGAGCGCATTCAGGAGCATAAACTCGGCCGACAGCACTGTTTTGTGCAGATATACCTGCCAATACATCAACCTGCGGGCAATAATGAACTTTTCGACAGAATAAATACCTTTGGCTTCCACCGCCAATTCATCATCAATTACCTCAAGCATTGTTATCAAACGCTCGGCATTAATAGCCCCTTCTGATACCCCCGTAAAAAAACTGTCCCTTTTCAGGTAGTCAATCCGATCCATATCCAATTGACTCGACACCAACTGATGCAGCACTTTCTTCGGGTAAACCCCTTTAAATATATCCCTGGCCATGTCGAGTTTTCCATCGAACTGCCCGTTGAGTTCCTCGATAAACCTGAGTGATAGATGCTCGTGCGATAAGCCTCTGACAATGGATTGTTCCAGTGTGTGAGAATAGGGTCCATGCCCAGTGTCATGAAGCAATATGGCAATGCAGGCAGCCTGAGCTTCCTCATCGGTGATGTTGTGTCCCTTCGACCGCAACACATTAATGGCATGTTGCATCAAAAACATGGCTCCGAGGCTGTGGTGAAAGCGTGTATGCAATGCACCCGGATAAACCAGATGGGTAAGTCCAAGTTGTTTTATTCTCCTTAGTCGTTGAAAATAAGGATGTTCCACCAGATCAAATAGCAGGTCATCAGGTATAGTGATGAAACCATAAACCGGATCGTTGAAGATTTTCTTCTTATTCTGACGCAATTGCGGCATAAAAATTGTTAATTTTGTGTGTCAGGCATCAAGCAGCGGGCAATAAAACCCTTTTAATTTCATTTGTTTACAAAAATACCTGAATTATCGTCAAAGTCTCTACCCTGAAATCAATTAAATAAATCTACATGGATAAAGTTAAAATTTTATGGGCCGATGACGAAATTGATCTGTTAAAACCACATGTCATTTTTCTTGAGCACAAAGGCTATGATGTAACAACGATTAACAACGGCGATGAGGCACTCGACCTGATTCGTTCGCAGGTGTTCGACATCGTGTTTCTCGATGAAAACATGCCGGGTCTGACAGGCATCGAAACACTCGAAAAAATTAAGATTGATTTCCCAAACCTTCCGGTGGTTATGATTACCAAAAGTGAAGAAGAATCGATCATGGAAGATGCTATTGGATCAAACATTGCCGATTACCTCATAAAGCCGGTCAAGCCCAATCAAATACTCCTCTCACTCAAACGAAACCTTGAAAACAAAAAGCTGGTAAGCGAGAAAAGTACGATGAGCTACCAGCAGGAATTCAGGAATATTGGCCTTGAGATTGGGAACCAACTCAATTACAACGAATGGATTGATATTTACCGCAAACTGGTGAGATGGGAACTCGAACTCGAAAAATCGAAAGACGAAGGCATCATGCAAGTGCTTACCATGCAACAGGATGAGGCTAACAATGTGTTTTCAAGATACGTCGAACGAAACTATATTGACTGGGTTAGCGGGCGCAACCAACATAAGCCGGTGTTGTCGCACACAGTTGTCCGCGACAAAATATTAACCCGCATCGACCCATCGGATAAACCTGTGTTTGTGTTGCTGATCGATAATTTGAGATATGACCAGTGGAAGGCGATACAACCCCTTATGGAAGACTATTTCAGGGTGGAAAGCGACGAGCTTTACTACAGTATACTGCCTACCACAACCCAATATGCGCGCAATGCGCTTTTTGCAGGGTTGATGCCTTCCGAAATCCGGAAGAAATATCCTAAATACTGGACTGATGAAGAAGAAGAGGGAACAAAGAATCAATATGAATCTGAACTACTTGGTGAGCAATTACGGCGATTCGGAAAAGACATCAAATATTCCTACACCAAAGTCCTGAATCTGAATGCCGGGAAAAGGCTGGTAGAATCGCTTCCCAATCTGATGGGTAACAAATTAAATGTTATTGTTTACAACTTTGTCGACATGCTATCGCATGCCAGAACCGAGATGGAAATGATCCGTGAACTTGCCGAAGACGAAGCTGCCTACCGGTCGCTGATGTTGTCATGGTTTGAACATTCAACCCTGTATGAAATTGTTCGGTATATCTCACAAAAGAAGTGCGATCTGATTATCACCACCGATCATGGCTCGATCAGAGCAAAAAATCCTGTTAAAATATTAGGCGACAAGGAGGTAAACACCAACCTCAGGTACAAATATGGCCGAAGCCTAAAATATAATTCAAAAGAAGTGTTCGAGGTGCGCGATCCCGAAAGCATATTCCTTCCAAGAGTGAATGTTAGCACAGCCTATGTTTTCGCACGTCCCGGCGATTTTTTTGCCTATCCCAACAATTATAACTATTACGTTAATTATTATCGCAACACATTTCAGCATGGAGGAATCTCGATGCAGGAAATGCTCGTTCCTATTATCTTTTTAAAGCCCAAATGATAACAATTGAAGTGAACCATCTCAGCGAACTGGATAATCTGGCAGATACCATATTGAAATTCGCGGCAAACAGACGCATCTTTGCGTTATACGGACCGATGGGTGCCGGAAAAACTACCCTTATTAAATCCATATGCCACCGATTGGGGGTAACTGACGAGGTAAACAGCCCTACTTTCAGCATCATTAATGAATACATGACATTGGAGCAGGAACCTGTTTATCATTTTGATTTTTACAGGATTAACAAGATTGAGGAAGCTTTCGACATCGGTTATGAAAATTATTTCTACAGCGATTCAAAATGTTTTATCGAATGGCCTGAAAAAATTAAGCAACTTTTACCGCCCAACACCGTACAAATCACAATCGTGGCAGATGATGAGAACCAAAAGAGGATGGTTTCTATCGAGCTGCTTGAATAATTAAACGTGTTGCAAATATGGGTGATATAAGTCCTTACCAGATTCGCATGTCCGGTTCGGGAGAATTGCTTCCAAAAGAGGAAATGCTGGAAACAATCTGGAAAAAAAACAGTCTTAGCATCGGTCTGCCCATGGAGACCTCTCCCAATGAAAACCGAATAGCCCTTGTACCAGATGCAGTAAAGCTGATTTCAATGAGCGGCCACAAGGTAATTGTCGAAAAATCGGCGGGTGTGAAGGCTCATTTCACCGACAATGAATATTCCGAAGCGGGTGCCGAGATTACAGAAAGCCGATCCGTTGTTTTTTCCTGTGATATTATTCTCAAAATTGCACCTCCATCAGCTGATGAATTAAACCTCATCGAAAAAAGGCGCACACTCATTTCCATCCTTAATCTGCCCCTGAGGAACAGGGAGTTTTTTCAGCATCTGTCGAATAACAGAATCACCGCCTTTGCATTCGAACATATTCAGGATAAGTCTGGCGGATTACCCATCAAACGTTCGATGAGCGAAATCATTGGCAACGCTTCACTTCTTATCGCAGCCGAATACCTATCGCATCCCGAATATGGTAAAGGTATTATGTTGGGAGGGTTTCCGGGCCTCGCTCCCACCGAGGTAGTGGTTATCGGAGCAGGAACTGTGGCTGAATATGCCATCAAAACAGCCCTGGGCATGGGTGCAGTGGTGAAGGTTTTTGACAATTCCATTTATAAGTTAAGAAGTCTGCAGAATACTCTGAGCCGCCCGCTTTACACCTCAACTTTTCAGCCCCGACTTCTCGAAGCAGCATTGCATACCGCTGATGTGGTTATTGCCGCCAAGCATTCTACATCGGGCATCACACCATGTTTGATTTCTGAAGCTATGGTTTCGGGAATGAAACAGGGATCGGTGATTATTGATGTGAGCATTGACCAGGGAGGCTGTTTTGAAACTTCCCGACCTACAACACATCAGAATCCAGTGTATAAGAAATTTGGCGTGACTCATTATTGTGTACCTAACATCGCTTCAAAAGTACCGCAGACAGCTTCGCAGTCCTTATCCAATTTCTTTGCTCCGGTTCTGCTCGAAGCAGGAGAATGCGGTGGCATGGAAAACCTGATGAAGATCAACCGTTGGCTGAGCAAAGGGGTTTACCTCTACAATGGCACACTGACCAACGAACAGGTAAGCAAAATGCACAATCTGCCATTCCAGCATCTCGATCTGCTGCTTGCAGCATTATACTGATTCCGTTCCATTCCGGTTCAGTTTATCCATAAAGTGTGCAAGGAAACTCGTGCTTTGATGGATTATTGATATTTTTGCGTCAGACTGACTGACCATGAAACTTATTCCTGATTCGATATATTACGACGATCTTGCCCTGATGGTGCTGAGAAAAACAGTTTACACCTATAGGAACGAAAATCGAAAAGTATTTATTCTGACTGACGAAAACACTTTCAGTCAATGTCTTCCAATTATTCGTCATGAATTGGGCGAATTGCAGGAATCCCTCCTGCCAATTACGGTGAAAGCAGGCGAAAAGCATAAAAACATTGAGGCAGCATCTTACATTTGGTCCGAACTTGCCAGGTTGCAGGCTGGACGTGATGCCTTGCTGATCAACCTTGGCGGAGGTATGGTTACCGATCTGGGTGGCTTTGCAGCGTCCTGCTATAAGCGTGGCATTAAAACCATTCATATTCCAACTACCTTACTGGGCATGGTCGATGCTGCTATTGGCGGAAAAACAGGCGTTGACCTCAGTTATTTCAAAAATATTGTCGGCACTTTTTATGCTCCGTCAAGTATCCTGATTATACCCAAATTTTTACATTCGCTCGGCACCAGACAAATCAGATCAGGTCTGGCCGAGGTAATCAAGTATGGATTCATCAGCCGGCCAGAACTGCTCGATAACGCTTTGGATGTTCATGCTGAACACGATTGGACCAGCATCATCAACACATGTATTGAAATAAAAACCAGAATCGTTCAAGCTGATCCAACCGAGGCCGGCTTGCGAAAAATACTCAACTTCGGACACACCATCGGTCATGCTCTTGAATCGCTGGCACTCGAAAAACAACACGAATTACTTCACGGCGAAGCCATTGCAGCAGGGATGATATGCGAACTTTATCTTTCGACCACGCACACCGGTTTGCATGAAGGTGTTCTGGAAGCATTTGTGATGAATTGGCGTAAAATGTTTTTCCGGTATCCCTTTGCTGATGAAGACATAAACCGATTGATCGAACTCATCCGCAACGACAAAAAGAATCTATCGGATCAACTGTTGTTTACCCTGATCAGCAGTCCGGGCAACCCACTCTACGATGTTATTGTCGAAGATGCCATGATTATCCGGAGTCTTAAATTTTACCAATCAATTCTTCTTCAATCATGAGGGTGCTGACAACCGGAAACCCGCCTTGTGGTGAAATTGAATTGCCTGGAAGTAAAAGTGAAAGCAACAGGCTATTGATGATACAGGCATACTCCGGCAATGCAATCAGCATTGAGGGTGTTTCTGAGGCTGACGACACCATTTTATTAAATCATCTGCTCAATGCGATCAGGACAGGCAACAGACAGGAATCTCCGGTTGTGATCGACTGTAACAATGCCGGAACCGTGCTTCGTTTCCTGCTTACGTTTCTATCACTGCAAAAAGGCAAATGGATGCTTACCGGTAGAGAAAGAATGAAGAAAAGACCAGTGGGTGATCTGGTGCAAACGCTGAGAACACTTGGAGCTGACATACAATACACTGAACAGCAAGGGTATCCGCCATTGGTAATTAAAGGGAAAGAGCTTATAGGAGGTGAAGCAATGCTTAATGCTTCCGTAAGCAGTCAGTTTGCCAGCTCGTTACTTCTGGCTGCCCCTTGCCTTGAAAGGGGAATAAAGCTGAGTCTGAACAATGAAATCAGTTCGCAACCTTATATCGGGTTAACCATTGACCTGATGCGGCTTTGTGGAGCTGAGGTCAGGCAGGAAGGAACCGGCTTTATTGTTGATCCGGAACCCTATAAATCGTGCAATCAAATCGTTAGCCGCGATTGGAGTTCTGCTGCTTTCTGGTACCAAATGATCGCCATTGCCCGCAAAGGAGCGCTTTTGCTCAATGGTCTCGATTCGAACAGCATGCAGGGCGACAGGGTTTTGATGGAAATGTTCAGGCCATTGGGAGTCAGTTCTGTTCAGGAATCAGGCGGAATCCGTATTCAGGCATCAGGTAAAGCGGTCAGACAGGCTGATTTTGACTTTACCCATCACCCCGACCTTTTCCCTGCCGTTGCATCAACATGTGCTGCCCTGGGTGTTGATGCTGTTTTTTGCGGAACGAGAAGCCTGCGGATCAAAGAGTCGGACCGCATCAGTGCAATGGCTGCAGAACTCAGCAAAACAGGCAGCTTCCTGACAGAATCAGATCCCAATTCCTGTCGCCTGATTGGTGACACTTCTTTTAAGGTAAACTCACCGATTCATTTTGAATCATGGGATGATCACAGAATAGCTATGGCACTTGCACCACTTGCCCTGCAGGCGGGCGAAATAACAATCAGCCACCCGGAAGTAGTGAGTAAATCATATCCCGGATTCTGGAAACAACTTGAAGCAACAGGAAGCTTAAAATGTGAAACAATTGATTAGCCAAGGCCTATTGTTTGACTATTATTTCAATCCATAAGGTTTCGTCTTGCAATTCGATCATATTTCCTACTTTTGCATGAATTATTAAGAAAACCATGATTGTAGATCTTTTCATCCCCTGTTTTGTAGATCAGTTGTATCCGCAAACAGCCATGAATATGATAAAATTACTGAATAAGGCTGGTGTTGAGGTGCATTACAACCCACAACAGACCTGCTGTGGACAGATGGCATTCAATAGTGGATTCTGGGATGAAGCCAAAGAACTTGGTAATAAATTTCTGATCGACTTTCCGAACGACCGTCCGGTTGTCAGCCCGACAGCCTCGTGCACAGGTTATATCAGGAACTATTATCATGAATTGTTTCACAATACCGGAAATCACCTTGAATACAAACGATTAATCAGAAATATTTATGAGATTTCTGATTTTCTGGTCAATACATTAAAAATGACCGACTTTGGTGCAACATTTGAACATAAAGTAACTTACCATGACAGTTGTGCCGGGCTGCGCGAATATGGCCTCACCAATGAGGGTAGATTGTTGTTGTCAAAAGTTAAGGGACTGGAACTTGTTGAAATGAAAGACACCCATGTCTGTTGTGGATTTGGCGGAACATTTTCGATCAAACACGAAGCAATTTCAACCGCTATGGCCGAACAAAAGGTGCTCAATGCAATAGATACAGGTGCTGAATATGTTGTTTCAACCGATCTAAGCTGTTTGATGCACCAGCAGTCGTTTGCCTCAAAACAAAAACTGCCGCTTAAAACCATCCATCTGGTCGATGTGCTGGCTTCGGGCTGGTAATTTCAGTGTTTTTTCTGAGAAGGTTTAATCGCAAAATGCACCTTCAGCTATCCAAAGGTTTTTCACGTCAACTGTTATAGAACCATCCTTTACCATTGGATGTGTTGCAAAGAGGCTTTCAAGCGATTCGACAGTCTGACCCGAACACACAAAAAAACCATCGGCAAGGCTCGTATTCCAGCCCTCGTAAACAATATTGATGTTTGCCGCTTTTTTCGCCATAAACTCCCTGTGCATTTTCTGAATCTGAAAATCCTGCTCACGACCGGATGATGGGCTAATCTTCACAAAACCAAGCATGATCAACTCGGCATCCTCATGAACCTGGCACACATATCCTTTTGAGGGTGTGTAAGGTTCGACGAGAACAACAAACCTGTTGGCTTTCACTGCCGGATCGCCTGCAATGGCTGATTTTGCATCGGCAAGGGAGCTGGCCTGAAGAATAAATAAACCGCCGCCGCCTTCGAAAGGACCAGCTGCCAGAAGGATGCCCTGGTTGTTCAGCAGCCTGATATGCCCCAAATGCGCTTTTTGAATCTGGTTGACCTCGTCCTGTGACAACTCAGCTCTATTTGGATTGGTTACCAGTTGAACCAAAAATAATGACTGAGAGAAAACCGTTGCAGATAACAACATGATAACGGTTATCAGTTGAATCCTGATCAATTTTTTCATGTTTAAGTGATTTTGGATTGATTAAGGATGCGAAGATAAGAAAGATTCGATCAGAAAATCAAGAAAGTTTTTTCAGCCAAAACAAAAAACTGACGGGCAACAATATGATAGTAAATACACTAAGTGCCATGCCAACACCAAAAGTGTCAGCTAAAAAGCCAACAACCAGAGCAAAAATACCTGCAAACAGCGAACCAACCTGCGACTCAACTGATAGAACTCCCGACATAACTTTCTGATCGGTGTTATCGGCAATATATGCCAAACCAATTGGTTTTCTCAGATTTTCGATAAGTAATATCAGAATAAAGAAAGCTGTTGCCAAAGCAAAAAAACCAATATGAAATGCGATGCCACTCAAAAAGCCTGCAAGCAACCCCAGAAACAGCGTGATATTAATTGGCCATGCAAGATTACTGAAACTTCCGGCAAATCTGCCCGATTGGCGCGACATGACCGCTGTGGCCAGGTAAACAATAAAATAGGTAATGCCGATGATGATGGCCGTTTGCTTTTCATCTTCAATAAAAATAACAAGGGGTAAAGCTAATGCCAGAGATTGCAGCACAGGCTGAAGAAAATCTTTAACTCCTTTATAATAACCCGAATGCAATGCTGTGTTCACGAGGCCAACGTTCATTTTCCGGCTCCGGAATGCTTGAATGAATGTGTTGAAAACCTCCCTGAACTTTTGTTTTATCGTAACGCTGTGCTTTCGGTTCATCTCGCCTTCAAGGGCTTTGGGATAAGATAGAATAAGGGCAAAGTTCATCAGGTTGGGAACCACCGAAAGCAGGAAGATGGTCTGGTACTCTCCCGAAATAATCACAAAGGCTGCTGCAAGCAGTGACGACACCGCTGTTCCGGTCTGGCTCCAGGCTCGTGTCCTGCCATAATAATCAGTTTTATGGCTTTCCATTTTCTTCATCCGGAGGTACTCATAAATCATGGCTTTGTGGACACCCGTGCGGAAGGAATCACCAACAGCAAATAATATCATGGCAAAAGCAAACATCACGAACGATCCGGACACAAAAAACATGAAAAAAGACAAGGCGTATAACACAAATGATCCGGCCAGGGTTCGTCTCCTGCCAACAGCATCGGCCACAATACCACTCGGAACCTCTAATATGACTATGGACACCTCCCGGATAAACACCAACAACCCGATGCCGGTATAGCTGATTCCTTCTGATAAAAGGAACAACACGATAAAAGCATCATGAAACCTAAGGTTTTTTAAAAACCCATAGGCACAGAACCGAACATATTGCCAATCCTTGTAAATCGCTTCAGTCATCACTTCATTCAAAGAATCGCAAATGTAACAGCTTTTTAAAATGAATCACCGGCATAAGTCAGAAATCTAGATCCAGCTTGTATGGAATCAGCAATAATGGCTATATACAGTTTAGTGAATATAAAGTATGGATTTTCGAACAATTATCTGTCCACCGACACGAAATTTTATGCGGGGCAGTATACTTGAATTACCTCTGAAACCCTTATTGCATATAGCCTTTATTAGCGTTTCGTTGTTTATTTTTCTCGTTACATTTTCTTTCATTTTTGCTGCAATATCTTTCTGACCGTGCGTGAGGGCAGGCATACTCTTTTGCAAGCTTTGGATTTGTGTTCCGGCTTGTGTGGCTTGCAAATGTGTATGACTGCGAAGGGTTGGCATTATTCAATTACAATTTAGATTGTTTCCTTAAACCAGTTACTGCTATTTCAATGTCCTGCGTTGCTTTGTCATTGCTCCATTCTTTCCAGAAATTTATAGTAGCACTTTCAGGTTTAATTGTTGGTTCGGAAATTATAATCCTTGTCGGAAGTAGCGAAGCATCGCCAACTATTAATGCTTCTCCGATGTCAAGGATTGGCAATACTTCTGTTAGACCAGCTAAGCTGTCGGGAAGTAGCCGTTTAATTACTGCTTGGTCTTCTGCGTTTGAAAGACGTAACGAAATAAAGTTGTTGCATTGACTCAAAACTGTTCTGTTTACTTCTGATGGTCTTTGACTGATTACTGTCAGGCTTACCCCATATTTTCTTCCTTCTTTGGCTATTCGTTCAAAACTCCTAAGACCAAGTTCAGAAGCTGCATCTTGGTTAGTTCTCTCTGGAATGTATAAATGTGCTTCATCACAAAGTAAACCAAGAGGATGCTGTTTTTCCTTTGGTGTCCATTGTTGGACTGAGAAAACTATTCTTGCGACTAAACCTATTACAAGTGGTAGAACGTCAGAAGGAACCTCTGAAAAATCAATGATTTTAACACCTGCCTTTTTAGTATTAAGAATTGAACCTTGCATTAAACGAATACATAACTCATTCATCCAATTTAATTGAAGTTCATCATTAGAAATCTGAAAAAGGAAACCCAATCGCTTGTCTTGGCTCTTTGCTTCTAATCGTTGAATAAACCTTGTCAATTTCCCAAAATACGGACCTTGTTTTTCAGTTCCAGCTTTTGAACCGCCAACCATTTGTTCATCAAGAATTGTTAATTCATTTAATACATTTTCAATTTTATATGGAATTGGACTGTCAATAGTAATACTTCCTTTAAAATTAGTGTCACCAATTTCGTCTAAATATTTCTGTTTTTCATTAAAAACCGTCTTTGAAAATAGCATTGCTTGGTTGGGAGCGTTACTATCGCTTCTGTCAAGAAGCATTGCTAACATTTCTTCATAAGTCAACAACCAATAAGGCAACATCAAAACATTATTTGCAAGATTTCCCTTTTTGCCCAAATCAGAGGGGTTTGCAACACGTAAATGTTGTATACCAGCAGCTTTAAAATCTTTCCCACTATATTCTCCGTGAATATCAAACAAAATGCAATTTGACATAGGTAATTTTGCGATTTGTTCAATTATTTTTGCGACACACCACGACTTCCCTGAACCTGTACTACCCACAATTACTGCATGCCGTTGAAAAAGTTTATCTCCGTCTAAAAATGCTTCGGCATTTTCATCTATTGAATATTTGCCAATTGAAAGAGGAATTTTGTAATTCTCCTTGGTTGAGATTGTTTGCATGAACTTGGTAATATTCTCTCCGTCTATCGGAAAGCAAGGTGCTTCAATTTCGGGAACTGTGTCAAGCGTTCTTTTAAATACATTTTCTTTTTCTCCATGTTTATCAAGCAATGTTCCAATTAAATTTACTTTCAGAATGTTCTCGGTAAATAGAAAGTTACTTAGACCTAAATCATCGCCTGTTGGTTGTTCTTCATCAGAAGCTTTTCTTGTTATGCGATTGATAATACCGATAAGGTGTTGTCCTGCTTTTGAACTCTTGATTGCAACCAAATGATTTACCTGTAGTTTTCTTAGCTTTTCTATTTCAGCAACTTTAACAATGAGAGTTGCCGTGTCAACACTAAAAACTGTTCCGATAGAAGAGGATTCTTCAAATTTGAATATTGCCATGAGTTTACGGTTTAATAAGTTTAATATATTCTGCCAATGTCCAATAACTTACATTAGGGATAATTTCTGGTGTTGGAAAAAGTGATGAATAAATACGTGTATCTGTAGTATTTACTTCCTCAATTAGAATGTATGCTCTACTTTTATTATCAATGATTGCTTGTTTTGTTTTTGGCGTTATTTCTTTTGAGATTACGATAATTGGTTTGTTGTTTTTGATTTGTGTAATTAGTTTTGGCTGAACATGAATATCATTAAAACCGTAACCAATACATAAAAATCCATTTGCGTTTTCTATTTCGTTATCCGCTTGCGTAAGAATAGTTCGGAAGGGTTCTAATTGAGTTTCAAAGTATTTTGATAGCCCAGGAGTTACTATTGATGGTTTCAACTCTGCTGGTATTGTGTGTCGTAATGGAAGTTGAATATCCTGCTCTTGTTGTGTTTTAAACCAGTCCAAAGAGCCGTGAACTTTCCAAATGTTCACTTGACCGCTAAAACCCTTTAGTGCTTTGATATTACTATGATGAATTTGATTTGTAAAATGTCCTAAATAATTTTGAGCAAAACCATTGCATATAAAAGCACCAGCCATACTTGCCGCATACTCTGCAAGCCTGTCATAATTTGTTGTTATTATTGATAGTTTTTTGTCTGTTGGATAAACAAGATACTTTGTCAACTCGGCTAACGGAAACTCAACTTTGTTATTAATAAATTGGTCGTAAGCTTCAAGGTCATGCTTATTAACCAACTCCCATGTTTTGAAAATAATTTCGTTTAGAACGTTTGGTCGGATTCGCAATTCGTGAAGTGCTAATTCTAAGTCCTTTAATTTATCAAGCTGAATTATAAATTCATCAAATTGCTTCTGGTTGTCTATGTCTGCAAATGATATTGATTTTTTTAGATGCTCTCCAAGTGCCCACATTGAAGGCAAGCCAAATGAAACGGATGCACCGCTTCCAAGTATTACCAATGGTACTTTATTTGTCCAGTCCTGAAGCTGTTTTAGTAGTTTATCGAAGTCCATTGTTTATTCAATTACTTTTATTGTCTCATCTCCGCTTATATTCCTAATTTTAATTCGTTTCGGTTTGGTATCACTTACTATTTTACCATCCCAAAACTCTTTAGTTTTTACTCCATCTTTGATTACAAAACCAAGTTTATCAATCTTAATTTCTGTGGTGCTGTGCCATTGTCCTTCGGTGTTTTTGCAGTCAAGAGCAATGAGTTCAATAAGTTCTAATCCATCGTTGCTTATGTTGATTGGGTCAAAATTTTTGCCTTTGGCTATGGATTGTAAATTACCTTTTTGGTTGAACTCACCTATTTTCTGAATTAATCGGTCGCTTATCAATTTTGTAATTTCGGTTGTGAATACTCCGTCCTTTTCAGTTGTGTTACATTCAACATTATCTTCAATTACAACATCGTGAAGTAGGTTTTTCAAGTCTTTTAGTTCAACCTCAATTTCCGTGGCGTTGTTGTCCTTTATAAATTTTTCCAATGCCTTTTGGTCGTCAATGTCTATGTAGTAAACGATTACCCTTTTTGCGTTTACTTCTAAATTTTGTAATTCCTGATTGATAATAGTATTAATGGTTGGAATATCTAAAACCTTTTCTTGTGTATTGAGTAAATTAGGAACATAAACAGGTACTATACCTTCTTTGCTCTTGGAAATTGCACCAAACCAAAAATTGCTTATTCCTTTTACTCCTTTTTGCAGACTAGGAATAAGTATTGCCAGTTTATCCATTGTTTGTTGTGGGTTACGGAATAAACTCACTCCGTCTTTTATTTCAAAAATTTGAAAATTTGCCTTTGCTTCTTTTAGTCTATCCCTTACTGTTTGTATGCTATTGATACCAATATCGTTATGAATAAATTTTCTGCCTAAGTCGTTTGCGGATTTTGCGGTTACGCCACTGCCACCAAAAAAATCAGCTATTATCATATTTTCATTACTACTGGCTTTTATGATTCGTTGTAATAAAGCTTCTGGTTTTTGAGTTGCATAATCCAATCGTTCTTTTGCCATTGGGTTTACAATAGGTATATCAAGCCATAAATTTTGAATTAGTTGTCCTTGGTAAGTATCTGCGTAAATTTTTCGATAAATTCTACCTGTACCATTGTCTGGTATTACAAGTTCATTGTTATTAAATAGCTCTTGCATTCTTGTTTTGCTATATAACCAACCATTTTCAGGTGGTTCTATGCCATTAAATACATATTTTAGATTCGGACGGAATAATGAATTGACAAGAGGTGATTTCATGTATTTTCGACCATCACCATCATCATAAACAAACCTTTCAGCAAGATAATTTTGGGTATTTTCATCTTCTAGAGAATACTCTGCATTAAAAACATATTCATCACCAATGCAGTACCAAAATATTGTATCATTTGTTATTCCAAATTGTTTTGAAGCATAAGAAGTTGCTAATTTTCTTCTCCAAATAATTTCATTAACAAAATTATCCTCTCCAAAAACCTCATCCATCAATATTTTAGCATAATGTGAAATATGCCAATCAAGATGTAAATAAATACTTGCAGTATCACTCATCACACTTTTGATTGCCATCAGATTTTCATACATCCAATTCAGGTAATCTTCCTTTTGCCAAATATCGCCATACATCTTTTCCTCAAATGCTTTGAGTTCATCAATATCCATTTCTTGTTCGGCTGCGGCTACTTTTTCAGCTAGTTTTGGGTTTTTACGCAAATACACCTTTTTAGCATAATCTGCACCACTAGCAAAAGGTGGGTCAATATAAACCAAGTCCACTTTAATTCCTTTTTCTTTGAGGTAAGCACAAGCTGAAATACATTCGCCACGGATTACCAAATTTTCAGATGGTTCGCCAACGGTCTCCAATTGCTCTACTTCGTAATAGGGCATTCCCCGTTTTATTCGGTCGTAAACTTTGTCGTTTTCACGGTAACGTAAAACCCTTTGTGTTCGCGTAATGTTGTCCAGGATGGCTTGTCCTTCAATAGTGTTCGGGTAATAGGGGATGTATTTTATGGGCATATTATTTCTCAATTATTTTTGTAGTAATGGAAAAACCATTTGTATTTTAACAACTCTTCTTTTTTGGAAGGATTGCCATAAAAATTGGATAGCAATTGTGTAAACTTAGTGTCTCCTTCTAATGTTAATATTATCATCTCAATATCATCGGTTGTAACTTCATTAGGGCTGTTCTTTTCAACTGATAATATTTTCCAAAGCTTGCGATATACAATCAACAAGGGGCTTGTTGAAATACCTGTTGCTGCTAAATCAGCTAAATAATCAAAACTATATGCAATTCCTTCATTATCATATTCTACCTTGTTTTCAATATTTGGGTCGTATATAAAAGGATATATATGTTTGCTTAGTCTAAAATGGTTACAGTTTGAATTGCTATTGCATGAAGCAATTAAATTATGGTATGCAATATCGTGTGGATATTTAGCTGGTGGAATAAGTTTTACATTTCTGTGAAAGTCGGTTTTGTAAACTACATTATTTGTTAGTTCATCAACCACTAAATATTTCGGAAAGTCATTTATTTTGACACTATGAGGAATTATATGTTCTAATGTTGTATCCTCCTTGCAAATTTCCTTTAAACAATAGCAACAAATATTACTTTGTTCATTTAACATCAATTCCACAAGAGGTTCACGATATTGCGTTTGACTTAACCCTTCATAATCAGCACCGTGATAACGAGTTTCTTCATCATTCCAACTGTTTATCAACAAAGCATCTACTATTGTATTTGCAGTATTACGATTAATTGTTTTTTCAATATACTTCATTGCTCTACCGATATGATTTTTTTTGATTATCAATTTCATTCTGTAGAAGAGTTGGAATTGTTCCCCCTAAATAATCTTTCAATTTATCTAACATTTTTTCTGCTTCCTCCAATTTATTTTTACCAAATAGGAATAGATAGGCATTAATGTATTTATCAATTGTAGAAGAGCGTGGAGAAACTTCCATAATTTCAGATAGATTGGTTGAATAGTCTAAGCCAAATACATTTTCAACATCTTCATTCCAATAATTATTTCCATCGTGTTCCAACTTAATGATTTTGTTTTTTTTATCAGCTTTGAAATTTGAAATAACTAAAGGAGAATGTGTTGTAACTATAAACTGTATAAATGGAAATGTTATCTGCAATCTTTGAAGTATTTCTTGTTGAAGTGTTGGGTGTAGATGAAGTTCAATTTCATCAATAAGAACAATGCCATCACTTTCAGAATCTTCATTTAAAATATAACTACGATACGCCAAGTCAATTACCAATGAAAAAATTCGTTTGTAACCCATAGGAAGCGTTTCAAAGGCGATTACTCTACCATCATTGAATGAGAATTCAAGCGTGTAATTCTTCATATCTGGTGGTCTCGTTACTGCAATTCTATACAGTTCAAATTCTTTATTTATGAAATTATACTCTACTGAGATAGGCTTTGTAAACTTCATTAATTTGTTTTCAATAAAATTTCTCTCTTTAGCAAATATTAAATTCCGTTTATCACTTTTTAGAGAATTTAATTTTGAATTTAAATCAGACAATTTCTTTTCTAATCCTTCGATTTTATTTTCCCATTCAGGTACTTGATGCTCATCGTGTTCATCTTTCCAATCAATCCTTTTTTGATAAAAGAAGAGTTGCTCATCAACTTGTTCCATCTCATTCTTAAGGTCTTTTGTGTAATTGGCAACTTTATAAAAACGTGTTAGCCATAGATCAATACAATTGGTTCTTTCATCCCAACCATAATACCCCAAATCTCTTGGCAGCATGTCCTGAGCAATAATTTTTTTAACTTTTGTTCCAAAATTAAATTTTTGATGTGGAAATGAATCTGCAAAAACAGCTATTACTGGCAGCTTACCTATTAGATTATCGTTGTAATATCGTAGTACGGTATTTAAAGCATCGTTGTAAAGTGTAGTTGTTAAACCACCATTCATTGTTTTTTTTACTAATGACCAATTGACTGGTTCATTATTAAAACTCCCCTTAAAATCATTTTGTATAGGATAGCCATAGATTCTGGATATTGTGTCGAAATTGGCTTCAAGTTTGCCAAAGGATTTTACTTTAGCATTATTTGATATAGCTAAATTTTTTGAAAAATTATTTGGGCTTGCAAACATAAAACTCAAGCCTCTGCGTATACCTGATAAAACGCTTGATTTACCAGTACCATTTTTACCTATAAAAACAGTAGTTTGAATACCATATTTTATTGGATATTCTTTAAAACAACGAAAGTTGTTAAATGTAGATTCAATTAGTTGCATATCTTAATCGTTAAAAAACAGGTTTAACTTGTTGTTCAATTTTGTAATGTTGGCTACTATGTTTTTACTATCTTCCAAATAAAGGAAGTCAAAACGCTGGTAACCGAATTTCTCTTGGTTGAGTCTTAAAAACTCAGTTTCCACATAGTTTTTCTTCTTCTGAAAAACCTTGTCTTCTGCATATAAAGCACCTTTAGTCTCAATAAGTAGTACTTTGTGTAATTTATCATTTTCGGTTCGCTTTATTATCAAAAAGTCGGTTGTGTATTTGCCAATATTTTTCCAACACTTTCCTTCTTTAGCAAAGCAGTTAATTACAAATTCTGTCAAGCCACGTTCTCCATTGTAATATATTTCTAATTGTTTGTTTTTAAAATCAGACAACTGTAACGCCTTTTGCAAGGTTTCAATTTCAAAACCACTGCTTCCGCTACTTCCAAAATTGTAAGGTAAATAATGGAATGAATTATTTTTTGATTTTACAATTAGCGAATAGTCTTTACCTGCTACAAAGCTGTCGTAAGGCATTACCATATTGCCCATTCCCTGTGCTTCCAATGTTTCTTTAATTAATTGATAGGCCTTTTCAACCTCAGTCATATCAACTTCAACGTTTTCGTTCTTGCTATCAATTTCCAGAATTTTAGCAGAATCAGCTTCATTTGGAAACAGCTTTTGGTTCTTTTCTACATCGGACAAACGCCCGGCAATCAATAATTCTGCTTGTTTTGGAATAACTTCTGCATTAGTTTGCAAATCTCTCTTGATGCTGAAAGCAACACGAATTTTAGATTGTATCAAATGCAAATCATACAACTCATTGAAAAAGCGGTTTCCTTCTTTTTCAAAAGAAACGGTTTCAAATATTTCGTTTAGTTCTATGTCATATTGGTGCAATTGCGTTTCTGAAATCAAACCAAAACTTTGTCGGCTCATTTCAAAAAGCCACTGGTTGTAATTTGCAAATGCAATCCCTGTTTCATTTATGATGTCAATAGATCCTGTATCAATGTTTGAAATTTCACTTGTGCTTATTAAAGCCGAAGCCTTGTAATCATCTATCTTTTTTATGATGGCTTTCAGCTTTGATTTGGTATTGGCTGTTTCTTCTTCGTCAACACTTAGGTAAGTTACTTTCATTTGGTAAAACTCCACTTTTGGCAATTGCAAGTACTCCATACGACTGTAGCGTTCTACCATCTCAATATTACCATTTCGTCTGGTATTGTTAAGCTCGTCAATGCTGCTATTTTGTTCTTGCTTCAACTGTTTGTTGAGTGTATCGGCATTGTCTTTATTCAACCAAATCAATGCCGTTTCTACTTTACCTTTGTCAACTTGGCGTAAGCATCTACAAGAAGTTTGTAAAACCATATTTTGTGGGCTGTCACCTTTCTGAGAAAGGATTACACCCGTCAAACTTGGGCAGTCCCAGCCTTCCTTACCTACTTGCACCAAAAGAATGTAACGCTTCTTTGAAATAGCCATATCCAAGGAACGAAACTCTAATTCATTTTCCTTGGGTAAAGTATATTTCTTATTTCCACCGTGAAATTTCAAAATTTCAGCAGGACTTATTCTCAGTTCAGAAGTTAAATAAGGATAAACCTCTTCTTCCAACACTTCAATGTTGCTGCAATAGATAGCAATTTTGGGAATTGCACCATTGTCATATGTTTTGGTTTTATAAAGTTTATCAAAGTCCTCAATTCCATTTTTAATAATCTGAAAGCGGTCAAGGTTCTGCCCTATTTTAACCGTTGGATTTTTAAGGAATTTTTTAATAGCCGTAACTAATGGGTAGTAATAAACAGTATTGGTAATTTGTGAAAATTTAAATGCATAATCACCAGCTTTGATGGTCTCCGCACCTTGCAAATAAGGCGTTCCTGAAAAACCTAAAACGGTTGTGATATTTCCTTTGCTTTGCCAATAATTTACAGCTTGCCGCAATTTAATATCATCTGTTGCAGCATGGTGCACTTCATCTATTAAAATTGTCAGGTTCGGAATCTGCCCAAATAATCTTTTTAAATCATTTGCGGTGTCCTTTTCCTCAGATGTGTCATCAACTATTTCTGTTTGAGCATCAAACCGAAAGCTTTCTAATATTACTTTTTCGGCATTAACAACAAACACTTGTCCAAATGGATTTGGCAAACAGGCATTAACTTTTTGAGCATTTGGATTTCTTGCTTTGTTACTTTTCTTCGCTGATTTCTGTTCATCTAAAACATCAAATCTCAGTTTAATTCTACTTGCCGAAGGCTCAGGTAATACCCAGGAAGGATCAAAATTCTCAATAGTTTTTAAACTGGGGACAATTGAATTTTTTAAACCTGAAGGAATTAGCACTAAAAAATTATGTGCAAAGCATTTGTTTTCAGGCTCATTGCCGGCAAAATATAAATCCAAATAGATGAAAGCAGCCATTAGAAAAGTTTTGCCAGCACCCATTGGCAAACTCAATAAATAGTCTGAATAAGTTACGTTGTAGAAGATACTTTTAATAATTGTTTCGTAATCTAATTCTGTAGGTTTATCTATGATTAATTTCTCTAATTCAGGAAGTAATGTTCCTTTTTCAATTTTTGTTCTTGCAAAATCATAAAGAGCAAAGGCATGTTTATTTTCAATCAAAAAATCTCTTGCAGCTTGATTAATATTCAGTTTTGATAAGTCAGTACCATTTGTAAAAAAGCCTTCTGTAAATAATTGCCAAAGAGGTTTATTTTGTCCTTTTATTTTCAAAAACAAATAGGTCTCGATTGCTTCAATTTGAGTATCCCGCAATTGTCCTTTTTCTCGAATATATTTTACCAAATCAACAATGGTGCAATCGGGAGACTGCAACCAAAGGTTTTTCTTTTCATATATGATACTACTTAACATCCTTCTTTTCTATTAATAAGTCCTTTACTTCAACTTCAAGTATTTCGGCAATCTGATATAAAACTTCTAATCTTGGTTGTTGTCTGTTTTGCACATATGAATTTACCATATTGTAGCTTTTCCCCAACTTGTCAGCCAACCATGTCTGCTTAATTCCTTTTTTTTCGAGCACTTCCTTTATTTTATTCATCATGTTGTACTATAAAGTTGCTAAATTAAACAATTGTATTATTTATCTCATTTTTTAATACAATTAACGCTTAGAAACTTATCAACAACTTATTTAGAGGGGAAAGTGTAATCGATTATAGCTGCAAAGCAGTTGCTGTTGCGTAACACGAAACCAATTTCAATAAAAACGCTGTCACAACTCCTTTCTTGATACATTTGCACCCAAGAATTGAAACTCCTTTTTTTTTGAAATCGAATATCTCCTATAAACGAATCTGGGAAGTCGCCTACCCGATCATACTCGGCAGTGTTGCACAAAACCTCATCAATGTTACCGATACCGCTTTTCTCGGACGGGTTGGTGAGGTAGAGCTTGGCGCTTCAGCCCTCGGAGGCATGTTTTATTTTGTGTTGATCATGCTGGGACTTGGATTTGGCACCGGAACCCAGATAATCATCGCCAGAAGACATGGCGAAGGCGCAAAGGATGAAATTGGCAAGACTTTCGATCATGCCATGTATTTTATTGTTCCGCTCTCGGTAGTTGGTTTTTTACTCATGTATTTTCTATCAGCTGCCATACTCCGGCCTGTTGTTGAGTCCGACAATATCTTCAACGCAACTATTGCCTATATTGACTTCAGGATGTATGGGATATTTTTTGCCTTCGGTCAAATCCTATTCAGATCATTTTTCATCGGCATTGCAACAACCAAAATAATTACCTGGAGCACGCTTTTTATGGCGGTTGTAAATATTGTTCTGGACTATGCACTTATTTTTGGACACTGGGGATTCCCCGAAATGGGAATACGCGGAGCTGCGTTGGCCTCAACCATTGCCGAATTTTCGGCTGTTGTGTTTCTGTTGATTTATACCCTGACGCAGAAATACAAAAAAGAATTCGGGCTTTTCAGATTTTTGCGACCCGACATGAAGCTCTTTACAAAAACAATGCAGCTGTCGGCACCCATTATGCTGCAGAATTTTTTGTCATTGTCCGTTTGGTTTGCCTTCTTCCTGTTTGTGGAAAAACTTGGCGAACAGGCTTTGGCAATTTCCAACATAATCCGCAGCATTTATATCGTGTTGATGGTTCCGGTGTGGGGCTTTGCTGCTGCTGCCAACTCATTGGTCAGCTATATCATTGGCATGGGAAGAAGCGATGACGTTTTCAAACTGCTCAACAGGATTATCCTGATGTGTGTGGGCGGAGTTTTAGCATTTGTAGTGCTAAGCATGCTAATTCCCGAGTGGATCATATCAGTTTACACCAACGATCCTGAACTGCTGAAAAGATCAGTCCCGGTTCTGTTCGTTGTTGATTTTGGCGCCCTTACCATCGCTGTTGGATTTATTTATTTCAATGGCGTGCTGGGTACAGGAAAAACAAACATTTCCTTTGCCATTGAGGTAATCGTTTTGACTATTTACACCATCTTTGTTTATGTGGTAATCACTTATTACAACGCCACAGTGGCTGAAGTCTGGACTGCCGAAATCATTTATGGTGTATTGCTCGCCTTTCTATCCTGGCTCTACCTCAAAAAGGGGAAATGGACAAGTAGTAATATTTAACCCTCAATAATCATTGTTGAATACATTTTGCTTTAACAGGCCAACTCTGTTTTTTTTCAGTGGGATTTAGGCTAAGCAATGTTTTTGATATGAGATTCGAAATGGTTTTACCCTCAGCCCATACATCATCCATTCTTAATAAATGATGGCAGCGCAAATAAAACCGGTTATAACAATGATCCGGAAAGTTAAGGGGCAATTTGGCGGGTCATATAAAAAATAATGCTTTTATGAATCACATAAAGCTTTATATCATGCGACAATTTCAGCCCTTAATACACCTGATAATTCAACAATGTTCGTCCTGAATAGGTGATCAGGTTTACTTCACTATTATTATTCAAACTGCCAATAGCAAAAGAATTGCTTTTCTCCTGCCCCGTGGTGATATTTAACCGGTTATCGTGGGCAATCAGGAAAATCTCCTGATTTCCTCTGGTGGCTACAACCAAATAACGCCTGTCGTCCGGAAGATTAACGAAAAACGGTTTCTCACTGATCTCATTATCAAATTTTTGCTGATACAGAACGCTGCGAAAACGATCATAAACAATCAATTTCTGTTGGTCGATGAAAACAAAGTCAACTGAATTATTCCTGGTGAAATCTTCATACAAAAAATAATGATCCTGATTATAAGTACCAAAATCGGTCCGAGATATCAATCCGTTGCTGTTCAAATACATAAGTTTCCCCTGCTCGTCTGTTGTGAGCATTATTCCTTTGCTGTTGGTCCGGTTGACATAAAAATCGGAATGCAGGGCCTTATTAAAATTGCCTTTGGGGCTGATGCGGGTTGAACCTTTCCGGTCAACTATCCGGAGCTCTCCATTGATGCTCGTCATGATAATATAATCGCGGCCACCGGCTACCAGACGCTCTGCCGGTTTAACAGCAATCTCATCCAATTTTGGGAATTCCCATTCATTTACAACACGGCCACTCAATTCAAAACAATGAAGCGCTCTGTCAACACAATGTATCATAATGCGGTAATCACCGAATCCATCATAATCAAACAGCGACAAGCCACTGCTTGCCTGCGAACTGAGTCTTACGGGAAAATTACGGGCGGTCCTGCCATTGCTTTCAATCAGGTAAATATAATTGGTTGTATTAAGCAGATAGTACAACTCCCCGCTTTGATATTTGTCAACAACAGTTATATCACTAATAAGCTGTTCCTGAAGCATTAATTGCCATTGAATTTTGCCGTTGGCTGAAACCTTAAGCAGTCGGCCTGATGTGTCAGCTACAATCACTGAATTTGTTCTGTCTGATCCATCAGGCACGATAAAAGGTTTGCCCACTATCAGGTCATTCAACTCCACTTTCCAGGCAATCTGGCTTTCTTCCTTGTAATCAAGGTTATGCTTTACATAAACATTGGTGTAAACCAGATTGTTTGTCGAACTGAACTGTATGGCTAATCCTTCAAAACTTCGGATGGACTTTTTGTTGGCGACCCATTGGCTCTTAAGTGGTTCGCTCAGATATCTTTCAATATGGCTTATTCCTTCGCGGGTGTTAACATACAAAAGTATGTTGGAATGGTCTGAAATGTGGTTACTGAATGTGCTGAAGTTTTCGCCTGCAGCAAGCGTTCTTCCTGCTTTGTAAAACCGAAGAATTCTTTCAAGAACGGCATGGTTATTGGCAAAAATCAGGTTATCGCCGGCAAAGCAATACCATGTGTTATCAATTCCTGCTGCTGCATGACCGAAAATGGCTGCTACAAAATTATTCACATTTATATGCTCAATAAATCCATGCTCTGTCGCAATTCTTTTCTGGTTGTTTTCGATCGAAGAGGCATATTGATTTAATGACTCTGCAGCAAGCTGGCTATCTTTCAGCTTTGCTACAAACACAGGATCCATCTCTGAGCCTTCGCCTACTAATCCAAAAGCGATCTCATTATCAACAAGATCAACAAGGATTTGGCCGATATCAGTATTGCCTGAATTGTTTTTCAAAATCGAATCTCCAGGCTTCCATTGTTTTCGATGAAACATAGCAAAGTCGCTCATCCCAAGATGAAGCAGAAAACGGGTATCAATGGGAAAAACCTGAAAGAGAGTTACAGGCACAGGCTCTTGTCCGGACAGATTACTCAGAATAGTTGTTTGGGAATTTTGCGGGTCAACATAACCATTCAGTATCAATTCCGATGGTTTGAGATACATATCAAGAGCCATCCATCCACCCAAATTTCCTATTGTTTTTCCAATATTTCCACGATACTTTTCTGATGCAAAATATGATATAAGCCCGGCGAAACGTGCAGTGTTCATAAACACATATCCATCAACTGACTGCCCTGCAGTATTTCGCATCCCGGCAAACTCAGGATCATTCAATAAACTTCTTTTACTGTCGAGTTGGTCAAGGCTTTTCTCGAGTAGCTGCTTGCTGAAACTACCAATAAAGAGGCCATCTGTCAGACAATAATTATACTGAAGACCTGAAAGGGCATCAATAACAAAGCCTGTTTTGAAACCTTTATACTTTCGATTCAACACGGCAGCATCGTCACCGGTTTGCTTCGAAACCATTTCAACAATATCATAATCAAATAAGTGCGTTGCTGTTTCAGAAATTAGAATAAAGCCGAATCCTCCATCAATTTCATGAATTACCAAAGCCGTCTGCGACATTTTCAACTTGTCTTTAAGCCCTGATTTGCGGTTGATTACTGAATCGAGAAGTGAAATCTGGTGGCCAATTTGATTAAACTGTTCGATTTCACTTAAGGTTTGCCAAATTCCTTCCTGATTCACAAGTTTTTTCCAGGGAAGACCATCCTGCCCCGACTCTATAATAACCAGGGAGGTTTCGGGTACAGCCTCATAGAAGATTCGGCTGGCAACCCTTAGTTGAGATACAAAAAGCCAGATAACAAATATAGTGATAACAACAAGTGCTCCAGTGATGTACCAAAGGTTTTTACTCATGGCAAATTGCAAGCTGTTTTATTCATCAGGATTGATCAATCAGGCAAAGTTATTCAAATCTTGCTGATACATTATGAAAACATTTACATGCTTGCTTTTGTTTGCAACAAAAACGGAATGAATTAAATATCAAGGTTTAATTGGATGCCGGAACGAAAGCTTTTCCGGTGAAGAGGTGTCAGGCCAAGGGCTGCAATTGCCGTTTTGTGCTTCAGCGTTGGGTAACCTTTATTCTGCATCCAGTTGTATTCCGGAAAATGGATATGCAACTGCTGCATAAGTGAATCACGATGCGTTTTGGCAAGAATAGATGCTGCAGCAATCGATCGGAATATGGCATCGCCTGCAACAAAACAACTGTGAGGGATACCGGGATAGGCATTAAACCGGTTACCATCGATTAGCAGATGTTGCGGTTTAACTGCCAATTGGGTTATGGCACGGTGCATGGCCAGAAAAGATGCATTCAGTATATTGATCTGATCGATTTCTTCTGCTGACACTTCACCCAAAGCCCATGCCAACGCATTTTCCTTTATTAGTGGTGCCAATTGCTCCCGTGTTTTTGCAGATAGCTTTTTGGAATCATTCAGGGCCGGATGATCAAAACTATGGTCTAAAATCACGGCAGCAGCAACAACGGGTCCGGCAAGACAACCTCTGCCCGCTTCGTCGCAACCGGCTTCAATCAGATCAGCAAAAAAAAACGGTTTAAGGTGGCTCATGACAACAATTCTTTGAAATGGCTGGCAAGAACCAGACAAACCAATAAAACAAGGAAAATCTGAGCCCACCTGAGTCGCTTTGCAAATGACAAATAATAAGACGTAAACACCGAAGGGATCAACATCAATAAGCCAACCGAACCTGCGCTACCCTTGTCAAGTCCCATACTCAAGATCAATACGACGAAAACCAACCACAGCATGCTGATTCTTTTTCTCATACCAATACTGTTGTCACTCTCACTCCCTGCTGACCAATTCAAAGCCATAAAAAACATGATCAGAATCAGGCCATAAACAGCCCATTCAAGCAGCCCAAGTGCTGGCAAATGAAAGCCAAATCCCACAACGATGCGACTTAGTTCCTGAAATCTGAGCAACAGTTCATCCACCAGAAAATAATAGGTTGCCAAAAAGAATAAGGGGGCAAAAAACCCAATTAAAGGGACAATCCATTCCCTGACTGAGCTTACCCGGGTGATGATCAGTGCACCATACACAGCAATAAACAATACGATAAAAGGAAAATAAAACAGTGCTGATAGCCCGGCAAAAAATGATGCGTGAAAAATGGTCATTGTTGCATTTTTACTGCTGTATAATTGTAACAAACTATGTAAAGCACCTAAAACAAAAGGCAAGCCAGTCAAAAATGGAGTAAAGGCAGTAAGATGCGGTGAATGGGCTTGATACACGACAAAGACAAGCATGGCAACTGAGCCGGTTCTTAGTTGAAGTTGGTTGTTGGACAAGATTGCATTAAAGAAAAATGCCAGTATATACACGATGAAGAAAGACAAAATACTTGCCAGAAGCGGAAAAGGGGCAATCAGATTTGCCAACAAAACATAAAGTGGGTTGAATCCGGGATAAACCAACACCTCCGGAGCGGAAAAAAAGACAGGCATCCAGATAATAAGTGAAATAATAAGCACTGTGACATATTGAGAAAAAAAACCGGATCTGAAAAACCTGATAATCATACTATTATTTATTCGTTTTTTTCAAAGCAATCATGACAGAATTACAAATGCAGGAATTTACTTTGGCCTGTAATTCATCAGGTCGAGTCCGATATCATTGCGATAATAAGCTGATTCAAAACGGATTCTTGCCGCATTTTCGTATGCTTTTTTCCTTGCCTCGAACAAGCCGTAGTCCAACGAAGTGATTGTCAGCACTCTTCCACCAGTAGTTTTTACATCACCTGTTGCAACATCAGTGCCTGTTCCGGCATGAAAAACAACACAATCGTGCAATCCTTCGAGTCCAGTAATTTTTTTTCCTTTTATAAAATCCCCCGGATAGCCCCCTGATGCAAGAACTATGGTCACGGCATACCGATCATCGGATTCCAGATTCTGAAGGGCCAGATTACCCTTGCCAACGGCTTCAAACAAGGGAACAATATCTGATTTTATCCGTGGCAGAACACACTCCGCTTCCGGATCACCTAATCGCACATTGTATTCGATCACAAAAGGTTCGCCTTTAACCAGCATCAGCCCAAGGAAAATAAACCCTTTAAAGAGGATGCCTTCCTGTTGCAATCCGTGAATGGTTGGCTTAATAACCCTTTCCTCAACCTTCTGCATAAACTTGCTATCGGCAAAAACAACAGGCGAAACAGCCCCCATTCCTCCGGTATTCAGTCCGGTGTCGCCATCGCCAATGCGCTTATAATCCTTTGCTGGCGGAAGAACCTTATAGTTGTTTCCATCTGTCAGCACAAAGACTGAAACTTCAACGCCCTCCAAAAATTCCTCAATGACAACTTTTCTCGATGCTTTCCCGAATTTTCCGCCGATCATATCATTCAATTCCCTGACAGCTTCTTCAATATCTTGTATGATTAACACGCCTTTTCCTGCTGCAAGTCCGTCAGCCTTCAGCACATAAGGGTTTCCAACAGTCATTTTTCGGAGAAATGCTTCGCCTTCACGCAGGTTCTCCGGATACACGGTGAAAGATGCTGCTGTTGGGATACCGTACTTTTGCATGAAGTCTTTTGCAAAGGCTTTGCTGCCTTCAAGCTGAGCTCCTGCACGAACCGGTCCGATAACCGTTATTGGCTTCAAACTGGGGTCTTCCTGAAAAAAATCAGCAATACCCTCCACCAACGGAACTTCAGGACCAACTACAACCATTCCGATCCCATTTTCGATGCAGGCTATACGTATTTGTTCGAAATCGGTAACATCAATGGGCAGATTCGTGCCAAACTGGCTGGTGCCCGCATTACCGGGTGCAATAAACAATTTCCCCACCAGCTTACTCTGTCTGATTTTCCATGCAAATGCATGTTCGCGGCCACCTGAACCGAGGATGAGAATATTTAACATGTTATACTGTTTTATTGTTGTTTCATTGACTTCTGAATACTTTCCCAAAGCCGGTCGGCAGTAATCTGCCAGCCAAAAAGTTCAGCCCTTTCAAATCCTTTAGTGATTAGCTTACTTCTGAGCTCATTATCAGTTGCCAGACGTTGCATGGCATCGCTAATTGAGTTCACATCATACGGATCGATCAGCAGGGCTGCATCTCCGGCTACCTCGGGCATGGAAGTAACATTGGAAGTGATCACCGGCACACCACTTCGGAAGGATTCAATTATGGGGATTCCAAAACCTTCAAAATAGGAAATGTACGTTGTGGCAAGCGCAGATGCTGTGACCCGGCACAAATCGTCAATTCCCAGGCGGCCACAGAAATGGACTTTGTCTTTAAACTTCATTCCATCATAAGCTTCCCGGATGGGTTTGGTCCACCATTTTCGTTCCCCGACAACCAACAGACGGATATCGGCAGCTGATGTTTCGCTGAACAGGTCAAAAGCCAGAAATAATCGCGCCAGATTTTTTCTTGGATGCAAGGATCCGACGAACAGGAAATAGGGATGTCCCTCACTGAACTTCAACCTTGTCAGCTCAATCATCTCATCTGGTAATGGCTTAAACAATTCGTTTGCACCATTATACACCACATCGATTTTTTCGGCAGCAACCCCATATTGTGTCACAATATCAGCCCTGGAATACTCCGAAACAGTAGCAATCCGCATGGCCTTTTTGGCAAACCGGGGAAAGAAAAACCGATAGTATAACCGCACAAGCCAAGGAAGATCAGCCGGGAAATGTTCAAAGTTCAGATCGTGCATTACCGCAAGGGAGGCTGTTTTGGTGGAAAGTGACAAATATCCGTCAGGTGAAAGGAAAAGATCAGGATGAATTTCTCTCAGTTTCCTTGCCACCGCTATTTCAAACCAAAGGACGAACAAAACAGGATGTCGGGCTTGCGGCCCGATAACTACAGGTGTCACATTGTTGGAGAAAATAAATTCCGGATCAGGCTCTCTATCGAAAAGAAAAAAGAAATCAACCTCAGGATGTTGTGTTGTAATCCGCTTTAAAGTTTCAAAAGTAAACCAACCAATGCCATCGAGCTTGTTTTTGATCAGTAATCGGGTGTTAACAGCTATTCTGGTTCTGCGCATTACTTTTTAGTCGAAACCGAAATGAATAAGTCATAACTTTGCTGCAAATATCAGAATATTTTATGAAGTCGATGATAAAAAAGATGCTGCAACATACCCTTGGTTTTGAGCGCTATCTCTTTATTTTTTCGCTTTTTATCATCAAAACCCTCCGATGGAATAAAAACGAGCGCGACTTCATTCATTTCCTTCATATGATTCCGGATGGTGGTATTGTACTGGATATTGGAGCCAATATCGGCGTGATGTCGGTTTGGTTTGGAAAGAAACTTAAGCTGTCTGAAATATATGCTTTTGAGCCTATACCGCAGAATGTAAAAACGTTAAAACGGGTTTTGCGGCATTTTAAAATTCAAAATGTGGCTGTGATTGAAAAAGCGGTAGGAAACACCAATGGAACAGTTCAAATGGTTATGCCAGTGCTGGGAAAGGTAAAAATGCAGGGGTTAAGCCATGTGATGCACGAAACAATTACCGATTTTAACGAAGGCAACAGATATTCCGCCCCCATCATAACCATTGACAGTTTTGAAAACATCAACAAATCAGGCAAGACATTGACAGCAATTAAACTGGATGTTGAGAATTTTGAGTTTTATGTTTTAGAAGGAGCCAAAGAAACCATTCAAAAGCACCGTCCCCTAATTTATACCGAACTTTGGGAAAACAGCAACCGTAACAATTGTTTCAAATTTATCCGTGCCCAGGGTTACAAAGTTTGTGTTCTCGTTCAGCATGAATTGGTTGCATTTGATCCTTTGCAGCACACTACCCAGAACTTCTTTTTCGTACCTTAGCAGCCGCGATCAATACTTCGCTATGCAAAACAGAATTGTCAAAAACCTGGCACTGCTTCTTTTCCTCAATCTGCTGATAAAGCCATTCTGGATACTTGGAATCGACCGCACGGTTCAAAATGAGGTTGGGGAGGTGATGTTCGGCTTATATTTTTCGATTTTTAATTTTTCCTATCTCTTTTATATTCTGCTTGATCTTGGCATCACAAATTTCAACAACCGCAACATTGCTCAGAACAATCAGCTGCTGAGTAAACACTTTTCGGGTATTGCTGTGATGAAACTCCTACTGGGCTTGCTTTATGCTATGGTCGTCTTCGTAGTTGCCATTTTGTATGGTTTTAGGGGCTATCAGCTACATCTGCTTGGATGGGTAGCGTTTAACCAGATCCTACTTTCATTTATCCTTTATATCAGATCAAACATTTCGGGCTTATTGCTATTCAAAACAGATAGTTTACTTTCTGTCCTCGACCGCTTACTCATGATCTTCATCTGTGGTTTTCTACTTTGGTCGGGTTTTGTTGACAAGCCATTTCAACTCATTTGGTTCGTTTATGCCCAAACCGCTGCCTTTATCATCACACTGATCACGGCTTTTGCACTATTAATACCGCATTTAAAAGTCATTAGCTTTAGTTTTAACTGGCCTTTCATGGTGATGATTATCCGAAGAAGCCTGCCTTTTGCTTTTCTTGTTCTGCTCATGAGTTTCTATAGCCGTATCGAGCCTGTGTTGCTTGCACGAATGCTCCCCGATCAGTCCGGATTGCACCAGGCCGGCATATATGCCCAGTCATTCCGTTTGCTCGATGCCGGCAATAATATCGCTTTGTTGTTCTCTGTCATATTGCTGCCCATGTTTTCGACCATGATCAAGAAAAAAGAACCGGTTAAAGGACTTGTTAAAATCTGCTTTACTTTGATCCTGCTCATGTCGGTAACAGTTTCAACTGGAGCATTATTCTACAGTCAGGAACTCATGGAACTGCTGTATGGTTTGAGAGACGGTGAAAATACCATTGATTTTAACCTGAGAATCCGCGAAGCATCAGCAGTTTTCAGCATCCTTATGGGTAGTTTTATTGCCATTTCATCTACCTATATATTCGGAACATTGCTTACCGCCAACGGAAGTTTAGGCAAACTGAACTTGATAGCCGGCTCAGGGGTGATCATCAATCTTACGTTGAATTTCATTCTCATACCACTTTATAAAGCTGAAGGAGCAGCAATCGCAAGCCTGAGTGCACAAAGCATAACCGCAATCCTTCAGTATTTTCTTGCAAAAAAATTATTTTCCTTACATTTCGGTTATCCATTCTGGCTTAGGATTGTTTCGTTTACTATCATTTCAATGGTTAGTCTGTATTTCTCTGAATTTCTGTCAAATAACTGGATTTTCAATCTCCTTATGGCAACTTTATTCAATATGACTGCATCCGTTTGGCTGGGACTCATTCAACTTCGCGAAATAAGCCGCTTGTTTTTAACTGTATCGCGAAACAAAAAGGACTAAGCGATTTCTCAATTAGATAGTTGCAGCGTTAATTAATTTTCTAATTTTGGGCACTTATAATTTCGATGGCCATGCACAATACGAAAACCGGGGATATTGATACAAAATCGTTGTTGCATCTGATGCAGCATTACAAAAAACCACTTCTAATCATTCTTGCTGCAACAATAGTGTTATCATACATTTTTACCCTGCCATTTTTTATTACCCCTTTATACAAATCAACAGTTGTTTTATACCCCACATCAAGCAATTCTATCTCCAAACTACTATTAAGCACCACCTTTAATTCGACAAAAGACATACTGGAATTTGGTGAGGATGAACAAACAGAAAGGATGCTTCAAATCCTCAGCTCCAATAAAATACGCGACAGGATTGTTGAGAAATACGATCTTTTTAACCATTACAACATAAGTGAAAACAGCAATTTCAGGTTAACGAGACTTTTCCGTGAGTATGAAAGTAAAATCAGATTTCGCAGGACCGAATACATGGCAGTGAAAATATCTGTGCTTGACAAAGACGCACAGATGGCTGCCGACATTGCGAATGACATTGCCGAAATGTTCGACTCTACCATGAACACCATGCAAAAGGATGTGGCTCGCAGGGCATTTCAGATTGTTGAAAACGAGTATCTTAAACTCAGACAGGAAGTGTCTGCTATGGAAGATTCACTGAATGTGCTGAGGCGAAAAGGTGTGCATGATTATGAAAGTCAGGCAGAAATGATAAATCAGCAGTTAGCCATTGAATTGGCCAGAGGCAATAAAGAAGGTGTTAAACGACTTCAGGATCAACTCGATATTCTGGCGAAGTACGGAGGCCCATATGTTTCGATTCGCGATATGCTTGAACATGAGCGAAAACAACTATCCCAATTAAAAGCCAAATATGAGGAGGCGAAAGTTGACGCAACAGAAAATCTTCCGCATAAATTTGTTGTTACTAACGCCTATCCCGCTGAACGTAAGTCGCAACCAATCAGATGGCTTATTACTGCCATTGCACTTTTTTCGACCTTTTTTATGTCAATTCTTGTTTTGATCTTTATTGACAGATTTTCACTCAACGTAAAAAAAAAACCTCAATCAGACTGAAACTCCCGGCATTCAAGTTATTTCAACATAAAGAACCAAACAATAAAAAACAGTATAACACCAAAATCATGGACAATTATTTCAACAATACGGCCATTGTCAGGTTGGTTATCAAATGGAAAGTACACCTGGCAGTGATTACTGTAATAGCAGCTGTTTTGGGAGCTATATTCTCCGGACCTTACTTTATTACGCCTCAATACAAATCCGAAGCGGTAGTGTATCCGGCCAATATAGACAGCTACTCTGAAGAAAGCTCGACCGAACAGATGCTGCAACTATTGCAATCGCAGGATATCACTGATTCAATGATCAGAATTTTTAACCTTGCCGAACATTACAAAATTAATCCCGAATACAAGTATTATAAAACAGCCATCTTACAGGAGTATCGTCAGAATGTTAAAATCAGTAAAACCCCTTACGAAGCCATCAGCATTAATGTAAAAGACAAAGATCCTTTCAGGGCTTCACAAATGGCTGAGGAAATCCTGCGGTTATATGATGTTAAAGTATCCAATCTGCATAAAGGAAAATACCGGGAAGTAGTTGAAATGTATAATAGTCAGTTAAACCTCAAAAGACAACTAATTGATTCACTGCAGCAAAGATTATATATACTGGGAACCGAATATGGGTTGGTTGATTACACGATGCAATCACAGGAAATTATGCGGGGTTATTTGCGTACCGTATTTGGAAACAATGCCTCAAGCATCAATTCAGGTGGTGTGAACGAATTAAAAAAGAACATCGAGCAAAAGGGTGGTGAACTCCTTGTTGTTGTCGAAATGTTGCAGAATGAAGCACGCACCTATGTTGACGGTAAGGTTGAATATGAGATGGCAATCAGGTTTCTGAATGCAAAAATGACCTATTCCAACATCATTTCTTATCCTTTTCCTGCCGACAAAAAAGCGTTTCCGGTGCGTTGGATAATTGTTGTGATTTCAATGCTGGCTTCTTTTACACTTTCAATGCTGGTAATTTTCGTGATCGAAAACAGGCATGCCTTTTACCAGACCCACAAATCCTAATTCACACCTGATTTGACTGAAAAGGTAAAAATAGCTTGGCTCTATCTTGTTGCGGCTCTTTTTCTGGCTGTCAACTTTTATTTGGTTGTTAACAAAGATATTTTCTGGTTGTTTTCTTTTCCGGTGGTGCTGGGAGTTTTGCTGCTCTATGTATTTTCCCTTGATAAAGTGCTCCTGCTAATCACCTTTATTACCCCCCTTTCCATTGACGTTACTGATCTGGATGCCGGATTGGGCGTTTCGCTTCCTGCTGAGCCACTTATGTTCGGAGTTTTGCTGTTGTTTGTGGCCAAACTGATCTATGAGGGTCATTATGACCTGAAAATTTCAAAGCATCCGATTTCTTACGCTATCTACCTGATGTTTTTCTGGATGATGCTCACTACCTTAACCAGTGAATTGCCAATTGTCTCTTTAAAATACTTAGTTGCCAGACTTTGGTTTGTCGTTCCTTTCTTCTTTGTTGCAGCAGTCACCTTCAAACGAATCAGGCATATCCATTGGTTTGTATGGTTGTATAATGCTGCCTTGATTTTTGTAATAGGATATACTATAGTGCGTCATGCAAGCTATGGCTTCTCCGACGAATCAGCCCATTGGGTCATGTCGCCGCTTTATAATGACCACACAGCCTACGGCGCTGCATTGGCTATTTTTTTCATCCTCTCGATAGCCTATCTGTTTTATCCGGGTTTGTCAAAAACACAGCGTTTTTTTGTTGTTGTAATGGTCCTTATTCTCGCTGTTGCTACGCTGTTTTCGCTAAGCAGGGCGGCATGGATAAGCATCGCCGCATCTTTACTTGTGCTGATTGCCGTTTGGCTGCGAATTAAATTCAGTTGGATAGTCATTACATTGGCTATTTTAATTACTGCACTGTTTACTTTTCAACATCAGATTATTGATGTGCTCGAAAAAAACAAACAGGATTCTTCAGCCGATTTTGTCGAACACGTGCAGTCTATTTACAACATTTCATCCGATGCATCCAACCTGGAAAGAATAAATCGCTGGCAATCAGCCATCCGGATGTTCAACGAACGACCAATTGTTGGCTGGGGCCCTGGCACCTACCAATTTGTTTATGGCCCTTTTCAGCGATCAAAGGAAAAAACAATTATCAGCACCAATGCCGGTGACATGGGTAATGCACACAGTGAATATATCGGCCCTTTGTCTGAAATGGGTTTTCCGGGAATGTTAATTGTTTTTCTTCTGGTTTCCCTGATGATCTACACCGGATTAAAAACACACAAAAGAGCGAAAACCAAGGAAATAAAAATACTCAGCCTGGCAGCCACATTAGCCTTATTCAGCTACTTTGTACATGGCTTGCTGAACAACTTCCTCGACACCGATAAATTGTCAGTCCCCGTCTGGGGTTTGGCCGCCATCATTGTTGTCTGTGATTTGTATTTTGCCGATATTGAGGACCCAAAACTACTGAAATCTGAAAACGACAAAATAGCTGAAGCTTAATCCCTGCTTTTACATAAACTGAGTTGTCAGGCATTTACTGGCTAATCTTTATCAATTCTGCAATCAGGTAGCATTGTAGCTTTGATATGTTTTTAAAACCAGGCCCAGAATTGACTGAAAGCGGGATTGAGTCCCTTTGTTTCAGAAAGACTTTCTGAAACCGACATGCTTAGTACCTGACTTAACGTATCTTCAAAGTCTTTAACACTTTTTAACGCCAGACCAGAAAACCACTTACTTATCTTTGCCAACCAATTTAAACTCATAGGAATATGCTAGTCACTGATATCAGAGAATTAAACGAAAAAATCCAGCGTGAAAGCCAGTTCGTTGATTTGATCAACCTGGAAATGAATAAGGTAATTGTTGGGCAAAAATCGATGACCGAAAGGCTCATGATCGGGCTGCTTGCCAATGGGCATATTCTGCTTGAAGGCGTCCCCGGCCTGGCTAAAACATTGGCTATAAAATCATTGGCTAATGTAATCAGAGCCAATTTCAGTAGGATACAGTTTACACCCGATCTGCTGCCAGCCGACCTTATTGGCACCATGATTTATAGTCAGAAAAAAGAAGAATTTATCGTTAGAAAAGGACCAATTTTCGCCAATTTCATTCTTGCCGACGAAATCAACCGTTCTCCTGCTAAAGTGCAGAGTGCCTTGCTGGAAGCCATGCAGGAAAAACAGGTTACACTGGGCGAGCAAACCTTTAAACTACCTGATCCATTTCTGGTTATGGCCACACAAAATCCCATCGAGCAGGAAGGAACCTATCCCCTGCCCGAAGCACAGGTTGACCGCTTTATGCTGAAAGTGGTTATTACCTATCCAAAAAAAGAGGAAGAGAAACTGATTCTAAGGCAGAATATAGTCAATGAAATTCACAATACCATGAGTGTAATTGACACCAAAGATATTATCCGTGCCCGTGAAATTGTCAGAGAGGTGTATCTTGACGAAAAAATTGAAAACTACATCACCGATATCGTTTTCTCCTCCCGCTTTCCGGCCGATTTCCGTCTAAAGAAATTCGAAAACATGATCTCATATGGTGCTTCGCCACGCGCCAGCATCAACCTTGCCCTGGCATCCAAAGCATATGCTTTCCTTAAAAAACGCGGATATGTTATCCCTGAGGATGTCAGAGCAATTGCCCATGATGTGATGAGGCATCGTATTGGACTTACTTATGAAGCTGAGGCTGAAAATATTACAACTGAGGAAATCATTAATGAAATACTCAATACCGTTGAGGTCCCATAGAGCTTTTCTTAAAAATCGACATTTTTATATTTGAGACCGTGGCAGAAACGAGCGACATTTTCAAAAAAGTAAGAAAAATTGAGATTAAAACACGGGGATTGTCACAACAAATTTTCTCAGGACAATACCACAGTGCTTTCAAAGGGAGAGGTATGACATTCAGCGAAGTACGCGATTATCAGTATGGTGATGATATCCGCAACATCGACTGGAACGTAACGGCAAGGTTCAACCATCCTTACATTAAAGTTTTTGAAGAAGAACGTGAACTCACCGTGATGTTGTTGATCGATGTTTCAGGTTCGAATGAATTTGGCTCAGGACAACAACTTAAACGTATGCTTGCCGCCGAACTGGCAGCTGTTCTTGCATTCTCAGCCATTCAGAATAACGACAAGGTGGGCGTCATATTTTTCAGTAACCAGATTGAAAAATTTATTCCTCCCAAAAAGGGCACATCGCACATCCTTCGTATAATTCGTGAAGTAATTAGCTTTAAGTCATCCCAAAAAAACACTGATCTAAGCACAGGCCTGCGATTTTTGACCAGTGCCATAAAAAAAAGAACAACTGCTTTTCTTATTTCGGATTTTATCAGCGAAGAATTTACCCCCTCACTTAAAATTGCTGCACGCAAACACGACCTCATCGCTCTGCGCATCACTGACAAACGCGAAAATGACCTGCCCGCAATCGGACTTGTAAAATTCAAAGATGCCGAGAATAACAAAGAATACTGGGTGGATACCTCCCATATTCCGTCACGAAACTTTTATGCCAAATGGATCAGACAAAAATCGCGCGAACTGGACGAAACATTTTTAAAAACCGGTATTGATCATGCCATGATTTACACCGATCAGGATTACGTCAAACCATTGATGAAACTTTTTAAAAAAAGAGAAGCAAGGCGATGAAATTGAAAACATTCATTTTTGTGACAGTTTGCTGCGCATCAATTTTAACAGGCAGTTCAGGTTATTCACAATCAGTGGTCGCAACATTGTCAGCCCCATCTGATACCATACTTATCGGACAGAAATTGCCCCTGAGCATCGAAATCAATGCTCCGGAGAACTTCAATATTTATTGGCCTTTTTGGGGCGACACGCTGGTTTCTGCCATCGAAATTGTAAGCGCCGGACAGCCTGAAAAATTATCTGCAGGAAAAGATATTCAAACATCGCGTCAAACCCTGCAAATTACTTCCTTTGATACCGGCTTCTACTATATTCCAGCCCAAAAAATCCAATTTTCGGTGGGCACCGATTCATCAAAGTTTGAAGCATTAACCAATCCTCTTATGCTACAGGTTAATTCAGTTAGTGTTGATACCACACTGGCATTCAAACCGATAAAAGGTCCTGTAAAATTACCTCTCACATTTGCCGAAATTCTGCCCTGGGTAATCGGTATACTTGGAATCGCGTTGCTGGTATTTCTTGTTATGAAATATTTTGTGAACCGAAGCTCACGTCTTCGCGAAATTACTGAGTCACCGAAACCTCTTATACCCCCTTATGTTACCGCCATGAATGAGCTTGAACAATTGCGTCATCAAAAGCTATGGCAATCAGGACGGGTAAAAGAGTATTATACCATACTGGCTGATATTGTCAGGGTTTATATCGAACATCAATTCGGTGTGATGGCAGTTGAAATGACAACGGATGAAATCATGACAGGAATAAAACCTCTGGGAATCAACAATGAGGCTGTTTCAAAACTCGGTCAGTCACTGGAGTTGTCTGATTTGGTAAAATTCGCCAAAGCACAGCCTTCTGCTCTGGAAAACGACCTATGCCTCAACCATATGATTGATTTTGTGAGAGAGAGCCATTCGGTCGTAGCCAACAATCCTGAAAATGAATCGGGTAAATCAGATAATACATTACAAACATCAGAAATAGAATAACCATGTTGACTGATATTGTATTTGCCAACCCTGAATATTTCTATCTGCTTCTGATAGTACCCTTGTTTGTGGCTCACTATATCTGGCGAAACACAAAACATTTTGCCTCCATTCAGGTTTCCGACACAAGCATGTTCCCCTCTGCTCCAAAAGGGCTGAAAATATATATGCGGCATTTGCCATTTATTTTCAGACTTGCCGCTATATCATTGATCATTGTTGCTCTGGCCAGACCTCAAAGCAGCACCTCAGGAACCAACATATCCATCGAGGGAATTGATATTGTGATTGCACTGGACGTGTCGGGAAGTATGCTGGCCCGTGACCTGACCCCTGACCGACTGGAAGCTTCCAAAAATGTTGCGATGGAATTCATTGGAGGAAGACCTGGCGACCGCATGGGGCTTGTTGTTTTTAGCGGTGAGGCTTTCACTCAGGTGCCGTTGACCACTGATCACAGCATACTTCTGAATATGTTTAAAGGAATTAAAAGCGGTATGATTCAGGATGGTACGGCAATAGGCGATGGACTGGCAACTGCCGTTAACCGTTTGCGCGAAAGTAAGGCTATTTCAAAGGTAATCATACTGCTTACCGATGGTGTGAACAATGCAGGCTCGGTGGATCCGATGACTGCTGCCGAAATCGCCCGGGTTTTTGGCATCAGGGTTTATACCATTGGTGTTGGAACTTACGGCAATGCGCCCTATCCTGTCCAAACGCCTTTTGGTATTCAGCTGCGCGATATGAAAGTAGAAATTGATGAGGCGCTTCTCAAGCAGATTGCCGATCAAACAGGAGGAGAATATTACCGGGCAACTTCTAACCAGAAACTTGAATCGATTTATAAGGAAATTGACGAACTGGAGAAATCAAAGATCGATGTAACCGAGTTTAAAAGTAAACACGAAGAATTCCTGCCTTTGGTAATTCTTTCACTACTTTTTTTGGCGATCGAATTCCTGCTAAAAACAACTACTTTAAGAATTCAATCATAAATCAGCCGTACAATTATGAACATGATCCGGTTTGAGAACCCACAGTTTTTATACTTCCTTGCTCTAATCCCACTATTAGTGTTGATTTTTTTACTGTCGGAATACTTCAGAAAAAAAAGACTGCACCAGTTTGCCAGTAGTTTGATGATCAAAACCCTGATGCCAGACACCTCTGCTTGGAGGAAGTGGTTCAAGCTGGTATTATTTTCTCTGGCCTTTGCCACACTGATCGTTGCCATGGCTAACCCTCAGACAGGATCGAAACTTCAGGAAGTGAAACGTAAAGGGATTGACCTGTTTATTGCCCTCGATGTGTCAAATTCCATGTTGTCGGAAGATATTCTGCCCAACAGACTGGAAAGATCAAAACAAGCACTTTTGAACCTGATCGACAAACTTGAAGGCGACCGGATAGGCATGATCGTTTTTGCAGGCAGGGCTTATGTTCAGTTACCCATCACAACTGATTACTATGCTGCAAGACTTTTCTTATCAACCATCAATCCGGGTATGATCCCTACGCAAGGCACAGCCATTGGCGAGGCTATTAACCTGGCAATGAATTCATTCGACGAAAACAACCACAACAAAGCCATTATCATCATTTCGGATGGTGAAGATCATGAAGAAAATGCTGTGAAAGCAGCAGAAAAAGCAGCTGAACTTGGCATCCATATTTATGCCATTGGAATGGGTTTGCCCGATGGATCCCCTATACCCTTGTACAATGAATTTGGTAAAAAAACAGGTTTCAGGAAAGACAGGAGTGGTAATACCATTGTGACCAGATTAAATGAAACCATACTTCAACAAATTGCTTTGAGTGGTAATGGCTCATATACCCGTGCAAATAATTCACGGTCAGGGCTTGAATTTATTTTTGATGAAATCAATAAAATTGAAAAAGCAGAAATTGAAGCCAGATTTTTTACGGATTACGACAATAAATTCCAGATATTTCTCGCTATAACACTGTTATTCCTTGTTATCGAACTACTGATTGCAAGCAGAAAAAGCAAATGGGAAAATAAGTTTGACATATTTAACCCAAAAAACAGCGAATCATGAGATATATATTTTTATTGGGACTTCTTCTTACCTTGGTAAATCTGGACATCCACGGCCAATCGGACCGGAATCTGACCCGTGAAGGAAACAAGCAGTACAAGTCGGGCAATTTTGCAGATGCTGAAATAAATTACCGTAAAGCATTGGATAAGAATCCAATGAATGATGCTGCGAATTTCAACCTTGGTAACAGCTTGTACAATCAGGAAAACTTTGAGGAGGCAATCAGCAACTTCAAGCGGGTTGCCGATATGAGTAAATCACCGGATCTGGAATCAAAAGCATTTTACAACCTTGGAAATAGCCAACTCAGCCAGCAACAATTTGCTGAAAGTATTGAGTCGTTCAAAAAAGCACTTCGCCTGAATCCTGATGATGAAGAAGCCCGTTACAACCTGGAATATGCAAGGAGAATGATGGCGCAGCAAAACAAACAGAACCAGCAACAGAAAAACGATCAGCAACAGGACAGCGATCAACAACAGGAGAATGACCAGCAGCAGGATAATCAGAACGACCAGCAACAAGATCAGCAGCAAAATCAGGAAAACCAACAACAGGAAAACCAGAAAGACCAGCAACAGCAAAAACAGCAGCCCCGTTTATCAAAAGAGGACGCTGAGCGGATGTTGCAGGCTCTCAATAATGAAGAAAGAAAAACGCTCGAAAAACTCAACGAAGAAAAAGCGAGAACAGGTAATGTAACCCTCTTGGAAAAGGATTGGTAACTTAACTATATTTGCAATCAGGCAGAAACGGCACATTAATTATGAAACAGAGATTGTTCAGAGCCATTTTTATTCTCCTTCTAATGCCGGCAGGTTTGTGGGCACAGGATATCAGCTTTGTCGCCTCTGGTAAAACAAGCGTTGGAGTTGGAGAACAATTCCGCATTGTTTATGAACTTAATGCGGATGGAAATCGCTTTACCGGGCCCGATTTTGGCTCGCTTAGAGTGATTACAGGTCCTATGACATCGTCCAGTTCAAGCATTCAAATTGTCAACGGACAAATGGCTAGGTCGTTCGTTCAATCATACACATATATTGTTTCGGCAGGATCAGAGGGTAGTTTTGTGGTTTCACCCGCTTCAGTTTTTGTTGATGGAAAAAAAATTACATCAAATGCTATAACCATAAAAGCCACAGCTTCATCCAACCAGTCCCAAGCGGGCAGCCAGGGCGAATCATCTGCAAACTCAAACTCAGAAAAACAAGGCGTTTCAGACAAGGATGTTTTCGTCAGAGCCATCCTGGATAAGTCGAAAGTGAACCTTGGCGAACAAGTAATCGTTACCTACCGCCTGTACACAAAAATCCCCATTTCCAATATCTCAGTTACCAAACTATCTTCTTTTCCGGGTTTCTGGATGAAAAATCTTATGGATGAAAATACAGGTTTGCAGCAATCAAGGCAAATCATTAACGGCGAGGAATATGTTACAGCGGATATCAGAAAGATAGCTCTTTTCCCTCAAAAAACAGGGAAATTATACATTGACCCGATGGAAATGGAATGTACCGCCCAGATCAGAACTCAGACTGACCGGAAAAGAGCAAGGGATCCTTTCGAAAGTTTCTTTAACGATCCCTTTTTTAACCGTAATATTGTGAATGTTGATAAAAAACTCGTTTCCGGATCCATCAACATTGAAGTGAGTCCTTTGCCCTCAGCCGGGAAACCGCAGTTCTACTCTGGAGCAGTTGGTCAATTCAGTCTTCAATCATCCATTGACCGGACTGAAATACTGGCCAACGAAGCCATTACGCTTACCTACACCATATCAGGAATTGGCAACATTGAGTTGATCGATTTCCCCGGCCCGGCATTCCCTTCCTCCTTTGAAGCCTATGAACCTAAAGTGAACACCCAGGTAAAAGTCACGGACCAGGGCGTGAGTGGTGTTCGAAAGATTGAATATTTGCTTATTCCCCGTCAAGCTGGTAACTTTACCATCGCGCCTGTGGAATTCAGCTTTTTCGATCCCAAAAAAAATCAATATATCAGTCTGTTAACACAGGAATTTTCACTCAACGTGGGGCAATCTGCAGATAACAACAACGGACGTACTATTATCTCAGGTGGTCAGGAGAGCATTCGTATTCTGGGAAGCGATATTCGCTACATAAAAACAAAATCGGTTATTCTGAATAAAAAAAATGACTATTTCTTTGGATCGGTTGCCTATGTTTCTATCATGGTTATTCTGTTCCTTTCGTTTGCTTTTGCCTTGTTCTGGTTCAGAAAACATCAAAAACTTACTCAAAATAAGTCGTTGATGCGCAACAGGCAAGCTACTAAGGTGGCCCGCAAAAGACTTGTCAAAGCGCAGACTTACCTGAAGCAAAACAATCAGAATGAGTTTTATACCGAAATATCTCAGGCAATCTGGGGTTATCTTGCCGACAAATTCAATATACCGCTTTCGGCCATGTCAATCGAAAATGTTCGGCTTACCCTGACTTCCCTGCAAATTGAAAATTCGCTCATTGAACTCCTGATCAACACTTTAGATAATTGTGAATTTGCCCGATTTGCCCCGGGGGATCCAGGCGAAAAAATGGAAGAGCTTTACAATCAAGGTATTGAAGTTATTTCAAAAATAGAAAGAAACCAAAAATAACCTTAGACTATGTCGTACCGGAATTTTATCAGCTTGCTCATGTTCCTCCAGATAATCCTTTTACATGTGGGATTAAAGGCATCAGAAAAGCCTGCAGATAAGTTCGATCGCGCCAATCATTTTTACCAGGAGGCTGTTTACGATTCGGCTCTGATCACATACCAACAATTATTGCAATCCGACTTTGAATCGGCAGATTTATATTACAATATCGGCAACACCTATTTCAAGCTAAGACAAATCCCCAGAGCAATTCTGTATTTTGAAAAAGCTAGAAAAATTCGTCCGAACGATGAAGATATCATGCATAATCTCGACCTGGCCAACACGCTGATTGTAGATAAAATTGAGCCAATCCCACACTTGTTTTATAAAGTCTGGTGGAACAATTTCTATGGTTTGTTTTCTGCCAACACCTGGGCATGGGTTTCTTTACTGTTGGTGTCACTGACACTTTTCTTCGTGTTTTTGTTTCAAACCGCAAGTTCTGTCCAGATCAGAAAAACAGGATTTTTTGCCGGACTATTCTTTCTGCTTACAGCGGTTGGGGCACTTGGACTTGCTTCTCAAAAATACTATTACACACAAAAAGTAAATGAAGCGATAATTTTTGCGCCTACCATAACCGTCAAAAGTTCACCATCGTTCAATAGTGTTGACCTCTTTGTTATTCATGAAGGAACAAAAGTTTCGCTCATTGATAAAACAGGCGATTGGACCAAGATCCGCATTGCGAATGGCAGTGTAGGGTGGCTGCCTGCTGACGCTTACGAAGGCATTTGAAAAACATGAAACACATTTCTCCTTTTTTCCGGGTTCGAAAAATGTGTTTGCTGATTGTTATATTGCTCATCTCCACATCCTGCCTCAAATCGGATAAACCCGGGCTGCCCGAAGAAGTGATTAGAACCTATTCTGAAACCGGATTCAATAGGATTGAGTTTACCAAAACAATTGGAAAATTTATTGACGATGCAGGCGACTCAATTCAATTACAAGCCGCCTATTTTCTTATTGCAAAAATGCGCAGTCATTATATGGTTACTTACGATGTAACCGACACTTCAGGGGCAATTTATCAAATCGACCCATTCATGTTTACAAGTGGGGATTCATTGCTTGCACACTGGAAAAAACTCGATTCAATTCATGGAGGGTTGCACTATCAGCCAGACCGCTTTGT
>DITE01000025.1 GCA_002422725.1 Bacteroidales bacterium UBA6192
CTTCGTCGGACAGGTTGCGGTTGGTGGCCACGATAAGCCGGGTATCGATTTTGATCACATCGTTGCCGCCAACGCGCGAGAGCTCTCTTTCCTGCAACACGCGAAGCAGTTTCGACTGCATATTCAGGTCCATTTCGCCAATTTCGTCCAGAAATATCGTGCCGCCCTGAGCCAACTCAAATTTTCCGATTTTACGTGTCACGGCTCCGGTGAATGAGCCTTTTTCGTGACCAAACATCTCGCTTTCGATCAGTTCGCCTGGTATGGCTGAAACATTTACGGCCACGAATGGTTTCTTAGCCCTGGTTGAATTATAATGTATCGCTTTGGCAACCAATTCTTTTCCTGTGCCTGTTTCGCCTGTTATCGACACCGAGATATTGGTCTTTGTCGCTTTTTCGATCAGGATAAATATTTGTTTTATGGCCGGACTATTGCCCCGGATCACTTTCCTGAATTCATATTTACGGCCAATTTCTTCTTTCAGATAACTGATCTCGCTTTTGAGCTGAAGGTTCTCTTTGATTTTCTTAATAATGTTCCAGAGCCTGTCCTTCACATCGTCGTCCTTGACAAAATAATCATAGGCGCCTTCTCGCAGGAGTCTGACGGCTGTTGATATGTCTTCCTGTCCTGAAACAATGACAATGGGCACCTCGCTGTTTTCCTTTTTCATGGCGCGCATAACATCCATCCCCGACATATCCGGTAAACTGTAGTCGAGCGAAACCAAAGAGGGTGTTTTGTAAAAATTTTTTAAACAATCAGCCCCTGTCCTGAACAGGTGAACTTCGTTGTCGGGATTCAACGATAAATGATGCTGCAGCATCTCACCATAAAACATATCATCTTCAACGATGAAAATGCGGAATGCTTCCATAAGCTTGATCAATTGGTTGGTTGCTAAAACAATTCCAATTTTGAGATTTGTACGTAAAAATACAAAAATTGGTTGCGTTTCTCAAATATGGAATTAATGCAAAGATAATGCAATTGGGGTAAGAATCAATCGGTTGATTTATTATTTTGTTAACCATTTAATTGCAATTTATGAATACCGACTGTTTATCTTTGTCAAATCTTTCACAACGATTTCGCTTATGTCGGCATTCACTGCACTCAAAAACATCCTGCTGGTTTTACTGAAAAGCATCCTGTTTGTTCTGTTGTCACTCTTGCTGATCTTTGCCTATTTTTACCTGACTGCCCCGGTCTACAGGTTTAATGAACCCAAACCATTTTCAGGAAATTACCTTATTAATCCCTACGAGCAAGCCGATTCGGGCCATTGGAGGAAGTACAATTTTCAGGTTCAGTCAAAAGCCTGGTATGGTTTGACTGATGGCCGTCGTAACTCCAATATGCTGATCGACAGCATGTATCACCTGCTCAGCTACGATTACGTGGCCACTTCTGATTACCAGAAAATCAATCAGCACCGTTCGGATGAATCCATTTTTATCCCCACCTACGAACATGGCTATAATTTCAGGAAAACTCATCAAGTATGTATCGGAGCAAATAGTGTGTTATGGCGCGACTATTTTTTTAGTCAGAACCTGGGTCATAAACAGCATGTGATCGACGAACTCCGCGACGATTGCAGTATCATTGCCCTTGCACACCCGCTATTGCTGGGCGGCTACACGGTGAACGACATGAAATATCTGAGCAACTACGATCTCATTGAGGTGCTCAACAACCTGCGGGTATCGACAGCACATTGGGACACAGCCCTTTCAAACGGTCACCGGGTTTATATTCTGGCCAACGATGATGCCCATGATGTGAGCAACAGCAACGAAGTAGGCCGCAGGTTTACCATGATCAATTCCGCTTCGCTTGATAAGGAAGAAATCATAACTGCATTAAAAAGCGGAAATGCTTATGGATTCGATTTTTACCGGGTTGACGACGAAGAATGGTCAGCCAAGATCAAACGTTCGGCAAGCGTTCCACATTTGATTAAAGCTTCGCTCGATGGAAACTCATATACCGTTGAATTGAGTAAGCCCTTTCATAAACTGTTCTTTATCGGGCAGCACGGGAATGTGTTGGACGAAGCAGAACATTGGCATACAGCATCCTATGAAGTCAGGGAAACAGATCCTTATGTGCGGGTTGAGGTGCTTTTTTACGATAGTTCAGTCATGTTCCTTAATCCCATAACACGCTCAACAACAGGACATCCTGAGCAACAAAGTCTTGCCTGGATCGACACGCAGAAAACCCTCATATTTCGTGTTGTAAGTCTGTCGATTGTTGTATTTTTGCTCGGGCTGGCCTGGCGCTTTGTTGCTTTTAAGCGTAAAACAACTGGCTGATCGCATGTATGCATCTATCAATCAGACAGATTCTGTTTTCACTTGTAATTTTTAGTTTTCTGCTTCGTGCTTTTCTTGCTTACTGGCTCGAACTGGGCAACGATGAAGTGTATTATTGGACCTACGCCCTTTTTCCCGACTGGAGCCACTACGACCACCCGCCTATGCTTGGTTGGGTTATGCAGCTTTTCAGCCTGAATCTGTTGTTCGACAGCGAATTTGCTCTCCGGCTTTCTTCTCTGGTTTTTTTTGCCATCAACACGGGGCTGATATTCATGGCCGGAAAAATTATTCGTGATGAAAAAACAGGCCTGTATGCTGCCCTGCTTTATAATGCTTCAATTTATGCCACTGTAATCACAGGCATATTCATCCTTCCCGACACACCTCAGAACCTGTTCTGGCTTATTGCTCTGGTCATCATGCTAAAATTGGTTTCAGATGGCGTAACGCAACAGCAGCAGAACCGACTGATGCTGTTGTTTGGTCTGGTGACCGGGCTGGGTATGATTTCTAAATACACCAGTGTTTTCCTCTGGGTTGGCTTGTTGGGCTACATCCTGTTGTACCGCAAAGCCTGGCTGAAAAGGGTTTCGCTTTATGTTGCCCTGCTGATATCGGCCTTTTGCGGGCTGCCGGTGATTATCTGGAATGTGCAGCACGATTTTGCAAGCTTCGCCTATCAGGGAAGCCGGGTGAATATTTTCGAATCGGGGCTCAGACCCGACTATTTTGCTACCGAGTTAATTGGCCAGATTTTTTATAACAATCCCATTAACTGGGTGTTGATTCTGCTTGCTGTGATTGCAGTAGTCAGACAGAAACAGTTTCTGCCGGCGAGCTATCAGCGGCTGCTGCTGCTTGTGGGCTTGCCGTCCATACTCTTGTTTTTACTCTTTGCCCTTTTCAGGCCAACCTTGCCCCATTGGACAGGCCCTGCCTACAACACGCTGATTTTACTGGCCGCAGCCCGTATCCGGCAGACCACAAGGCCAGACCCTTCATTCAGGATTCCTCCGGTAATCATGTCATCACTGGCATTCCTGATTTTTATCCTGTTGCTGGGCAGTCTGCAGATCAAAACAGGACTCATACCCATCAAAGAGGATAATCCCTATCACCGTTTGGGCAAAAACGACCTNNTGGCCAACCTCGACTATTATGTGGCCCGTCCGCTGGGGATGAAGGTGCTTGGGCTTGGCCGGCCCGAACGGCTGCATAAATATGTATGGATTACCGAAGCAAGGGGAGGGCTGAAGGCCGGGGACGATTACTGGTTCCTCACCGACAGCCGCGATTACACTCACCCCGGACAAGTGTATGCCGGTGCTTTTGACAGTATCGTAGCCACCGACACCATCACCATCACACGCTCGGGAAAACCTGCCAAGCGGGTGTTCCTTTTTCTGCTCAGGGATTTCAAAGGCTCTCCGGATCTGACTCCCAAGGGGATGAAGTGAGATGGAATGATGCTTTCAAAATATTTGGCTCAAAAACACGGCTTTAAAAAACTCAATTCTTTTTCGAACAGCCAAGCTTACGTCAGACAAGGAGGCATCCGAATGTTTCATAACATTAGTTCGAGAGTAACAGGAAAATGTACACGCTGGCAAAAAAGAAATTCAGTATGAGACATAATCGCAATTACTTTACACTTCAGTGGGTTGGGTGCGGTGGCCCACACGAACAGCGGGCCGGCGGCAGGGTGAATGCAAAAACAGTTGGAAANNCCGCCCCGGGCGGATTGTTTGTATAACGCAATACCCGATAATGCTTCTTTTTTCGATCAGTAAAAGTATTGTGCTATACACTCTTTGCCAGGATTTCCACTGGTTTTGCAGAGTGGGGTGATAGCGTTGTTCGTGTTTGATTTTTGGTANNNNAAAAATAAACTTTACCTCCGAAGACAAAGATTATACAATGAAGGAGAATTTTCTGATAATTCAATTTCCTTTTGCCTTGATGCAAAAGGAACAAAAGATCAAGCCAGCACGTAAGCCCCACCCACTCTGCCAGCTTGCTGAAAACACAATCAGGGCAGTGCCCCGTCATTGGAAAGGAAATGAGACCCATTAGTTTGGGTGCAGATAAAGTGTGATTGATGTAAGCTTTCCCAAAAGATGTGTAAACCTAAACACTGCAAACACCACGAACTTTGTCTTTTCAAAATTCACACTAAAAATAAATTATTATGGCAGAAATTAAGATTGAACGGAAAAAGCAAGTTTGGCCATGGGTATTGGCTGGCCTTGTTATCGCTGCATTGCTTATATATTTCCTGGTTTATCGGGATAACGACAAAAATAAAGAGGCAATAGCTGAAGCAGATTACATCATCAATGCGAACCAAGCTAAACACTTAGGGGAAAAAGAAAATAACGGTGCTGTTGCGGCTTACGTAAATTTTGTATTAAGCAATAAGGAAAAGATGAGCCTGGATCATGCCTATACAAATGAAGCGCTATTAAAACTCATTGAGGCTACAGATGCTAAGGCCAATGAGGTTGGATATGAAGTTCAGGCAGATTTGGAGCAGGTAAAGGAATATGCGAATATGATTACAGCAGATCCTTATGAAACAACACATGCGGATAACATTAGAAAAGCGGCTGACATCTTAAGCAATGTATTACAAAACATCCAAAAGGCAAAATTTCCTGGTTTGACAGAAGAAGCAAAAGAATTAAAAAATGCTTCAGAATCAATAAAACCGGCTGTACTTACGCTTGAGCAAAAAGATGCAGTAAAGAATTTCTTTGCAAAAGCTTCTGACCTTCTTCAAAAAATGAATTGATTAATCTTTAAATAATTAGAATAATGACAGATACAAACAAAAACCTTTTTAACCTGGACGAATTGTCCGGTTATAAAGTGGCCGAAAATTATAGTGATGTAAGAGGCTGGAATGTACAAGACGCAAATAACCGAACCATTGGGAAAGTGGATCATTTGCTGGTAAACAAAACTGCCGAACGTGTGGTTTACCTTGATGTTGAAGTGGATGCTAACTTAATTGAGGAAGGACATAATACATATCAAGATCGGGTAAGTGATGGTGTTCATGAGTTTTTAAACAAGGAAGGGGAGAATCACCTGATTATTCCTATCGGGATGGCCATTCTTGATGAAAAGAACAAACTTGTGAAATCAAATCAGATTGATAGTTCGACTTTTGCGAAAACCAAACGGTTCAAAAAAGGAGATGTTATTGATTTTGGGTACGAATTAGATGTGGTTCGCCATTACAAGGGAGATAACACGATTCACAATTCGAATGCTGTTGACGGATTTTATGACCGCGAAGAGTTCAACACTTCATTTCATAAGCGGGATTTGTTATAAATAAACATTGAATTTATTATAGAATAAGTGATTCAGGAGCTCCTGTCAACAGATCAGGAGTCCTGTCTTTCGTTATTGTCAGCGGAAAGAACTCTTTCTGATATTGAAGCGTTAGAAAGTAAAAGCGTGTATCATATCAATCCATTGAGTAATAGTGTAACTCTTTCATTTTTAATGCAATTAATCTTGTAGAGATCATTCATTATAAATAATTCTAATATGAAAAGAGCAGAGAATAAAGTTGTCATCGTAACCGGTGGCGCCTTGGGAATAGGGCGCGAAACATGTATTTTACTGGCAAAAGAGGGTGCAAAAGTAGCTGTAACCGATGTCCTTGACGAGGAGGGCAAAAAGTTAGCTGATGAAATTAACCATTCTGGTGGCGCGGCAAAGTTCTGGCATCTTGATGTAGCAAATGAGAATGAAGTGGAAAGAATTTTTGCTGAAGTTGTCAAAGAATTTGGAAAACTTGATGCAACAGTTAATAACGCAGGAATTGCGGGTGTCGACAAGCCTACTCATGAGTTAAGTGAGGAAGATTGGGATAACGTAATGAATGTGAATGTAAAAGGAGTTTTCTTCTGCACAAAACATGCCATTGCTCACATGAGAAAAACAGGGTGCGGCAGCATAGTTAACCTTTCTTCAATTTATGGTTTGGTCGGAGCCGGAGATCTGCCGCCTTATCACGCTTCAAAAGGGGCAGTAAGGCTGATGTCAAAAAATGATGCATTATTTTATGCAAAAGACAATATTCGGGTTAACTCTGTGCATCCCGGATTTATCTGGACGCCTTTGGTTGAAGAACTTGGGAAGAATAGTCCCGGATTCAGAGAAAAACTTGACGGTCTGCATCCATTAGGACATATAGGTGAATCCATTGATATTGCCTATGGAATTCTTTACCTGATATCTGACGAATCAAAATTCGTTACCGGAAGTGAATTGGTTATTGATGGCGGTTATACTTGCAAATGAACTGAGCCGAAAGCAAGAATCATTTTTTAAAATAGCGGATGACTTAAAGCCTATTTACCCGTTGTCATAAGGATCTTTTCGACAGCGGCAATTCTATATTGATATTTTATTCCTGAAATGCGCGACTGCCATGGTAATAGCAGCGTTCATCGGGTATTTATTTGAAGTTTGGGCACATTAGGTTCTACAATGAAAAGTCAAATTACATTCATTGATTATTGCAAATGATTATGTTTTTATTGGAACACTTTCCAATTTGGTGTAGAGGCGATCATTATCTGAAATAGCAAGGATAAGCAAAATTTCAAAAACTGAAAATGCTTCTATTTTTCCTGGTCCGGCAATCGAACAAATCACAATTTCGTTTCCTGCAGGTATAAACATCCCATTTGAACTGAACATTGTTGGCGCTATCGGACAACAAGTTTTTGTGCAGAAGATTTTTGACGGATCAGCGACAACAATTGATATTTCTATATAACAAAAGGGCGTTTATTTTATTCATGCAACAACTGGCAATAAAACAGTTTATGACAAAAAATTTATCGTTGTGAAATAATGGAAGTGATCACTTTTATTGCAATAGAAGGATATGCCTGTAACTTGAGTCTTTTGCGAGCTGTGGACATGTTCTCCGGACATTTCTTCGCCGGACATGCGACAATAATCAGGAGTTCATGTGGTCGGAACGACCCAGTATGAACTCCTGGTTGAACAAACCCCCTTTTCAGCAAAGGCCGAGTTTCAGCCCTTAGTGCGTCCACCTTCGCAAAGCAATTGAATTGCCTCAATAATTTTGTATCTTTGGGATAACTTTAAAATCTCCTTTCACATGAAGACTACACGAGTTCCAAAAAAAACAGCTTATGCACCTGCTGTGCGTGCTTCGCGCCATACCCTAAAAAATCAAAGCCAATTGATAAAGCATAATAACATCCTTACCCAGGTAGCTGATTCCGTTTCTTCATTAGTTGTCGTTCTCAACAAGGAAAGGCAGATTGTTTACGGTAATAAAGCATTTCTCGACATGCTGGGCTCTTCAGCAAGTGAAAGCCTCATCGGCAAACGACCTGGCGAAGCCATCAACTGCATGTATTCCAGCCAATCGGAAGGCGGGTGCGGAACCACACAGTTTTGTAGTGTTTGTGGCTCTGTAAATGCCATTTTGGAAGCACAACAAGGAACACAAGTCACAAAAGAATGCCGCATTATCACCAGCGAAAATGACGCAATGGATTTAAAAGTTACGGCAACGCCCTATTACCTGAACGGAGAGCAATACATTTTCTTTGCCATTGCTGATATCAGCAACGAAAAAAGAAGGCAAACCCTTGAACGTGTTTTCTTTCATGATATTCTGAATAGTGCCGGTGGCATCTCCGGGTTATCATCCATTATGCCGTTGATTAGCGACATGGATGAAATGACGAAAACAGCTGAAATCATCAATCGGGCAGCGAGCTTTCTGGTGGATGAAATAAATTCGCAACAGGTTCTCACCGCTGCAGAAAGTGGCGATCTGGTGCTTTCATTTTCCCAAATAGAATCACTCACCATCCTAAAGGAGCTGGGAGAACTCTATTCTCAGCACGAAGTAATTCGCGATAAATTACTTTCCATCGATAAAAATGCTGTGTCAGGCCAAGCCATCACCGATGTTGTTTTGTTGAGAAGGGTTCTCGGGAACATGGTAAAAAATGCCCTGGAAGCATCTTCGCCCGGAGGTAAAGTAACCCTGTCCTGCTCACAGATCGAAGAAGCCATCAGGTTTACCGTTAACAACGAAGTTTACATGTCACGGGAAATCCAGTTCCAGCTTTTTAAACGATCGTTTTCAACCAAAGGTATTGGCCGTGGAATTGGCACCTATAGCATGAAACTTTTTGGTGAAAAATACTTAAAAGGGAAAGTGGGTTTTGAAAGTACCGAAAACGATGGAACCACCTTTTTTATCGAAATTCCAATGGTACATCCTGAGTATAAAGAGAAAAAGTAATATCCGGTACCACTCAATGTGATTTATAACAATCAATTTGGCGCGAAAGCCCTATCGAATAAGCGTATTTATTGGTTAATTGTTTCCCATTCATATTCTTATAAATGGGATATTCGAAAATGAAGGAGGCATTCCATGCCCTGAGAAATTGATACTTCAGTTGTGGCACAACAAACATCACATGACCGCCGGTTGATTGCACCAGTTCATGGTTCTTATCAGAGGCCCTATCCCTTATCTGACTCCTGACCTGCATGGCACCAATCAGGTTTTTCCAAAGTTTGTATGATCCATATAATGAAGCATTGTATTGGTTTCCATATTTGTAATTGGTTCGATTGGTTTGGATGCGTTGTGATATTTCACACCATCCATCAACAAACACATTCATTTTTCCTCCAAAATAGCGTTTTGATAACATTATCCCAAAATTGTATTTATAATTGCCAGATGAGGGTTGAATATCGATGGGGAGAATCACTGGCCCATTCATTTGATCGAATTCGCCAATTGGCAAAGAAACTCTCAACGTTGTAAAAACATCCACCTTCCTTTTCGGATTTGTATACAGTTCATACTGTACTTCTAAAATGCCATCTCCCAGACCTTTAGCCTCCCTGTCAAATCCGAAATTAAAAGTTTGAGACTTTGAAATGAAATATCCGATTTCGGCGCTTAGTTTAATTTTCGAGGTCAGCCCGTAAGCCAACCTGAATGAACTGAAATCAAAATAGGAATTGTCAATATATTTATAATCAGAACGTTTGCTCCCATCAAAATAAGTGTCGGAATAGCTATGTTTGTGTAAAGCGGAGACATCGAGAATACCTTTGCCGCTACCACTTGCAGAGCCATCAGCAGTAATGGGATTTCCGGCCGCGCAACACTGACCATAAGATGCTGCATCGACCAGCAACAACAGTGCGATGGTAAACATCAGTAACCTCTTTTTCATTTCTAATTAGATTATGTGCGAAGTTGTTCTGCAGAAGGAAATCTCATTTCGGCGGAAACCTTGATCAATCTATCTATGGAATAAAAATGTTGATAACGATGACTTGTTCGTCACTTCCTTTGTCATTCGAAATGGTGCATTTGATCACTTTTTCGCCAAGGCAGCATTCTGAACCAGTAAACCGAACCTGCGAACCGGTTTCGTTGAGCGGGAAAATATCACCCAAATCAACTTCCCATTTGTATTGGATATTTCCTCCGGTAGCCTCACATGTTATTGTGCTGGGATCTTCACCTCCTACCTGTATCTCCGTTTTATCGGCTGTGAGGCTGGTAATTTTAGGGGTTGTTGTCCCATCTACAGGGCCTGTGTTTTCAGATTTTTTACACGCCGTGACTACAAAGGCACACAGGAAAATGATGGATAATAGTTTAAATTTCATTACTTTTCCCTCTTATAATTTAATTAGTTTAGATTTTGAAATAACTGTTTTACCGTTTAATACAAACAGAAAATATTGTCCGCTCTTCAAAGAACTTAAGTCAATTTGGTTTTCATTTCCAGGCTTTAAATTCTGGGTGTAAACCTGTTGACCTGCCATTGAATAAACCGATACTCCGATTTGTGTCTGGTGCTGATAGTTATCGATGTTGATGTTAAAAAGCCCATTTCCGATGGTTGGAAATATTGAAATGTTGGCTTCATCCTTAAGGTGCTCCTCGGTAGTAACCCAAATGCCCATTAAACTAAGATAGCCTTCCTGAACATTGGTATAGTCCATCACCCGCTCATATTCGCAACAAGAACCGATAAGCAGGTTATAGGCGCTGTCGGGGGCAGGATACCACTCTGTATCATGACCCACATTGGCAATGGTATGCATTATTTGAAAAACATCGGTCTTGCTGCCATCATAAATAACCTCGGTAATATCATTCAAATAGTTCCAATTAACAAATTCAATCCCGGCCATAGTATTAACAGCGTCCTCGATGCGTATCTCACAGATAGCACAATTACCGGTGGTTGGAAAGATTATTTTCACCGATTCTCTGGTCTGCCCAATTAAGGTTATGGCAGAAAACAAGGAGATAAATAATGTGATTACACTGAATGTTGATTTCATATAGATCATATTAAATATATACGGCGGTAAAAGTAGCCTATTGTACAAATATCTACCAGTCAAAACATCCCGAAAAATGCGGAAAATTGGCGATTGAAATCGTATAATTTACGATATATATCGTCATTTTGTAAACCGGTTTAACTGAAAGGGCTGTTTGCAGGTGAAGGAACCATTTATCAAACAACTATTATGCCTCCGTTTGGAAAGAAATCAGGAACTCGTCTGATCAGTATTATCCCAATTCACAAATACGATCAAGTTTTTTCAAATCTATAATAAAAATACTCCTTTGGCTCAACTTAATCACACCGTCTTCGTCCAGTTCCTTCAATGTTCGGATAACGCTATCCTTTGACATTCCGGTCATTTCCGCAAGGTCTTGTCTCGAAATTCTAATTTCAAAGTTACGGTCATTGAATATTGATTTGTGTAAATAGAGCAATCCGTCAGCAATGCGTCCGTGCATATTTTTTTGGGTCAGGCTGATAAATCTGGCATAATTAAAAATGCCATCTCTGCTGAGCTGTCTTATAAACGCATCTGCAAAATCAGCATTTGTTCTCACAATATTTTTAAAGACATCCAGATCAATAAAACACACCGAAGATTCTTCTACGGCTACTACCGAGAAATGGTGAATGCTGTCCACATAGATGCCGGGACTGCCCAAAAATTGGGTTGGTTTAATTAACTGCAGGATAAGGTTTCTGTTGTTTGCTCCTTCGATATACACTTTGGCGATTCCAGAGGTAAAACTGATAACATGAGAAACCGGAGTTCCCTGCTTTACAATGATTTCGCCTGTTTTAAACAAAACCCGTTTTTTACAAAGTGATATCCTTTCCAGCTCATCATTGTTAAGGAAGTCAAACAAAGGGGATCTCATTGAACAGGTAGTACAATTATGGTCCAACTTGCCATTCATAATCGATCGTAATTGCTACAAAAATACGATTATATAGATTCCTTTAGAATTTGGGAATAGAAGATCCCACCAGGAAATATAGAATTCTTAACTTTTCGGAGTGGACTCAATGAAAAATGAGCAATTAACCGACTCCAGTTTGCAGGAACTCTCATGTGGGTGCTTTAATCCTATCGAAGAATACAAGTCCAGGTGATTTGATTAATATTTAATGAGAGATGAATATGGATGGAAAGTATTTATAACTTTGAGGTGCTATACTCAATACCATGATAACCATGAAGAGTACACTCGGCCGAAATGATGTGGTTAACAGGCATTTACTGAGTACCCATCAGGAAGCCAAAGTGGAAATAGGTGCCATAGGGATGCGCTTAGCAGGTAGTTAGCGGGTATTAATGCTATTGTCCGTCATAGAAATAGTTAAAAGAAACACTTCAAAATAGTATATCTATGGAAACGAAAATAAAACTTAACGTTGTGCATATACTTGCAATAGTTCTTTGTGTGTTTTTAACAAACCCCAAATTAGTCGGGCAAAATAGCGACTCCCTGAATTTTTCAAAAGAGAGTCAGCATTTCAAATTTTATTCGACTAATGATGATATGATAGTTTTAGACTCAATAGCTAAAACTTTAGAGAGAAATTATGCCAGAATTACGAATCATTTAGGAATACAAATTGACAAAAAAATAAATGTGAAAGTCTTTCCAAATCTGAAGACCTTTCATATTGCAATGAATTATCCTGATGCACCTGACTGGGTTGTTGGGTCGTGTAATGGAGATGAATTAATGATGGTGTCACCCTTGAATCCGGGGAGTGTTCATACCTATGCATCCCTTCTGCAAGTGATTGTTCATGAATTTGTGCATATGGCGGTTTCTTATTCACGTGGAGATAAAGGCTGGACCGTATTACCAAGATGGCTTAGCGAAGGATATGCACAGTACGAAGCAGGCCAGATCAATGATTATATTCGAAAATCTGTAGTAGCAAGTTTGAAAGAAAAGGCACCGCCAACATGGGCACAGCTTGATACCTTATCAGCGATGGAATTTGGCAATATGAATGGTTATGGACTTTCTGTTACGATTGTTGAATTCCTTGTGGTTACATACGGTCTTGACAAATTGGTTTTACTGATTAAAGAGCCTGAAAATATTGAGGTCATATATGGTTTATCAATAAACACACTGGAAAAACAATGGATTCAATATTTAAAGCATGAACAGATTGAATAGTATCCGCTAATAATCAGGAGTTCATGTGGTCGAAACAAACCAGCATGAACTCCTGATTAATGTAGCTTATGCAATATTATATTTAGCAAGTGATGAAAACAAATATGTAACAGGTATTGAATTGACAATTGATGGTGGAATATTATCAGAAAGTGATGCAAAGCCAAAAAAATAAAATAAAACCACCCTATAATCCGGGTTTTGCGTCAGGTGGGCTGACACTTCGGCAAGTCAGTGCACCGCTGGCAAACTTGGAACATTGTGTCCGTCTAAGGCGCATGGAGTGCTTATTGACATTTTTTATACCCCACCGAATTTATCTGATGAGCCGTTATCCATAAAGATTTCAATTCGCAAAACATTTTACACCCTAATAAAAGGTATTTCAAAGAATAAATTCTGTAATTTTATGACCATAAAGCAAAAAAAGAGCAGATATGAAACACATCACATCATGCATCCTTGGAGTCTTATGGATTTTACCGTCAGTCCATACACAGGCTCAAAGTATTCTTGCCGGACAGGCATCAGGAGCAAATGTCATGTATCATGACATAGTAGACGTGGCGGCATCCAGCACTTACTGGTGGGATGAAGACTATGCATCCCTCGATTTGAATGATGATGGGGTGACCGACCTCACCCTGTCGACAAACTGGATCTATTATTCGCATACAAACTCTCAATCTGTCAGAGCTAAAGGCATTCCTTCGGGCGGTTTTGAATATTCATCCCTGACCGATAATCCAACGTGGATTAAGAAACACAGTGCCGGTGAGGATATCAACAATTCGTTGAACTTTCATGCGGATGATGGTCTTTTTTACAGCCAGTATACTAGCAAAGGCACTGATGGTAACTTCAACGGCGAAGGCTATCTGGCTTATCGCATCTGCAATTCCGACACCCTCTATGGTTGGCTTCGGATTCAGTGCGATGTGTCTTTTAGCGGAGCTTACCTGACTGCATACGAGTACGCCTATGTCATCAACTATACTGGTCAGCCGCATGAAATGGATATTATTTTCGAAAAAATCATTCATAAATCAGGCAATTACCTGATGATAAAACTGCCGGAGCACCAATTTCCTCAAGCGTGCCAACTATATGGCTTTGAGGCAACAGGAAGGCAGGTTTTTCAAGTTGACCTGTTGCCCGGAAGCCAGAGTTTGAATATCTCCAGATACCCGCATGGATTGTATATTCTTCGTTTAGTGGACATCCATGGACGGCCTTTTTCAGGAAAAGTGATTTTCTGAATCATGCCCCATTTGGTAGTAGGTTTCAAAAACAGGCCCTCAATAGCGATTTTTGCAACCCATGCTACTTTCTGCAAACGAGGTGGTTGTGATGATTGAAATTTTGTACTTTTAGCCTTCATTATTGAAGCCTGACAGGGCATTGAAAGCCCGGTCGGCAGCAAACCGCTGCCGACTGGTGGTAACCTTAAATGACAAAACGTATCAATGAAGCAGCAGACAGCAATGCATTCGAAATGTGATGTTTCTGTGTGATCACTTTCTGAATTCTAATCAACATTTGTGTGTTAATTTGAACATTTGTACATCTGATACGCCAACATAGCAAATCCCCAATACTATATGGAACATATTCGCAAACATGTGGTCATCAGCTCAAAGATTGAAGGTTCAAAAATTTTGCTTTATTTTAGCTTATGAGTATGAAAAAAAAAAAAATCGTCGTTGGTGGTGGTTTTGCAGGTATCCAGCTGGTAAGAAGCATAGATGAAGAACTATTTGATGTGTTGTTAATAGATAAAATCAATCATCATCAATTTCAACCGTTGTTTTATCAGGTAGCTACCTCACAAATTGAACCAGCAAATATATCGTTTCCATTCCGCCACATTTTAAGACAGAAAAAGCACGTTCAAATCAGGCTCGCAGAAGTTACCCGGGTATGCCCCGACAACAATAAAATTATCACGACTATTGGAGATTTCGATTACGATTATTTGGTAATTGCCATTGGTTGTAAAACAAATTTCTTTGGCAACAATGAAATCTGCAGGCATTCCTTGACATTGAAAACCACCTATGATGCCATAAAAATCAGAAACCATATATTGAGGGTCTTCGAAAAGATAATTTCGGCAGACGCAAAAGAAAGAGAAGGTTATCTTAACCTTGTAATTGTTGGTGCAGGTGCTACTGGAGTTGAATTGGCAGGAGCATTTGCCGAAATTAAAAAGAATGTGTTGCCAAATGATTATCACCGAATTGATTTTGCGAAGTTTCAAATTACTTTAGTAGAGGGGAGTAAAAACACCTTGAACAATATGAGCAACAACGCAAAAACTGCTTCTCGAAAATATTTGCAGAGAATGGGGGTACGCCTGCTTACCGAAACATTTGTAACCGCCTTTGACGGAGATATGCTTACATTGAGCGATGGTAAATCAATAAATACCCGAACAGTAATTTGGGCTGCCGGTGTAATAGCTAACTCGATCGAGGGTTTGCCAGCTGACTGTTTGGTTCATGGAAACAGAATAAAAGTAAACCGGATAAACAAAGTTGTTGGAAGTCAAAATATTTTTGCAATCGGCGATATTGCATATATGGAAACACCTAAATACCCGAAGGGACATCCGCAGGTAGCGAACGTGGCCATCAACCAGGGAAAAAATTTAGCAAAGAACTTTAAACGAATCATCCGGGAAAAAGAGTTGGTAGAATTTGAGTACAGGGATATGGGTTCAATGGCAACCATTGGGCAAAACAAAGCCGTTGTTGACTTTCCCATTATAAAATTCAAAGGTTATTTCGCATGGTTTATATGGATGTTCTTACACCTGATGCTCATTTTGAGTGTCCGTAATAAATTAATGATCTTTATAAACTGGGCATGGATGTATTTCACAAGGAATTCATCACTCAGATTAATCATTACAGAAGATAGCCCCCCCTGTAAAAAAGACAATTTTAAATGATTTTTTTAATTAGTAATGTGTGATTTTGATAAAAGAATTAGTTGACGGTATTCCAGATGGCTCTTTTATTGATTTTAAGCCGAATGTTGAAGTGTTGTAACTGCCTGACAATGTAATTTCAAAAGACCACCCACTCGTTAAAACAGGTTAATCGCTATCGGACGAGTGGTTATAAAGAGAAAGATTGTATTTGAGCTGGTCTAATGTAATCGGGCAATGTTTTAAAAAATAAATTTATTTGTCGGGAGTATTAATAGGGGAGGCTCAATGCTTTCAATTGTTGTTACTTAATTTGTCAGGCCGTTGTCATATGATCGATCAAGAAATGGAATGATTAGACTATATTTGTCAATAGATACTAATTTGAATAGAAGATAATATCATGACAGAAAAAAGAACGGAAAACCTTCGGGTACTTATGATTGATGCATCAAATGGATTTTATCGCATAAACAAGTATCCTGTTGGAGCGTTCTATGGTCCTGTCGATCTGGGCATTCACCTTGCCTTTAAGCACAACAGCCTGAATGTAGGCGCCGGACTGCTGGCTGGTTCGGTTTTTCCAGGCTCGAACAGGATGATTTTTACAGGTATTTCGCCCTCCTGGCATGGATTCTTTATTTCTTCCATGGGCGGTGCAGCCCTGGTGTTCGACAACCTTGGCATTAATATGTTTTCCATATTAGGGAAGGCCGAAACGCCATCTCTTCTCTATCTCAACCGAAACCACGGTGAAGAGGTTGAGGTGGAGCTACATCCTGTGCATCCCGAAACCTTATGGCAGATCGGCCGCGGAGGGGTTTATGGTGTGATGCAGTATGCCCTGGACAGCTTTTCCTCACGCTACGAGAAAGAACCCAGGGTGCTGGCTGTGGGCCCGGCCGCAATGCATACTGACAGCGGGGCAATTGCGTCAGCACCTGTGAAGAAAGGGGAGCTGACCGCAGTAGATTGCTGGGCCGGACGGGGAGGTTTCGGTACCAAACTCTTGCAACAACATGGCATTGTGGGCATCATCTATGGGGGTACATGGGTGGATGAGGATTACATGGATCGCATGGTGGCCGACCAATGGTTTCACGACAGGTATGAAAAAAAGATGGCGGCCAAAGACTTTGAGGCTACCACCAAATACAGATATGATCCGGAATTTAACACGGGAGGAACTTTTGGGATAAACTTTGCTACAATGAATGAACGGATCATTGCTTTCAATTACCGGACGATATACATGAGCAAGGAGGAGCGACTGGACTTGCATAAACGGTTTGTGGTGGATCATTACCTCAGGCAGTTTAATGAGGAAACCATCGAAAAGAAGCAGCAAAAAAACTGTGGCGAGCCATGCGTAGCCGTTTGCAAGAAAATGAACAATCATTTTAAGAAAGACTACGAACCCTATCAAACAATGGGTCCGTTGTGCGGGGTGTTCGACCAGCGTGCCGCCGAACTGCTGAACGGCAAAGCAGATGCTTACGGTTTCGACGCGATTTCGGTGGGTGGGGTACTGGCATGGCTGATGGATTGTATGGCAGATGACCTGATCAGTCCCGAGGAGCTGGGAGTGGAGCATAAACCAAAATTTTCGCCTGAGAATTTTGATGTGGTGAATGATTCGATGCACAATGCCAGAATCGGAGCAGCATTGCTTGACGAAATGGTTAAGGTTGATGGTAAAATTGACCTTTCGCTTGGTGCCCGAAAGTTGGCCCGTCACTTGTCGCGCGAAAAAGGGGTTGGGGTAATTGATCGCTTCGTACATATCGGCTTTGCCCGACAAGGATGGATGGTGCCCAACCAATACTGGACACCCGGTGTGCTATCACCCATGGCCATCATGGGAAAATATTACATGGTTTACGGCAAGGATTTTATCCCACCACGCGAACTGGGAAGGCAAAATGCGGAACGCATGATTAGGGAACTGATGTTGGACAACCTGGGGTTCTGTCGTTTCCATCGTGCCTGGGCTGAAGAAATCCTGCCGGATGTGATGGAGAAACTTTACGGGAAGCGGGATGATTTTTTGAAAAAACTTAAGCTTACGGCAACCCGGATCAATAGCCGCAATGCCTCAATTTATTGGGAAACGGAGCGGAATGTGGACTTCGTGTATCATTTCCTGAAGAAAAAAGCAGATGAAGATGGTGTGGTTAATGAGGAGTTGAATACGTGGATCAAGGCATTTGAAAAAGATAAGTTTGAAGCCGGATTGCAATTCTGGTTCGAAATTCACAAGGGGATACACGAGAGCCTAAGGGAGTTTCATTGATTTGAATACTGGTTTCTATGCACCTCGCCAATATTGGTTGTGGTGCAAAGTGCGCTTAGACAGTAGGATTTTTATTTTTCCTGGCATGTGTATGCCAGAAAGGAAAAGCTGATAAATGGATTATCTTTATAACTTTATTTTTATGGATTACATTTGAAAAGTATAACCGTCTTGAATTTTAGATGTGCGGCGCCAGCACAATAATCACTGACGACAATAAAATGAAAAATTTTACAATTATTTTGATGGTTTTAATTACAATGACAATTGAAACAAATGCACAATGGGTGCAAATGTCAAATGGCATAGGAAATAACCATTTAGTTTCTTGTCTTGCATCTTCCGGAAATTATTTGCATGCAGGTGTTTCAGTTGCAAATGGTCTACCAGGTGATGGAATGTATGTTTCAACAGATAATGGGGAATCTTGGATAGCGCCTGACTCCCTTACAGGATGCTATTTAGAACCCCAAATAGGGCTTGTGGCAGACGGAAGCAATGTTTATGTAACAACAAGTTATTTTGTTTGGGTATCTTCGGATAATGGCAGCAATTGGTGGCAGCCAAATGGAAACCACAATGAGGTAACTCGTTCGCTGACTATATGTGGAAATTATATTTTGGCTGGCTACTATTCCGGGGTTTTCAGATCAGGTAATAATGGAGCTGATTGGATTTTTATTCCGAATAGCATCGACAGTAATTACTTTATAGGACTTGCATCAAGTGGGAATTCTGTCTTTGCTACTACCAAACACGAAAATTGGGGTTCCGGAAAAATATTGATGTCAAATGATTTTGGTTATTCTTGGTCAGAGAAATTTTCAATAACTGCTGATTATTTTACTGAAATATATATTAGCGGAAATATCATAATTGCTAATGCAGCTTATGGAGGCATGTATTTATCTACTGATTTGGGAAATACATGGACACAGAAGCAATCAATAAGTGGTTCAAATATTATGAACGCAATAATAACAGAAAACAATGTTTTCGCTCAAACAAGTTCCAGTCTTTATCTTTCAGAAGATACTTGTGCAACCTGGACTGAAATTTTTGACGGACTTCCTTTAAATACATTTATGCTTTCATTGACAATTGCAAATAATTATGTTTTTATAGGCACACTTTTCAATTCCGTTTGGAGACGATCATTATCTGAAATAACAGGGATTGACAAAATTATTTCAAAAACCAAAAGTTCTTCTGTTTTTCCTAATCCTGCTAACGAGCAACTCACCATTACATATCCTGCTTATATTACCACCCCAATTGAACTGAACATTTTTAACACTTTCGGGCAACAGGTTTTCACACGCAAAATATTAAACGAAACAGCAACAACTCTTGATGTTTCGAAGTTCTCAGAGGGCTTTTATTTTATTCATGCCACAAAAGACAAGCAAACTATATTCGATAAGAAAATACTAATAGTAAGGTAATCTGCCCGCAACTTTGCTCAGCGATCACGTGCAGCGAAGCCGAACAATCGCCTGCTTTGCATATATAAACAAGAATAGGCAGGTTGAATAAAAAATAAGGTCGGCGAAAGCCAAAGGGCTGACCACCCAAAGTGACAGAAAATAGAAAAGTGGAGACCAGAAACCATTCAAAAAAACGGCCTGCCCCGACAGGTTGATTCGGGGGCGAAATCTGAAAAGCCAAATGAGTAAGAAGTTTTAAATAAATAAAAATGGAAAATTTATCTCTGATTGCGCAACTCATTGTTGCAATTTCTATTGTTATTGTGTGGGTATTTCGTTTCGATAATATCGTAAAAGAATTTAAGCAATATGGCTTGAGCGATTTGACCCGCACCATGGTTGGAACAGCTAAAATAGCATTGGCAACATTGCTTGTAGCAGCTATTTGGTATCCTTCGCTGGCTCTTATTCCTGCACTTTTGATGGCTTTCCTCATGTTAAGTGCACAGTATTTTCACTTCAAAGTGAATAACCCATGGCACAAGCGTATGCCCTCATTGTTTCTTTTACTGCTATGCCTTTTTATTGCTGCCGTATCGCTAAATTTAATTGCTTGATGCCTTTAACAAATATATTGGTGCTTATTTCGAGTATCTCTTTTTTAGGTTATGGTATAGCTTATTTTTCGTCTTCAAAAATGAAAAATGAATTTGTCCGCTTCGGATTGAGCAGACTAGGAATGCTTACGGCAATCTTAGAGATTTTGGGAGCTTTAGGTTTACTGATCGGCTTAAAGTTTGACTTTATTTTACTGATATCCTCAGGAGGTCTGGCTTTGTTGATGCTGTTAGGTGTAAGAGTCAGGCTAAGAGTTAAAGACGGGTTTTTAGCTATTTTGCCAGCTTTGGTTTTTCTTGGTCTGAATGCATATATTTTTTTTGAAACAATGAAAATTTTCATGGATTAAAAATCCTAATTTGTTACCATACCTGAATCGCTTAAATAGAATTCAAATCAGGATATTAATTGCCAATTGTATAATTTTACTTTTGAATAACGCAACACATTTTTTAAGAACACTTCTTGATGAAAATATTACTTACAGGAGTCACCGGATATATTGCACAAAGATTATTGCCCGTTTTATTGGAAAATGGGCATGAGGTTGTTTGTTGTGTAAGAGACAGTAGCCGATTGAATATAAAAAAATATGCTACTTCAAAGATCTCGGTAATAGAAGCAGATTTTTTGAATGAGGAAAGTCTGCAACACATTCCCAATGATATTGATGTTGCGTATTACCTCATCCATTCGATGTCGACCCAAAGTGGTGACTTTGAAAGCATGGAAGAAATTTGTGCAACCAATTTCAGAAATCGGATTGATCAGACAAATGCCAAACAGGTTATTTACCTCAGTGGAATCAGCAATGCTGAAGAGCTGTCAAAACATCTGTCATCGCGAAAGAATGTGGAATCCATTCTGTCAGGATCAAAATTTGCTCTAACCACATTGAAAGCAGGCATTATAGTAGGTTCGGGTAGTGCTTCATTTGAGATCATTCGCGATTTGGTTGAGAAATTACCATTTATGATTGCTCCGCGCTGGTTAAAAACAAAATCGCAGCCTATAGCAATTCGGAATGTTGTGGAGTTTTTAGTTGGAGTTATGGGTAAAACCGAAACGCATAACAACAGTTATGATATTGGCGGGCCTGATATTTTGAGTTACAAAGAAATGCTTTTGAGGTTTGCAAAAGTGCGTAAACTACAAAGGCGCATCGTTATCGTGCCGGTAATGACAACAAAAATTTCTTCCTATTGGCTATATTTTGTAACAGCTACTTCTTTTGCGCTGGCAAAGAATTTAGTAAACAGCATGAAAGTTGAGGTGGTCTGTAAACCGAATAATTTAGCTTCACTGCTTGGTATCACCCTTATTGATTATGATACATCTATAAAATTAGCTTTTGATAAAATTGAACAAAACCAGGTGCTTTCAAGCTGGAAAGATGCACAAACAAGTAACATATTCAGCACTGGGTTATCTAAGTTTATTGAAGTGCCTGTTAACGGATGCTTTAAAGACATTCGTTCGCTTAAGCTTGCAGACAGCGATGTTGCGCTCAAAAGAATATGGTCTATTGGTGGGAAAACAGGTTGGTATTATGGAACCTGGCTTTGGGAGATCAGGGGATTTTTGGATCAGATCGCCGGCGGTGTTGGCATGCGCAGGGGAAGAAAAAGCGATATGGAAATTAACACTGGCGATGCACTTGATTTTTGGCGTGTGTTAATTGCAGACAAAGAAGCAAAACGCCTGTTGTTGTATGCCGAAATGAAACTTCCGGGTGAAGCATGGTTGGAGTTTAAGATTGAGAAGAATAACATCCTTACACAAACAGCAACCTTCAGGCCTTTGGGCTTATTGGGAAGATTGTATTGGTATTCGGTTCTTCCGTTTCATGGACTAATTTTTAAAGGAATGATACATAAGATTGCTGAAATAAAAACATAGCAGTGAATAAACAAAAGTCAACCCATATCAACACCTGCCTATAAAGTGGTGGCGCAGTGCTGGCAGATCGGCAGCGACAGATGCTTCTTAACTACCACCATTGGGTAGCTGCTAAATGAAGTTCACAACAATTGAAAATACAGCGATGAAATTAAACAGTATTATAAGAACAATTTTAAGTGATATTCGGTTCTGGATCATCATTTATTTCTTAATCAGGTTAATAGGAATAACAAATGCGCCATTGGAAATAGCACATAACTGGCGACAGTCACTTACAAATATGATTGCCCGGAATTTTTTGGAAATTGATTCTAACATTTTATATCCGAGAATAGATATGGCGGGAAATTCTTCCGGAATCATAGGATCTGAATTTCCATTATTTAATTACTTAGTATTTCTTGTTTCATCAATATTCGATTATACCCACTGGTATGGGCGATTAATTAACCTTACCATTTCAAGTTTTGGAATTTATTTTTACTTTTTATTGATTGAGAAATTATTTAATAAACGAATCGCATTCAGTTCCACAATAGTGCTGTTATCATCTATTTGGTTTGCTTATTCGCGAAAGATAATGCCCGACACCTTTAGTGTTTCACTAGTAATTATTGGCCTGTATTATTGTTATACATACATCGAAACCGGTACAAAATTTACATTACTATCAGCTTTTCTGTTTATTACCCTGGGTGTGCTCAGTAAAATACCAGCATTAAGTTTAGTTTCAGCAATTGGTATTGTGTTTTTTATAAAGGGAATCCCATTTTATCGTAAAATCAATATTCTTGTTGCAATTACCCTAAGCACAATTATCGTGTTTATTTGGTATTTTTATTGGGTTCCCTATTTGGTCAACACATACCATTTCCAATTATATTTTCCTAAAAGGATTATTGAAGGCATCAATGAAATAAAAGTGTTTTTGCCCCAATTATTCGAGAAGTTCTATTTTAGCGCTTTACACTCCTATATCGCTTTGATATTTTTCATTTTAGGAATCTACCTGTTTTTTAAAAAATCTTCGAGGATGTATACCATCGGATTATCAATGATAACTTTAGTGTTTTTGGTTTTTATCATAAAAACTGGCGCTGTTTTTCCATTTCATAGTTATTATATCATTCCATTCGTACCGGTGATGAGTTTTATTACGGGTTATGGTTTGCTTATCATACCAAGAAGATTTTTGTTTATCCCTTTGGTCTTGATATCCATTGAAGGGATTGCAAACCAACAGGATGATTTCTTTATCAAAAAGTCGAAGATGTACAAATTAACTTTGGAAAAACTTGCCGAAAAGCATATTCCAAAGCATGAGCTGATTGTAATAAACGGTGGTCTGTCGCCGCAGGATATATACTTTGCTCACCGCAGAGGATGGTCAGTTGATAACCATAAAATGAATACGCACACCATAGACAGCTTGAAATTACTGGGTGCAGGATATTTGATAATGGACCGGGTGAATAATAGCAATTTATTGGATTATTCAATTGAATATTCAGATGAGAATTATATTATTTACAAGCTAAAAAATGAACCATAACCAGCTTGGTGTTGAGCCAATAATGGCTATGGTAGTAATTTCCACTTCTTCGGTGAAAATGACATCAGGGGGAGAGAGAATTTTGGGATCTTTCCCGATATTGTGATTGTTAACGACTCCGCCCATGAACATGATAGCATTGATGATCAATTAAATAAATCCATCTATGAGATTCCTGAACCATTGAAAGCCTAAGCCGAAGTGCCGGAAATTTAACTTTATCCCGTGCGTTATGTTGCCCTTGCGCAATTGAGGCTGACTTAAAAGTAGTCTGTTTGGATTGTTTACTTTTGGGCAGATTGAAAACTTTTGAGCAGCCTATTTTGTTCGGTGTCTTTTTCCGGGAATTGAATAAATCAAGTACTTTAGCCTCCCCAAAATCATGGTCTGATGATTCGAATGTTTCTTCTTTTGTTTTTCTTTGGCATGGCATCAGCCGCAAGTGGACAGACCTTTCCACTGAACAAACAATCGCTTCACAGGCTTCATGGTAAGATTGGAATTCTGCACGAATCGGTCGTTACTGAAGCAAAAATCGGTGACAGCGTAGAGAGTGGAAGTGCCAAAATTGAGACGATAACTACTTTTGATGCACTTGAAAGGGTTCTGAATGTTCAGGTTATAAAAGATAATGAGCTGTTTTCAACACTCGTCTACGATTATGTTGGCGAGTCAATGGCACCTGTCAGGGCTGTTGATTATAATGCCGACAAGAGTGTCTATCTTATCATTGAATATAAGTATGACACCAATGGACGGGTTACCGGGGAAGTATACGACAGATCGTGGCAAAAAACCTTCGATAAGCAGCGAGAACCTGTGGAGCTTGAATTTTATAAGTACTATGAAGGGATGTTTTCAAGTATTCAGCTTAAGCAGGAGTTTACCGGCAGAATAACAGAGCAGGTTTTCACGAAAGATGACGGGACAACGGCCTATAAGTATCAATTTACCTATGATTTTAGGGGAAGCCTGAAATCAACAAAGTATTATAACGCCTTTGGAAGGGTGGTATGGCGCACCGTGAATACATATGACAGATACCAAAGGTTAAAACAGCAGCGGATGTTTATGGATAACATTTTGACCATGGTTACGGATTACACCTATGAGCTTGATGCACACGAAAATTGGATAGTACGAAGAGCAGACAAAAGGGTAATGCCAAACATTTATACCCAATTCGTGCAGGGTGGGGTAGAACTCACAACCCGAAAGCTTATATATTTCTGAAAATTTTATATAACTGACAGGCAATTAAGCTGTACCCGTGATAGGTTTTTTTTATTTTTTTGTTTCGTATTAAAAAACAATTACTTTTACAGCCGATAAGGGGTTATCAAGGGTAATATGTTTTACGGTCTATTTGAATATTTTATTCAAAATGATCCTGAAAAAGAGCATATTACTCATTATTTGTATCGTTGTGGGCTATTTTGCCACAGCTCAGGTGGGGATTGGAACCGTACTTCCTCATCCATCTTCTGCTTTGGATTTGTTTAGTCTAAGCAAAGGACTTTTAATTCCACGGCTTTCCCTCACCAATGATTTATCCAATCCCAATCCGGTGTCTAATCCTGCTATCGGGCTGCTTGTTTTTAACCTTGGTGGTCAATCGCCATTGGGTTTCTACTATTGGTCGGGAACTTCCTGGGTTCGTTGGAGTCATGGTGCATCAGAACATGTTGTTTCGACCGGGCCTTCGACTGATAAAGCTGTTGCCAGGTTCTACGGAACAGATGGAAGAATGATTCAAAACTCCGGCGTATTAATTTCAGACGAAGGCGATATTTCAGGGCTTAATCACACCACCACCAATGCGATACGGATAACAAACAACCCTGTCGATGGTTTTCAACTTGTGAGTTCTCCTTCTGGAGAGGGTTCATGGCAGGCAGCACCACCTGTTGACGTGAGCAGAAACGATACCATGGTTTTGACCAATGCAACTGTTCTGAATTTTAATGCTGGCATCAATGTGCAATCCATTGAGGAGAATGAAGCCAAGGTCACTTTTTTTAAAAGAAACGTTGCCCAAAGCATCATTCAGTTGTCCTCACCGGATAGTATCAACCTGAATACAACGGAGCCGGTTGTTATAGAGTGGAAAACAAGCCACTACAAGGACGAAGCCATGTTTATCCATTCAACAGAATCACAACCCGGAAAGGTTTTTGTGCGTGCGAATGGTATTTATGAGGTCAATTTTATGATTGCTGCTATTAATTACACAACAGCCAGGCAGACAATCAGGTTGAAGTTACGTAAAAACAGCAATGAAGAGATTATCTATACCACCTCATATGCATTTGTTTATCAGAATACTGCAGGAGAACTGAATCAAAACTCCCATTCGTGTTCGTCGTTTTTGGTTCAGCTGAACGAAAATGACTATGTTGAGGTTATATCGCAACAGGTTTTTGGTTCCGGGACAATGAAACTAAAGCCTTTTGAGAATTCATTTTTTATTCAATTGGTTCGCAAACTATAAAATTAGAAGAGGTATGCGAGATTATCAAGTAAAAGGAAAGAGGTTTATGCACAGTTTGAGGTTCCGTTTCGCTCTGGCATCCTTAGTATTGCTGTCGTATGGACAGTTGACAGGACAAGTAGGGATACAAACCGATAATCCGGATCCATCTGCTGTACTCGATATTGTTGCTTCAGACAAAGGTGTCCTTATTCCACGTGTCACGCTTGGCCAATTCTTATCCGATCCCGCACCTGTAACTTCACCCGAAACTGGTTTGTTGGTGTTTAACATTGGCTCCAATCAGGAAACAGGTTTTTATTTTTGGACAGGTACTACATGGGAAATGCTTAAACCAATGGGCGTGTATGATGTGTTAGGGCCAGATTCATCCACCGACAAGGCTGTGGTTAGGTTTGAAGGGACATCCGGGAAGGTGATACAGAACTCTTCGGTTTTGATTAGCGACAATGCCGCCTTGACTGGTGTGAACAGCATTACCACAGGCGGATTCACTATGCCAACTGGTGCAGGCGATGAAAAGGTACTTGTTTCAGATGCTATAGGGAATGCAAGCTGGCAATCTGCACATCCGCTTGATGTTAAGGAGAGCAATATACTGGTGGCGCCCAATGTAAACACACTTAACTTTATGGGTGCAGTGGATGTGCAAAGTGATGGTGACGGAACTGCCTCAATTACAATTCAATCAACGCTTACCGAAGAGCAAGTGATACAGGTGGGCTCTACGTCATCAATGAATGTAAACGTCACCGACCCTATAGTCATACCCTGGAATCTGGAGATGTATAAAGATGTAGAAACTTTTTCTCATTCCAACACATCCAATTCTTCCCGAATTCAGGTGCTTTACAGCGGCACTTACGAAATCAACTATATGTTCAACATCGATAATGGTTCAAACCAAAGGAAAATAATCCGTTCGCGTTTACGTGTGAATGGTACTGACTATATCTCGTGGAGCACATTTTATGCTTTTGTTTATGATCAGTTTAACGACAAGGCGACACTATCAAGCAGCTCTTTCCTTGTTGATCTTGATGCAAACGACTACATCGAAATTCTTGTTGACCGCCAACATCAAAACACCAACCCGGTATACCTCTTGCCTCAGCAAAATTTACTTTTTGTAAGAATTATAAGATCATGGTAAGGGCCCTCAGACACATACATAATGCAGGCCTTATCCTGACGATGGCAATGTTTTTTCAGGATTATGCACTGGCGCAGTTCTGTATTAATCCGGGCAGTTCGGTAACAATAAAGCATGGGACAAGCCTATACTTAGGCACAGACTTGTTGATAAGGTCTACTGCTGGCGGATCCGGTTATCTGGTTGATCAGGGTTTGCCCGGGGCAGTGCAGCTAACAGGCAGTTTGGTGGTGGAGCGATATGTGGGACAGAGTGGCTGGCACAATATTGCTGCCCCGGTGGGTAATGCGCACAGCTCACTTTTTTCAGGAACCGATTTGTTTTTCTATTATGATGAAACCATTGTGCAGAATGACTGGAATTTTGGTTGGGTGTGGTATAGTGGCCCCTTGTCGGCCTTGCATGGCTACGATGTTTTTCTGGATAACAATCCCATCACTGTTGCTTATACATCAACCAATCCTAACCACCTGAATACCGGACCTTTCAGTGCTTCGGTTTCACTGACTAATGCACCTGATGGTGAGATTCCGCAACATAAAGGATGGAACCTGCTAGGGAATCCTTATCCCTCTCCTGTCGATTGGCTTTCTCCGGCGGGCTGGGATAAAACCGCAATAAACGATGCCAAATATATCTGGGATCCGGCAAATGAAGTGTATACGATTTTCGTTGGTGGAAGCAATCCAATTGGTATCAATGGTGGCACACGATTCATCCCTTCAAACCAGGGATTTTGGGTTCAGGCAACAGCGAATGGCATGCTTCAGGTGAATAATGCTGTGCGGGTTGGGCAAACCCTCAACACACCTGAATATTACAAAAAAGACGAAAATACCTATCCGGTGCTGAGGTTAACTGCTAGCGGGAATGGCTATTCTGATGAAAGCGTTGTACGATTTCTTGATGGCACCCACCCGGGCTTCGACAGGGATTTTGACGCGCTTAAAATATTTGGTAAGAACGCCAAAGTACCTCAATTGGGAAGCCTTGCTGAGGGGATGATACTTTCGGTAAATACCTTGGGCGAAATGAGTGAGGGATTGACTTTGCCCCTATATTTTTATGTTGGGACCGATGGCTTGTATGAAATTCAGATGTCATCAAATCTGATCGGGATGGATTGCTATATATTTGACATAGTAACTGATAGACTTGTCAGAATTGATGACTACACCCCTTATCATTTCATTCACAAGCCATCTTATCCCAACAACAGGTTCACCCTGGTATTTGATCCTGATATAAACCAATTGGCCGCAATGGGAAAGTTATTCACCGTTTTTGCCTGCAACGGCAACATAACGATATTAAATTCGCACGAAAAACCAGTAACAGTCACGGTCACTATACATGACATGATTGGAAGGTTGATGCGTTCAGAACAATTATTTCTGGCTTCAACATACACATTTTATCCAGGCTTACAACGCGGATATTATGTTGTATCCCTTGTTGCTGGTGAATCAGCATCACGGCATAAACTGTATATCGAATAAAAACCAGGCAATATGTATTAACCAATAAGTATATGAAATTCAATTATTAAACCAACAAAGCAGTATATTTGAATAATTATTTTGTAATTTAGATTAAACCTTTAAACCTTATTTACCATGAAAAGATTAGCTTTCTTAACATTTATTTTTACGTTTTTCTTCATTGGGCTTGGATTACAATCTCAGGAACTTGAAGTTACGCCAGGAACCATGATGTTCACACTGAACCCTGGCTTGTCGCAAACACAACAGGTTTTTGTAAGAAACAAAGCCAAAACGCCGCAAAATTTTGTTTTTAACCTTGCCGACTGGTTGGTTGACGACAAAGGGGAAACAAAATATTTTGCCCCGGGTACAACGGGACGTTCCTGCGCTGATTGGATTACCATTTCGCCTGCATTGGTAACACTGCAACCCAACGAGTCAGTTAATGTGAATGTTACTATGCTTGTCCCCGAGGACGATGCTTCAACCAAATGGGCAGTTTTGTTTGTTCAATCGGCTGAGGAAAGAACCGGTGCCATGGCAGTGGACAAGGATGTGCAGATGGGGTTACAATTAGCGGCACGCATTGCCGTCCCGATTTACCAGTCGCCATCGTCGAATCGTATGTTCAGAGGAACTGTTGACGGCCTTAAAGAACAAGTAGATAGCAAAGGTGCCCGGACTTACGAAACACAGGTGATCAATACAGGTGACAAGATTTTGAACTGTAAGGTTTATTTTATCGCTTCAAATCTGGAAACCGCTGAAGAAATTACATCGGAGCCTATGGAGTTTATACTTTTGCCTGAGTCGAACAAAAGGGTTGCCCATACTTTTCAGACACCATTTGCGAAAGGCAACTATGCAATAGCCGCCGTTTTTGATTATGGACACAATGATGAACTTGACGGGGTACAAATAAATATTGAAGTTAAATAGCTTCTATCATGCCGAAATATGCCTTATGGATGATGCTTTTGTGTGCTTCAGCAGGCAAGTTGCTGTCAGCACAGCATGAGTTCATTGATACCACCCGTTACACCGGTAGTAACGCCATTGCTGCAATTGTACAAAAGATTGTCCCCGTGGGCACAGTGGATACCTTGAAGCATGGGTATGCTTGTTTTTATCACCTGAACGGTAAGCTTCGCCAGGAAGGTTGGTATGCGTTTAATAAACAGGACAGCTTGTGGATTTCCTACAGTTTGTTGGGAAATGTATTACGTAAGGTTAACTTTCGTAATGGGCAACGCCAGGGGGCATTTGAGACTTTTTTTGAAAATGGGCGCACCAGGTCCGTTGGCGAATATTTAAATGATTCATTAACAGGTGTAATGAAGCTTTTCTATGCTGATGGCATACTGCAGGAACAAAGGCATTATTCGGGCAATAAGCTGAATGGTTTGGTTAGCGGATACAGTGCTAAAGGCCATATCAGCTACCGGTTCAATTTCAGGGATAGTATTCAGGATGGCCTTTATGAACGGTACTATGTTTCAGGTAGCATCCGCGAAAGGGGTTTTATGCGCGACAAGTATTTTTATGATGATTATCAATCCTTTTACGAAACAGGTGCTGTTCAATCTGCCTATCATTACAAGGGCTACAAAATTCAAGGGCCCTATCAGGTTTTCTATGAGGACGGTTCTTCAATGATTGTGTGTGAATATGTTCATGGCCTTATTGAAGGGGAATACACCAAATTTCATAAAAATGGAAGCATAGAGGAAACTGGCCGATATAGAAATGGTATTCCGGTTGGCAGATGGGTTTATTATTTCAGCAATGGCATGGTATATATGGAGGGAATTTACCGGAATAACCGCCCCGAAGGTATATGGAAAGTGTATTACTCTAATGGGCAGGTCAAACAAGAAGGTAAATACCAGGATGGAATTTCAACAGGTCCCTGGAAGTTTTATTATGATGACGGTCAGTTAAAGGTCAAGGGAAACTATTCAAAAAACAAACAGCACCAGCATTGGGTACATTATTATCCAAACGGGCAAATTCAGTTTGACCTTCACTTCAACGAAGGCAGGATGGATGGCATTCAGACTGCCTTTGATGAAGCAGGAAAAATTATTGAGCAGTCAGAATACGTGGATAACCAGATGGTCAGGCAAATTCGTGGGAACAGAATTATTGAGTAAAAACAAAACCATGAAAATGTTTAAGATTGTTGTTTTAAGCTTGCTAGTGACAAGTTTTCTCCTCCTGAGGGCACAGGATGTGCCTCCACCTAACCCTTCGCTGAATATTAACATCGTCTCGGGGCAAGGAATTGTTTTTCATTTTAATGAAATCTCACATTACACGGACGGTATTATGGATGCAGGCCAGTCAACATTTATTCGGGTTGGTTCGGTATCGGACTGGAAACTGCAGTTTCATGCTGAAGATAATACCTTCTATGGTGAAATCAACCCCATGAACCAGATGGAGTTAAACAATGTGGGACTGACAGTTATTTCAACAGGTACCAATCTTGATGATGGCTCCAATATTTTAAATTATGCCAAACTAGTGCCTCTTGCCCTGCAACAGGAAGAAATAACAGTGTTGAATAAAGGCACCGGAAGCAATCGGGGATGGGGTATCGAAAATTCGTTCATTTTAAATTGGGAGATGGGGACCAAACGAGGCAATATGAATAACCAAAGCCTTCTTGAGCAGATGATTCCACCTGATAGTTACACAGTAAGTATAATTCTTACCCTTTCGATTTATCCCTGATAAACTGTAAACATACTCCTATGGAGAAGCCGAAAAAAATATTGGTTATCGACGACCTCCCAGACAACCTAACGTATTTAAAAATTGTACTGGAGAAGAATATTCCCAATTGCCAGATATTTCTTACCGCATCCAGTTTACAAGGTTTTGAATTGGCAAAGCAGGAGTTACCCGATACCATTTTGCTTGACGTGAACTTACCTGAGATGAGTGGGATTGAATTATGTAAATTATTGAAAAAGAATCAGTTCACTGAATCGATCCCCGTCTTAATGGTGTCAGCGGCAGGCAATGATCCAAAAATCAGGATTGATGGTTTGGTGTCGGGAGCTGACGCCTTTATATCGCGACCATTCGTCAAGGAGGAGTTTATTGCACTGGTAAATACCATGCTCCGCAATAAGGAAGCTGACGATACCTTAAAAAGACATAATGCCAATCTCGAAAATCAGATCAAGCTGCAACTGTACGAGTCGGTGCAACACGAGAAACGCCTGATTCAGATATCCGATTTTGTGCTGGAGTTCTTCTGGGAGGTGGATGACAAACTTTTGTTTACTTATTTGAGCCCTACTGTAAAAAGCATATTGGGTTATACGACTGATGAAGTGATGTGGAAATTCCATTTATTGGACTTTGCAGCACAGGGGACAATGGGTGAAGAAATTCCGGGGATATTGAGATTTATTGAACGCAGAGAACCTGTCAACAGACAAAAAGTGCTGTGCGAGAACAAATCCGGGACGCGCATATGGCTGGTGATGAGCGGGTTTCCCTTTTATAACGAAGATGATGTCTTCGCAGGATATCGTGGTGTTTTCCAAAACATTACACAACGTATGCGCGAAGAGGAGAAGCATTCGTTGGTTATTAACACATCCATTGATGGATTTGTCATGACAGATGCAAATAATAGTATTCTGGAGGTAAACAAAGCTTTTTGCCATTTAACAGGTTACGAAGAAAATGAATTGCTTGGCAAAAAGGTTATGGAGGCTGAAATTGCTGCCGGGGTTCCCAACCACGAATTATTGATTGCCGAGTCAATTGATAGCGCACACTTACGCTTTGAAACAAAATTGATTAGAAAGAATAAGCAACAAATTGATGTTGAGGTTAGTATTAACCAATCATTGATTGTTGGGCATCAGAAATTCATTTTTGTCAGGGATATTTCTGAAAAAAAGAGAATTGAAGAACAAGAGGCTAAAAATCTTAAACAGAGCATTATATATCAGCGTAAACTGAAGAATTTGCATTCTAAACTGTTGGCTGTTGAGGAAAAAGAACGCAAGGAAATGGCTGCCTTTTTGCACGATGGTATTGGTCAGAACCTAGCCATTGCCTATCTGAAATTATCCTATGTAACAAACCATCAGATTGATAGTAAAACAGGACGGTTGATATCAGAATCAATGGGTTTAATTGATCAGGCCATTAAGGAAAGCAGAATGCTCACCTATGATTTGAGCCCGCCCATACTTCACGAGTTGGGCATTGTGGCAACATTAAAATGGAAACTCGAAAAAATTGAAAACGAATTTAATATCAAAACAAAGCTTGTTAGTCAGGCGAATTACCTGACCTTGAGCAATGAAACAGAATCATTGCTTTACCGCATTTTTTCCGAACTATTCAACAACATAATCAAGCATGCGGCTGCCAGCGAAATCAAAGTGGTTATCAGACAGAATCACAAGATGTTGAATATTGAAGTAAAGGACAATGGAAAGGGGTTTGATGCAAATGGGATGGGTTCACGGACGGTTGGATTTGGCCTTTTCAATATACGCGAAAGGCTTGAATCAATTCAAGGTGCCATGCGGATTGACTCTGAACAGAACAAAGGCACCGTAGTTTATTTACAAATACCTGACGATCATGAAGAAAATTAGAATCCTGATTGTTGATGACCATCAGTTGTTTCGCGAGGGACTGGCAAACCTTTTAAGCGAATCGGAAATGATTGACATCATTGGACAAGGTGAAAATGGAAAAGTCGCTGTTGAGATGGCCGAAAAGCTTTCGCCTGACATCATTATTATGGATATTGGCATGCCAATCATCAACGGTATCGAAGCTACCAAAATCATTAAATCCAGCATGCCCGAAATAAAAGTGATAGCTCTGTCGATGCATTCAGAAAAAACCTATGTCAGAGAGATGCTGGAAGCTGGCGCATCGGGTTATTTTCTGAAAAACTGCACCTATCAACATTTTATTGAAGGCATACAGCGCGTTGATGAAGGCAAAATGTACTTAAGCGAAACAATTACCGAAATCCTCGTTCATGACTATTTAGGAAAAGCAAAGGATGAACCACCTCATAAACTCAATCAGCTTTCACCCCGTGAAAACGAAGTTCTGACATTGTTCGCCTCTGGAAAAACAACGAAAGAAATCGCCAGCATTTTGTTCGTGAGCATCAAGACAATAGGTACACACAAGCAAAATATCCTTGAAAAGCTTGAATTGAAGACTACGGCTGATCTGGTAAGGTATGCCATCAAGAACAAGCTGATTAATATAGACTGAAAGCAATATTGTGCTGTATTAGGATAGAGCATATCCATCTAGATTGAACCATGATTAGAAGACGGTCTAAGGTTTTTTGAAGTTTCAGCCTGCCGTTTCTCAGTATTTTACTGATTGAGAATCAGCAAACCCTCCCGTGAATTTCAGCTTTGAACTGAGGTCTGCCCTGCTGAAGGTTGTGTAATATTGTTTCGTTATTTAAAAGTATTTGAAACAAGTAAAAATCAAAAATTATGAAAAAGTTAACAATTATCAGCGCATTCCTTTTTTTATTGTTCTCAGTTGACCTGATTGCTCAGGAAACAGACACAGACGTGGTAGAATTCACCGCTATTCTTTCATCCGTATTGAACCTGACTGTTACTGATGGAGAGAGTCAGACGGTTACATTCGATACCCCTGACAAATACAATTTTGGAGTTGACACGGATGGTATTGGAAATACAACCATTACAATTGAGTCCACTTCAGACTGGGATTTAAAAATTAATGCGGCAGATTTTTCCGATGGTGGAGGCAACACCATCCCAATCGACAACCTGGGTGTATATTGCACTTCCGAAGGGTTGAACCAGATTGGTGCCGAGGTTAGTTGTGCCAACACAACACCGGCATCTGCCATGGGGCTAACTGTGGCCGATCAGGTTCTGCTCGATGTAGGTACAGGTGAATCAAACAGTGGCGATGCTGCACTTAATGCCTTTACCCTGTATTGGGAAATGGGCACCATGAACGGTACCATGAACGACCGGTCAATTTTTGCCCAACTTTCCGATGGAACGATAGGCTCACTTGGAACCTACACTACAACCGTAAATCTTACATTAACAGCTAAATAATTATAACCCGTTAAAATAATTACCCTTTACCCCCTTTCAATAAAATGAAAAAAAAGGAAATATGGGATACCCGTATTTCCTTTTTTTTATCTAACAATTAGCAATATTTAAAATGACTGTACGTAATCTCATATGTTTTTTTTTGGTAGTTATTTGCTGCTTACCCTATTTTGAGGCTGCCGGCCAGGAAACCATTCTGGAAGTACAGTTCGAAACACGACTCGAATCCATACTTACCCTGAACATTGACCCCAATGCAAGGGTGGAGTTTGGTATTCAAGAGATTAATGAGAATCTGTATCAGATAACAAAAATGCCTGATGATGTGCATTTCAGTGTAGAGTCAACCGGCAACTGGACATTGAGCATTGCCGCTGCTGATAGCTATTTTACGGGTACAAACGATTCGACACAAAAAATCCCTGTGGATTTTATAGGATTTACGGTACAAAACCTTGGTACCAACTGGGACAACGGATTGTTTTCAAATATAGCCAATGTGTCGAAGGATACAACCCTTTCACTTTCAGAGGAAAGAATAACGATCCTGACCAATGGTCGGGTAGGGAATATAGGTGGTACCGACAAGAACTCATTCCTTTTACGATGGAAATTTGTGCTTGAGGATGAGCCAGCGAAGATTACTCGGTTCACAGGAATGCGTTTAAAGGACGATTATTATACTGGTAATTTCTACATCATTCTGACCGAGGCTCAGGAACCGCCTAAATCTGATTGAAAAATCATGCAATGTGGTATTCAGGATTTAAGTTTTTTTATATCAGCTCGTTATTGTATGGGTTGATTTCTTTTGTTATTCCATTAAATACCAATGGTCAGGGCACTGCCGAAAGTCATGTTATCGAAGCTGAGTTTGTTCACAAAACCATTTTACTGCAGCAAGGAAGCTTTGGTTTTAATATTGTTCGGATCCGTAACCTTTCTGACACAACACTCAAGCTGTTTCCCGTATTTCACCTTCCGATAGACTGGCGACAGATCAGCAGCCATAACAGAGAAGTGATAATTAATCCCTACGATAGTGTTTCTGTGCCTGTTAGGTTCAATGTGCCTTCAGACGCACAGGGTGGTAAGGAAAGCCAAATCGCTTTCGAAGGGGTTGTTGAACAAAAGGCAATTGTCATCAACGCCTCGTTTACTGTTGAACTGGCTACCGTTCGAAATTGGGATATCAGCGTTCCCGACAGAAGAGTTATTGTGCTTCCGGGTAATAAGGGCAATAAGGTTCACGTGAAACTGCATAATGAGGGCAATGTTGCCGAAACCATTAAGCTCAAAATAGTTCCAGACACTAAACTTCAGATTGTTCAGCCTTCCGGCCCGGGCTTGGTGACAACAATAGTGTTATCCCCAAAAGCGGATACCACTTTGTCTTTTGATGTTTTGTTCAGAGATGACAAATCCAATAGTCGCGTTTTCGACATTGGTAAACTGCGGATTGAGGCTACAAATGGGATTACGGAAATCAGGCGTACGGCACTGGTCGAAAAGTACACTGATCATTACGCTCCATTTTTGATCGACCGTAACTTATTGCATACCACAGAAATAGGATTCAGAACGTTTGCAAACAATAACGAATTCCTGCCCTTTATCAAGACAAGAGGAACGCATGTATTTGACAACGAGGATACTTTCAAGTATAATTTCACTTATTTCGATTTACTGGAGCATGAAAATATAATTAGCAATAGCTATTACAGTTTCCTCTACACAAAAGAATCATTACAGCTTGGTTTAGGAGCCTTTAGTTCGTCTTTAGGAAGGAACCTATACAGCCGCAACAGCATCATGGTTTCGAATAAAATTAAGGTTGGTCCGGAAAGTGAAATTGAAGGGTTTACGAGTTACGGATTTGTAGATCGGAAGGCAAGTGTGGCGCTTGGGTATGGATTTAACCTGGCTGAAGTGCCAATGAAAGTAACTGCCAGTTACAACAGGGATGATCAACGCAAGGTGAATACAACCTCCTTGGGCTATCAGGCAGACAAAATCGCAATAGGTAAAAAACACAATATCAGTCTGCGGTTGTACTCTTATCAGGAAGAGCATTATGAGAATAATCATTACTTGCTTCGTGGTCTGGCTTACGATGTCAATTATATTGGTCGTATCACGGATAAGTTTGATGTGCAAGTGTTTAATAGCTATGGAACACCCAATATGCCCGGATCAAAAATGGGTTTGTTTGACCTCATGTTGAAATCTTCTTATTTCTGGGGCGAGAATAACATAAATGCCTTCACCTTACTGGCATTTAATAAAGAGCGAAATTACTATACCTTTAATTATGAGGGTTTTAAGTCGCCAAATATTAATCTTAGGAATCAGTTTGCCTACCTGGCCTATAAAAATGCTAAAAGCCGCAACTTCAGGTTTGATGTGGGGCCAAGTTTCGAAATATATTCTGCTTCCAGACCACCAACAGGCAATGGGATGAGAGAAATATATGAGGTGGAAAAGTACAGACTCGAGTTTAAAGCCTTTGTAAAGCAAAACCTCAGTTTTCAAATCAAAGGCGGAAGAACTGTGATAAACCATCTCAGTCCGCAGCAGTTTAGGGACTCCGATTCGGATTTGCATATGAATGCTGAGTTGAAAATGAAGGGAGTCGGAATCAGGGTGAATTATGATTATGGAGCCCTTTCGAACTATGGCCTATATCAGTTTGTAATTGACAATGTTTGGAATGGGCTAAGTGTGTCACCCTATTTAATGCTATCTTTTTGGGACGATCGTGTGCGTTTCAATATGTTTTCGAACCTGGTTTATCGTTTTGACCAAAATTATGGCCGTATTAGTGTAAATCCAAATCTTGAGTGTTATCTGGGAAGAAACTGGTATGCGGTTGCCAATGGAAATTACAATTATACCCGTCAGGAATATGCAACAAACCATTTTGGCCGATCCTACTATTATTTAGAGTTTGCATTGAAGAAAAACTGGGGCAGGAGCAAGGACGAAAAATGGAAAAACGATTTGAAGGACCTCAGAATACAACTTTTCAAGGATGAAAATGGCAATGGTGTCAAAGAAAGGACAGAGAATGGTGTTTCAGATGTGAAAGTCAGGATCAGGCTCGTCAACTCAGATAAACAGCAGGATCCCAAATTGCTTCCTGTTGACATAACATTGGTTACCAATAACGCAGGCCTTGTCCATTTCAGCAATATACCAAAAGGCTTCTATGAAATGGAGATAAGCCCGCTCGGGAGTATGATGGAGTATTTTTATATAGGCCAGCAGGTGCAACGTATTGAGGTGTTCCACGGCCAAATGGTTCAGGTGCCATTTCAAAAAGCAAATAAACTGGAAGGCTATATTTCTCTTGACAGGCAACGATTTATCAAGGATAGTGAATCAAACATCAGCCTAAATAACATCAAGGTTACTGCATACAATAACCTGGGAAACAGCTATTCGGCCTTTACCGACTCAGAAGGACGGTTTAAAATATTTGTCCCGGGGACACATGTTTACTACTTGCGGATCAACAATATTTTTGGATCAGCATTCACAGTAATAGACAACGACATCAGTGTTCAGACCCCTGTGAGTGATGGTCATCGAATTGTTTTCAAAGTGATTGAACACCAGCGGCGCATCAATTTCAAACGCGTATCAACGCCGGAACCTGACAGTGCCGAGTACAGGATACAGAGAATCAGGATGCTATCAGGCCATTTCGCACAGCCTGAATCGAAAGTGGCTGTTGAGGATGAAACAAAAGCTGATTTGCACCAACCCGAACAGAAAACAGCCATTGTGGAGATGTATTATGTTGTGCTCGCCGAGTCAAAACAGATGCGGGATGCCATGCGACATCGGGAAAAATACACCGGGCAAGGGATCAATACAGCTTTTGTTTATGACCAGATAAAAAAAGTATATTATGTATATAGTCAATCTTTTACAAGCCGGGAGGAAGCACAAATCAGCTTAAGGGATCTGGAGAAGAAAGGGGTTAGGAATATGAAGATTGTTCGCTATCCTTAAACCGGGGCAAGCTTTTTTAAGAATAATAAAAGCTACTTTGGCAATGGTCAATGTGGCCTTTTTTGATTAATAAGGTTGGCTATGGTATATTTGGAGTGACCAGCCTGTATTTGGCATCTCGTTCATTATTCAAGATCATGAACAATTCGAGTATTTTCCTATTCCAGATGAAATCAATGATCTTATTCTGAATTAGTCTGCGGTTCACAACAGCAAATACATCTTTATTTCTACTGAATTAAGTAAATCTTAAGAATATACTTGCTTTACCTATGTATGAAGCCCTATCTTTGTACAAAGTGAAGTGTTGTTTCCTGGCGCTCAGTTATTTAGAATGATTATAAATAACATTATTTTGAGAGCCAATAAGCAGACTTTGGTTTGAAAAAATTATTGAATCATAGGCTTTTTGTTGGAGTAGTATTCGGGCAAAGGAAATGAAAGCAAATCCAGGAAAGTCATAAAAGGTGCAAAATTGGATATGACAAAGACGGGCCACAATCTTTTTCTGATATCGCTAGCATTTGTTGTTTTAATAACTGGTATTTATTTAATAGTAGGTGGATTAGCCTATTACAAGGTTGATTTGGAAGAGCGATTCTTCCATGTCGACCACGAGCATCTTAAACCCAGTGGAATTATGGGGCATGGTTTGGGGGTTGTTGGAACACTTTTGATCATGGTTGGAGTTTTAGGATATATGGCACGTAAGAGGTATGGATTTATGCGTCGTTGGGGTTTACTCAAACACTGGCTCGAGTTTCATATTTTTTTGTGTACGCTTGGACCAATGATGGTATTGTTTCACACGGCTTTTAAGTTTGGAGGCATCGTTTCCATTAGCTTTTGGAGCATGGTGGCAGTATTTTTGAGCGGTATCGCAGGCAGATTTATTTATTTGCAAATCCCACGCTCGATAGAAGGCAGGGAGCTTAGCTTAAACGAAGTGAAAAGCCTCCGGTCGGAGGTCAATCACGGGGTGAGGACAGCAGCAGGAATCAGTGAAAACTTGTTGGAAAGGCTTACAGATCAGATGGAAGCCGAAAAAGCGACCCGTGGAAGGATGGGATTTGTGGCCGGATTCATTTCTGACAGAAAGCTAATTACCAGACTTGACCGACTCATGAAAGAGAATGGGTTGGACAAGGCTTCGCGCAGGAATATCAGGAAACTAGCAGCAAGTGAACTATCCCTCAATCACCGCATTGCCCGCTTGAATAAGATGCAGCAGCTTTTCAAGTACTGGCATGTGGCACATCTGCCCTTCGCACTGGTAATGCTGGTGATCATGGTCATACATGTTGTGGTTACAATACTTTTTGGATTTAAATGGATTTTTTGATGGATGAATTATTGATTGAAAAAGTTGGTATCTATTCGGTAGTCTTGTTGTTTTGCCTGGTTGTGGTGTATATCTACCTCAGGAAGCAGCGGCGCGAGTCGTCAGTTGTGGAGGAAAAGATTGCGCAGGCAAAGGCTAACGGATTGTATGAACCTATTTCGTTGCATCCGGTGGTAGATGTTAACAGTTGCATTAAAACAGGGGCCTGCATTATGGCATGTCCTGAAGAAGATATTCTGGGCATCAGAAATGGTAAAGCAACAACCATTAATGCCTCACATTGTATCGGACATGGGGCATGTTTTCATGCCTGTCCAACAGAAGCCATTACCTTATGCATTGGTACTGAAAAACGTGGTGTTGATCTGCCACATGTCAGCCAAACTTTTGAAACCAATGTCAAAGGCCTGTATATTGCTGGGGAACTGGGTGGCATGGGGTTGATTAAAAATGCTGTGGAGCAGGGCAGACAAGCTGTTGAGAACATTGCTGCTGCTGTACGGTTTAACCCGCTGCTACCCTTTGACCTGATTATCATTGGGGCCGGTCCTGCCGGTATTTCGGCTGCCCTTACTGCAAAAAAGAACAAGATCAGAGCTATTGTCCTTGAACAGGATTCACTTGGGGGAACAGTTTTTTCTTTTCCCCGTTCAAAAATCGTCATGACCTCACCTATGGAATTGCCACTTTTTGGAAAAGTTAAATTGACGGAAACAAGCAAGAGCGAGTTGTTGGACTTATGGAATAAAGTGCTGGATAAGAATGAAATAAGTATCAGGGAGTATTGCAAGGTAGATTCAATTTCTAAAGATGAAGATGGCTTTCATGTGGTGACACAAAGCGGGGAAGTTATGCAATCAGCTGCCGTTTTGCTTGCCATTGGACGCAGAGGTACGCCCAGGAAGCTTGGTATTCAGGGCGAGCAACTTGAAAAAGTGTCCTACAGATTGCTTGATCCGGAGGATATCCGTGACAAACATATCATCATTGTAGGCGGTGGTGACAGTGCTGTGGAATCGGCCATGCTACTGGCCGGAAATAACACGATTACTCTAAGTTATCGTGGCGAATCATTTGGCCGTCTTAAACCCAAAAACAGAGAAAAGATCGAAAAAGCTATTGCAGCAGGTGAGTTGGTCATGCGTTTCAACAGCCGGCTCCTGACCATTGAAAAAGAAAAGGTAACCCTTGCTGTGGGTGAAGAGGGGACTGGTGCTGAACTTCAAAACGACCTGGTGTATATTTTCGCAGGTGGCGAACTGCCCACACAATTTCTCGAAAAAGCCGGTGTGACCATTAGCCGAAAATTTGGAGAAGCCATCCTTAAACACGAAAAAAGATGAGTGACAGCGCTGCTTGCAGGTTCATGAGAACCATTTTCTTTCTTTTGCTGGCGCTGATCGGCCCCGGACAGGGTTATGCCCAGATTTCGCCGGGCGACCTCTGCGAGCCTCATGCCCATCTGGAAGGTCTGTCAAATTGTACCCTTTGTCACACCCTTGGAAAACAAGTGTCGGATCAAAAATGTCTCGATTGCCATAAGGCTTTGAACCAGCGTATTCAGACTTCAAAAGGCTATCATGTTTCTTCAGAGGTAAAAAGTAAACGTTGTGTAAGTTGTCATAATGACCATCATGGACGTAACTTTCAGATTATAAGGTTTGATGAAGAGAAGTTTGATCATAATCTCACACAATACAAACTTGAAGGGGGACATGCTAAAATCAAATGTCGCGATTGTCATCAAAAAAAATTCATAAAAGATGAGTCGATAGCTTCGCAGAAGTACACCTTTCTCGGCCTTGAAACGACCTGTCTTAGCTGCCATGATGACTATCACCAGGGCAGTCTTCCCGCAAATTGTATCAGTTGTCATGATTTCGAAGCTTTCAAACCCGCACCGGGTTTTGATCACAACAAGTGTAAATTCAAACTTTTGGGAAAACACCGTGAAACAACCTGTGAGGCATGTCATGAAATCAGGCAGCAGAATGGGATAAAGTTTCAGCAGTTTAGCGGGCTGAAGTTTGGCAATTGTGTTGACTGTCATGTGGATGTTCATGACAACAAGTTTGGAAATGACTGTAAAGAGTGTCATTCGGAGCAGTCGTTTCGGCAACTCAACAACAATAATATTTTTGATCACAAGCGAACAGGTTATCCACTGGAAGGCCGTCACCTGAAGCTTGCCTGTGCCTCCTGTCACAAGCAGTCGAACAAACAGCCTCTTAAGCACAATTTGTGTACGGATTGCCATACTGATTATCACGAGGGCCAATTCAAGGTTTCAGGCAAGACTACCGACTGCAGCCAATGCCACACTGTCAACGGATTTGTCGGTTCAACCTTTTCAATTGAAAGGCATCAGCAATCAGCCTTTGTGCTTAAAGGGGCACATTTGGCAACACCTTGCTTTGAATGCCATCAAAAGGAAAATAAATGGGTTTTCCGATCGATTGGAAGTCGTTGTGCAGATTGCCATGAAGACGTACACCAGGGATTTATTCCAGAAAAATATTATCCGGATGCATCTTGTACAACTTGTCATGATGAGCAAAGCTGGGCCGGTATTCGTTTCGATCATAACATCACGGCCTATCCTCTCGAAGGCGGGCACCGTGTGCCATCCTGTCGCGCATGTCATTTTCCCGGAAAAAGCTCAGGTGTTGAAACACAACGATTTTCAGGCTTAAACAACCATTGCAGCACATGTCATACCGACAATCATCAAGGACAGTTTGATCAGCAGGGAGTTTCGGACTGCATTCGTTGCCATGACCATAACAACTGGAAAGCAGAAAAATTTGACCATTCAAGAACTGCATTTCCATTGGATGGCAAACACGCCCTTATCGCTTGCACAGATTGTCACAAAACTGTGCCGGATGCCCAAAAGAATTACATTTTATACAAAATAAACGATTTCAGATGCGAAACCTGTCATTGATCATATTGCTGGTTATCACCCTGCTTTTTGGGTTGTTTGCACAATCCACACGTTCGCCGCATGGCGAAAAACTCAAGATCAGCTGTGCTGATTGTCACCATCCTGATGGCTGGAAGATGGAGGAAGGGCGCTATTCATTCACACACAGCCAGACAAATTTTCCCTTGACAGGTCAGCATACAGCCGTGGACTGTAAAGCCTGTCACATCAGCCTTGTTTTTGACGAAGCTGAACAAGATTGTATCAGCTGCCACACCGACATCCACCAGCAAACTACAGGTCCTGACTGTGCACGATGCCACAGCACCGACTCTTGGCTGGTAACTAATATGACGGCCATTCACCGGTTGACACGATTTCCGCTAACAGGAGCACATTATTCAGCTGATTGTATAGACTGTCATAAAGAAGTGTCGGGCTTGCGGTTTGATCCCCTGCCGACAGAATGCTATTCTTGCCACCAAGAGGATTACCAGACTGCAAAAGTGCCTGACCATGTTGCCGGAAATTATTCAACCAATTGTATAGAATGTCACAATATCAATGCATTTGGTTGGGAAGGTGCGGGGTTCAATCACGCATTCTTCCCCCTTAAAGAAAGCCATACCCTTGATTGTGCCGAATGTCATATACAAGGGGAGCCATATAACAGTATCTCGCAGGAATGCAACAGCTGTCACCTTACCGATTATCAGCAGGCAGTAAATCCTAATCATCAAATCGTTGAGTTTTCCACAGCTTGCGATGAGTGTCATGACCTCAGTCCTGACTGGCAGCCGGCTTCCTTTACCAATCATGATGGTCAGTATTTTCCGATATACTCCGGTGAGCATAATGGTGAATGGGAAAGCTGCACCGACTGCCACACCAACAGCAATGATTTTGGGCAGTTTAGTTGTATCACCTGTCATGAGCACAATCAATCGGATATGAATGATGAACATGGAGATGTAAATGGTTATGTGTATGAAAGTAAGGCTTGCTTTGAATGCCATCCAAGTGGAAGCGGTGATAATATTTTTGACCATAATGCCACCTCTTTTCCACTCACTGGTGCACACAATACGGTAATTTGTTCTGATTGTCACACTTCGGGTTACAGTGGAACATCCACAAGTTGCAACAGTTGCCACCTGCCAGATTTTAACGCAGCAGTGAACCCGAACCATACGCAACTGGGATTAAGTGAGGACTGCGCTTTGTGCCACAGTACAAATTTTGACTGGGAGCCAGCGAATTTTGTTCAACATAACGACTATTATGAGTTGAAAGGAGCACATCAGCTGATTGCAGGCAATTGCTTCGATTGTCATCAGGGAAATTATGTCAACAGTCCTAACACTTGTTTTGGTTGTCATTCGGAAGAATACAATCAAACCACCAACCCGCCACATCAGGCTGCACAGTTTTCTACCAGTTGTGAGCTATGCCATGGAGAAGACGTCTGGTCGCCTGCGACATTTGATCATGACCAACAATATTTTCCTATCTATAGTGGTAATCATGCAAACGAATGGCAAAATTGTGTAGAATGTCACACTATCCCGGATAACTATTCAGTTTTTAGCTGCATTGATTGTCACGAGCATAACCAGCCCGAAACTGACGAACAGCATGCAGGCATTGCAGGTTATGCTTATGCTTCTGATGCTTGTTATGCCTGTCATCCTACCGGTGATGGAGAAGGTGCTTTCGATCACAATCAAACGGCATTTCCTTTAACCGGTGCTCATACTATTGTGGGCTGCGCCGAGTGTCATAGCTCGGGTTACACAGGAACACCCACTGCTTGCTTTGAATGCCATGATGAGCAGTATAATCAATCAGTGAATCCAAACCATCTTACCCTAAATATTCCAACTGATTGCGCAGTATGTCACACAACATTGCCCGGTTGGAATCCTGCCAGTTTTCCTATTCATAACAACTACTTTGTGTTGGATGGGGCTCATCAGCCTATAGCAAATGAGTGCGCAGAGTGCCACAATGGTAATTACACTTCGACTCCCAATACGTGCTTTGAATGTCACAATGAGCAGTATAATCAATCAGTGAATCCCAACCATCTTACTTTGAATATTCCAACTGATTGCGCAGAATGTCATACAACCTTGCCCGGTTGGAATCCGGCCAGTTTTTCCATTCATAACAACTACTATGTGTTGGAAGGGGCTCATCAAACAATAACAAATGAGTGCGTAGTTTGCCATAATGGTAATTATATCTCGACTCCCAATACTTGTTTTGGCTGTCATGAGCAAGATTACAATCAAACTGTGGATCCACCTCATTTGAGTGCTCAGTTTCCCACGGAATGCCTCACATGTCATAATCAAACTGTTTGGGAACCATCTACTTTCAATCACGATGCCCAGTATTTTCCGATCTATACGGGGGAACATCAAGGTGAATGGGATCTTTGTTTGGATTGCCACACCAATCCATCGGATTATGTTGTCTTCAGTTGTATAGATTGTCATGAGCATAACCAACCTGAAACTGACGAAAAGCATGACGGAATTGTTGGTTATATTTACACTTCTGATGCTTGTTATGCCTGTCATCCAACCGGAGAAGGAGAAGGTGCTTTTGATCACAACCAAACTGATTTTCCTTTGACTGGTGCTCATACCACTGTGGGCTGTGCCGAGTGTCATATCTCGGGTTACACAGGAACACCCACTGTTTGCTTTGAATGCCATGATGAGCAGTATAATCAATCAGTGAATCCAGATCATCTTGCCCTGAATATTCCAACTGAATGCGCAGAATGTCATACAACATTGCCTGATTGGAATCCTGCCAGTTTTCCTATTCATGACAACTACTATGTGTTGGATGGAGCCCATCAAACAATAGCTAATGAGTGTGTTGTGTGCCACAATGGTAATTACAATTCGACTCCAAATACTTGCTTTGAATGTCACGAGGAGCAGTATAATCAATCAGTTAATCCAGATCATATTACACTGAATATTCCAACTGAATGTGCAGAATGTCACACAACATTGCCCGATTGGAGCCCTGCCAGTTTTCCGATTCATGACAACTACTATGTGTTGGAAGGAGCTCATCTGGTTATAGCAAATGAGTGTGTGGTGTGTCACAATGGCAATTACATTTCGACTCCCAATTCTTGTTTTGGATGTCATGAAACGGATTACAATCAAACTGTAGACCCTCCCCATTTGACGGCTCAGTTTCCCACGGAATGCCTCTTATGTCATAATCAAACTGTTTGGGAACCATCTACTTTCAATCATGATGTTCAATATTTTCCAATCTATTCCGGTGAACATGAGGGTGAATGGAATTTTTGTTCGGATTGTCACACCAATCCTTCGAACTATGCCGTCTTCAGTTGTATTGATTGCCACGAACATAATCAGGCTGATATGGCTGAGGAGCACGACGATGTGTCCGGATACCAATGGAATTCAAGTGCCTGCCTTGAATGTCATCCTAATGGTGAAAGTGATAAAGTAATGATTCACAGAAAAATTCGTAATTTCAATAAGCAGTGATGAATTTAAGTATAAAGTGGTGTCTAACAGTTCTCATGCTGTTCGTGGCTGTAAAGCTAAGTGGTCAGGTTGTTGAAGGTGCTGTTTCTTACGTTTCAACTTCTCAGGTCTACGTAAAGTTTCAGAGCACACAGGATATTATTGAGGGAGACACCCTTTACATGAAAATTGACGATAACTCCATGTCCGGAGTGCTGATCGTTGTCAATAAATCATCTATTTCCTGTGTTTGTAACCGAATCGGGTTGGCTGATATTCAGGTCGGTAATAAAGTATTCCATCATCCAAAACCGGTCGATGTTATAGTTCCTGTTTCTGATTCATTTCCAAATGTTACAGAACAAGCCGAAACGCCTAGCCCTTTGATAAAGACTATCGACACAATTGAGACAGACAAAACAAAATCTCAAACCCGGATACGCGGAAGGGTATCGCTGGCTTCATACACAACAATCCATTCTGAGGATCCAGAGGTTTCGCAACGAATGCGTTATACCCTCGCTTTCAAGGCCGATAAAATTCGCGGTACAGGTCTTTCGACCGATACCTATATAACTTTCAGTCATAGGAATAATCGTTGGGACGAAATCAGGGAGGATGTTTTTAATGGGTTAAAGATTTATGCCATGGCACTTAATTACCGTTTCAGCAGTGCACACAGCATTTCTTTTGGCCGTAAAATCAACCCTAACATATCCCAGTTGGGGGTTAATGATGGCCTGCAATATGAATTTACCCATAGAAGTATTACCCTTGGTGTTTTGGGAGGTTCGCGCCCCGATCAACAAAACTTTAGTTTGAATACAGGGTTGTTTCAGACTGGTGCTTATCTTGTTCACACGAGAAAAATAGGTCAGGGGGCAATCCAGACTACCGCTGCATTTGTGCAACAAACTAATAAAGGGGCGACAGATAGACGCTATATCTACATTCAGCATACAAACAGCTTATTGCCTAAGATTTATTTTTTCGGTTCACTCGAGTTTAATCTTTACAAAAAAATTAATGAACTCAAAACCAATGAGTTCAATTTGTCTAATACGTATCTTTCTATCCGTTACAGACCTGTTCAAAAGTTTTCAATGTCGTTGTCCTATAGCAGCAGGCAAGCCATTATCTATTACGAAACCTATAAAACAATTGTGGAACAACTGCTTGAACAGGCGTCCACCCAAGGTTTGAATCTCCAGGCCGACTATCGTCCGTTCAGAGGCGGGACACTTGGATTCAGGGCAGGTTACCGAAATAATGTAAAGGATGCTCGGATCACTCGAAACCTACACACCTACCTGAATGTGGCCCAAATACCCAGGCTGAAAATAGCTGCTTCACTCACGGCCACTTTTATTGCCACTCCCTATCAGGAAGGGAGTATATACAGCATTAGCTGCTATAAAGACTTCATTGGGGGACGTCTGAGCACCAATTTAAGCTACCGTTATGTGAATAATTTCTATATCACCGGAGAGTTTTCACAAACGCAACACATGGCCGAGATGGGTTTGGGATACCGTCTATCCAGAAAATTTTTCGTGAATCTAAACAGCGAGCACACTTTCGAGAAAAATGTTGCCGCGCATCGCATCTACTGTAGTTTGACACAAAGATTTTAGAAGCTGAGTATCCTATTTCTTTAAGCCAATCTTAAGTTGAAAGCAAACATAAATTGATGAGTAAGAGTAATTTTGCAGCATGAAAATTCTGATTATCGAAGATGAGCCTGGCATAATCTCTTTTCTTAAGCAAGGACTTGAAGAAGAGCATTTTGAGGTGCATACCTGTACAAATGGAAAGGATGGGATTGAATTGATGCTCAGGGAATCATCGGACCTTGTTTTACTCGACTGGATGTTGCCTGGCTTGCCTGGAATTGAAGTATGTAAGCGATTCAGAGAGCATAACAGCAAAACACCTGTCATTTTTCTTACGGCCCGCGATACTGTACACGACACCATTGCAGGCTTGCAGTCGGGCGCAAATGACTACATCAAGAAACCTTTTCATTTTGAAGAATTACTCGAGCGTATAAGGGTGCAGCTTCGAACTTCTTTGAAAGAACCTGCTGTGCTTAAACTTGCCGACATCCAGATAGATGTGAACAGCCATATGGTAGTTCGATCCGGAAACGAGATTTACCTGACTCAAAAAGAGTACGAGCTGCTGGAGTATTTGTTGCGAAATAAGGACAAGGTATGTACGCGAAAGGAAATCATCGAAAATATATGGAACATTCATTTTGATTACAACACTTCCGTTATTGACGTCTTTATGAATAGTTTGCGAAAAAAACTAGGATTACATAAACAGGATGATCTCATTCATACCATCCGTGGGGTTGGATTCATTGCCAGGGAATCATGAAAAGAATTGCCTATCACGACCGCATTGCCTTCAGCTATATTGGAGCGACTGCCACGTTGCTGGCATTGGCTTTCATACTTATCTACCTTGTGGTAAGGATGAATGTTTATGCCAACCTTGACCGTACACTTCACACCGTGGCAGAAAAGCATATCTGGGAGGTTCAGGTGAAAGAAGGCAAGGTTTCGTTTATAAATAAAATTGAATGGGAAGAACGTGAACACCGTGAGGTGGAAGTAAATCCTGTTTTTATTGAATTGTACGGAGCTGATGGTCAAACAATGGACAAATCACCCAACCTGAAGGTAGACAGTTTGGGTTTTCATTCGTCATTTGAGGCCGGGCATCATTTCAATACGTTGCTTCGCAATCAGCCCGTGCGCCAATTGAAATTGCCGGTTATTAAAGATGATAAAACTGTTGGCTACATCACAACAGCCATTCCAATTGACGGGTATCTGTTGGTGCTGAAAACTTTACAAAACATCCTCCTGATTTCCTTTCTTTTTGCGCTCCTGCTGCTTTTCCTCACTGCACGCTATCTGGCAATAAGAAGTATCAGGCCAGTGAAGGTGATCATTGCCAAAGCCCAACAGATTAACTCCAGTAACCTCACCGACAAGATTCCGGTGCCTGAAACCCGCGATGAATTGTATGATCTGGCTGTAGCCATCAATCAATTACTCGACCGTATTGAAGAAGGATTGCAGCGTGAAAAACAATTTACCTCGGATGCTGCTCACCAGTTGAAAACACCATTGGCTATTCTCAAAGGAAGCCTGGAAGTGATGGTGCGTAAACCCCGAAAGACCGAAGAGTATGTAACTAAAATTCAGGAAAGTCTTCTGGAGATTGACCGACTGTCGGAAATTGTTGACAAACTGCTTGTACTGGCCAGAATGGACAACAATTCTAAAAAGATACGTGTTAGCGAATTCTCGGCTATTGAAGCCATCGACAAAGTGGTTCAACGCGCAGCACGGTTGATCGAAAGCAAGTCTATCCGACTGGTTTTTGAACCTCAATCGGATGCACAAATCTTAAGTGACCCATTTTTGGTTGATCTTATTTTAGAAAATCTTTTGTCAAATGCACTTAAGTTTTCCTCACCATTTGCTGTAGTCGAAATCAGTTGCATCATTCGAGCCAGTAAAGCTATTGTGAGTGTGCGCGACGAGGGGATGGGAATGGACGAGAAGGAACTGGGTAAAATTTTCCAACCCTTCTACCGCATTGAGAACGTTCAACCACATGGAGAGAAAGGTTCGGGCATTGGCTTGTCCATTGTGCAAAAAGCCTGTCGAATAGCCTCTATCCCTATCTTTATTGAAAGTCGGGTTGGCAGAGGTACTAAAGTAACAATTGAGATTCAGGCTGTTACCGATGGACTTGAATTATTGAAATAGTGCTGATGCGTTAAAATTTAGAAATCAAAAAATTCATATTGTACTTTGGCATTTTGTTTTTATTGATTCACAATAAGCCTTGAACAACTGAGCTAAGACAAACTTAACAGAGTTTTCAGTTCTATGCTAAATAGCGCAAAACCATATCTCAATTCAAATCAAATAAATCAAAAACGCATATATTATATTTAATATCAAATGATTACGAAGGATATTAAAAAGTTAACGCATCACTAGTATTATTGAAACATTAAAGAAAGTCAACATATATCACAATAGTGATTTTGAGATAGTTTTTTATTGCTTGAATTACTGTTATTTGCGTTGAATTTAATTGAAATGGTGCTATAATTAATTATAAGAAAAAGAACAAAAGACATGAGTACAAAAGTTTGGACGGTTTCGATTAGAATTTATCATTGGCTTTTAGCCATAGGATTTACAGTTGCTTATATTTTGAGCGATTTTGATAATTATCAAAATTTGCATTATGCTTTCGGATTGTTTGTAGGAGTATTAATTTTTTTTCGAATAATCTATGGATTTATAGGAAATAAATATTCAAATTTTAAAGATTTTCCAATAAGTATAAGGAGTCAAATTACTTTTGTTAAGCATTATTTCAAAAAAGACAAAACATACATCGGGCACAATCCGGCTGCATCAATTGTTATGTTAAGCATTTTCATTGTCGGCTTGTTTTGCAGTATTTCCGGTTATTTGCTTTATTCAACAGAAAACCAAACCTTTATTAACATAAACTTAGGTGAAGATTTTATAGAAGAAGCCCATGAAATTTTAGCAAATTTGTTTTTAATATTGGTAATAATTCACCTAGTTGGAATATTTGCAGATTTTCTTTTTCATTCAAAAACCAGGGCATTACAATCAATATTCACAGGATATAAATCAGTTGAAGCAGAAAATTCAAAGCAAAATGTTTTTCAAACAATGTATTCGGTTCTTTGGTTTATTGTTCCGTTTTTGGCATTTATTTATGGAAGTAACTTAAAATCAGTGACCAACTTTGAAAGAAATGATATTGAACAATACGAGAGCAAAAAAGCGGATGATGACTATGATGCAGATGATGACTAGAACAATTTCAAATCAGTAAATTCAAACAGTGTAACTTTGCAACATTAGGTACGAAAACAATGTTCAAAAATGTAGTTTCGAGATGAATGACCATTCAAACAATGATTAAAAAAATTTCCGTAATGATAGGGCTAATTTTATCGAGCCTTTCAGCCATTGCACAGACAGCGCCATTCAATATTTACATTGAACCCTTGAATATTAACGGGCTTGGCGGTCTTCAGGCATACGCTTTCGGACAACACAGCGGAAAATGGCTTGTTGTTGGAGGCAGGCTTGATGGACTTCACCGCCGACAACCATTTGCTGCATTTGATGTGGTGGGAAACAACAACCAACTAATTGTAATTGACCCGGTGTCACAACAAAAATGGACGGCTCCGCTAACTACCCTTACTGTTGCATTGCAGGAACAGTTAAGTTCAACGAATATGGAGTTTCATCAAGAAGGAAATTATCTTTATATCATTGGCGGCTATGGTTACAACACTGCAACAGCCTCGCGAAAAACTTTCGACAACTTAACAGCTATTGATGTTCCAGCTGTAGTGAATGCAGTAATTGCAGGAACCTCCTTCACAAGTTTTTTCAGACAAATTAGTGACGATCAGTTTGCAGTAACTGGCGGACACCTAAAAATAATAAACAATACTTACTATCTGGTAGGCGGTAACAGGTTTGATGGTAATTACAACCCAATGGGCAATCCAACCTTTACGCAAATATACACAGATGCCATTCGTAAATTCAACCTGACAGATGATGGGACAACCATAACAATTTCTCATTTGCCAACCATTACGGATGAAGAAAATTTGCACCGAAGAGACTACAATGCTGTTCCTCAAATAATGCCTGACGGAGCCGAAGGAATTACTGCATTCTCAGGCGTATTTCAACCAACGGTTGACCTGCCTTTTTTAAACTGTGTAAATATTGATAGTACAGGTTATGCTGTGAACAATACATTTCAGCAGTATTATAACCATTATCATTGTGCAGTTTTGCCTTTATACGCAGCCTCAAACAACGAGATGCACAATGTTTTCTTCGGAGGTATTGCCCAGTATTACGACAGTTTAGGGATATTGGTGCAAGACAACAATGTTCCTTTTGTAAAAACAATTGCCCGTGTAACAAGAAATTCAGAAGGCGTTATGGCAGAGTATAAGTTACCTGTTGAAATGCCTGGATTACTTGGTGCAGGAGCAGAATTTATCCCTGACATAAGTGTTCCCCAGTATAAGAATCAGGTTTTTAAATTAGATGACTTCACAGCCGATACCACTTTGGTGGGTTACATTTATGGAGGCATAAGCAGCACTGCACCAAATATCTTTTTTACCAATACAGGAACACAGAGTAGTGCGAGCAGTCAAATATTTAAAGTGTATGTGATAAAAGATCCAACAATAGGAATTCACGATTTAAATGAGCAAAGTATAGGAACCTTGAAAATACAAGTGTTCCCAAACCCAATGAGCAGTGACTTTGTCGTTAAGTTTCATTTAAACAAAATCGCTGAGACAAAAGTTTCTCTTTATAGCATTGAGGGAGAAAGAATAGTGGAAAAGTTTTTAAATAATTTGCACATTGGAGAAAACACATTTCAATGCAAAATAAAGAACCTTGATCTGGGGGGAATATACTTTCTGACAATTGAAACACCCTATGAAAAGGCAACACAAAAAATAATTATCAAGCCATAAACAGAAAAACCAACATCTGACCTGCTTTTGGTAAAAAACGGGTTCAGCGCATAACTTCTGGCCGATCCGACCGTCTGACGCTTCGAAATCCGGTTTTTTGCCGAGCGCCATTACGATTGGTTGCATGCTGGCTTTACGGGAAGGAATTCAACAATCTTGTATAACAGATTAAAACACTAAATTTATAGAATAATTTTCGAATCGCCATGTTAGAAAAGATCATTGATTTTAGCGTAAAGAATAAACTTATCGTTATTCTATTTACGCTTTCCATTGCAGCCTTTGGTTTGTATGCTGTTTGGCATATTCCGGTAGGTGCGGTGCCTGATATTACAAATAATCAGATTCAGGTTATTACCACTTCTGGTAGTTTATCGACCCAAGAAATCGAGCAGTTTATAACAACACCGGTTGAAATGGAGATGGCTAATCTGCCCGGTGTTAAAGAAATCAGGTCCATTTCGAAGTTTGGCATTTCGGTGGTAACAGTGGTTTTTGCCGAAAACATGGGAACTTACTTACCCCGTCAACTAATTGCTGAAAAAATCAAAACGGCATCGGCTAACATTCCTGAAGCATATGGCTCACCGGAAATGGGCCCAATAACCACCGGTTTAGGCGAAATCTACCAGTATATTGTTGATGTAAAACATGAATTTAGGGAAAAATACAGCCCAATGGATCTAAGGACAATTCAAGACTGGATTATCAAAAGAAGATTATCGGGGATAAACGGTGTGGTTGAAATCAATAGCTGGGGTGGTTTTCTAAAACAATATGAAGTTGCTGTCATTCCTGCAAGGATTAAAAGCCTTGATATTAGTTTGATGGATATTTTTAATGCACTTGAAAACAACAATGGCATATCGGGGGGATCATATATTGAAAAAACCAACCAAAGTTATTTTATACGGGGCGATGGACAGGCAAGAACTCTGGAAGATATTGAAAACATTGTAGTTAAGAATAATGCAGGTAAACCTGTCCTGATAAAAGATTTGGCAAATGTTAAATTCGGTTTTGCAAACCGTTTTGGTGCAATTACTGCCAATGGGAAAGGTGAGACTGTTCTTGGTCAGATTATGATGTTAAAAAATGCCAATTCAAGAGCTGTAATCAATGAAGTAAAAGCGCGTGTAGCCGATATTCAAAATAACCTGCCCGAGGGTGTTTTTATCAATCCTATACTTGAAAGGAGCGAGCTTATTTCCAAAACCTCATTCACAGTAGTCGAAAACCTCATACTTGGCGCTATCATTGTGTTGTTTATCGTTGTTTTGCTTTTGGGAAACTTTCGTTCAGCATTGGTTATAGCCTCAATGATACCCTTAGCCTTGTTGTTTACTATTGGCATGATGTTTATTTTTGGTATCGACGCCAATTTAATGAGCCTTGGAGCACTCGATTTCGGGATAATTATTGACGGTGCGGTAATTATTGTCGAATTCATTGCTATTAGAATGGGCTTGCAGAGAGATGAAGTGTTGTCAATTCAAGGTGATGAACGACAGAATGTAATGGATAGGATTTCTATTTCCGGTGCATCCAAAATGATGAAATCAGCCATTTTCGGTCAAATTATTATTCTTATCGTTTTTATCCCAATTTTGTCGTTAACCGGTGTTGAAGGCAAAATGTTTCGCCCAATGGCCTTGTCATTTTCTTTTGCCATAATTGGTGCAATGATCTTAGGGCTTACATGGCTGCCTGTGGCTTCGGCGCTTTTTTTAAAACCAACCAAAACAAAAAAGCGAAATATCTCCGATTGGATAATGGATAAGATCCATCAGTCGTACTACCCTGTAATTAAATGGTCGTGTGGCCATAAACGCATTGTGCTTGGAGCAGCCATTGTTTCGTTACTGCTGACTTTAGTCGTGTTTACACGCATTGGTGGCGAATTTGTTCCTACTCTCGATGAAGGAGACTTTGTTATACAACCGGTATTAAAAACAGGAACGTCGCTTACTAAAACTGTGGAGATGACCACTAAGATGGAAAGTATTTTGATTGAAAAATTTCCCGACGAGGTGGAACAGATCGTTTCACGCATTGGTGCTGCTGAAGTACCCACCGACCCCATGTCGATGGAAGAAATAGATATGATTATTAAGCTTAAACCCAAAAAAATGTGGACTTCAGCAAATAATAAGGAGGATCTTGCTGATAAATTCAAAGAAGCACTTTCGATAATCCCGGGTGTAGACTATGAGTTTACACAACCCATTGAGATGCGGTTTAACGAATTGATCACCGGGGTGCGTTCTGATATTGCCATAAAAATATTTGGCGAAGACCTCGGCTACATCAATCAAAAAGCCCTTGAAATAAAGAATCTAATTGCAGATGTACCGGGAGCAAGCGATATCATTATGGAAAAAACAGCGGGCTTACCTCAAATAAAAGTAAATTACGATAGAAGTAAAATTGCCCACTACGGTGTTGATACTCAAACCTTAAACACATTATTGTCAGCTGCATTTGGTGGTAAAACAGCAGGTGTAATTTTTGAGGGCGAAAAACGGTTCGATCTAGTGATGCGGTTCGATGACCAGAACCGAACAGATATTGACGATATCCGGCAACTTCAGGTGCCTGTTTCAACCGGGCACATGATACCTTTAAGCGAGCTTGCTGATATTGAATACACGCTGGGGCCTGCTAAAATTTCGCATGATAATGCGCATCGAAGGGTCGTTGTAAGTGTTAACGTTCGCAACCGCGATTTGAAATCTGTTATCGTTGATATTCAACACAAGATTGATAAAAATGTAAAATTGAAAGCAGGTAATTATATTCAATATGGTGGTCAATTCGAAAATCTTCAAAATGCTACAAACCGTTTAATGATCGCCGTACCGGTAGCCTTATTGTTGATTTTCATATTCCTGCATTTTGCCTTTAAATCATTAAAAGATGCTGTTATGATTTTTACTGCAATACCCTTAGCCACAGTGGGAGGAGTGTTACTTCTTTGGATTAGGGGAATGCCTTTTAGTGTTTCTGCGGGCATTGGATTTATTGCACTCTTTGGTATTGCTGTGCTGAACGGTATTGTACTGATTGAGCATTTAAAGGAGTTACAGCATCAGGGAATGAAAAATATGCGTGAGTTAATACTTACCGGAACAAAAAACCGCTTGCGCCCAGTGTTGCTCACTGCCGGAGCTGCGGCTATGGGTTTTTTACCTATGGCTATTTCAACAGGCGCAGGGGCCGAAGTTCAACGACCACTTGCTACCGTAGTAATTGGGGGGCTAATTACTTCTACTATGTTGACCATGATCGCTTTGCCTTTGCTTTTTGAACTATTCTATAATGTTAAAGGAATAAAATTTTTTCCTTTCCGTCTTGTTCGATCCAATTTTCTTGTTGTCTTAGTTCTGATTTGTATTCCGGTAGTAACTTCTTTTGGACAGAATCCCAATCTGAAATTAAATGATGTCATTGATGTGGCCTTGCATAACAACAAACAAGTAGCAGCTTATATGCTGAAGGTTGAAGAAAGTAAAGCATTGCGAAAGACCGCTTTTGCCCCCGATAAAACTGTATTCAGTTATGGTACCGATCAAAATAACATAGCCGAAAAAGGTTATCCCCTAAAAGTTTGGGGAGTGGAACAAAGTTTCAGTTTTCCAACTCTTTATTCAGCAGAAGGCGAATCAAGGCAAATTGAAGTTTCAATAGCAGAGGCAAATTGGAATATTCAAAAAAACGATTTGATAAAAAGGGTTTCCTTTTCATATTTCGATTATCAGACTCTTCTGAATAAGCAAAGATTGTATCAGACCCTGGATAGCCTGTATAATGTATTACTGGCCAATTCCGAAAAAAGGGCGCAAATTGGAGATGTTAGCCGGCTTGAGGTCTTGAATATGAGGGCAAAGAAAAGTCAGGCGGCAATTCAATTAAATTATTTGGAAGTTGATGTAGCAAATGCCTATAAACGGCTAAAAATTTTAATGCATTACGAGAGCGATTTTACCGTTCCAATGGCATTGGAATTGTTGCCGGAAATTGACGGAATTCCTGATTCTTTGCCTGTTTTTGATTTATTAAAAAACGAGAACAATTTTTTAAATTCACTTGTGCGGGTTGAAAAAAATAAAATACTACCGGATTTTTCTGTGAATTATTTTTTGGGCTCCAACCAATACGAAAATGGCAACTATTATCATGGATTTCAAATTGGAGCTGCTTTTCCCTTGTTTTATGGAAGTTACAACGCCCGGATAAATGCAGCAAAGCTTTCAGCTAAGGCTAACACATTATTCAAAGAGAACGAAACAATATTAATAACCAATCAGTTGAAACAATTGGCCAGCGAGCATTCAATACATAAAGCTTTGCTCGATAATTATAAATTTTCAGGAAAACCATTAATGGACGAGATAATGAATACAGCATTGAAATCATATCAATTGGGTGAAATAAATTTTTATCAGTTCGTTAGCAGTTACGAAACTGCAATTCAAATTCAACTCGAGCACCTGGATAATATATTGAAATTTAATATAACAGTTACGGAAATAAGATATTTTTCAAAATAAACAGCAAGCAGCATGAAAACAAATTTACTTATTGTATTTGTTCTGAGTGTGGTATTGGCATCATGCAATGATAATACAGAACAAACTACCGATAGTGATTCCGGCTTTATTGAAATTACAAAAGCACAGTTTGAATCCGAAAAAATGGAATTTGGTGAGCCTGTTTTGTACCCCTTTGCCGATGTGGTTTATTTCACTGGCAATATTATTCCTGCTGCTGATGGGCAGGCACAAATTAGTTTGCCATTATCAGGGACAATCAGTAAAATTTATTGCAAGCCGGGTCAAATCATTAACAAAGGTTCGAAAATGTTCGATGTTTCCGGTTATGGATTCGTTGATATGCAGAAAGATTTTGGTGAATCATCGGCTATTTTGTCACGATTGAAAAGTGATTATTTGCGGGCTGAGGAATTGTATAAAGAGAATATAGCAACTCAGAAAGATTTTGCATTGGCCGAAAGCAACTTTTTAGCTGAGAATGCAAAGTATAAGGCATTGAAAATTAAACTCGAAAGCATAGGACTTGATATTTCAAAAATTGAAAAGGGTGAGTTTTATTCCACTTATACTATCAGATCGCCTATTGGTGGATTTGTTTCAAGTATTACTGCAACAATTGGACAATATGTAGAGCCTCAACAAAATATCGCAGAAATTATTGATGCGCAGTCTTTCCAGTTGCGACTATCCGTTTTTGAAAAAAACATCAATAGAATTAGAATTGGCCAGGCTGCAGTATTTTATTTGAACGGTAATAAATCTGAGAAATACAAAGCAACTATCAATGCTGTTGGGAAAACGATCATGTCTGATTCCAGGTCGCTTGAATGTTTTGCAGAAATAGATAACCCAAATGGAATTCATCTCGTTAGCAATCAATTTGTAGAAGGAGAGGTTTTTACGACGATTGACTCTGTTTTATCTGTTCCTGAAACTGCCATTATCAAATCGGAAAATGATTCATATATGTTAATTCTTGAGAAGGAAGAGAACTCAATTTTTTATCTCAAAAAAGTAAAGGTAAATACTGGTCGTCAATTCAACAATTATATTGAGTTGACAGAGCAACTGCCTTCGGGCAGGCTATTGGTTAATGGTATTTATTCCATCCAAATCGAATAGATCAGGGCCGAAAGGCTGATTGTTAAACTGCCGGTGCAAAGCAACGCGTTAGAGCTAACGAGTGTTGAGCTTTTTTGGCAGTCCGTCAGCTGGCAAAAAAAAGAACGGACAGGAAGAAGGTTCTTGATTGCTATGACCTCATAAGCACTTCGGAATAATCTGGGACAACACTACATCTGAAATACTTGTGATTTCTAAGCTAAATAATTTGCCCATTCGGTTAAATTGTATTTATTTTGTGAAGTGAAATTTACTTTTACATTTTAACATATTTCCGCAATGCTAAGGTTAGGTAATCGCATCAGAAACAGAAGAGAAAGCCTTCATATTCAGGTCAATGAATTAGCCAGTTCAATAGGTGTAACACCAAGTTTAATTTCACAGATTGAAAGAACCAAGGCCTATCCTTCAATCATAACACTGAAAAAAATTGCTGATGCACTTCAAACTACAGTTGGTTCGTTGATCGGGGAGAATGAAACTTATTCGAGTAGTCCGATGGTGAAGTTTGATGAAAAGAAAATTGTTCAATCCAACGATCAGGGAACAACCCTCTACTTATTATCCAATCACGACCAACAAAAGTTAATGGAGCCTTATTTGTTGGCATTTATGCCTGAATCAACTTCAGAGCATCTTATCAATCCAATGCCGGGACAAAGTTTTTACTATGCCTTATCCGGAAGTTTTAAGATAGAGATCAATTCACAGATTTTTCATTTGATTGAGGGCGATAGCTTTTATTTTAATTCGGGACATAAACAAACTATTTATAATATCGGTAAAACAGAGGCAATGTTGATATGGATTTCAACCAATCCTATTTTGTAAATAATCTTCTTAGAGAAATGCAATATAAAGTAGAAATTATGAAGAGTTCAGAAGATGGTTTTGAATGGGCTGACAACATAACAGCAACAGGGAAGGGTTTTCACTTGATACTATTGTCAGAATCACTTCAACAAACAAGGTGCCTCAACAAAACGTCAATTTAGTTAGCATGTCGGGAATGAGAATGTTGATAATAAATTCATTGTAAGTATGGGCAGCACACACAGAATGGGCGCAGAAAATCAGCATGATAGTATTTATTTACCTGTCAGCACTAGTGCGATTAATCTGACGAAACTAATTTTTTTTCCTGAATTCTTACGAAATAGGGAGTTGCTTCTTTAATGATTTAGAACCCGGAAAATACTACATAATCAGCAGCAAAAATTTTGATATTCCTTTAAACCGGAATAACAGGAAAAGGTGATTGCGCTTCAGAAAAAGGTAAAAGGAAAGAACTTGAATTGGCAAACAGTGAATAACAAAAATAAATACAAAAACCATTATGACAACTCAGAAGATTGATTTAGACAGCGTTTTTCGGCAGTATCATTATTCCGAAGAATCTATTGCGGTTATTCGGGATGAAAATTTACTTCCACTCGGATTGCTCGAGAGACTGCATCATTGCTATCCGCAACATTCTGGATTTTTCAGAAAGGATGAACCAATTTTTACAGATAAAACATACTATTCCGGATTAAATGGCTTTAGAGAAATAATCGGGAAACTTAAAAATCATGGAATTGAAATCGGTCATTTAAAAGAACGCGAATTTTTTATTGAAGTGTATCGATTTTTGGCCACGAAACACACTCTCAATTCTATAAATTGGAATAATTATGAGAAAGATAGCATGTATTATTTGATTTTTCCTCAACCAGGAATGATTCATGCTGATGATGTGAAGCGATACACTGATGCTGAATCAGATGAGGACAGACGTAAAGTGGTTGAAGAATATCAGAAGAAAACAAATCCGCACGACGGAAACCAAAAACTAAATAAACCCTGGTTTATCAATGATGAAGGCATGTTGGAAATACTTCAGGGATGTCAGCATAAATACCCGCCTGTTAAGTTAATATTTGATAAAAGTACTCAGAATTGTTTTGCATTTTGTACGTATTGTTTCCGTCATGCACAGGTAAGAGGCGATGATGACATGTTTGTTCAACATGA
>DITE01000099.1 GCA_002422725.1 Bacteroidales bacterium UBA6192
ATCAAATCGCACCACAATGTGGGCGGTTTACCCGATTTCATGAAATTAAAGGTTGTGGAACCCCTGAACACACTTTTTAAGGACGAAGTGAGAATCATTGGCCGTCAGCTCGGTCTGCCTTCTTTCATCATTGATCGTCATCCATTCCCCGGACCAGGGCTGGGCATCAGAATACTTGGTGAAATTACCCCCGAAAAGGTTAGAATTCTTCAGGATGTTGATGATATTTATGTTGAAGGGCTGCATACACACGGTTTATATGATCAGGTTTGGCAGGCCGCTGTGATCTTACTGCCTGTTCAGTCGGTGGGCGTGATGGGCGACGAAAGAACCTACGAAAATGTTGTAGCACTCCGAGCCGTTAATTCAACGGATGGCATGACAGCTGATTGGTCGAGGTTGCCTTATGATTTTCTGGCAAAGGTGTCAAACGATATTATCAACAAAGTTAAAGGTGTAAACCGGGTGGTTTACGACATCAGTTCAAAACCACCGGCTACCATTGAATGGGAATAATGAATGTGATGAGTAATAAGGCAAAATATTTTTTAAATATTCTCAGGGTATTCATCCTCTTATCAGTCATTGGATTAATATCGCTATCAGGCATTAAAGCACAGGGAGAAGTTGCCTTGTCAACCAGCATCGGACAGTACAATGGATTAAATTATTATCTGCATACAGTTGAGCCGAGGCAAACACTTTACAGCATTGCCAAAGCCTACAGGGTTTCGATGGAGAATATCTTGATGGCAAATCCTGAAGCACGAAGTGGCTTAAGGGTGAAGCAGGTACTGCGAATTCCTACTTCTGAAAAAACCACCGTTCCAATTGATATCAATCAACCAGCCCAAGCAGATGCTCCCATAACAGAAACCCATGATTATATTTATCATGTTGCAGGTAAGAATCAGACATTTAATTACATAGCAAATATCTATGTGGTTTCTGAAAATCTGGTTAAAGCAGCAAATCCACGAATTAAGGAACCAATCCCTGAGGGTGAATATGTTATTGTGCCTCTCAATCTCAAAACTGATATTTCGGTGAATACCAATCCGAACAGGCCTGATCTGAACCCTTACACACGGCCTGTTAGCAGAAGAACAGAAACAGTGAATGCTGCATCGGATAAAACTGATTCAAAAGCAAAACCGGAAAAGAGAGCAAATACGTCAATTAGTAAAAATATCCCTGCACAAAATACAGAAGCTACACCCACCGTTATTTCACCGGCAACCAGCATTCAAGCTGTCGAAAGTTCTGTCCAAAGCTCAGGTGCACAAACTTCATCGCAAAGTTTGCCAGAAATAATCTGGCCAGCAGTAGATTATGGCCAACACCTCGTGAAACCAAAAGAGACTTTATATTCTATTGCCCGGCTATATGGACTTAAAATTGAAGACCTAAATGATCTTAATCCTGGATTGGCTGAAAATCTCAAAATTGGTCAGATATTGCGTTTGCCACCTAATGCAGCAGTAAAAAATGAAGGGCGAAAACGTCAGGACACCAATACAAACGTAGTCTCGGGTGAAAAAACATTGCAGCAATTGGAGCAACCAGTCCAGACATTGAGTTCTCCTAAAGCTGACACTGCTATTATCAATTATACTGTCAAACAGGGGGAAACGATTTACCGGATTGCTGTGAATCATGGAGTAAATGTAGAAGAACTCAAGCGACTAAACCCAGGTTTAACTGATCGGATCAGGCCGGGGCAGCAAATCACTGTCCCGAAAAAAAAAATAGCCCCTGACTTCATCCTACACCGCGCTGAAAATAGAGAAAAAGCAGAATCAATTGCCCAAAAATATGGACTTAAGCTTGCTGATCTTCAAAACGCAAATCCATGGATCAAAAGAAATGTAAAAGCAGGTGATCTGGTTAAAATTCCTGTAAAGAAGTTTATTCCTAAGACTGATAAGATATTCAAAGAGCAGCAACCTAATGAAAATGAATTAGATGCTATCTCAATTGATGATCTCAATGATGTGGTTTCTAATTGTCAGGGGAGATTCGATTACAGACAGAAAACATTCAGGGTAGCCTTACTTATTCCATTTTTTCTATCTAAAAACGAAACTTTGAATTTTTCTGTAAGGCCTGATTCAGATATCGAAGAAATTGCCAACCGAGAAGAGTTTACCTTTATCGGGTTTTATGAGGGATTTCTTCTGGCTGTCGATTCACTTGTAAGAAGCCAGGGCCTTCAAATTGAACTGATGGTGTTTGATGTTGACCAAATAAATAGCAAAACAAATGATGCTATTGAAAAAATGAGTACTCAGAAACCAGATTTGATTGTTGGTCCATTCTTCAACAAAGCCTTTGATCGGGTTGCTACCTTTGCCAGGTCACACAACATTATGATTGTTAACCCAATGGCTCAGCGCAGTGAGATACTTGAAAATTTTCCGAATGTTGTAAAATTGAAACCCGATCAGGATTCGCAGCTGAGAAATGTTGCCTCAATGATTTTACAGTACTATCCAAACGGTAAGGTTTTTTTGTTCCAACCCAGATCAGGTGTTTACGATGATCAGATTATTCAATTGAAAAACATCCTGAACAATTCCCTCCCACAGAAAGTAAACATTCCAAATGAAAAAATTTATAATCTCGCTGTTAAATCCAATTCGCAGGGAAGAATAATCCGGGTGAGCCCCTATGTTACCGTAGAGGGTAAAACATTTTCGACAGATTGGTTAAAACAAAACATATACGATAGTTCATCTATTGATAATCAAATATTTAATTACAGGTACTCACAAGATAGCATAAAACTCCTGAGTCAGATGGTGTCCAGCGTTCGCGAGAATATTGTTATTGCTTATGCTGAGGACAATGTGTTTGCTATGGAATTCATGAACAAACTGAACCAAATAACCGACACTTTTAATATCCGGCTTTTCGGACTGCCTAATTGGGACAAATTTGACAATTTATTTCCGGAAAGTTTACTCAATATGAATGCACACTATGTTGTTCAAAGCCATGTTGATTACAATAGCATTTTCACAGATCAGTTCATTTATAAGTATAGAAACCAATTTGGGACAGAACCCGATCAATATGCGTATGAAGGATTTGACGCAGCCTGGTATTTTTTGCAGGCATTAATGCATTTTGATCGTTCTGCAATTTCATGTATAAGCAGTTTTAACGCTAACTTGTTGCAAACCAAATATGTGTTGCAACGAAAGTCTGAAAATCAAGGATTGGAAAATGTATATTGGAACGTTTATCGGTTCGACAAATTCAAACTTAGCCTGCTTCCTTTGAATTTACAATCTATCCAGAGTTTAAGGTAAACCCTTTCAATAATCAGTAAACGACGGTTTTCTATAAATCTTTACTCAAAGTCAGAAAGCCAGGATAGGCCAGCTCAGAACTACCTATTTTTAGGTAAGGTTTAATCTTTAACATCACTTCTGTTGGCTGTCCTTTGTCGGATACAAGTTTGAAAGCCAGATTGACCAGTGCATCAGATGTTTCATTCTGCAACACTTTGTAAAGATCAAGACTCATGGGCAAAGCAAGCATTAGTGAAGATTCGCCATTGATTTCAAACTTCTCCTGCACCATGCCACTAATCAACTCTTTTCCATCGACAAAGAGTATATAATCCATCTTATTAAGTGATGCTTTTTTCTCGTTCGGATTATCTACCTTAACCATCATGTTCATCTGAAGAGGCAAGCTCTTGTTAAAAATGGCGCCTGCCAGCGTAAGTGATTCGCTAACAGTTAATCCAGACTTTTCCATGCCTGGTCTCAGTTGAATTCCAGCTAACTTCACCTGATCAACACCATTCAAATCGAAGGTGCATAAGCTGAGTTGCTGCATTTCGGTCACCTGCTGAAGAATATCGCAAGCACTTAATGAACCAATTAGCAGGAAAACAAAAAGGATTTTAGTTTTCATAAAATGATGTGATTTAATTCTTTATGAATATATGATCAATCAGAAGTTTTACCAGCACGCTTTCGGGCAACCTCATCGAGGAGAATTTTCCGGAGCCTGAGTGATCTTGGGGTCACTTCAAGGAATTCGTCTTCACGAATGGTCTCCATATACTCTTCAAGCGAAAATCGAATTGCCGGTACGATCATCACTTTTTCGTCTGAACCTGATGCACGCATATTGGTAAGTTTCTTTGTCTTATTAACATTTATAACCAGGTCGTTTGATCGCGAATGTTCTCCAATTACCTGTCCCATGTACACTTCTTCATTAGGGTAAATAAAGAATCGTCCCCTGTCCTGCAGCTTGAATATTGAAAATGGAATGGCAGTTCCGGTTTCCATCGAAATCAATGCTCCATTGTTACGGGCATTAATTTCACCTTTCCATGGTTCAAATCTTTTGAAACGATGACCAATTATGGCCTCCCCTTCTGTAGCAGTAAGAATATTATTCCTCAGTCCGATGATTCCACGCGATGGGATTAAAAACTCGAGATGCATCCGATCGCCTTTGGGATTCATTTCCAATAACTCGCCCTTACGCATGGTAACCTGTTCGATAACTCTTCCTGAAAACTCCTCCGGAACCTGAATAGTCAGGTTTTCAATAGGCTCATGCTTCACCCCCTCAATGGTCTTGATAATGACCTTGGGCTGACCAAGCTGAAACTCATATCCTTCACGACGCATTGTTTCAACCAAAATGGATAAATGAAGGATACCCCGGCCGTAAACAAGCAAAGAATCCGGAGAATCTGTGTCAACTACACGCAATGCCAGGTTTTTTTCCGTTTCTTTACTTAATCTGTCGCGTAAATGCCTCGATGTAACAAACTTACCTTCTTTTCCAAAGAAGGGAGAATTATTGATCGTAAAAAGCATACTCATTGTTGGCTCATCAATCCTGATGGGGGGAAGCCCTTCCGGATTTTCAAAATCAGTTACTGTATCGCCTATCTCAAAATCTTCGATACCCATTAATGCAATGATATCACCGGCATAAACAGGTAATTTAATACGTTCCTTACCAAGACCTTCAAATGTATAAAGCTCTTTGATGATTGATTTGGTTATACTTCCGTCACGTTTAACAAGTGACACCGGCATTCCAACCTGCAAAAAACCTCTTGATAACCTTCCAACCGCTATCCTGCCTACATAAGAACTGTAATCGAGTGAAGTAATCTGCATCTGAGGAGTTCCTTCTTCGTAATGGGCGCGGGGGATGTGTTGAATAATGGTATCAAGCAAATACGAGACGTCTGTTGTTTCATTCTCCCAATGGTCCGACATCCATCCGTTTTTTGATGATCCGAAAACTGTCGGGAAGTTTAACTGGTCTTCTGTGGCACCCAGATTAAACATCAGGTCGAAAACAGCTTCCTGAACCTCATCCGGACGGCAATTCGGTTTGTCAACCTTGTTTATTACAACTATTGGCTTCAGTCCGAGTTCGATTGCCTTTTGTAACACAAATCGTGTCTGTGGCATCGGACCTTCAAAAGCGTCAACCAACAACAACACCCCATCAGCCATATTCAACACCCTTTCCACTTCGCCACCAAAATCGGCGTGTCCGGGAGTATCAATAATGTTAATTTTTACATCTTTAAATTTGACTGAAACGTTTTTAGCCAGAATTGTTATTCCCCGTTCTCTTTCAAGATCATTGTTATCAAGGATTAAATCTCCCATTTCCTGGTTGTCACGAAAAAGCTTAACCTGAAAAAGTATACGGTCAACAAGTGTTGTTTTGCCATGATCGACGTGAGCAATTATGGCTATATTTCTGATATTGTGCATGCTAAATGATTGGATTCATGTGAAAGGAGCGGCAAAATTAATGCTAATTCACGGATTAACACGCAAAAAGTCGTAATTTTGCTTTCCAATCATGAATTTCCTTCCTCTGCTAATGACTACAATTATTCAATCTAACAGTCTGGAACCCTCTTATAATCTGGCAACTGAGGAGTATCTGCTTAGAAATAGTCAGGAAAATATTGTATTCATATTTCGAAACTTTAACACATTTGTCATAGGCAAGCATCAGAATGCCATGGAGGAGGTGAATTATCCATATTTGATCAGTCACAATATCCCGCTTATTCGCAGAATATCGGGCGGCGGAGCTGTCTTTCACGACGAAAATAATCTTAACTACGCATTCATAACCAATCATCCCGGATCGGGGCAGCAAATTGATTTTGTAAATGCGACAAAACCAATTCTGAATTACCTAAAAGCACTTGGATTACAAGCTGAATTATCCGGGAAAAGCAACCTGACTGTCTACGGTCTGAAATTCTCTGGAAATGCAGCCCATGTTTTTAAGAATAGAACAATTCATCATGGCACTTTGCTTTTTAATGCTGATCTGACGAAACTCAAGCAGATTATTCAGCCTCATCCGGAAGCCTACACCTCTAAAGCAATAAAATCAGTTAAAGCAAACGTGACAAACCTTATTGATCACCTGCATTTTACAATGGGTCCTGATGAGTTTGAAAATGGTCTGAAAGACTACCTTTTGCATTATTTTCAAAGTTGTACTAGTCGGGAACTAACAGAATTTGAATTGATAAACATCGAAAAACTGGCGCAGGAAAAATACGCAAACCGGGACTGGAATTTCAGTTATTCTCCGGACTACATCTTTTCGAAGCAGGTCAGGCTGGCAGATTGCGAAGCTGGTTTCACGTTCCGTGTAGAAAAAGGATTGATCAGAAATATTACCATTGACGGAAATATTGACCCGGACCTGAAAAACATTCTGCTTGATCGAATGTTGAACTATCCGCATGATGGTCTTTTGCCCGAAAATGAATATTTCACAAACGGTTATCAACACATGAGAAAAGAAATTAATTTTATCCTTTCACAACTTACCTAATCCTATAATAATCTATGAAAGCACAAGCTATTTTTGATCGGCTCTGGATGGACTATACCAGACAAAATCCTTCTGTACAAATGATTTATGATTTGTTTCGGAACGAACACGAAACTGTTATCAATGACCACATTGCCTTCAGAACATACGATGATCCAAGGATCAACATCGACATCTTGTCAAGGGTTTTTGTCGAAGCCGGATACACCTATATGGGTGATTATCATTTTGAACAGAAGCATCTGTATGCTAAGCACTTTGAAATGGAGGGCGGTCCAAGGGTGTTTATTTCGC
>DITE01000003.1 GCA_002422725.1 Bacteroidales bacterium UBA6192
CCTTTCGTAAGATCAACGCCGAAAGACTTTTTGAAAGCCGTGACAAATACTTTATTTACATATTGTATTTCGTACTGCTTGTTAACTGACCAGATACTGTCCAATGAGTTTTCGACAATGGCTTTCAGGTTGGCTTCGCTTTCTTTGATCTTTTGTTCCGACAGTTTCAAACTGCTGATGTCATGGATAACACTGAGAATACAGGTTGATTGCTGCAAAACGATGATCTCGGCCGAGATCAGAGTAGTGAAAAATTCCCCGGATTTCTTTCTGAATAAGGTTTCGTAATTATCAACCTTATTATAATGTTGCAATCTGGCAACAACATAATTCCTGTCTTCTTCATTTTCCCACATGTTTAGCTCGATGGTCGTTTTGCCTAAAACTTCCTCACGGGTATATTCGGTCAATCTTAAAATACTATCGTTTACATCGATAATCCTTCCGGTTTCGACCGAGGTTATTATAATGACACTTGGACTGTTCCTGAATGCTTTTGAAAACTTCTCTTCGCTTTCGCGCAGGCTCTCGACCGCCAGTTTACGTTCGGTTATATCGCTGAAATTTAACACAATACCCCTTATTGTATCATCTGCAAGAAGGTTTGTAAACGTGGTTTCTATCCATCTATAACCCCTATCTTTTGTCATGAAACGATAAACAAGAGTAGGTTTATAATCCGGGTCGGTGATCACTTTGAACAAATGTTCCAAAACGTATGGGAGATCATCAGGGTGAGTCAGCTCCGAACCAGAATGCCTGGTAATTTCAACTTCGTTGAAACCAAACTGCCTCAATGCATTTGGGCTGGCATAAATGAAAGAACCTTGCTGGTCAACGATTGCCACCCCATCAGGAGCGTTTTCGATAAGTACTCTGAACCGCTTCTCAGCATTGAGTTCCTCTTTTGATAATGCACTAAGTTCACTCATAATCTGGTCAATTTTCTCGTTCTTTTGAACTGTTCTGATAATTATTCATAATCCATATCGCTTGCAATCAGGTTTGTGGAGGTGGAGGTTGCCAGCTAAGGAGCCCCGGAGAATTGTCCTTTATAGAAATATTATCGATCATCATGCTTATCTTTTATTTAAACACTTTAAAATCTGGGCAATTCGACAAAAAAACTACTTCCTTGTTTTTCTGTTGTTTCTACCCAAATTTTCCCATTATTCAACTCTACAAACTCTTTGCAAAGCATCAAACCCAGGCCAGAGCTTCTTTCTCCTTCTGTTCCCTTGCGGCTTTTTGATTCATCCACAACAAAGAGATTCGTGAGTATTCCGTCTGGAATACCTATCCCTGTGTCGGTCACGATTATTCTGACACGATTGCTGGCTGTTTTGGCAGCATCAAGTGTAATGCGTTTTCCCTTTGGAGTAAATTTGATCGCATTGGATAAGAGGTTACGCATCACCGACTCCAGCATTTTCTCATCCGCATAGGCTACCATCTTCTCCTCAACCTGATTGATTACTTCCAGTTTCTTGGTTTGAATCTGTTCCTGAAAGGTTTCGGTTGTTGTATTCAACAATTGCCTGATCATCACAAACTGAGGTTCAGGGTTTAGCATTCCACGCTGCAGTCGTGACCATTCCAGCAGGTTTTCGAGCAGGTTGTAAGTGCTTTGGGCTGTTTTGTTCAGGCTAAGTGCCATTTCGCGCAACTCCTGTTCGCTGAATTTCATTTCGACACTCATCATCAGCTCCGACAGACCCAGAAAACTTGTAAACGGGCTGCGTAAGTCATGCGCAATGATGGAGAAAAGCTTGTCTTTTGTATAATTCAAGTCATGCAGACGGGCCTCATTTTGCCTGAGTTCCTGTTCCATTTTCACACGTTCGTTAATGTTGCGGCTAACACCAAGAACTTCAAGTTCGTTGTGGTTGTTAAACTGGAACTGGGTAATCACTTCAACCCACACAAGGCTGCCATCTTTACAGGGCTGCTGAATTACAGATACCTTGCGCGAACCGGGCACATCTCTGTCTTCGAGAAAAACCGGAAGATCAGCATTTATACCCTCAATGATTCTCTGAAAGTCTTCTTTAGTTACTGACTCTTCCATTTCCTGTTTCATGGCTTCTTCTGGTGTGAATCCCCTTAACTGGAGGATAGAAGGACTGATAAATGTGAATTTTTTCAGTGCCATATTGTACAACCAAATCACATCTGACGAATTTTCAGTAATGATGCGGTACTTGGCTTCACTCTGACGCAGCGATTCTTCGGCCCTGAGTTTCTCAACAGCCTTCCACACAGCGTCCATCATCAATGTCATCTGAAGCACATCGGTTTGGTCATATTCGTTTTTCTTAATTGCCACACCAGCTACAGCAACAATTTTTCCTTTATGGATTACCGGTATAGTCAAAAATCGTTTCAAATGCACATGACCTTCAGGGTAACCTTTCTTTTCCGGGCTACTTTGTTGAAAATCGTTATCAATAATGGCTTTACGCTGACGAACTGCCTCACCCCACAAACCAGTCTTTTCGAGGCAATAAATTGTTTGGGGTTCAGCCACTTCGCATTCTTTCATGACTTCCTTTGACCAGGTATTCAATTCAAACTGCTGTTTTGCTTCATCATAAAAATAAATATAACCCAGCTTACTCTCCGTAAGACTAATCAATTCATTGAGTGAATAGTCAAGAAACTCCTGGATATTTTTGCTTTCATGTTGCAAAATACTGACCAGACTCATCAACCTGCTCTCACTCTGCACAATCTTTGCCTGCGCATTTTTAACAGCAGTAATATCCCTCAAGGTTGTTTGCAGCATAATCTTGCCTTTGAAAGGGACTGCATTGAGCAGTATCTCTGCAGTAAACTCGTTTCCCTGTCTGGTCATATGCACCCATTCAAAAAAAACACCTCCCTTTTCAATTGCTTCATTAATAAACTGACGAGCCATATAATCAGACAATTGCCCGTCAGACTGTTTTTCGGGTGATAATTGGATTGGTGTTATGCCGACAAATTCTTTTGCACTTTCGAAACCGAATAACTTGATGGCAGCCATATTAGGGTTGGAGAATATCAGGCTTTCGGGATCAAGGAGAATCATGGCATCATGCGAATTCTCGTAAATGCTTCTGTAACGTTCCTCACTTTCACTCAGGGCCTCAGCAATTCTATTGGATTCTGTAATGTCATGAATAATAGAATACAGTTGCTCTTTGTTATTCAGTTCCACTTTTCCACTCCAGACTTCCACATCTCTGATTGATCCGTTGGCCAGCCGGTGCTTAAAGAAAAACTGGCTGCGCTCTGCTTTGAGGGCTGCATCCATCTCCGATTTAATGTCTTCAGGGCTTAGGATGTTGATCTGATTGATCCTCATATGCTGCATCTGCCTTCTGCTGTAACCATAAAAGCTGGCTGCTGAAGGGTTGGCGTCGACAATCTGTCCATCATCCGGATTGATAATCAACATCACGGCATGGTTATTCTCAAAAAGGCTTCGAAAACGGGCTTCGCTCCTAATCAATTGCTCCTCAGCAATTTTTTGATGGGTAATATCCCTTGCAACTGAATAAATCATTTTGCCCATAGGGAATGAGCGCCACTCAATTATCCTATAATCGCCTGCTTTGGTGCGATAACGATTGATGAAATTCAAGACTTTTTCCTGATCGCTGAGCTTTTTAACAGCATTTAATGTTGCTTGGATATCGTCGGGATGGACAAAATCAAGAAACTTACTACGGTTAATTTCCTCAAGACTGTAGCCCAGAAGTTGAGCCCAGGCATTATTGGTTTTCACAAAATTACCTTCAGTGTCGGCAATGCATTGCAGATCGAGATTCGCTTCAAAAAACAGATCATGCTCAGTGTAGGCTTTTTTTATTGAAGTGATGTTTTTCATTGTTATAACGAAACTACTGTCTACAATAACCTTAACATGAGCCAGATACCATTGTTCTTCTTCAATTGAAAACCACTCTTTTTCATATTCATTGGCTGACTTATATCCTTCTTTCAGAAAAAACTGCAAACCCGGGAGCTCAGATTTCAGCCACTTTTTGCATTGTTTAAATCCAATAGACGGGTGGTCGTTGGAATTAATTTGTAAAATGTGCCGGAATGCAAGATTACAATCAATCAAATTAAAATCATGCTCATTGTTGTGCTTAGCAAATTCAATCAACGCCATCCCATCAAGCGACTGAACTTCCCAGAAGTGTACGAGTATCGGATTCATAGTCTCTTTTTAAAACCCTAAATTATTTGATAAACAGTTGATTACATCATTTAATTAGACTTATTTTTTTACATTCCCTTCAAAAATATATTTTCCCAACATTCTCTCAAGCTGTGCTCTTTTTACTGGTTTGGCCAAATAATCATCACATCCCGATGCCCTCACCCTTCGTTCATCACCACTATTGCCATAAGCCGTAATAGCAATAACGGGCAGGTCGGGCCTCATCGCCTTAATGAGTTTTGTGGCTTCAAGTCCGTCCATAAGCGGCATGCGTATGTCCATCAACACCAAACCAATGTCGGGCCGGTTTTTTACCATGTCAACTGCCTCTATGCCGTTGACAGCCGGAACCACCTCCACATCTGCGATTTTACTTATCGTAAGGGCCATCACGAGGTAGTTTGATTCTTCATCCTCGGCCAGAAGAACTGTTTTTATCGCTTTGGCAGGCTTATCCTTTTTACTCAATTCATCAAT
>DITE01000063.1 GCA_002422725.1 Bacteroidales bacterium UBA6192
ACACAGATCATTCTGCTCATAAATGTTTGGGTTACATTGTGTCGACCTTATTCTTTTGATGGTTCTTTGATACCCAACGAAAATGGAAGGGAAGAGTCAGGGTAGTTTTTTTTAACAGCTTTGTCGGTCATGATGAAGGTGATCCGGCCACCCTGCATGATGGTTTCGTGGGTGATAAAAAGCTTCTCATAGGGTTTTCCATTGAGCATCACCCGATCGACATACACATAATCTTTTTCCTGGTTAATTACTTCAATTTGGAATTTCCGGCCATTTTCCAGCCTGATTTCTGCCTTTTCAATCATTGGGCTACCCAACACATATTCATTGCTGCCCGGGCAAACCGGATAAAATCCCAACGCACTGAAAATATACCAGGCCGACATTTGTCCACAGTCGTCATTGCCCGGCAATCCATCGGTAAAAGGTTTATAGAGGGAACCCATGATTTGTCTTACCCTTTCCTGTGTTTTCCAGGGTGCTCCTGCATACACATACAGGTAGGGAATATGGTGGCTGGGTTCGTTGCCGTGAACGTAGTTGCCGATGATTCCATCGTGCGAAATATCTTCGGAACCTTCGATATGTGCCTCATCGAGTTGCATGGTAAACAAAGAATCAAGATGATTAATGAATTTCTTGTTGCCACCATGCCATTTGATAAGGCTGTTCGGGTCGTGGGGAACATACAGGCTGTAGTTCCATGCATTCCCTTCAATAAAACCCTGGCCTTCGGTGACCAATGGATCAAAGGCAGGTTTAAAGCTTCCATCGGAGAGTCGTGGCCGCATAAAACGGCTTATCGTGTCAAAAATGTTCAGGTAGGAGGTGGCTCGGTTTGCGAATTTTTTATTCAACTCATTTTGGTTCAAACTGGCCGCCATGTGTGCTATGCACCAGTCATCATAGGCATATTCAAGGGTTTTGGAGGCCGCATTGGTATGTCGGTCGGCAGGCACATAGCCCATTGACATATAATCACCAATTCCATCGTAAGGAGCGTAACAGGCACTTGATACCATAGCTTCCAGCGCTTCTTCCCCTTCAAATCCGCGGATCCCTTTCATCCAGGCATCAGCAATAACCGACACAGCGTGATACCCAATCATGCACCAGTTTTCATTGGCATGATGCGACCACACCGGCAGTATTCCGTGCACACTTTGCTGGCGATGGGCAAGCATGGAAGCGATCATATCATTGGTTCGCTGTTGTTGCAGAACCGTAAAAAGCGGATGCAATGCCCGGTAAGTGTCCCACAACGAAAAGGTTGTGTGGTTGGTAAAGTTGACAGCAGCATGAATGTTCTGATCCAGGCCGCGATATTTACCATCAGTATCCATGTAAAGGTTTGGCGACATAAAGGCATGATACATGGCTGTATAAAAGTTCACTTTGGTGCTGCTGTCGGCTTCAATGGTTATTTTGTCCAGTTCTTTTTGCCATTTGTCACTGGCTTCTCTGCGCACCTGATCAAAGTCCCAGTGCGGAATTTCAGCCCTCAGGTTATTCATCGCCCCAGCAGTACTAACAGGTGAAAGGGCCATTTTAACTTTCAGGGTATCATGCTGACTGAGGTCGAAATCGAACCAGGCTGCGATGTGGTGTCCGGCCATTTCCGGAAACTGTTTCGTTTCATCAAATTTGCGGTAGAAGCCCCTGTAGAGTATTTCATCTTTGCTTGTGTGACCATAATTTGTGATGGGCTTCGAAAATGTCATGGCAAAATAGATCAGTCTGGTTCGTGCCCAGCCACGGGTTTGCCTGTAACCGGTGATCAGGGTATCATTTTCGACGCGCACAAACGACCAGATGTTTTTCCCGGGATAATTGTAAATGCCCGAACTCATATCGAGAATCAGGTGAAACGGATCGTTTCCCTGCAAAGTATACTGGTGAAATCCAACGCGTTCGGTGGTTGTTAATGCTGCATGCACATCATAATCCATTAAATTAACTTCATAGTAACCGGGTTCTGCTTTTTCAGACTGATGCGAAAACCGGCTGCGATAGCCAGAAGAAGGATTCACAGCAGTTCCGGGGTAAAGTTTAAGTTCGCCGGTGGTCGGCATCAGCAGGAAATCGCCCAGGTCGGAATGGCCGGTTCCTGAAAAATGGGTGTGGCTGAAGCCGACAATGGTGCTGTCGGTATATTGGTAACCCGCGCAGTATTTGTAAACATCTTTGATATAGCCTTTTCCCGTTGAATAGGGAATTGTATCCGTTTCGGGACTTAGCTGAACCATGCCAAAAGGAACCGTTGCCCCGGGGAAAGTATGTCCCATTTTTTCGGTGCCGATAAACGGATTTACAAATGAAACGGTTGGTTTTTGAGAAAAAACCGGATTGAACAAAAACAACACAATCGTTAGGAGTAAAATCTTATTTATCATGGAACTGATGTTTATTTATCAGCAAAATTAACGTTAAAAACACGGACATGAAAGGGGTCCTGGCAATATTCATTTGCCGAAATGTATCCTGTTAAAATGTTATTGAGTTTTTTTTGTTGCAGAATCTGCATGGGGATTATTGGCCAAAACCAACAACTGATTTATCAATTGGTTTGCAGTTAACAGAAAACGGCTTCGCACGGGTAGCCCAGCCTTTTTCATGCGTTGAGCAAGCCAGGTGTTGCATGTTCTGAACAAATGATACGATTGGGTCGAAAGATAAAACTGATCAGCATGGCCGTAGTCTACACTGCTGATTGTCATTCCCATCTCATCGCGCTTAAAAGATGACGCAATTTCCCTTACCAGCTTTCTAAAAGTAGGTTCATCCATGTGCAGACAAACCAGTTTTCTTTTATGACCAAAATAGGTCTCCGGATTGCTGTAGAAGCCAACAATGCGAATAACTCCCGGTGTTGGTATCAGTACTGCCCTGGCCGCCAGAAGCGCCAGATCGTCGGACGATTGATAAAATGCTTCATCGCCCCAGCCGAAGTAAACATAATTATAATGCTTGTAAAATTCAAGTTCAGGCCAATCAAAAGCTTGAATATCAGAAGTGTTCAAGACAATGGCCGTGTGCCATCCCAGTTTTACGACACGAATAGCAAAGGAGCGTTCCGCTTGACTTTTTGTTTGTAAAGCAGCCAGAAAAAAGAAAAGAAACAGACTTAGTTTACGGATCATCTTTGCATAACAAACCATGCAAATTAGGATAAAAAAAACCAGATTTTTACGTTGTATGTATTTTTTTATTTTTCGATGGCATTTTTAACATAAGTGTTTTCATACTTTTGCAAAAACACGATATGAGAATAGATAAATTTATTTTACCGGTCATAATCATTGCCTTCGCTTTTTCCTGTCAACAGGCAACAAACAGCAGTCAGGACGACAACAACCAGGTTCAATCTGAACAACCTGTTACAAAAGAGAATGTTTTTCTCTACATTGGGACACTTCCGTGTGCCGATTGTCCGGGAATAAGAACTGAGGTGATGCTTCATTACAACGATATGACCTATAAGTTGTCTGAACGCTACCTCGAAAAAGACGATGCGCTTCCCTATCTTTATGAAGGTGTTTTTTCAGAGACCAGCAGGGATGATAAGGTAATCATCAAACTCGAAATGCCCGAGAATGGTGGGGTCAGATTTTACCACAAGACGGGTAACCGACAACTCATCATGCTTGATCAGCAAGGTGAATCAATCAGTAGCACCCTTGATTACAGCCTCAATCAGGAGTATCCTGAATAATCAGTGATGGATCTGCCTTAACACGATTTGATATTTTGTAGTTCATTTTTAACAACTTTCCCTTTTGACCAGCCATCCCGTTATTAAGCTCAAACCCGGTAAAGATGAAGCCTTGAAACGTTTTCATCCATGGGTTTTCTCGGGCGCCATAGCTGAAATCCCATCAGGGGTTACAACCGGTGAAATTGTCAACGTTCACAACCATGCAGGAAGGTGTATCGGGACAGGTTTTTATGAGGGGGATACAATAGCCGTGAAAATGCTGACTTTTGCTGAAGTACCTATCGATCAGCAATTCTGGTTGCACAAGCTAAGCCTTGCTTTTCGGTTGAGAGAGTCACTTGGTCTTATCAAAAACAGCCACACCAATATGTATCGTCTGGTTCATTCCGAAGGCGATAATATTCCTGGACTTATCATCGATATTTATGGAAAAACGGCTGTTATTCAGGCACATTCAGCCGGAATACTTCTTCATTTTGACCAGATCGTTGCAGCGTTAAAAACCATTTATGGGCAAGATATCGAGGCGGTTTACAACAAATCTGCCGGAGTTCTGGAAAGAATGGGAAGGATGTCTGTTAGTGATGGATATGTCTTTGGGCAGGCAAATGACCAAAATTTCATTGAAAACAGCATGGTGTTTAAAGTTGATTGGGAAACCGGACAAAAGACCGGGTTTTTCGTTGATCAGCGCGAGAACCGCATGATGTTGAAAGGGTATTGTCACGGCCGCAGGGTGCTCAATAATTTTAGTTACAGTGGAGGGTTTTCGGTTGCTGCGCTGCAAGGCGGAGCCACTTCGGTGGTTTCTGTCGACAGCTCGAAAAAGGCTGTTGACCTCTGCAACGAAAACATTCAGCTGAATGGTTTTGGTGAACCTACGCACCAGTCGGTATGCATAGATGCGAAGAAATATCTGGAGCAACTTAAGGGCAATGAGTTCGACCTGATTGTGCTCGATCCTCCGGCATTTGCCAAAAATCACCACAACCGGCACAAAGGACTTGAAGGCTACAAATACATCAATTTTCTGGCGATACGGAATATTGCCCCTGTCGGATTGATTTTCACTTTCAGCTGTTCACAGGCTGTCGATCGTGCAGCTTTTCAGGGGGCTGTTATGGCAGCAGCTATCGAAACCGGACGCAATGTGAAGATACTACATCATTTATCGCAGTCTGCCGATCATCCGGTGAGTATTTTTCATCCCGAAGGGGCTTATCTGAAAGGATTGGTGCTGCAGATTCAATGAAGCACATGGGTAAAAAATGTCTTTTGACTGGGTGAACCACCGTGAGCCTGAACAGATGTTCGCCATCTTGCTGAATGGAAAGCCAGATAAGCGTTCAGCTCAATTCCCGATTATCCGGCTGATGATCGAACTGGTCGAATAGCCTTCCACCAGGTCGATGGTTTCTACCCTTCCACCTTTGGCAGTAACAATATCATATCCAACCACTTCCTTAGCCTTATAGTCTTTTCCCTTGACAAGTATGTCGGGTTGAATCAGGCGAATCAAATCATAGGGTGTTGGTTCGTCGAACAGCACAACGATGGTCACAAACTGAAGTGAAGCAAGCAGCATAGCCCTTGAATGCTGGTCGATAACCGGTCGCGAAGGCCCTTTGATACGGCTCACGGAGGCGTCAGTATTCAGCCCGATTACCAGCACATCGCCCAGGTCAGCAGCTTTCGACAGATAGTCGATGTGACCAAGGTGCATGATGTCGAAGCACCCATTGGTAAAGACAATTTTCTTTTCCTGAAATTTCCACAAGGCCAGCTGCGATTTCAGCTGATCGGGGGGGAGTATT
>DITE01000001.1 GCA_002422725.1 Bacteroidales bacterium UBA6192
AAAATGAATTGAATGTCCGTCAGGTCGAAGCACTCGTCAGAAACCTGAACAACCCGGTCAGCGCCAAAAAAGAAACAGAAAAACAGGTGATACCTGAACGTTTTCGCCTTGCCGGTAACAAACTGGGCGACCTGTTCGCTACCAAAGTTGAAGTAAAGCGCAACAGTAAAGGAAAGGGAGCCTTAATCCTGAATTTTGGCAGCGACCAGGAATTCGACCGCCTGATGGAACTTATCGAAAGATAATTTACCCCAATTCATGTGTAATAGATTTATCTTCAGTATATTAATTTTTGCTTTGCTTATTGGAGGCAATTTGTCGGCACAAGATGCCGACAACACAGTAAATGCCCCAAAAGCACACTCACCGCACAAGGCAACACTATATTCCATGGCCCTGCCCGGACTTGGTCAGGCATACAATAAAAAATACTGGAAGATACCCATCGTTTACGCCGGTATTGGCACTATCGGATACTTTGCTCTGAGTAACCGTTCAAAATATCTTGAAGCCAAAGAGGCTTACATCTACGTTTTTAACGGGGAAGATTACCCTATCGACAATGACCTTATTGGTAAGTATGAAGCTGACGACCTGCGTGAGATCAGGGATTATTATCGCCGCAATATGGAACTCAGCTGGATACTCATGGGACTTTGGTATGTACTCAATGTAGTGGATGCCACAGTTGATGCCCACCTTTTTGACTATGACATCGGCGATGACCTCAAGGTGCATTTATCTCCGGTAATCAACATGCCGCAGCCTATGGCATCCAACCCATCACCCGGTCTTCAGATGACCGCCGGCATAGGTATCAAGCTAAAGTTTTAACAAACCGCCTATGAAATCGCTCAACATCGCACTTATCGGGTACGGCCGCATGGGTCACGAAGTGGAACAAACAGCCCAGAAACGCGGTCACAATATCATGGCCCGCATCGATAGTCATGAAGACTGGCTGGAACAGGCAGAAAAGCTCTCTCAGGCTGATGTTGCCATTGGCTTTAGTTTGCCGCAGCTTGCCGTTTCCAACATTTACCGCTGTTTCGACCTGGGTTTGAAAGTAGTGGAAGGCACAACGGGCTGGTACAATGAACTTGAAGCAGTACTGAATCGCTGCCTGCAAGAAGGCCGAAGTTTCTTTTACGCACCCAATTTCAGCCCCGGCATGAACATGATGTTCAGGCTCAACCGTCAACTGGCTGAATTGGTAAATAAAACGGACTATACCATAAGTATAAGTGAGACACATCATATCCACAAACTTGATGCACCAAGCGGCACAGCACTGAAATTAGTTTCACAGATCACCAATGCTGTTGATCGATACGAAGGGTGGGCCTTTGCTGACAAAGCCACCGGAAAGCAGTTGCCGGTAACATCACACCGTCTGGGCGAAGTCACTGGTATACATGAAGTGATTGCCAAATCGGCCGATGATAGCATTCGACTGATTCATGAAGCACATGGTCGTGGCGGTCTTGCCCTCGGTGCTGTGCTTGCAGCTGAGTTTTTGCACAACAAACAAGGCGTGTTTACGATGGATGATCTGTTGTAATGAAATGAAGATAAGTCTTTTCCTGAATTAGGCTGACAGTTCTTCCTCAGCTCGCAACCCCCTGTATGCCAATGCCAGACCCAAAAATGGGGGCGTAACTCTTGTTTAAAACATTGTTAGATAATGGATTAACAATAATGGGAAATTCGTCTCACATCAAACTGAGTTAAAAGTCCCCATATGTGAGGGTTGGGAGATAAAAACAGAACTAACACATTCATTTACTTTAGTTATATATAATACTGATAATTAATATATTAATGTATTAAGAGTAGCTTGCATTAACCTGTAATAAAATTATTTTTGTACTTTGTATTGCATAGTACTAAAAAGTATATATCTTTGCCGCATGAATACAGAAAAAAATATCTCACAAATGCGGAAAGGGGTGTTGGAACTTTGCATCCTGGCCATTATTTCGCACAATGGTGATGCATATGCCTCGGATATCCTCGAGAGGTTGAAGGAGGCCGAACTCATCGTTGTGGAAGGCACTCTCTACCCTTTGCTGACGCGCCTCAAAAACGAAGGCCTGCTCAGTTACCGCTGGGAAGAATCCAAATCGGGTCCTCCCCGGAAGTACTACCAGATCACCACTGAAGGTGAAGCCCTTTACACAGACATGACAAGCGGCTGGAATGAGCTTGTTGCTGCTGTTAATCAGTTGATTAAAAAAGATATATAACAAGAAAAACATGAAAAAAACAATTTCTATCAACATCAGCGGAATGATGTTCAACATCGACGAGGATGCCTATCAGCGGTTGAGCGACTACCTCGACAGCATCCGCAATCATTTTAGCCGTTCTGAAGGGCACGAAGACATCATAGCCGATATCGAAAGCCGGATTGCTGAGTTGCTTCAAAAGAAAATCTCAGAGCTAAAGCAAGTCATCAATCTGGCTGATGTAAAAGAAGTGATTAGCATACTGGGGCAGCCATTCGAAATGGATGACGAACAGGACAAGGGAGGCAGCACAGAAGATCAATCTCAGGCTTACCGTCGGAAGAGGCTTTTCCGTGATCCGGACAACAAAAAACTTGGCGGTGTGGCGGCTGGCCTTGCAGCTTACTTTGGCACCGACGCTTTATGGATCAGGCTGGCCATCGTAATTCTGGTGCTTTCAACCGGCATTGGGCTTTTTGTCTACCTCGCACTCTGGGTGTTTGTTCCTGAGGCGATCAGCACGGCCGACAAACTCGAGATGCGCGGTGAACCGGTTAACGTGGCCAACATCGAGCAGTCGATCAAACAGGAGTACGAATCGGTGAAAACCAGGTTGAATGAATATGCCGGCGACGCCCGCGAAACACTGCACAAAACCACCCGTCAGGCAGGGTACGCCGCTTCGCGGCTCAACGACCCGATACTGCGTACCGTGCAAATCATAGCCAGGTTGTTTGGTATCATTTTTGGCAGCCTCTTTCTGGGTATTGGCCTGCTGCTTTTTCTGGTTATCGGAAGCCTTTTCTGGGGCTGGGACGACATCAGCATGTTTTCCGACGCTGAGCTACCCGTCCTGGGTGGTGAATACCTCTGGCAGTTGTTACTTAGCGGACCGCTGTCCATTTCAATAGCCCCTGTGGCTCTGGGTGCTTTCATCATCATTCCGGTGGTGATGCTGGTGTATGCCGGTCTGCGCCTGCTCATAGGCGAATACTTCCGCGTGCAGGGTCTTGGCAGCGTGGCAGCCGGGCTTTGGATCGCCAGTCTGATTGGGATCGTTTACATTGGTTTGAGCATGGGCCTCGACATGAAAGAAAAGTATCAGGTTGACGAGAAAGTCATAACTAAATCAACTGCTTTGCCATCTCATCTGGTGGTGACCACCGATGGCAATAGCAATCGCCAGGGAATACGTGAGCTGGCTTTCTTCGAACAGCGTTTTTCCCTCAGTCTTCCCAACGATTCGTCTGTGGTGGTAGGCAAACCGGCTTTTTACATCGACCGGACAAGAGAAGCACAGGCCTGGCTTGAAATCACCCGCATGGCGCGAGGTAAAACCACCGATAAAGCCAGGGAGAGAGCCGAGAATATCCTTTACCCGCTTCAGTTTTCCGACAGCAGCCTGGTGTTGCCTCTAACCTATGGGTTCCCATCTGAAGACAAACTACGCGACCAAAAGATCATCATCAGACTCTACCTGCCCGAAGGTGAGATAATTACCCTCGACAACACCATCAAACCACTGCTCACATGGTCGTTGATGAACAGCCTGCGACAGCGCGATGACCAGGGCAAAAAGTGGATTATGACCTCCGATGGCCTGAAGCCTTTTGTTGACGACAGTCCTAAACTGCCATAAAGCCTGATGCTGCACAACAGCCCCTGCCCTATCCAATCCCTGCTCAGATTTGTGCAGGGATTTTTTTGTGGTGCATCCGACATAACAGTTGGGTTAGAAGAAATACTTTTACTATAGCCAATCGGAAACATAAGAGATTAAAATTACTTTTTGACTGGCAGGGGGTAGTATCCTATTTCCCGACAAACAATCTGTCATTACCGGCTTAAACCATGCCAAACAGACTTTTTTCGACATGAAAGTTAGCCTTGTTGTAGAACAACATTACAAAGTTACAACGAGAAAAGCTAACTTTGTGAAGTCATCGTATCATCAATGATAAAGGAAGAATGAATCTAACAATCGAAAATATTCTTTTAGTTGGCTCCTTATTACTTTTTGTGAGCATCATTGCAGGCAAGACTTCATATAAATTTGGTGTTCCGACTTTGTTGCTTTTTTTGGCAATAGGAATGTTGGCAGGTTCAGAAGGAATTGGCGGCATAAACTTCGACAACCCGCAAATTGCTCAATTCATTGGTATTGTTTCCCTTAATTTCATCTTGTTTTCGGGCGGACTTGACACCAATTGGACTTCTGTAAAACCAATACTTCGCGAAGGGATTGCCTTATCAACTATTGGCGTTTTATTGACAGCCGTTTCGCTTGGAACTTTCGTTTGGCTGGTTACCGATTTTACGATCTATGAGAGCATGCTCCTGGGTTCGATCGTTTCATCAACAGACGCAGCAGCCGTCTTTTCCATTTTGCGATCAAAAAGTCTTGCGCTGAAAACCAACCTGCGACCCACCCTGGAATTAGAAAGTGGTAGCAACGACCCTATGGCTTATGTGCTGACTATTGCTTTCCTCACCCTGGTGATAAATCAGGATCAAAGTTTAGCTTCTATTATACCATTGTTTTTACAACAAATGATTTTTGGTGGGATTGCAGGTTTTGCTTTTGGCAGGTTAAGTAAATTTATCATCAACAACATTAAACTCGACTTCGAAGGGCTTTATCCTGTATTGGTTATAACCTTGATGTTCATTACATTCTCTGCAACTGATTTTGTTGGAGGGAATGGTTTTCTTGCCATATACATCTGTGCAGTATATCTGGGCAATCAGGAACTCATACACAAGAAAACCATTTTTAAGATGTATGATGGACTGGCCTGGCTCATGGAAATTGTATTGTTCCTTACTTTGGGCTTACTTGTTTTCCCCTCTCAGGTGCTTCCTTTTATGGGTATAGGTCTGCTCATTTCGCTCTTCCTGATGATTGTAGCCCGTCCTATGGGTGTTTTTCTTAGTTTGATTTTTTTCAAGATGAAACTCAGAAGACGGTTTTATATTTCGTGGGTCGGTCTGCGTGGCGCTGTTCCAATCGTATTTGCCACCTACCCGCTCCTTGCCGGGATTGAACAAGCTCATGTGATTTTTAATATTGTGTTTTTTATTTCGGTCACCTCAGTCCTCATTCAGGGAACAACTTTATCAATTGTTGCCAACTGGCTCAATGTAGCACTACCCAAAACAGCGAAGCCCTTATCTGAAATTGATAAACTGATTATAGAACTTCCGAAATGCGACTCGCAGGAAATTGAAATCCTGCCTGCCTTCTATGCAGTTAATAAAAGAATTGTCGATTTGAATTTTCCAAAATCTGCATTTATCGTTATGATTAAGCGAAATGGTGAATATATTCGACCAGGAGGCTCAACCGAAATTGAAGCAAATGATGTGCTAATGGTTCTTGCTGATAGCCAGGAAGATTTTGACAAGGTGAATGAGTGTTTAAACAAGCACAGCCAAACCAGTAAATCATAACGAAATGGCAAAATGATTTATACTTCTGAACGACTTTTCTCTATGAGGGCGAAACCCCATTGATTCATTTACTGCATAGAAGATACAAAGCAATACCTGAAAGAAGCACATATGCTGAAAAGTTCTTTTTAGAAGTAGCGGTTCAGTGTCTAATATCAGTTAAATGCCGACTGCCGACGAATTCATTACTTTTTTTTTCAGTGAAGTGAAATGGAAACCCAAATTTCAGAGCTGGGCAGAATCTCACGGTCTGACCAACCCTGACTGGTATCTTGATCCGGTTGATGATAAGGTGGTTACACTTGACTTTTCGGTTGAGCATTTTTTTTCATGGCAGTTCTTTCTCGCTTGGGTCAACCAAATAGCCCCATGCAGAAACCCTGTCAGTGAAATAGTAAGCTGTCTGCATTCAATGGGCAAAATGCATGCATAAGTGAGTACCATTTGTCTGCAGCCCTACACCACCATCACTTTTTCTTCAGTGAGGTCGTCTTCTAACCGAAGATTATTGATGATAAACT
>DITE01000067.1 GCA_002422725.1 Bacteroidales bacterium UBA6192
GTCTGGCCACCATCGCTTGTGCTGAAAAGTTTGCCCTGGTTGCTCAGTTTGTTCATAGCACCAAATCCGTTTAAATCATCAAAAAAATGAAGATCTTTGGTAAAAAAGTAGCCGGGAATTATGGGAAAGTTGATTTCGGACCAACTTTCAGCACCATTTGTCGATTTAAAAATGGTTCCTTCGGGAGTGCCTGCAAAAATCACTTCTTCTGAAGGCACCGTAAGAGAGTTGATACTTACATCAGTTGCAGCATCAAATACCTCCCAGTTTGCGCCTTGATCGGTGCTTTTTATTATCCTTCGGTTTAAGGTGGCTGCGATAATATGTCCGAGATCCGTGATCACGAGTCTGATTATGGGGCTGGCATTAGTGCGCTGCTCTGAATAAGATTCCTGCCAGATTTGACCTCCGTCTTCAGTTTTAAACACATAGTTATTCAAATTATCATAGCCGCAGAGATAACCTAAGTTGTCATCAACAAACATAATATCAGATAAGTAACCGATCTCGCCAACAAACTTATTCTCCCAGCTATTTCCCCCATCAGTGCTTTTCCACAAACCCGGTCTACTACTTGAAATATAAATTGATTGGTTTTCTGTAATGCTGATATCGCTGAAACTGTATGCCGAGGTACCAGAAATGATGTTTTCTTCCCAGCTTTGGCCGCCATCGTTGGTAATAAACAGATCTGAATTTGCAATGGCATAACCGTTGTTCTCATCAATGAATTTGATCTTACTTGCTCCGGGCGAATATTTTTCTGACAGGTAATGTAATGTCCAGGTCTGGCCGCCATCGGTTGAGTGGAAAGCCGCGGCCACATGGCCGGGCAGGTCAGGGTTATAAATAGTGTTTGCAGCAGTAATCCAGATATTATCAGACCCAAGCACCGTCATACCTTTTATGGATTCCACCCCTTCCGGAATGGGCAATTCCTGCCAGGTGATGCCCCCATCGTCGCTACGTTTAAGCACAGGATAATAAGTAGAGCCCCAGCTATAACCAGCGACATAACCTGTTTGTTCGTTAGCAAACTCAATTACCTTATGGTGCCGGTCAAGAGTTGTCGTATTACTCAAAGTAGTCCAGGTTTGACCTCCATCTTCGGTTTTGGCAACTATTTGATAGGTGCCGCACACCCATCCTACAGAATCATTTAAGAAGAACGAATCCAGGTAATCGCCGTTCAGTTGTTTTTTGGTATAATTCCATGTTTCGCCACCATCATGGGTAATGTAAATGTGGCTCCACGAGACCAATGCCCCATGCATTTCGTTCCTGAATTTCAGGGAGGTGAGCTGCACATCTGGTACAGGGAACGGTACCTGCACCCAGGTTTCGCCCCCGTCAGTAGTGCGCATAAAAGTTGAATTGTTGCCCGCAATAAAACCGTTATTCTCTGAGGTAAAAGCAACCGCATGAATTGGTTTATGGGTGGGATAAGGATTTAATGTTGTCCATTGTTGTGCGTGCACCAGAATTGTGGTTTGCAACGCCAACATAAGCAGTAGCAGATTTTTCATGGTTTGATTCGAATTGGTTTATTGTTTTGTTCTCAACTGAAACCTCGAAATTACATATAAAAATGCAATGAACCATATAAAAAGTCAGGTAAACACATTATATTCGTAAAAAACTTCCGGTCAACCATGAAAATTAGTCCCTTGCTGCTACGCTAATCCCTTCGTGTGGCTAAAAAAAATAATCTTAGATTTGTTTGATTAGCCGTAACACGAGGACACCAATTAAAAATCGGCGCCAGCGGAGCTTCGCAGATTGTTTCCCATTCGTTTCTGGTCAATAACTATCGCGGTGGACAAATTGAGAATGTCGTCCACATCGGGACGGGATAATTTTGGCATTCGTGTGCGGGCAAAAGTCGAAAAGGTTTCTACCAATTGCCTTTGTGCTTCGGTATAAATAGTATCGAAAAGTAAGGACGATTTTCCTGAACCCGAAACGCCTGTAAATACAACTAACTTATGTTTTGGAATCTCAATATCGATGTTTTTGAGATTGTTGGTGTGGGCGTTTTTTACGATAATTTTGTCTTTATTCATAAACTTAAACCTTTATTTTTTTAGCGCTCCTTAATGCAAAAGTAACTGAAACAACGGAAGTTATAGAGAATATCAGTAATCCTATATAGAAAAAACTCGCTGAAGAAGTCCCTGCTAACAAAAATCTATTCCCTTCAAGAATATATGTTACCGGATTGCCCCATGAAATGGCTAACAACCATTTTGCAGTAATTAGTTCTCTCGGCAAAAATGTTGTACTCAGAAAGAGAAGTGGAAAAACTGCGTTGGTTACTATTGCCGCACTTTGGTACTGCCCGGTACGTAACATTATACCGGCAGAAAAACCGCATAAAGTAAGCGACCATAAGAATGATAGCAGCAATATACCGAGAACAGACAGTAAACCAAATTGAAAACTTACTCCAAATGTTGCCCCGATAGCAATCAAAAGTATGGTGAAAGCCATTGATGAAATGGTATCGGCAAGCATGGGTGCTACTACTAAAATCCATCGGGGGGCAGGACTTAAATAAAGCCTTTTGAAATAACCCGATTGCATATCGGCATTAAGTGTTTGACCAGCTCCTGCCGAAGAACCCATCGCCAAAGAAATAATTGTTATGGGAAAAACAAACGACAAATAGCCTCCTGCGCCAAATGCTTCCATTGAACCGATTCCGCCAATTCCTGCATTGTATACTAACAGGAAAAATAAACTCATACCGAAACCCATTATGGGAGCCGAAGGGTTCTTAATTAATTTGACTAACCCTCTTTCAATCAGTAAAATATTGGCTGTATTCATAAGATTATCCTTTCTTAATTCTTTGAAGTTTCTGGATTCGATACTGTTTTAACAAATTGCAGATAGCTGTCATCGAGCGACATCACTCCATTGGGATTTACCATTTTCTTAAAACCAATGATAGTTCCAGAGTATTTGATTTCTCCGGCGATAATAAGCGCCATTTCTGTGGCATGCTTATCTGCTTCATCGAGGTATTGGGTTGTAAGAAAAACAGTTACCGGTTCTTGAGTATTCAGTTGTGTAATAACTTCCCAGAAATTGGCCCGTGCAACCGGATCCATACCCACCGTGGGCTCATCGAGAAACAAAATACGAGGACGATGAACAAGAGCCAGGGCACAATGAAGCCTGCGTTTATTTCCACCTGAAAGAGCACCTGCTTTCTTGCTTCTCTCTTTATCAAGTTCAAATAATTGTGTTAATTCATTAGCACGCTTGCTTGCTTCCGGTTTTGTCAGGCCAAATAACCTGCATTGAAAAACAAGCAAGTTTTCAACTTTTTCTGTAGGGTCAATTTCATTGTCCTGAGATGCAACTCCAATCATTTTCTGAATTCTTGATTGATTCGCTTCAGGATTGAGGCCGGCAATACTAAAACTGCCTGAATCTTTGTTAATCAGCGTTGTCAGTATTTGGACCAGGGTCGATTTTCCGGCGCCATTTGGACCGAGTAGCGTAAAAAACTGCCCCTTTTGTATTTCGAGGCTTACCCCTTTTAAGGCTTCAGTGCCTTTGGGATATTTCTTGAAAAGTTCCTGAATCTGGATTTCTGCTATCATAGTAAACTCCTTTTAAAGTTTACGGCAAAAATACATTCAGGGCAAAGGGGCAAAATTGTAAAAAACAGACAAAATGAAATGATGAAAACTATCCGCTTTCCGCACTTATATTAAAATCGGGATATTTTGTATGAAACTCCTTAGGTGTGTAACCTGTGTATGATTTGAAATCATGAATAAAATGCGATTGGTCAAAATAGCCGTTTCTGTATGCATAATCGGTGAGGTTTACACTTTTATTCACACTGATATCATGTAATGTTTCCTGAAATCGTATTAGTTTAATAAGCTGTTTGGTAGTTTTACCAAGGTATTTCGAGAACTTTCGCTCTAATGTTTTCGGTGTAGTATAAAGGCAACCTGACAAATACTTAACGTTTGTTTGTCCCTTGCAGTTTCTAACTATTTCAACACCCTTTAGGATGAACAAGCTATCATGTGATGGAATGGGAAAATAATGCCGTATTAGGAAATTCTCAATAACAACCACTTTTTCTGATATCGTGTCTTTTACAATTAACATTTCTTCCATTTGCCTTATTTCAGCGTTGAATATATCAGTCATATCCACACTTTGGTTCTCAATTTCTGAAAGTGGAAAATTAAAAAAGTGGCAAGCGCCGGTCGGATGGAAGCTAATAAAAACAACTCCAGATTCTCCGTTTGTTGAAACATCGTAATAACAATCACTCAAGCCACTAATAATCGACCTTGGTTGCTTAATCACTGAATCATTTGAATGCAATACAACAAAAGGATTTTTATAGTGAAACATTAATTGAACATTTTCAGTAGGAATAACCCTTTCCATGACATCCGTTTCATGAAAATCCGATTCCATAAAGCAGTAATGCTTAATGTAATTTTTCAGGAATCCGGAAGGTTTTACTATTTGAATTCTCATATTATTGCCTTATTGCAAAAATAATTGATTATTCATAATAGCCCTTCTTTCAACGAACAATCAATTTTCCTGTTGCAATATTTCTTTCGCTATCCAAAAGCTGGAAAAAATAAAGTCCGGGTTTTAATTGGTCCTTTGATACTATAATTTCTCCGGAAGTAACATTGTCAATAGTTCTTACAATTTGTCCTGTGCTATTACGTATTTGTATCTGAATGATTTGTATTTCAGGTTGATTAGATTTTATGGTTACATATTCGGAGAATGGGTTCGGGTTAATTGAAAAATTCTCGAGGAGTGTATTCTCTTCCAGAGCAACAGTGTTTACAAGACAATGTTCGTAAACAGTGGATTTGTACAATTGCACTTCGTTTACATGACAACAACTTAGGTCAAAATACAAGTCGAACATGCATTGGTACACGCCTACCTCCATGAGACCATTCAAACTACCAATGCCCCGAATCCACATTTCATGGTCTTCAAATATATAACGTTGTCGCTGCTCACCATTGAATATCGTAACGGTGTCAATCTGAATGAGAATAAGTTCTATAGGGCAATCCGAAATGGTAGTTCTAAATGTGTCTGAAACCGATAAGCCAAAGTCATATAACATTGTTTCGTTCATAAAATCATTCACGAAGACTTTATCTTGTGATTCTCTCATAGCGCCCGATAAATACCAGTTGTTCAATAATGTGTCATGTGCAGTATACAACTTTTTGTAAGCAATGTTGTCAATTGTAGTGTCGCCAAGAATTTTGTAAGATGTTGTAATACAAGGGCCAAAATTTAAACATTGAATAACGTTCCACATTTTGTTCTCCTGAACAATTGACTGGCTGAATGTCAAGTTGGCAAGAAGAAGAAATCCCAGAATACCCATTAATCTTTTCATGACTTTGAGTTTTTTGTTTTTCTGTATTACTGGATAGCTAAACGCATATTTATTGAACTTAGGGCAGTAAAGTTATGCAATACACTAAATAAAAAAGAGGTTTTCAAATGATTTTTTCGCTACCGGGCAATTGCTTTTCCATAATCTGAATCACATGTTCCAGAGCTTACATTGACGGAGACACGATGCGTGGTTCGTTTTATTTCGATTTAATGAATTCTTCGGGATCTATATCAGCCTGATTAAGAATTGCTCTGAGAGTGCCCTCAGGCATATCACCTGAATGGTTCGGTATTGTTGTATATCTATTTGTGTTTGGATTATACCAAATTTCATGACTCCCTGAAGCTTGCCGATGAAACTCAAAACCAAACCGCTTCAGTATTCTTATTATCTCCCTGTATCGAAAGCCTGATAACCTTCCCATTTAAACTCCAATTACCAGGGGATAATCGAAACTATCAGCAACCATCTTTAATTTAGGAATCTGTTCTTCTTGTGCCTCAATAAGTTTTTTGGCTACATCCTTTGCAATTTCAATAGTCTCAGCAATAGTTCTTCCTTGGGCTATAAGTCCCTGAATATTGTCGGACGTGGCAAGATAAAACCCTTCAGGCAATTTCTCGATATGCAGATTTACAATGCGTTCCATAACTTATGAACTTTAAACAAAGATAAGGATTATTTTGTTAATGCATCTTTTCTTAAATGAACCCTAACGGGCAGCATTTGCTTTGTATTAGACTTCCAAAGACAAATCGTTTAGTCCACGCTCATTTATTCTTGAAACTAAAATATTCATTTTCAATACATAACATATCAAAAAGTATCATACATTGTCGGCACCAATGTTTTCTTTAATTTCTTCCAACAATCCGTTTTCAATGGTTGAGGTTCCAATTCCAATATATGTGACAACATTGTTTTTATCAACATACAGTCTGGTTGGATTTGGAAACAAATTTATCTTGTATGCCTGATTGTAGTCAATTATATAAACTGTCTCGTAAATCATTTTCAATTCATTCAGAGTCTGATCAAATGCCACTGGGTTTTCAATGTCAGATTTCTCCCGCTTGAATAAGCAAATAATCTTTATTTCAGAAATTTCACTTTTAAGTTTTTTCAATACTTTAGGAAAATCGTTTGTTAAAGCTTCTAAACCCCAACTACAATGATTGTCACCAGCAATAATTATTGTCTCTGTATTTAAAACATCCCTCAGATTCAATTTTTTTCCGTCAACAGTGAATATTTCAATGTCTGGAATAGTTTTGGAAATAGTGTTTGATAATAAAAGATTGTAAAATTCCTGAGATTTCGCTTGAGATTCCTTTTCGGTTTCGCCATTGATTGTGTCAGGCATTAATTGACTAAAATCTGTCTCAATAACATAGTTTTCTGTTCTCGCACATGATGTCAAAACCAAAACAGTTAGAATAATCTTGATGTAGTTATTTAGTTTCATAATTCTCATATTGGTGCCAATTACAAGCTAAACGCACATTTTATAGAAAACTTGTGTTTCAACATATCATCAATACAATTTGACATTATCCTGCTTTCTGAACTTGTGTAAGTTCTGCACAAGTTGATGGCTCTTCTATCCGTAAAATTATGCAATCCACCAAATAAACAAGAGGTTGTCAGATGATTTATTATCTGCCGGGCAATGGCTTATCCGATTTCCATTGTTCACGTTACAAGAGCGTTGGAAATTTTTAAAAACAAATTCTCTTCTGGAGTCGGTTAGGCAAGACCTAGTATAAACTTTGGTCGAGTGTTTGTTTATGCGGTTTTAATTATGCTTGCACATTGGGGAGCTGTTAATAATTTAAACTGACACCTGCACCAAAACCCATATCGCTGTCGTAGTGTGCCCTAATTCCCATATGTCTTGTTAGGATATAACGCAGGTCTGCCATATATTCCAAATCGGTATTGACCATAAAACCGGCTCTTAATCTTTTGGAAACAGGAATATCTTCACGCATTAAAGACAATCGTACAATACCATCGTGATAGACTTCTGCCTGTACATTGACTAACATTGGCAAGGTGTACATTACACCAAGACTTACGGCAGCCCTGTTGTCCTTTTTGTTTACCTGCCCAAACAGGTTACTCTCCTGTTCGCCAATCCCCATTTTGCGGTAACGCCAATCGAAACCAATAAATGTCATTAACCATTGCATTTTACCGATATACCTGCCCAAATGTGTTTCTACTTCGTATCCATGCTCGTCATTATAACCCAAACGCCATTCGGTGCTTAAGCTCCATCGTGTATTCTGAAACATAGCTTCTCCGTCATTCCCATTGGTCGCAAAGTCATTTTGTGCCATAAAATGCAGCATATTGCTTTCCCTTTGTAAATGTTTGTATGCTTTGGCTTTGTCAGGAAGTAATGGATTTTGATAATCACCCACCTCGAACACACGGTTCATTCCTGCCATCATATGATACAGGATATGACAATGGAAAAACCAGTCTCCTTCTGCATTGGCTTCAAATTCAATAACGTTGGTTTCCATCGGCATAATATCCATCACATTTTTAAGTGGTGAAAATTCTCCATAGTCATTGAGTAACCTGAAATCATATCCATGCAAATGCATAGGGTGACGCATCATAGAATTATTGTAGAGTGTAATACGAAGTATTTCCCCAATTCTGACCGGTATTTTGTCTGTTTCGGAAAGCACTTTATTGTCCATACTCCAAACATAGCGGTTCATATTTCCTGTTAGTTCAAAACGCAGTTCTTTTACCCGGGCATTTGGGTTTAGGGTGGTTTCGTGGGGCGATTTCAACATGCCATAGTTCAGTGTTACCAGGTTGCCGGTAGTCATAGCATGATGAGCATGATTTTTTTGGCTTGAACTATCCATATTGTGCTGCGAATGATCCATTTCCGGCATCGGATCCGGAGTTGAAAGTTCGGCGTACATTACGGCATTCATATCCATCTTTTGTAAGCTCATATTCATGCCCATATCGTTCATTTCGCCATTCATCTTCATCATATCGTTCATCATCTTCATTCCTTCAAAGTATTTCAACCGAGGCAGCTTTGATGCAAATTGTTTTTCGCCCTGCCCCAGGAATAATGATGCACTTCCTGAACGGTCTTCGGGTGTTACCAGGAGTTCATAAGACTTTTTATCTTTTGGTATAGAAACAACTATATCATAGGTTTCGGACACACCGATAATAAACCGATCTACTTCTACCGGAACAACATCGTTTCCATCGTTACCCACGACCATGATTTTCCCTCCTGCATAAGTTACATAGAAATAGGACGAACCTCCCGCATTGGATATTCGCAACCGGACTTTTTCACCTCCACTGAATTCAGTTGTATGGCTTTCTTGTTTACCGTTTATCAGAAATTTCTCATAGTACACATCGCTTACATCCATAGCCTCCATTCGCTTCCACTCGTTGGCTATCTTAGTTTTAAAATGACCTTCTTTAATGGCCTCTGCATAACTCTGTACTGTATTTTTTTTGATTCCAAACCAATCATTTCCTGTTGCCAGCATTCGCAGCACGTGGTGTGGATTTAAATTTGTCCATTCGCTCAATGTTATGGATACTGATGGCAGATCATCTATTCCCTTTCTGAAATGAGGGTCGTCCGGTTTCTTTAAAAAAACCAGCGAACCATACATGCCAATCTGTTCCTGGAAACCCGAATGACTGTGATACCAATACGTGCCATTTTGTTTTACGGCGAAACGATAGGTATGTGTTTCATTCGGTTTTATCGGCATTTGAGTAAGAAATGGAACACCATCCTCCTTATTGGGCAATTGTACACCATGCCAATGCAGAGATGTACCTTCTTTTAACAGATTATAAACGACAATCTCCGCTGTATCACCTTCAGTAAATGTGAGCGTGGGCATGGGCATTTGTCCGTTAACTGCTATGGCTCTTTTTTCTTTGCCAGCAAAGGTTACGATAGTGTCCTTTACATACAGTTCGTACCGAACCACACTTTGGGCCATGCCAACCTGAGTCAGTAAAAGTACCAGCAGTAGTAAGGGCAGCAGTTTTTTTGAAAACTTTGATTCTATTTCCATGAGAGAAAATGTTATTGTTAACAGTACAAACACGCATTCACATTTCATAAATGCCTTTTCGTGCTATTCTTTGGTTTCAACCACATTACCACACGTAAGCATAGCAGAACCATAGTACGGATTTTTGATATCCTTTTCCTTACTTAGCCAATACGCTTTTTTCATCGGGCAGAATTGATAATAGACCTTTCCGTTTACATTTTCGGAATCTTTTACCAACTTCCACATTATAGTAGAAACATCATCGAATGCTGCCCGTTGTTTATCAAGGTTATTACCAGCCTTGTACAATTTTTCGGTGGCATTGAGTAATTCAGTTTTTTGGGTAAAGTTTTCTTCCTTTTTCACTGAGTTAAACAGTATACTGATGGTTTCTGCGGCTGCTTTGACATTGCTGCTTACCAACGCATTTTTTACGTCAATATAGTTATTTAACAGGAGGCTTGTATTTTGTGAAAAAGCCGAAAACCCAATCAATATAACTGCCATTGCAAAAATTATCTTTTTCATTTGTGTAAGATTTAATTGATGAATAATTTAAGTTGTCAGAGGTTCAGCTGTGTAACCAGCTTTTCTAACGATTTCGAGCACCTGCTCTCTGGTAATCCCGTCGGAATGTACAGTCAGGATTTTATCCTTATTCGTTGTGTCAATATCCCAATGGCAAATTCCTTCTGCATTGTCCAAATGTGGTTTTACTGTTGCTACACAACCTCCACAATTAATATTTGTCTTGAACTGAATATTTATATTTTCCATTTATTTAATTTTAATGATGATACAAAGTTGCTCATTCTTACGAGGGCAACTGTTACGTTATTCTTTGTTTGATTTGTAAGATTTACGGTTTTTCCCAACAAACTCACTGAGTGTCTATTTTTTCCACTTCAGCCTCAGGCTGTTACTTACCACACTTACACTGCTCAATGCCATTGCAGCTCCGGCTATCATTGGGTTCAGCAAGAATCCATTGATCGGATACAGTATGCCGGCAGCAAGAGGAATACCGATAAGATTATAGATAAACGCCCAAAATAAATTTTGTTTGATTGTTGCTACAGTTTGTTTAGACAAGCGAATAGCCTGAGGTATCTTGGTAAGATCTGACGAAATAATGGTCATTTTGGCCACATCCATAGCAATGTCGCTGCCTTTACCCATTGCGATACTTACGTCGGCTGTTGCCAGGGCTGTACTGTCATTAATTCCATCGCCCACCATCGCCACAATTTTGCCTTGCTTTTGCAGCTCTTTTACAAAATCGGCTTTGTGCTG
>DITE01000055.1 GCA_002422725.1 Bacteroidales bacterium UBA6192
TGGTTGAGCTTGAAACTATTTTTGTGTCGGCCAAGCGCAAGGAGAATATTCAGCTCATTTCGGAAAGCCTTGTGAATGCAGTTAAAAAGCTTGATGTTCAATCCCACACCATTGTAAGCAACACAAGGCACCTGCAAGCCCTGCAGCAGGCCCAGCAGGCTCTCGACTCGGTGGAAGAAGGTTTCCGCAGCGGCTTACCTACCGACCTGGCTACCATCGACATACGCGCTGCCCTATACCATCTTGGAAGCATTACAGGCGAGATCAGTTCAGACGAAATATTGGGGAATATTTTTGGGAAGTTTTGTATCGGAAAGTAACCGATATAAACCTGATGAATATAATTTAATTAATATCAATATTATGCAAAGTTTGCTATCAACAAAGTAGCAGACTTGTTCTGGATAGTTCCAACTGCCCGAGGTATTATTCAGATTTATTATTTATAAGCCGGGTTTGTCTGAATGGAAACTCAAATGACCTAATTGTTGCTATTTTTATGCTGTTTTTGCATCAAAGCACTTCATAATAATATGACTATGTTGAAGAATGAGAAAAATTCGGGTGAAGGATCTGTTGGCAGCGGAAAAACCGTAAAAGGCCGATCCAATCTAAGCAAGGCTTTCAAGGCCGTGTTTCCGGGGAAATATATTCAGGGTGAAAGTCTGATACAGGAGTTGCCTGATTTGATGAAATCGTTTGGAAAGAACGGCATGGTGCTTTCTTCGCGTACGGTGAAACACACCATCCTTTCAAATCATTTGGGCCGTTTTGAGGCTGAAAATATACATGTTGAAAATTTCCTGGGCGAATGTTGCGAAACAGAGCTAAAGCGTATCGCTGAAATTGTTTTGGAGCGGAAAATCGATGTGCTTGCTGGGATGGGAGGAGGCAAGGTAATTGACACGGTTAAAATTGTAGCCGACCGGGCGGGAATTCCGGTAATCATTGTCCCGACCATTGCTTCCACCGATGCGCCTTGCAGCGGTTGTGCCGTAATCTATACCGATGAGGGCGTTTTTGAATCTGTTTACTACCAGAAGATGAACCCGCAGCTCGTGTTGGTCGATATGCAGATTATAGCCCATGCACCTACCCGATTTCTTGTTTCGGGCATGGGCGATGCCCTGTCCACCTGGTTTGAAGCAAGGTCCTGTGTCGAATCGCAATCCATGAATGAATGTGGTGGCCACAGCACGATGGCAGGCTTGCATCTTGCAAAGCTGTGTTACGACATGATTTTGCAATATGGTGTTGCTGCCAAGCTTGCAAGCGAAAACAAAATCATCACGGCAGCATTAAACCATGTGGTGGAAGCAAATACACTCCTCAGTGGCATCGGTTTCGAAAGCTCAGGCCTTGCAACTGCACATTCTGTGCATAACGGCTTGTCGGCACTGGACGAAACACATGCTTATTTTCATGGCGAAAAAGTGGCTTTCGGTGTGCTGACAGGTTTGCACCTTACGGATGCTTCGCCGGAGGAAATGAATACGGTTTATCACTTTTGTGAAGAAATCGGACTACCGACCACCTTTGCTGATATTGGTCTTGTTGATTGTGGGCGCGACAAACTGATGCCGGCTGCAATAAAAGCCTGCGCCCCTCAGGAAGGCATTCATCATGAGGCCTTTGAAATTAATCCTGAAAAAGTATTGTATGCCATGATGGCAGCGGATGCTATGGGCAGGATGCGAAAAAAATGATTCAATAAACTGTAAATTCTTATGACAAATGCAGGTGCAGCGTTGTCTTCTCACCAAATGTATAAGGAACCTTTTATTTAAAGCGAAAATCCTGAATCCAGCCATACTGTGATTGAAACAGTTAGACATTAGATTCACTAAGCATGATAAAAAAATGCATTATAACTTTTTAATCTCATGATCGTATACTATCTTTGTTTGGGACCTAAGGCCACCCCAGATTTTATTAAAGCATGGGCAATGTAATGTTTGATTTTATAACTTTCTCCCTGGACAAACGATTGTTTGCCATTCCTTTAGAACAGCTGAACAAGGTGATCAGGGCAGTTGCAGTCACCCCTGTTCCGGATGCTGGCGCGATCATACACGGCGTATTCGATTATCACGGTGAAGTGATGCCGGTGATCAACCTTCGGAAGCGTTTTGACATGCCGTTAAAAAAAATCAGTACCAGCGATCATTTTCTCCTTGTGGACTCGGGAAAGCATCATTTTGCTTTAGTGGTTGATAAGGTTGATGAAATTAAGAATATTGCCCAACATGAAATCAGTGAAGTTGAATTATCCTCCCCATTAGCCGACCAGGCAGGGAAACAAGATCGCTCAGTGAAAACCTTTCTTCGAAACGAAAATGGAATCACCATCATTTATGATCTTGAATTACTTGTAAATAGTGAAGTGGAAATTCAACTTAATGAACTGACTGAATTATTAAAAGTAGAGGGTTCTGTATGAGTTTCGAAGAGAACATGAGCATAATCAATCAGCGACTCAACACTTTGATTGGATTGAATTTTGCTGAGAGTCAGTGGAAAAACCTGGAAAGCAATCTGAAACTTGCATTTAATGTGCTGAATCTACAATACAGTCAGGAACTATTTCTGAAATGGATAATGCAGACAGAAATTCCAGCTAAGGAGCTTGAGATTTTAGCAAATCACCTTACAATTGGCGAAACATATTTCTTCAGGGAGAAGATTGCACTCAATTTGTTGCGCGAAAAAATTATACCGGCTATTACGATTGCCCATTTAGAAAATGGTGGGAGTAGAAGTTTGAAAATATGGAGTGCGGGCTGTAGCTCGGGTGAAGAACCCTACTCCATTGCCATGATGCTAAAGGAACTAATTCCTGACATTGAGGACTGGGACATCAAGATACTTGCAACAGACATTAACACGGCTGCACTGCAAAAAGCAAAAGAAGGCAGGTACACTTCATGGTCGTTTAGGGACACGCCAGAATATATCAAAAAGAAATATTTTCTTGAAAATGGCAAAAGTTATGAGCTTAAACCAGAAATCAGGAAAATGGTTCACTTCAACAGGATTAATCTTGCAAGCGACAATTTTCCAGCCGAGACAAGTGGACTCATGAATTTGGATGTCATTTTTTGCCGCAATGTACTGATGTATTTTTCGCCGGAAGTGATTAAAAGTATTGCCGGAAAATTCTATCAGACACTTCGGAAAGACGCCTGGTTTATCACAAGTCAGGTGGAACTTAACGATCAGTATTTCGGAAATTTTCAAAGGATCGTTTTTGAAGGGGGTGTTTTTTACCGAAAATCTACAATTGAACCCAAACTAGATCTGTTTAGAGATAGCTTTACCGATCCTAAATCAAATGGAAAGCTCAATAAAACAAAAAAAAGACTTCCGAAAACATTAGCTTTGCTGCAAAAAGACAATATAAGAAGAGTTCCTGCTTCATTCGACAATAAGCCGGAATTAATGGCCCAATCCAGCGAAAATCATTTATTTTCTGAGGCAGAAGCACTCTTTTTAGCAGGTCACTTTCAGGATTGTATTCTGTTTTGTAATTCGGCATTAGCAGAACAAGGTTACGATAAAGAACTCACCTTTTTACTATCAAAAGCCTATGCCAATGTTGGCAAGCTTGAAAAAGCCGAAAAAACGCTGAAATCACTTATTGCTGCTAATAGCGACAATGCAGAGCATTACTATTTTTATGCCACCATACTGATGGAACAAAATCAATGGGATGAGGCTGATAAAAATCTGGTGAAAGCCTTATATTTAGATCCCCGCCTGTTGGCGGCAAGATTGAGCCGGAGCCGTGTCCTAAAACATCTGAATAAAAACGAACAATCAAAAAAGGAAATAGAGAACCTGATTAGTGATATCGACATTTACGATGATTATGAATCCATACCCGGACTTGACGGTTTGACGGCTGGAAGACTCAGGCAAATGGCTCAGTTTTTTTCGTGAAAGGATAGACTATGACAAAAGAAGAACAAATTTTGGAAGAAAGAGCCAGGCAAACCGCTCAAAAACAAGAGGAGATTGATCAATCTGTGGAATCAATCCGTATTATTGAGTTTTTACTCTTTCCTGAAAGATATGCTATTGAATCTGTGTATGTGCGTGAAGTTCTTACAATTACTGAAGTGACTGAAATACCAGGCACTCCACCCTACCTGCTTGGTGTTATACATTATCGTGGTTCTATTTTATCTGTAATAAATTTAAAAGAATTGCTGGGCTTGAACGAAAGAGGATTGACAGAGATGAATAAGGTTTTGTTGCTGTCAAATGGAACAATGGAATTTGGTTTGGTAACCGATGGTATTTTTGGTTCGTTTGACATACAGCTTAGCCAGATTTCTAAAGCTCCAATAAATATAAGCAAGGCAGGTGCAGCTTTTCTTAGCGGCGTGCTAACGAATGGCTCCATTCTGCTCAATGGATCACAATTGCTCGAAAGCGAGTCACTAATCATCAATCATTAAACCAAATTAATAATTAAGAATATGGAATATTTTAACAGAATTAGCTCCCGAAATAAATTAATTATTGGATTCGCAGCGATTATTGTAGGAATCGTTATTGCCCTTACAATTATATTGTTCAATTTGAACCAAATATTGACATCAAAAATATCACTTGACACTGCACTCAGAAGTTCAAATGAATTAACAGAAATAAGGGCGCATCAAAATAGAATTAATGTATTGTTGCTTTCTATCATACTTGAGGATGGTGCTCATGAATCGGCTGCCCATCTTGAAGAGTATACTATTAAATGGAAAGAAGTCAATGATATCATGGCAAAATTAGAAATTGACCTGGAAATCAATCAAAACGCTTTAATGAAATATGTGGGATTCGTTCCATATATCGATGAATTGAAAAAACAACAGGATCAATTTGTTGAAATGATCCAGAATGGGTCGGTCGAGGCTGCACAGGCTTTTTATGAGCAGGAATTGATCAGTAAAGAGGAAGATTTGCACCAAAGAATTTTGGAACTTCAGGATGTGATTGATCTATATACTGAAGACCTGTTTGTTCAAACGAACAAAACCATTAAATCAAGCTACAATTCAATGGCATTAATTGGTTTGATACTGCTGGCAATTATTTCAATTATCATTATTGGTATTTTTAGAATGATTGCGCGCATATCACACGACATCAAAGAAGGGGTAACTGTTTTGGGCACTTCATCTGCTGAGATACAAACAACAGTTGCAGAAGTAGCCACCGGTGCAGCTGAGACCGCTACAGCAATTTCGGAAACAACCACCACTGTTGAGGAAATAAGGCAAACTTCCATTGTGTCGGGTCAAAAGGCGAAAAACCTGCTCGAAAGCTCTCAAAGAGCCTCCGATGCCGGTGAGCAGGGATTGGATTCATCCGCCATGATGGTTGAAGCGATGCGCAAGATTGATGCCCAAATGAAGGTTATTCACAACACGATCACCAAACTTGCAGACCAAAACCGCTCAGTTGGCGAAATTACTTCAACCGTTGCCGATATTGCCGATCAATCGAATCTTCTGGCTGTTAATGCTGCCATTGAAGCCGCAAAAGCCGGTGAACACGGAAGAGGGTTTTCGGTTGTTGCACAGGAAATCAGAAGCCTGTCTGAACAATCAAAAAAATCGACCACCCAGGTAAAAGATATTCTGAATGAAATCCAGAAATCAGTTTCGCTGGCTGTCGAAGTGATTAATCAGGGAACCAAAACGGTTGAAGAGGGCAGTAAAACTGTTCTTGATGACCGCACTATTGTAGAAGCTTTGATCGACAGCATCAATGAGGCTGCGGAGGCGGCAGTTCAGATAAAATCATCGAGTCAGCAACAAATCGCAGGCATGGATCAGATAGTACCTGCCATGGAGAATATTAGACAGGCAAGTGAGCAAAACGTTGCAGGCATCAGACAAACACAGCAGGCATTGAAAGATTTGCAGCAACTGGGTGATAGCTTGAAAAAGGTGATTATACGCTATAAATTGTAACAGAAAATGAGCAAAGACCAAGATGATTTTCTGAAAGAATTGCTCAACGATTTCAAAATTGAAGGTGCTGAGCACCTTCAGGCAATGGTAAATGGCTTGCTGAAGTTGGAGAAAGATATCAATAGCCCTGAAAAGAAGGCTGTTGTTGAAACTGTCTTTCGCGAAATGCATAGCATGAAAGGTGCTTCAAGGGCAGTGAACCTCATGCAGATTGAACGGCTGTGCATGAATCTTGAAAGTGTTTTTCATGAAATTAAAAATGAAAACCTACATCTTACCAAAGAAATGTTCGATGTTTTTTTTCAGGCAACGGACATATTGGATATTCTGTTGAAGGAATTAGATAATCCCAACAAATCTGTTTCCGAAAACAACATCAACCAGCTTGGTGAACGACTGAAGGCTTTATCCACAAAAAGCGATGTGCGCCCTAAAAGTGATTATTACAGGAAAGAATCTCCCAAGGAAAATTTAGGAGAGCCGCTACATCCCATTGGAAACAAAGCTATTGTAGAAAAAAGCGTTTCAATTCCTGAAGAAAAAGCCGGGAATACAGAAACTTCGTTTGTTTTAAAAGAAAAGGAGAAAATCACCGGGAAAGAAACCGTTCGTGTCGATACTGCCAAGCTGTATGATTCGCTGAGGTTGGCAGAAGAAATGATTACGATAAAAAACAAGCTGAAGTTTCACTCAGACCAATTGCAGGTTATCAGCAGCAAAATTACCAAGCGGAAAAGAATACTCAAGCATGATCTACCCTCTGATAAAGAAAAAGAAATAAGGGAGATGGAAATTCTGAGAAAGTATGATGACGAGCTAACTGATGCTGCAAAAAAGATAGAAAAACTTCAGTATGACGCAGGTCGTACAATTGATGAGATGATTCTTGGTTTAAAAAAAACACTTTTGCAACCTTTTTCAACTTTGCTTGCCCTTGTTCCTCGCATAGTCAGGGATCTTTCGAAAGAATTTAACAAAGAGGTCGAGATCAATATTTTAGGTGCTGAGACAGAGATTGACCGCCGGATTCTCGAAGCTATGAAAGACCCGATAGTACATCTTGTGCGAAACTGCATCGATCATGGTATAGAATCCAAAGAGGAAAGATTAAAGCTTAATAAAAGACAATCCGGAACCTTAACAATCAGCATTACGGACGATTCTGAACAAAACATTATCATCACACTGGAAGATGACGGGAATGGTATCCATCGCGAAAAGCTTATCAACTCTGCTATAAAGGCCGGAATTATTAAAGCAGATGCGGTTGATTCAATGAATGAAAAGGAAATCAATATGCTGATTTTTGCTTCGGGAGTTTCAACCAGTCCTTTTATTACTGATGTTTCAGGTAGAGGATTAGGAATGGCTATCGTTTTGGAAAAAATAACAGGATTAGGAGGTAACATTGTTGTTGATTCTGTTGCCTTAAAAGGAACCAAATTTACTATTACACTTCCGCAAACTCTGGCAACTTTTAAAGGCATACTCGTGAAAGCCTCCGAAAGCTTATTCATGATCCCGACGACTGCCATCTTCAAGGCAATTAAAATTACCCCGGACGACATCAGTACGGTTGAATCGAAAAACACGATCAGGTTAAATAATGAAATTGTCGGACTTGTCAGTCTGGCCGACGTGCTAGGGATCAGAAAACGACACTCAAGTCAAAAAAACAACTTCTTACAAGGTTTGGCACTTCAACTTGCCCAGAAAAAACTGGTGTTTGTTGTTGATGAGGTTATGGGTGAGCATGAGGGCATTGTGAAGTCGCTTGGACCGCAGTTACAGCATGTGAATAATATTGCAGGCGCAACACTGCTTGGTGATGGGAAAATTGTGCCCGTCCTACAAATAGCTGAACTTATTAGTTCTGCCATGGGAAAATCATATACAACTGATTTAATTGAAGTCCAAAACCATGAAAATACAGCAGGAGAGGTGCAGACGCGCATCCTCATGGCTGAAGATTCAATAACCATTCGAAACATGATGCGAAATTATCTTGAAACCGCTGGCTTTGCAGTAGTATCGGCCGTTGATGGGCAGGATGCTTATGAGCATTTGCAAACCGACCGTTTCGATATTGTTGTTACGGATATTGAGATGCCAAGAATGAATGGATTTCAGCTAACGGCAAAAATTAAAGAGAACCCGGCATTGAATCATTTGCCAGTTGTTTTGGTTACTGCACTTGAATCGCCGGACGACCGCAAAAGAGGGATGGAAGCGGGGGCCAATGCCTATATTATTAAAAGCAGTTTCGAGAAGAGTAATCTTATTGACACCATAAACAGACTTATATAACCCATAGTGCAAGAAAAAAAACAAGTCAAAATCAGGGTACTGGTCGCTGATGACAGCAGGGTAAGTCAGAAGCTTTTTGAACGCATCATTACATCTGATGATCGGTTTGAACTTATAGGCATTGCATCTGACGGGCAGCAGGCTGTTGAACTCACCGCCACGTTAAAACCTGATGTGATCAGCATGGACCTTAATATGCCGCGGATGGACGGCATGGAGGCCACTCGGCAAATCATGCATTTGTATCCCTTACCTGTTATCGTGGTGAGTGGCCTGTATGATAATTCACAACAGGAAATGGCCATTCAGGCACTTGAAGCCGGTTCAGTGCATATCATGCCTAAACCCGAAGGCCCTGCCCATGTTAACCACAAGCGCACAGTCAGGCAGTATCTCAATGCGCTCGCATCCATGTCCGAGGTTAAAGTTGTCAGGCGAAAACCAGCAGTTAAGCCTGTTGTAGGGAAAGTGGTTGTTCCTTCCCGATCCGTGATGTTGCCTGAGATCGTCAAAACAACAAACTTTAAACTATTAGTAATCGGTGCTTCGGCTGGTGGTCCTGAAGGTGTAAAAACCATCCTGAATGAGGTTGGCCCGGATTTTCCAGTTCCAATTCTCATCGTACAACACATCGACCCACATTTTGCTGAAGCCTATATGCAATGGCTTCAAACCCATACAAGCCTACCTTTGATAATGACCGGCGAAGATACGACACTTCAACCCGGTAAGGCTTATCTTGCTCCTGGCGACAATCATCTGGTCGTAAAATCTGATGGGATCATTACGATTAGCACACAGCCACCATTTCGAGGGCACAGGCCGTCGGTAAGTTATTTGTTTAGCAGTGCTGCAAAAGTCTACAATGATAAAGTTATTGCTGTGTTATTGTCCGGAATGGGAACCGATGGCGCGGAAGAATTAAAATACCTCAAGGATATTGGGGCTATTACTTTTGCACAAAATGAAGAATCATGTCTGGTGTTTGGCATGCCTGGCGAAGCTGTAAGACTCGGCGGTGCTTGTGCTGTGCTGCCTCCCGATAAAATTATTTCTGAAATAAAAAAATTACTTAGTAAACAAAATGAATGATGGAAAATCTATTTCAAATCAATTTCGAAAAAGGCCATGTACTTGCTGTTGAAGATTCACTTGTTCAGGCTAAAAAGATCAAATACTTTTTCGATGAGAATAATATGCCCTCAGTCATTTGTTCGAATGGAAAAGAGGCATATGATTCTGCAAAAGAAAACAAACCAGTGTTGATCATCAGCGATATTGTGATGCCTGTGATGGATGGATATGAGTTTTGTAAAAAAGTAAAACAGGACCCTGAACTTTTCGACATTCCGTTTATACTATTAACATCGCTGGGCGACCCCTTGGATATCATAAAAGGGCTTCAGGCCGGTGCAGATAACTTCATTACAAAACCTTACGATTCTGATTACCTTTTATCGCGGATCAATTATCTGATTGCTAACAGGCATATCCGGAAAATGGGTTCGGGCGATATGAGTATTGAAATTATCTTTCAAAACCAGAAATTTCTTATCAACTCCGACAAAAAACAAATTCTCGATCTACTATTGTCGGTGTACGAAGCCGCTGTGAACAAAAATATGCATCTTATCGAAGCACAACGCCAGCTTGAAATGCTTAATGACAGTTTAAACGCGGCCAACAAGGAACTTGAAGCATTTTCACATACCGTATCGCACGACCTCAAATCGCCCCTCAATGCAGTGATTGGTTTTGCCGACCTGCTAAAGTGTGATTATGAAGGTATACTCGATGCTGATGGCCAGTCATATCTTGACTATATCATTCAGGCAGGCCGAAATATGGCTCAGTTGATCGAAGACCTGCTAGCATTCTCACAATCGGGCAGAATAGAACTAATGCCTGAAAAAATTAATCTGAGCGAAATGGCTGCTTCGATTTGCAATGATTTACGCCAAATGAATTTTGTTGCTCAATATGATGTAAAAATTGATGAAGGAATTGTTGTTAACGCTGACCCGAAAATGTTGGCTATCGTAATGAATAACTTAATCGGAAACGCACTGAAATACAGCCAAAAACAACCGGCACCAAGCATTCATATTGGCAGTTTTGAGTCGAACGGTAAAAAGGTGATTTTTGTTCGTGACAATGGAGCAGGTTTCGACATGTTAAAAGCAGATGCCCTCTTCAGACCGTTTATCCGACTGCATTCCAATCAGGAATTTCAGGGTACCGGGGTAGGTCTAAGCACTGTAAAAAGAGTCGTTGAACGACATGGCGGGGCTATTTGGTTTGAATCTGAGCCCAATAAGGGAGCCACATTCTATTTTACGATTGATTAAATGGTCATTGTTTTTGCACATTGGTTACGGCCATATTTTGGGGACGAAATGAATGTTTGTGAAACTGCCCCTCCCTTTATGCATATCTGAAAAAAAGCCATTAAAAAAAAACAATTACTTGTTTTTCATTACTTTGTCATAATTCCTGTCAGCAACTGCTCATGTAAAGTAAACGCATAACTAACTGCTCCAATAGCTATGAATCAGCAGTTCGTGATAATCCCTGGTCTATCTATACATAATAAAAACGCTCTCATTGCTGAGAGCGCCTTGAATATTAACCCTTTATTTAGTCTTATTCAGGAACCTGATAGATCTGGCTGGCATCACGATACCCTGACAAGTCTTTGTACCAGTCGGGGAACAAACTGCCTCCACTTTCGGCCCAGTTGCCAAAATTGAGGTAGGCGTTGGTAATGTCAACTTTTTCGATTGGATAATCAAACTGTACAGGTATGTTAATGGCCCAGGGCAGGTTGCCTTCCGACTGGTAATATTTTCCTGTTGCCGGATCGGAATCATCAAACCATTCACCAAAATAGGAAGCATCGTGCAGGTCAGTCGGGGTTTTGCCCGGCAGGTGAACCTCACGTCCACGGGTCTTGTCAACAATGAGGAAGGGGTTGTAGGGAGCAAAGCCGGTTTGCTGAACCGACACCGGGTTGATGAGTGAAACAAACATTTGCCGCATTACCGGTTCCACATAGGCTGCTTCGGGGCTTGTGTTGATACCAAAACCGCCCAACGGAGCATCCATGGTTGAAAATGCATTATCAAACAACATAATCACTGCATTGCTTTGTCCGGCTTCGGTGCCATTGGCATTGAAACTGGCATATGACTCTGTAAGTATCTGACCGCTAATACTGCCAATATTGGCAGGATCAACACCCGGAATTTCAATGGCAAATCCATTTTCGAGGCTTGCCCCAATGGCTCTTACCTGATAATCTAAATAGAATTCAACCAACTGATTGCCAGAATTCAGCACCTGTTTAAACTGGTAATCCAGAATCAGGTCGTTGAAATCATAATCACCCTTTCCGGGCCAGAGGTCTTCAAAAGCGAGCGTACCAAAATCTTCACTATTTGGATAGTACACGTTAAAAGCCCGATCGCTGTCATTTGGGTATTCATCAAGCTCGTCATCAACACCATCACCATCGGAGTCGGTTACCGGTCCGGTAACAATAATGTTGTCGTACTCGATCGTTCCTCCGTAGATGTGGTTCCACAACAAAACCTGAACATGGGTGGTGCCGAAGGGCATATTGGCGGCAAATCCACGTGTGCGCCAGTTATTAGATGTTCCCTCGGTCTGTAGACTGTAGTAACCGATCGAGTTACCTGCTCCATCGCGGGCAATCAGGAATAACCAGGAAATATTGTTGTTGTTCCCGATGATTTTTACATTAGCATTAATAGTAATCAAATCGCCCGGGCTTGCAGGTATTAATTGGGCTACACCCCCGTAGCGGGCAGGACTGCTTGTTATACGCAGGAATTTTTCGCCTGCCTGTTGCACCTGACGGGCATGGTTGCTACCAAGGGTTGAGGTGATATACCACCTTCCGTCGGCGATCATGGGTGATGACCAGTCCGAAATCGACCCAAAATCATTTACATCAAATTCACCATTCTCAATCAGGTTAACCACCACACTTCTATTCTGCCGGTATGTTTGCTTTTCACCAAAGGGTTGACCAGTCATCATGGTTTTCAGTTCAGGTGTTACCATAGGTGGCTCAAAGCCCATATCGTCGCCAAAGTCGATGACTAAAGGTCCACTCTTCAGGGTTTGTTGTTGGTTAAGCTCCACAAGAACTGTTCCGGCAAAGCAGGTTACATATAGAAAGCGTGTTGCTGCAGGCACCGAGAGGCTCAACTCGAGCAAACCATTTTGTGGAAAAGCAGCTGAATACAGCAGTTTCCCTCCTTCGACAGGAGTGTTGTCATAAATATCCACACGGCCATATGGCTGTTCAAGAGTCACCGAAGTTGGCAATTTGATGCTTAAGGGAATCTCAGTAGTGGTTTCGAACAGAAAACCATCCGGTATCTGAAGCGACTCAATACCTGTTTTGGGTTTATCGATATCGTTGTTGTTCTTATTGCATGAACTAATGCCTAACAGCATCGTCATGAAGAATGTAAAATAAATCAGTTTTTTCATATTATATTGTTTCTTAAGTTACCATGTCAATGATTATGCCACATCAACTATATTAAACATTGTCAAGCAATTAAAAAATACTAATATTGGGGCTATTTCCAATATTGGAACAATATTCCAAATTAAGGACTTGTTACTTTCAATCCAACGATCGATGCAATGAGTGTAGTGATGAACATCAGCCTCCAAAAATCAGCCGGTTCGCGAAAAAATACCATCCCGATGATAACTGTTCCTACAGCACCGATACCCGTCCAAACCGCATAGGCTGTTCCTATCGGCAGTGTGTCCGTTGCCCTGATCAGCAGATACATGCTGATAATCAGGCAGACCGTGAAACCTGTATACCAATAGTATGCGGTAAGTCCTGTGGTTTCTTTTGCTTTCCCAAGGCAAAAGGCAAATCCGGTTTCAAAAAAACCTGCGAGGATTAACAGTATCCAATTCATTGATTCAATGGTTTAAAGTTAATTAGCAAATCGCTCAAACCTTTCTTGCAAGCAAAAAACTCATTGAGTAGAAATCTCTTATGTGGATCATTCATATCAGTACTTTCATTTCGGATTATTTTTCAATATTTCTTTCATCACACTTCCCTTGGGTGTTAAGCGGTATTTTTGATTTCTACTGTTTGGTTTCTCAGGAATTGTCATTGCAATAAGTTCCTGTTCTAGTGCAAGTTTTAGGTAGTTTTCTATAAAGTTCTTTTTGTCTGACAATTTCAATATCTCTTGAATTTCAGTCCTCGAAAGTTCTATATTCATCACTGAAAGCAATGCTTCGACTTGAGGGGTGACTTGGGGGGCAACTTGGGGGGTAGCTTGTTCGGCAGGAGTCGAAGCAGCAGGAAAAGTCATTCGCAGAAAGTTTTCTGAGAATTTAAAACAGTCTTTGCTATAACTACGCAAAATCCTGGGAACACCTGAGCCAAGGTGTTCGACAAGGTCAAGGTCTTTAAACACGCGCATTAATTCTTTGTTGCGTGGAACAGAAATGCTCTCAAAGAATTCCTCCCTGCTTAGCGCATCTGGCAAACTACCAGCGGAGGTTATCTCAATTCTATCGGTAAAGATTTCGAACTTTGGTGGTATTTCGCTAGTGAAGTCATTGTGAACGACGGCATTGATGATGGCTTCGCGCAATGCGATTGGATTCCAAAGACGTGTGTTTATTCTTTCTTTTGACGTAATTTTTGTTATAGTTTTATTCTCCAGTTCAATCTTGTCGAGTACTGCCTTGGCAGCCTTAATGATTGAGCAATAACCATACTCATTGTTTTCAATCAGGTCAACCCGATCAGTTCCATAGTATTTTGCCACTTTTATGGAAGTACTGTTGTTATCGGCCAGAAGATAAGCAACATAGTTGTACTCACTATCAGCATTAAGTAACTCAAGCGTTGTGGCAAATCGTTCGTTGAGTTTTAAACCTTTTGCTTCATAGTATATTTTTAATTGTTCAAAAATCAAGTCCTGGCGGTTAGACCTTATTTTGCTAATTGCATTCCTGGTGCGTTTGGCAAATAGCTGCTCTATAATCCTTTGGGGCATGGGTTCAGTTGCTGAACCAATGCGGGTATAGCAACCTTTTTCAGTCATACCAAACTTTCTAAGGTAATATGGCTTTTCAGGACCGCTGGCTAAGATTATCTTTATTATATTCAAATCGCCGTAAGATTCTACAATAACATCAAACAATCCCAAACAAGATGGCTGGATATTATTCTTAAGCCGGTCCTTTATTTTCAACTGTGAGGCATCTATATCCCTGACACCGAAAAGTTCACCCTTATCATCTACACCAATAAAAACAAACCCTCCTTCGCGGGAATTGAGGAAAGCTATCACCTCTTTTTCAAGGTTATCTGTAAGTTCCCGCTTATATTCAATTCTGTTTGATTCAGGCATTTTAGTCCTCTAATTTAATGATTTCATGGTCTATCTCACACCAGCACAATGGGTTTAAT
>DITE01000082.1 GCA_002422725.1 Bacteroidales bacterium UBA6192
TCCATATCAATGCTCCCAGAGTTGAAGCAAGTAAAACGGGACCAACTCCCAAGAAGGTGGATAAGATGGAAACAACAAAAAGTAGGATGAATGAAACTACGTGATAGCCCTGAGAATTGGAAATTGGGATGCAAATAAGCGAGGTAAATCCAAGTATAAAACCAACAAGAAAATATTGATATACACTTGATATAGATCGTATTGCCTTTAATTTCATAGTAAACTTCAGTTGAGCATTAATGCTAAATTGGAATCAAAGTTAATGAACTAATTTGTATCATATCCAGAAATTAGCGATGTTGCCAAAATCGCCTGGTAAATAGCAAGATAACCGTAAAAATCTCCAATCTACCGATGATCATCAACATGGTAAGGGTCAATTTTACAGCATCAGAAAGATGTCCAAAATTATTAACTGGTCCAACTGTACCCATACCTGGGCCGATACCAGCCATGCATGTTGCAACCGAGCTAGTAGCTGTTTGAAGATCGACACCAAGGATTGTTAGAATTAAGCTTCCGGCTACAAAAACATAAAAATATACTAAGATGAATGTAAGAATACCGCTATTTTCATCCTCATTAAGATGTTTGTTGTTGATTCTTATGGTTAAAATCGCATTTTGTGAAGTAAGCTGTTGAAAAATCCTTTTTAAATTTTTAAACAATACTAGGTGTCGCGCTGCTTTTATACCCCCTGCTGTTGACCCTGTGCTACCGCCTATAAACATTGAAAAAAAAAGAATGAACCAGGTGTAAAGTGGCCATTGAAGATAGTCGTCTGTTGCAAACCCGGTACACGTAATAATGGAAATAACCTGAAAATATCCTGCTCGAAAAGATTCCTCCAGACCTTTGGAAGTGCTGCTGTATAAACCTATCGAAACAATGAATCCTATTACAGCAAGCGTTTTGATATAAAATTTAAGTTCATTATTCTGCCTGACTTTAACAAATTCCCGCTTTAGCATATAATAATGTATGGTGAAATTTGTGCCGGCTAATATCATGAAAACCATAACGACATATTGTATATATGGGGAGTAGCTTATCAGACTATCATTTTTTGTACCAAAACCACCTGTAGCAACCGTACCAAATGCATGGCAAATACTATCAAACAAGTCCATACCACCTATAGTCAACAACACTATTTCGATAATTGTTAACATCACGTATATCAGCAGCAAACGGCTTGCAACTGCTTTAATTCTTGGTTTAATCTTTTCGTGCAATGAAGATTCACGTACAAATAAATGATAACCACCTATATGAAGTGAAGGCATGATAATAATCACTAAAACGATTATTCCTATGCCTCCAATCCAATGGGTCAAACTTCTCCAAAATAAAATTGACTTCGGTAGTATCTCAATATCAGATAGAATTGAGGATCCTGTTGTTGTAAATCCCGAAACTGATTCGAACATGGCATTGGCAAAGTGCGATATTGACCCGGAGAGCAAATAGGGCAACGCACCAAGAAAACAAATTACAAACCAAGAAAAAGTAACAGTAAAATATGCATCATGAACCTCGACCCTTTGATTATCTGGTTGGTTTCGTTGAAGTAAATGGAATCCTGTACCAACAGCTAAAACTATCAAAATTGTATAAACAAATGGAAGTATATCCTCTTGATATAGAATTCCAACAACCAAACAGCTCATTAACCCAATCGCTATGATAAACAGGTTTCTGCTAATTACCCTGGCAACAAGCCCTACATTGATTAACCTTTTACTTGTGCGATAAAATTGCATAGCATCATCTTTATGCTTATCCTGCCTAACACCCTCATAATAAATATATATATATACGCTTCTATGTTTACTTGTGGCCAATAGACAGGCAATTGCAAAAGTGAATCCTAATTGATAAATAGAATATAAAGAAAGCCTTTACCATATAAAGGTTTTATAAATGTTTTAGGTATGACCAGGTATCATGATAGCAGCAAGTCTCCGTCTCAAAAACCGGATTCTGCTAATTAATTGATACAATTTCTGTTGATCTACAAGAAATTTCGTAGTTAGTTCGATAAATAGATTTATTTTTCTTCTAAATAATAGCAACTAATTTGTAACAATTCCAGTTAGCACACGTCTTTATTTCAGAGCACAATCAATAGGTTTTGAAAAAATGTGAAATATGAACACAGATGAGCGTAAACTGATCGAAGCTTGCCTGAATCACCGGCCTGATGCACAAATTGCTCTTTATCAACGCTATAACAAAGCTATGTTCAATTCAGCTCTGCGTATCCTGGGTAACCGTCAGGAAGCTGAGGATGTAATGCAGGAAGCGTTTATCACGGCATTTGCACGGCTCGGAACCTTTGATGGAAAAGCTCCATTCGGCTCGTGGCTGAAGAAAATTGTTGTGAATAAGTCGATTGACGCTTTGCGCAGGAACCGTTCCGGAATATTCGATGATATCGACCTGATAACCAATTACCCGGACAATGACAAACAAGATGAATACGATGTTGTGTATCAGATTACGCCTGAAAAAATCAATGACATCATGAAGGAAATGAAAGAGTCGTACAGGCTGATCCTGTCGCTCCACCTGATTGAGGGCTACCCGCACGATCAGATTGCTGAATTGCTGGGTATGTCATATGCCAATGTGCGAACACGCTATTCCAGAGCCAGAAAATTGCTTGCCGACAATATTAGACAATACGTAACATTGGCTTTACTGAATTGAAACCAACACAATTAAAAATGAGTACTATAGACGAAATAGTAAAAAATAACCGAAGCAACTTCGATTTCGAAGAGCCTGATGATGGGCATCTTGAACGTTTTCTGACGAAACTCGAACAGAAACAATCAGAACCAGTCCGTCCGGCACACAAACTGATCAAGGTGCTGAAGGTGGCTGCCCTTGCCCTGATTCTACTCACTGCAGGTGCAACCTCATGGTTTCTTCTCATGCAATCAAAGCAGGTTCACTCTGCTGAGACGTCGGAGCTTCCGGCTGAACTAAAACAAGTTGACCAGTACTATACCCAACTGGCCGATCAAAAACTGCTCGAAATTGATGCACTGGCCAAAGAGAATCAGGTGGATAAAACTACCGTTGACCAGGCGACAAATCAGGTGACTGTGTTGCTGGAGATCAGCAAATCGCTTATTGCCCAGTACATGAACCTGAACAAAGACGAAAGGGTTTTTCAGGCTATTATAAGAAACTATATGCTGATGGTGTCGGGACTGGATATGATCGTTGAACAAGTTGAAAACAATACATCTTCTACACAAAAATCAAACAATCATGAAAAAAATTAATGCTTCTTTTCTGGGATTATTCCTTCTTGTCATTGCGAGTGGCAGCCTTTGCGCACAGGATTATACCCAAACCCACCGTAAAGAGTTTGCCGTTACAAGCCAAACCACCCTGTCTGTCGCAAACCAGTTTGGACTGGTAAAATGCGAAAACTGGGACCAGCCGATGATTGCCGTTGAGGTAAATATCACCGTAACAAGCCGCGACAAGAAGATAGCTGACAAAATGCTGGAAGTGATTGAATTGGAAATGAGGGAATCCGGGTCGGATGTCATGCTGAAAACGAAAATCGGGAAGATGCCCGGCCAGAAAAAGAATGAACAATTCAGGGTTGATTATTTGATTCGCTTGCCCGAGAACCTTCCGCTCAAAATAACCAACGAATTTGGCAACATCGTTTGTGATAACCGCACGGCTGATTTTACCATGGATCTTTCTTACGGAGGTTTCACACTGAGGTCGCTCAATGGAGAGAACAATGAGCTGGAAATATCCTTCTCCAAAGGACAGGCTGAGATGATCCGCAAAGCCAGTGTAAAACTCAGTTATTCAACCTTTGATCTTAGCAAAGCAGAGTCGCTGGTGCTGAACTCCGAATTTTCTGAACTTAACCTGAAAAACACACAAACAGCTGAAATTCGTTCATCATACGACAAAATAAATATTGATGATGCAATGGCCATTAGCAGTCAGGGAGAATTCTCAACCTTTAAATTAGGCAACATTGGCCGCGAACTGAAAGGCAGTTTCAACTACGGTTCCGCTTCGGTGAAAAGCACTTCCGTTGATTTTGAAACACTTGATGTTAAACTCGAATTTAGTTCACTTAATGTGGATAATATGATGAGCCCATCGTTCCGGCAGGTTGACGTGCGTACCGAAAATGGCAGTTTCAAATACCCGGCTAAGATGGCATTAAAAACCGAAAAGAAAGACTTCACCTCTGTTTTCTATACCGGGCAAAATCAGACCGGACGAGCTAAACTATTGAAAATTGACGCAGAATTTAGTTCAATAAAAATTCAGTAACAAACGAAACAAAAAATTAATGACAATAGCCGTCAGAAAGATTTGACAGGAATCCTATCAACTGACTTCTGACATAATATTAACCCTAAACAAAAATAAGCAATGACTATTGTAATGAAACAAAGCAGATTAATTCTTGCCATGCTGTTGCTCTTCGTGATGCAACTTAGTGGTGCCTGTGTAATCAACCCATTTGCTGTGGAAGGCAGCGGAAAGCAGATCAGCGAAGACCGCCAGGTGTCGGCTTTCAAGGCCATCGATATCAGTGGCGGATTCGAGGTTGAGTTGATTCAGTCCGAAGCGGAATCGCTGACTATTGAAGCCGATGACAATTTAATGAAACTGATCAAAACGGAGGTAATGAATGGTGAATTGAAAATATCGCTGTCAGAGCCCGTCAGAAATGTAAAGAAGTTGAAAGCAATCATCACTTTCCGTCAACTTGAGGTTATTGACATCAGCGGAGCTGTGCGCATCAAAGGTATAAACGCCATGAACTTCGAAAAACTCTCTATCGATGCCAGTGGCGCATCGGAGATTAACCTTAACTTGATGGCAAACTCCCTTGAAATGGACCTTAGTGGAGCCAGCAAAACAAGCCTGAATGGTAAGGTCGACATGGTAAGAGCAGATTGCTCGGGTGCATCGAAGTTTTATGCCGGTGATCTCGAAACCAGCAGTTTTAGCTTCGAGGCCAGCGGAGCTTCCTTTGCTGAATTGTGGGTAAAAGATCGCCTGAGTGTGGATGCTTCGGGTGCATCGAAAGTGCGCTACAAAGGACAGCCTGCAAACATTGAAAAGAACACCTCCGGAGCCAGTTCGGTGAAGGAAATGTGAGGAATTCTAGTCTAAAAACAGAAAGTCAATCTTTCTGCAATGATAAGTCTTACGTGATTAAAACAAAGAAATCTCTTAAGCCTTTTCATTTAACATGAACTCATTAAAGCAGTTAATTCCGGGTCAAAGCAAGTTGATCCGGAATTTACTTTAGTGACAAACAATCTTATAAAGTATAGCTAATAAGTCGGTTAGACGTCTATCTTGGCATATTTAGCGTTTGCCTCGATGAATTCGCGGCGCGGAGGAACCTCGTCGCCCATAAGCATGGAGAACACGTGGTCAGCCTCTACCCCATTTTCGATTGTCACCTGGCGCAGCGTGCGGGTTTTCGGATCCATGGTAGTGCTCCAAAGTTGTTCAGCATTCATTTCTCCAAGACCTTTGTAGCGTTGAACATGAACACCTTTTTCTGTTCCATCAACCGACCAGTCCTTCACTGCCTGCTCACGTTCTTCCTCGGTCCAGCAATAGCGTTCATTTTTACCTTTACGCAATAGATACAAAGGAGGTGTGGCAATATAAACATAACCTTTTTCGATCAGATCGTTCATATAACGGAAAAAGAAAGTCAGGATGAGTGTAGCGATATGGCTGCCGTCAATATCAGCATCGGTCATGATGATGATTTTATGATAACGCAGGCGTTCGATATTGAGTGCTTTCGTATCGTCTTCGGTACCAATGCTTACGCCCAGTGCCGTGAAAATATTCTTGATTTCTTCGCTTTCATAAATTTTGTGTGGCATGGCTTTCTCAACATTCAGGATTTTTCCTCGTAGCGGAAGAATAGCCTGAAACCGTCTGTCGCGCCCCTGTTTGGCCGTACCACCTGCCGAGTCGCCCTCAACCAGATAAATCTCAGCCTGTGCAGGGTCTCTTTCGCTGCAATCAGAAAGCTTTCCGGGCAAACCAGAACCTGTGAGCACACTTTTGCGCTGCACCAGTTCGCGTGCTTTCCGAGCAGCGTGACGGGCCGTGGCAGCCAGTATTACTTTGTTAACAATCGTGCGGGCTTCCTTGGGATTTTCTTCGAGGTAGTTTGACAGATGTTCACTCACAATCTGATCCACTATCCCCATCACTTCGTTATTTCCCAGCTTGGTTTTTGTCTGACCTTCGAATTGAGGCTCAGGCACTTTAACCGACAAGATGGCTGTCAAGCCTTCACGAAAGTCATCACCGCTGATATCAAATTTAAGCTTTGCCAACATGCCTGTTTTGTCGGCATAGGCTTTGAGTGTACGGGTCAGTCCCCTGCGAAAACCGGCAAGATGCGTCCCCCCTTCATGGGTATTGATGTTATTCACATAGGAATGAAGGTTTTCTGCAAAAGAAGTGTTGTATTGCATGGCAACTTCCACTGGCACTTCGCTCCTCTCACCCTCGATGGTTATGGGCGAAGGCATCAGTTTTTCGCGACTTTCATCGAGATAGGCGATAAAATCGGCCAGCCCGTTTTCAGAATGGAAGACTTCCACCTTGGGCAGACCGGCTTCATTCAGATCGCGTTCGTCGGTAAGGGTGATGCTTACACCACGGTTCAGGTATGCCAGTTCGCGCATACGTGAAGCCAATATATTGTAATCGTAGTCGGTTGTTATGAAAATTGAATTATCGGGTTTAAAATGAATCCTTGTTCCATTTTTCGAAGAATCACCGATAGATTTTACATCATACATAGGTTTACCGCATTCGTACTCCTGCACGAACACTTTTCCCTCGCGGTATACAGTGGCTTTAAGCTGGGCCGACAAGGCATTCACGCAGCTAACGCCAACTCCGTGCAAACCGCCGGAAACCTTATATGATCCCTTATCGAACTTTCCACCGGCATGCAACACGGTCATTACCACCTCGAGGGCCGAGCGGTTTTCCTTTTCGTGTATCCCCGTTGGAATTCCACGACCATTGTCCTCAACGCTTATGGAGTTATCAGGGTGTATATAAACGTCGATTTTATCGCAATAGCCTCCCATTGCTTCATCAATAGAATTGTCAACAACCTCATAAACAAGGTGATGCAATCCACGAACATTCACATCGCCAATGTACATTGCCGGACGTTTCCGAACAGCTTCAAGGCCTTCCAAAACCTGGATATTGGAAGCGTTGTACTGACTGTTTACCAACTCTCTTTTTTCTTCCTCAGTCATTATCAATAAGTTAAAAATCAATTAAACTTGAACGTGCAAAGGTACAAAAAATAGGTAAGCGAACGCCTGAATCAACTGGCAGTTTGACTTAAGTTATCAACAAAAAAATAGTGTTATGAACCTGAGAATGATATTCCTAGTCAATCAAAAATTGCTTTCTGCCATCAGAATTTGTAGGAGAGTCCGCCAAACAGTTGAAGGCCATGAACGGGATAATGGTAATATTTCTCATAGCCTGTGCCAAGCAAATTAGTAAGCTCGGTGAAGACAGTGAACTGCCTGCTGATGCTGTATTCGGCCGCGAGATTCAGATCGAGAAAAGGATCCAGTTCATGAATTGTCTCGATTGTTCCGGCGTAGGTAGGTGCATAACGTTTACCTGCAAACAAGAGCGATCCCGAGAGGGTGAGGCGATCAACCGGCCTTACATCAGTAGAGGCTTTAAATTCAAATGCCGGTTTGTGCCAGGCTTTTGTTAGCTCATCTGTTGAAAAGTGGTTTACCTTGAGTTGTCCGGTAAATGAAACCGATTGGTTGAGCCTGAATGAGGCATCGGCATTGAATGTAAATTGTCCTACCTTATCATAAACCATTGTAAATGTGTTATTATAATCGGATAATCCATCTGTAATAAAGAATGCCATATTCTCAACCATGGCATACCGGATTCCAGCATGAAGGTCAAGGTTCTTCAATGGCATGGCGCGCATACCGGCCTTCAGATCGAGTCTGGTTTTCTCCCATCCTAAAGGAACAATAGGACTGATAAACGGATTTTCTGAAGCAAGTTTACTGAAACCATTCCAGTTTACCCCTCCGGTTAGCGTAACATAAACATCCAGGGCATTTTCGAGTAGAAACAAATTGGCTGATACATCGGGAGATAGATGTGTTTGCGAACTATCACCGAACATTGCATCGAGCCGTAATCCCAAACTTAACTTAAAAAAGTCGCCGGATAGTGTAAACCCGGGTGTGAGTTCCAGTTTACCATTCCCTGATGACTGCAGACTGTCCTTGTTTGAATAATAGTCCAAACTGGTTTTAATACCAATGGACTGGTTTCCGCCAAAATCGAATAACTCAAAATCCTTTCGCCCCATGGCGGATAACCCGATATGATTTTCACTGGTACTCATCTTATTACCAAAGAAACTGTAATCTAATCCAATAGCATGATGAAACCTGCTGATTTCATTGTACTGGCTTTCGAGTGTGGATGCGAAGGTGATGGTCTGGTATGCCTGGTTGATATCGCTTTTCTGAATGGTTACACCATAATCGGAAGGATTAAAGCCATAGTAGTGCAGCAAATTATGGCTATATCCGATTCCCGCACTTATTTTATGGTTTGTCAGCTGATGGTTTAAACTTGTGTTCAGCGCATTATTCATGAAAGTGGAAGGGGCGTGATCTTTTACATCAGACCAGGTGGAGGCATGCCTGATGCCCAGACTGAAAGCCGTTTTATCTGACAACTCAGAATGGTGTTGAAACAAAACAAAAGGTGACAATAAACTACCGAAAGCAAAACGGAAATAGTTGTTGAATGCATCAGACGATCTGTCGGGATTCACGACCAGTGGTGGAATTTTTTCGAGCTCAGTTTTGGTTTCGGCCATCATGTTTATAAAACTGTATTCAACTTTTGGTTGCTGAAAAACAGCCTGGTCGCTGGTAGGTTCCACATGAACCTTGTTAAACTCACTGATTTTTGGCTGAAACGATCCTACCACAGTAACCCTTTCATTATGCGATTGGGCATTTACATTCTGTACAACGCCAGTGAACAACACAATTAATAATAGGTTGGTGAGAAAAAATATTCTGTTTATCATATTCTTTATTTTTTTCATGAAACGTTCCGGCTTGTGACCGCCATTAATTCAACATGGAAAGTTTACGTGTTGCTTCATTTCTCAAATCTTCGCCCTGGTAATTGTCAATGATACTTTGCAGGGTTTGTTTTGCCTGAAACACATTGTTGTTCTTAACATACACGTCTGCCAGAAGAATAAAGCCCTTAGCCACCCAATACTCATAGGCTCCATAACTGTCAGCCAGTGAAAATATCCTGTTTTCAGCTTCTTCATACTTTCCATTCTCAAAACTAATATAAGCACAAAGGTAAGATGCTTCGGCGCCCAACTCAGCTTTTGACCTGCTCATCAGGCCATTCAATTCAACCTCAGCATCATCAAACTTGCGCGTCTCAAACAATGATTTACCCAAAATATACATTGACTGCACGAGTTGCTTATCACCTGTTTTTTCGTGATTTCTCAACATGCGTGCTTCGCTGATGGCATCATCATAACGCTTTAAAAAATAACTGCTTTTCATCTTGCCTTCCAATGCTTCTATCTGGCGCAAAGGATCCTCGGCAAGCTTATGAAGCCTGGAATAATACTGATGTGATTTTGCATAATCTTCCTTATCATAGAGAATTCGTGCCGACTCAATCAGGGCTTCATCTGTGAATTGGTTATCCGGAAACTCAATGATATAGGTGAATCCTGACAAGGCCTCATCCAATTTTTTCTCCTTCAACGCAATCTTGGCCGAATAGTAGTTTGCCTGCAACAAATAAGCACCGTTAGGGTATCTGCTCAGGTAATTCTTAAGTGCAATGGCAGCGTCATTGGTACGTCCTTCCTGATAAAAATTTTCGGCCATTGCAAAAGCGAGCGAATCCTGCTCGTTCCCACTGATCTGAACAATGCCCGATTTTTCAGCATAAGCAAAAAAATCCTGCAGTTTATTCATTTCCATATAAATGGATTTGAGCGTGTTCAAAGCTTCGCGCGATTCAACTGTGCCCGGGTAATCGCTGACAACTTTTTTTAAGGATGCGATTGCTTTATCATTCTGGTCGTTATTAAAATACATCAAACCTATTTTGATCAGAGCTTCTTTTGCGTGTGGGCTTCGTGGTCTTTCCCTGACAAGTTTATCGAAATTGGCTATTGCCGATCTGGAATCGTTCATTACCAGGTTTGTTGACCCCATTTCATATAAGGCCTTATCGTAATAAGAAGAGGTCGGATAGCTTTTAACCAAAGCATCAAGCGTAGCAATTTTCTGATTAAAGTTTCCGATTGCTCCAAAACACTGTGCTTTTTGAAACAATGCATAATCCGATTCGGTCTGTCGTGCTTTCACAACCTGGTCATAGGCGTTTGCTGCTTCGGTGTACTGTTTGCTGATAAAATGAATATCACCTATACGTAACCATGCGTCATAGAGCAACTTAGGTTGTTTGGCATAAGGCTGATTAACAAATTGTTTGAATGAAGGTAATGCTGCCTGATACTGTTTCTGACTGAAATAGGTGTAACCCAAATTATACGATGCCAGAGGAAAGATATCCAGTTTCGCTGCTTCACGCATGCTAAGAAAATCTCTGTATGACGATTGGGCTTTGGTAAAGTTTTTTTCACGATACCAGGAGTCCGCTAACCAGAAAGTGGCTTTGGCTCTGAGGGTTGCATCGGCTTTCTCACTGGCAGTTTTCTCAAAGAGTACGATTGCCTGCTTAAAATCGCCCCTGTTAAATAGTTCAATGCCTCTTGAAAATGCTAATTGCTGATAAATTGTTTGAAGTTCGCTATTGCGGATTTTGATTTTTTCGAGCGATTGGAGGGCTGCTTCAAAGTTTTTTGAATTCAAATAAAGCTGAACAATATAGGATGAAGCCTCATTGCGCTTTGGCGAAGAAGGGTTATCAGCGAGAAATTTTTCCAAAGCCGGAACTGCTTCATTGTAGGGGTCGGCACCCGCTTCAATGCTTAATCGTGCATAATTGAACAGGGCATCTTCGCTAATCTGTTTATCTGCTTTGGATTTGTAAGCCGACAAAAATGCGTTTCGGGCAAAGTTATGCTGCCTGGTCTCATAATAACAGCGGCCAAGATAGTAATAGGCATTCTGGGAAAGCGGATCATCTTTGCCAATTGCTTGCTGAAAATTTACGATAGCCTCCTTATACCGGCCTGTGCTGAATTTGGTAAAAGCAATCTGATAATGGTCATCGCGTGAAAATTGTTTGCGCGAAGTTTGCTCGTAGATCGTATAGTATTCCAGTGCCTTCGTATAATTGTTTTTCTTGTACCATGCCTCTGCAAGCATCCCGGCGATGTCGGCTTTTCGCTTATTATCTATGGTTGCCATCACGCCATCGCCCATTTCGATTACCTCATCATAATTGCCTTTATAAAACTGTATCTGCATGACGTAAACCGGAATGAGTTTGTTGTAAGTCTTGTCTTTCTCAATCCGCTTAAAGTGCTTCAGGGCATCATCATAATTCGCTTTAAGATATTGAATATGGGCATAATAGTACAGGGAGGGATTTTGATACACACCCTTTTCTTCTTTCACTTTGGCAAAATTCACCAAAGCCCGATCAGGGTCATTGGTTCGTAATTGCGCATAAGCTGTTTTATAAAAATACTCATTCCGCTCCGCCTTGGTCAGCGATGCCGGACTTACTTTCCTGAAAGTATTTATGGCCTCCTGATACTTATTTTCCTTGAAAAGTATCCGTGCTTGAAGCAGTGTAATCCTCGACATCCAGCGACTCGACCTGTAATTGCTGGCAAATGACTTAACTTTTTCAGCTGCATCGGGCTGACCCAATTCAATGGCACAAACTGCATCATAGTATGCAGCATCGACGTAAGCAACAGACTGTCGGTCGTTGTTGACTGTCATGATAAGCTGAAACTTTTCCCGGGCAGCTTCATACAATTCTTTTTCAAATAAATCAACTGCTTCGCGATACAAGGCGTCAGGGTTATCATGATAAACGCTTTGCTGTCCATTGACTGGTGGCAGGAATGCTAAAATGAGAATGAAGAAAATCAGACTTCTACATACAAATGTTTTGATCATCCGGTTTATTTTTTTGTTGGGTAAATGTATTCATTGCAGTTAAACTAGGATTTTCCCTTGTCAAATACTTTTCAACAAAGCGATGTTGTTTATTTTTTATGCATCACATTTGGCAAAAAACATAACAATGATTTGGGAAGATTAAAGATCATTTGCAGCCCAAATAATTACACTTTTTATTGCCATACAAAAACGCAGGATAACACCACATATTGTAAAACAGGCTGCAACAAAAAGTTGCAGCCTGAAAGTAGCAGCGTGTAAGCAGGATTCTGTTGCCCGCACAAGGCGAACCATTGTCATTTATCTAGGTCTGCAGTCACCTGCAGACTCAAGCAGCCTACCCACCGGCATCGGGCGAGCAACCCTCTCTGTTTCGCACCAGGGCGAAACGATCGCCGGCATATTTGGCCTTGCAGCCCATAAGGTTTACCCCAACCGGATGTCACCAACCGGAAGCGTGAGCTCTTACCTCACGTTTTCACCCTTATCCGCCTTAGGCGGACGGTTATTTTCTGTGGCACTTTCTGTTCTCCCCTTTAAGAAGACCTTCCCGTTAGGAAGCATGGTGCTCTTTGCTGTCCTGACTTTCCTCAGCCAACTGTCCATAAGACCAGCCAGATGCGACAACGACTGCTGCCAGAATGCAAAAATACTCAAAATCAGCACTCAAAAGCGCGATAGATTTTTATTTACTTTTGCCCCCACTCTATCTTAACTGGCATAGATTTTCAATGGCTGTAATGAAAGATCTTACAATTGGCAACGAAAGCAAACTCATCCTGAGTTTTGCCCTACCTATGCTCTATGGCAATATCTTTCAGCAACTTTATAACATTGTTGACAGCATTGTTATTGGAAAATATCTTGGAAACGAAGCCCTGGCTGCTGTGGGAGCCAGTTTTCCTTTGATTTTCACACTTATTTCGTTAATCATAGGCATAGCCACAGGCGCTACCATTATTATCGCACAGTATTACGGAGCCAAAAACATGCAGAAAGTGCGTGAAGCTATTGATACGCTGTACATTTTTCTCTTCTTCGCCTCACTTTTTTTATCCCTTACCGGCATTTTCACAAGCAAATATATCTTTCGCTTGATCGACTTACCTGATGATATCATCCCCCAGGCGAGCCTGTATTTTAACATTTACGCATCCGGATTTGTGTTTTTCTTTGGTTTTCAGGGAACCACTTCCATTCTGAGGGGAATGGGTGACTCAAAAACACCCTTATATTTTCTTATCATTTCTACATTGGTAAATATTATACTTGACCTGATTTTCGTGATCGTATATGGCTGGGGTATCGAAGGGGTTGCCATTGCTACAGTTATTGCTCAGGCAGGTGCATTTTTTTCCCTGATTGTGTATTTAAACCGCAAAAACGAATTACTGATTTTCAATCCATTGAAAATGCGGTTCAACCGGTCAATTTTTGTACGAAGTATGCAGATAGGCTTGCCAACAGGTTTTCAGCAAACTTTTGTTGCTGTGGGCATGCTTGCTCTCTATAAGGTAGTAAACATGTTTGGCACATCGGTCATTGCAGCTTACTCCATAGCCATGCGAATTGACTCATTTGCCGCTTTACCTGCCATGAATTTTGCTGCAGCATTATCTTCTTTTGTCGGTCAGAATATTGGTGCCGGAAAACAGGAACGTGTAAGAAAAGGCTTGAATGCAACCCTACGCATTACGGCATATATTTCGCTGGGAGTAACCCTGATTGCCTGGCTTTTTCCTGAAGTAATCATGGGAATGTTTACAAACGATGAATCGGTGATTGAAGCCGGTAAAGACTATTTATATATCGTTAGCGTTTTCTACATCGTATTTTCAACAATGTTTGTGTATAACGGTGTTCTCAGAGGGGCCGGCGACACATTAATCCCTATGTTCGTCACCCTGTTTTCGCTTTGGGTTGTCCGTATCCCTATTTCATGGTATCTTGCCCAGCGAATGGGTCCTGAAGGCATTTGGTGGGGAATCCCTATTGCATGGGCAATCGGGGCTGTGTTTTCATTCTTCTATTTCAGATCAGGCAAATGGAAAACCAAACAAGTCATGCGTTAATTGAATGCAATAGATATGAAGCTTTTATCTCAAACCATCCCTCACAGTTGAGATGTTATACTTCAGGAAAGAAGTATAAGTTTAACTTGGTAAAATATTTTCCTTATTGTTATGTGGTTCGGAATCATTAAATTTGCATTTGCCCAAATTGATTTATTAACACCTAATAAACAAATGTATGAAACCAAAACTATTTTTGATTTTAGTATTATTCTCAGCAATGATGATGTCATGTATGCAAGAAAAAAAGATTGAATATCCTGTTACCGCAAAAGGCGATCAGGTGGACGATTATTTTGGAACAACAGTTGCTGACCCATATCGTTGGCTCGAGGATGATAATTCGGCCGAAACAGCCGAATGGGTGGAAGCACAAAACAAAATAACGGCTGATTATCTCTCAGCAATTCCTTTCCGTAACGATTTAAAGAACCGTCTTGAGACCATCTGGAATTATCCAAAATATGGTGTACCGTTCAAAAAGGGGGATCGTTACTTTTATTTTAAGAACGATGGATTACAAAACCAAAGTGTACTCTATATGCAAGACTCATTAGAATCGGATGCGGAAGTACTTCTTGACCCCAACAATCTTTCGGAGGATGGCACAATAGCCCTGGCAAATTTGAGCCCCTCAAATGATGGGCGTCTTCTTGCTTATTCCATTAGTCGCGGTGGAAGCGACTGGAATGAAATTGTAGTGATGGATATTGCCTCCAAAAACATGTTGCCCGACACAGTCAAATGGGTCAAATTTTCAGGAATATCATGGTTTAACGACGGATTCTTCTACAGTGCCTATGAAGCTCCTGCTCAAGGACAAGCTCTCTCCGGAGCCAATCAGTATCACAAGGTTTTTTATCACAAACTGGGAACAGCACAATCTGAAGACATCATTATTTTTCAGGACAAGCTCAATCCTCAAAGAAATTTTTATGCTTATCTGACCGAAGATGAACGTTTTCTGTTTATTTCTGAGTCACAATCGACCAGCGGAAATGCTTTGTATGTGAAAGATATGTCGGTTCAACATGCTGATTTCATAAAGCTGGCCGAAGGCTTTGAAAATGATTACTCAGCCATTGATCATCTTGATGGAAAAATTCTTGTTGTTACCAACGATGGTGCCCCGCTGCAACGGGCAGTCCTGATCGATCCGACAAACCCGGCACCAGACCAATGGACAGTGTTGATTCCGGAATCGAAAAATGTTTTACAATCGGTTAGCCTCGTTGGCAATCTAATCCTTGCTCAATATCTTGAAGATGCCAGCACGAAGGCTTATTTTTATGACTATTCCGGGATGATGATGAAAGAAATGGAAATGCCGGCACTAGGAACCCTCAGTGGCTTTAGTGGCGAAAAAGGCGATCAACTGGCCTTTTTTGGATTCACCTCCTTCACCTTCCCGTCTAGTGTTTACAAATATGATTTGAACACCCACACCTATGATTTATATACCAATAGTGAGGTGGATTTTGATCCTGAAGGGTATGTGACGGAACAGATATTCTATACCAGTAAAGACGGAACGAAAATTCCCATGTTTATCGTGTACAAAAAAGGCTTAAAGAAAAATGGCAAAAACCCGGTTCTGCTCTATGGTTATGGAGGGTTTAATGTTAGTTTAACCCCATCATTCAGCATTGCACGGCTGCCATTCCTCGAAAACGGAGGTATTTATGCTACCGTCAATCTACGTGGTGGTGGTGAATATGGCGAGGCATGGCACAAAGCCGGCACCAAACTTAACAAGCAGAATGTTTTTGATGATTTTATCGGTGCTGCTGAATTTCTGATCGGCGAGAAATATACAAGTCCAAAGAAAATTGCTATCCTTGGAGGTTCCAATGGAGGATTGCTGGTTGGCGCCTGTATGACACAGCGTCCCGAACTGTTTAAAGTGGCAATTCCCATTGTAGGTGTTCTTGACATGCTTCGCTATCAAAACTTTACCATAGGATGGGCTTGGGCCGATGACTACGGACGCAGTGATGACGACAAAGAAATGTTTCAGTATCTTTTGGGCTATTCGCCTTTGCATAACATCAAAGAAGGCACGCATTATCCTGCAACACTGGCTATTACTGCCGATCATGACGACAGGGTTGTACCGGCTCATACTTTCAAATTCATGGCCGAACTACAGTCAAAACATCAGGGTAATAACCCTGTTCTGGTTCGTATTGAAACCAAAGCAGGACATGGTGCTGGCAAACCTACTTCAAAAATGATTGAAGAAAGTGCCGATATGTATAGTTTCATCATGTATAATCTGGGTATGAAACCCACTTTCTAACATATATCTAACCGTTAATTTAGGTTGTATATCAGAATTGTGGCAATCTCAGAATGAAACTTCTGAAATTGCCACAATTTCTTTTTCACTCATCCTCAGCAGCAGGCGGCTTGATATAGCCGGGATTTCTGGTATATTTTGGATAATCCCCTAAGGGTTAAATGTATTGGTTATTTAAATTTCGATGAGTTAATTGAATTAAAATGTGGCATTTCTATCACGTAATCCAGACTGAATCGGGCAAGAACAAATGTTGCGCCTGAGGACTAATCGATAATCAAAAGCCCCTTTTGCCCCAGCAAGGTCCAATCGGCCCAATTCTCCATATAAAATGCTCCTTTGTATGGAACCTGAATAAACCAGGTGTCATCAGTTTGATGGAAGCCTTCGAAGGCCAGAGAATTAACCGGATTAAGCCAAAATCCCTGCTGGCCCGTAACAAATCCAGGATTCGAGATATGATTTGCTGCATTAGTAAAATAGTTTACAAAATTGCTCTCCTGATCGGTGGTATTTTCTCCATTAATGCCATGAACCTTAAAAATTCCATCAGGAGTGTCGTCATTTACATTGAAAAACAAGTTGTTCGTCAGATTCAATTTCCCATCGAGCCACAAGGTATAACTGTTTTGGCGGAAAGCAGAAAACTCAAGTAAAACACCGTTATCCTGATTCACCATGATACTGTTGTGAATACTTGCGGCAGCCTGAGTATTGAAACTTATTAGCTGATCGCCCGAATTGTCGCGTTTGCCAACAAATGAAAGATTATACAGAACAGCCTCAGTGTAAAAACCAAGACTATGTTTTTCAATGCTGTTTCCATCTGCTTCGATCAGCTTGTCGCCTCCTGCCTGCGATTGAATGGCACACCAGAATTGTCCCTTGCCACGGTAGCCCATATCGAAGTCGAATGCATCGTCGCCACAAAAGGAAACCAAAATATTGCGCAAATTAACCGTGCCTCCAAAAATCTCAACCCCATCGTCCTTATTCGATATTACTTCAACGAATTCAATTTTGGTTTTACTGCCGACACCACCTAATGTTAATCCATTGATTTCGTTACCCTGACCGATATTAGTACCACCATGCCGGATTGAAATATACTTGATTGTGCCCGAATTATCATCATCATAATCGCCTCCAAATACAGCTCTTGGCTCACTCATTGGAATCCCCTCGATAATAGCTTCGCCATCCGGATGATTAATACGTGCATGCCCCAGTACAATTAAGCCTCCCCACAACCCCTGAGCATAAAGTGGCACCGAACCATTCAGGTCATCAGCCTGAGCGGTAAAAATGATAGGTTTCTCCGACGTTCCTTCAGCAAAAATTTTACCTCCTCTCGACACTATCAATGCTGAGGCTTTATCAGCCTGACCCGACTTAAAACGGACAATTGTTCCGGGCTCAATCGTGAGTTCCTGACCTTCGTTAACAAACACCAATCCCTCAATCAGATAAGGTACATCCGATTTAAGTGTTCTTGTACCTGTTCCAAAACCCAGGTCACGTATTACTTCAAATGAACCGTCGAGGTTGTAATCACTCTTCCTGCAGCTAGCAAGCAAAGTCAACAATAGTAAAACTATCATTCTACTTTTCATATGATCAAAGCCTGAATTCAAGGTTTAAAAAGACAGACCTTCTATTCTGTACATTGGCTGCATAGGGAAACCAATCCTGGTAGTTGAGGGCAAATCTCACCTTGCTGATGGGGCAGTACTCTATGCCGGCAATTAAGGCAGAACCGTCCTTTGTAAGATTCCAGGGCTGGTTAAGGTTTTCAATTCTATTCGATGAGACCCAATCATAACGCGCAAAAAAGCTATATTTTTTCATTACTCCGGCTCTGCCATACACCGAGTATCCATATCGGTTGTGGTCATGAATAAAATTCTCATTAAACCTCATGTTGCTTTCAACTGATAGCACATATTTTTTTTTCCAATCAATTCCGATCAAACCTGCCACAATGGATTCACTAATCATTTTTTGCGATAACTCTGAGTACACTCTGACAAACATCCATTGAAACGGTTTAACAGTAACCCCAGCAGAAGTTTTATAGGTTTTATCGTTTTGCAATTGCTCATAACCCTCACCATTCATTATCATGGCATCAACCGATAGATACTTTGCAGGAGTCAGAATAATATTCACCCCAATATCGGCTCTTGGACCAAACTTATACTCATCCATGAATGACTTAAAAATATAACGGTATCCCCACAACTTTTCCTGCAATTCAACATTCAACAGATCAATGATACCGGCATTTATCTGAAGATGGTTAGTTTGATAGGTAAGTGCAGCCGTTTTAAAATAGGCATATCGCTTCAATCTTGAATAAGGCGAATCGTCGTTCGGGCTACCGATATCAAGCACCACTTTCATTGACCACTTTTCATCTAACTTGTGGTCATAACCCAGATAGGCCCTTCGCACCTCAAAGGAAGTGTTTCCAGTGCTTTTACCCAATGGAGCTGTGAAGTTTGCAAAAACCCGGAGAATGGGCGTTCCCTTGTTTTTACGCTCCAGACTGTCACTCTCTGGCAAGGCTGCAAATACATTTTGAGCCAAAAACAGCCAGGTGACCAGAACAATCAGGATAAGACTTAACTTTTTCATAAAAATTAATATGCGAAGTTAAAAACTTTCCATTTTAAAAAAATTTTAAAAAATTAAAGTTAATTATCTCAATATGTGATGTTTAAATTTTTTCATGTATTATTTTTTCGCAACTCTGACCCAATTATCAGTTACATTTTTGTCCTAACTTAACAATTTCTTAACCTGAATATATTATTTATAGCGTAGTATTAATTAATATTGTCATCTGAATGATCAATACATAAAGCCGTGGAAAACATCTACTTAATTTTTGTCATCATCCTGTTCTTTCTCGCAATCTCCGATCTTGTGGTTGGTGTTGCCAATGATGCCGTAAACTTTTTAAATTCAGCCATTGGTTCCAAGGCTGCCCCTTTCAGAATAACAATGATCGTGGCTGCACTTGGCGTGTTTGTTGGAGCTGCATTTTCGGGGGGCATGATGGAAATCGCAAGAAGCGGCATATTCCATCCGGGCCAATTCTATTTTTCGGAGATTATGCTTATTTTCCTAGCGGTAATGATAACGGATGTAATCCTGCTCGATATCTTTAACACTCTGGGATTGCCCACATCTACTACTGTCTCTATCGTTTTTGAATTATTAGGAGCAGCTGTTGCTATCGCGATCATGAAAATTGCTCATAGTGAAAGTCCACAACCTTTAAGCGATTATATCAATTCGTCGAAAGCACTTGCTATTATATCCGGGATTTTGCTTTCTGTTGTTATTGCATTTAGTTTCGGGGCATTGATGCAGTATCTTGCCCGTTTGTTGTTTTCCTTTAACTATCACAAACGCTTAAAGTATTTTGGCGCATTTTATGGAGGACTCTCCGTAACGATTATTGTTTATTTTATGCTCATTAAAGGTGTCAAAGGCGCAACCTTCATGAGCGATGAAATGGTCGGGTGGATTACCTCGAACGGAACATTGATTTTGCTGTCGAGTTTTATAGGATTTACCATTCTATTGCAACTTTTATCATGGCTTTTCCGTTTTAACATATTGAAATTCATTGTTTTATTTGGAACATTTGCTTTGGCGATGGCATTTGCCGGAAACGATCTGGTCAATTTCATTGGTGTTCCGTTAGCTGGTTTTGAGTCATTTAAAACATTCATGGCCTCTCCGGGTGCCGATCCGGATTTCTTTGGCATGTCCTCACTTAATGGAGCAATAAAAACACCAACTTACTTTCTGCTTGCCGCTGGTTTGGTCATGGTTATAACGCTGTTCACATCGCGGAAAGCAAGAAGTGTTATCAAAACAAGCGTTGATCTGAGCAGGCAGGACGACGGTGAAGAAAGGTTCGGATCAACTCCCCTATCCCGCTCTATTGTCCGGCTGGCAGTCAATTTTTCTTCAAAAATCGATGCATTTATACCCAATAAGCTTAAAACCCGATTAGAAAAGCAATTTGAAAAGGCTGTTCATGACAAAAATGACAAGGACGCACCTGCATTCGACATGATAAGGGCCTCTGTGAACCTTGTTGTCGCCAGTATGCTGATCGCTTTTGGCACTTCGATGAAATTACCATTATCAACCACTTACGTAACCTTTATGGTTGCAATGGGCACATCCCTGTCCGACAGGGCATGGGATCGTGAGAGCGCGGTTTATCGTGTAACTGGTGTGTTTTCAGTGATCGGGGGATGGTTCTTTACGGCTATCTCAGCATTTCTGGTTTCATTTGTTATTGCTGTGCTGTTTTATTTCGGAGGTACTATTGCTATTGCCGGTATGATAGTTCTGGCGCTGGTTCTGGTTATCCGAACCCATAAAATTCACAATGCCCGCACACATCAAAATGATGAAATAGAAAAAGAACTTGACGGGATAAATGATGAAAACATTCTGGAAACCTGTGTCAGCAATGTAACTTCATTCCTGAACCAAACTCAGCTTGAGTATAAAAAAACAACCAATGGACTCATCAATGAGGATATTAACGCATTGAGAAAAAGCATGAAATCGGTGCAAAAACTTGCTAAGAAAGCCAAAGACCGTAAAGCAAATGTAACCACAATCATTGCGCGCCTGAAAGAAGATTCTATTGATAGTGGCCATTTCTATGTGCAGGTTCTTGACTATCTCAGGGAGATACTGCATTGTCTGAATTTTATCATATCACCTGTTTATGAGCACCTTGCGAACAATCATAAAAAGTTCAACCAGGCACAAATAAGTGAGTTGAAAACACTTAGCCAGTCAATTGGCATTTTCTTAACCCGAATCTCAAACGACATTCAGGAAAGCAACTTCTCGAATCTGGAATCGGTTATTGCTGAACAACAAAAAAATCTGGCCTTGATTGATTTATTCCGGAAAAATGAGGTGAAGCGAATTAAAAAGGATAGCATAAGCACACGGAACAGCTTGTTATACATGAACATCCTTCAGGAATCAAAAAATCTTAGTCTGTTTGCCCTGAATCTTTATAAGTCACAACGTGATTTTGTGATATATAAAGACGGTCAGAAAAAGAAAAAAGAATAGTTGATTAGTTCTTTCTGGCAATGATCATACGTTGTTTCTCATGGATATCTTTCGCGATTTCGACCTGTGTGTAATGGCAATTTATCAGCAAATCAACAACCTGATTTCCGTAATTCTCATTGACTTCCATCACAAGATATCCCTTACTTCGTAACGAATGATTAGCTAGTTTTATAAGATGTCGATAATAATAAATTGGATCATGAACAGGAGCAAATAATGCCTGATGTGGTTCGTAATTTAACACATTGGGAAACATTCCTGCCTTTTCACTCTCTGTTACATAGGGAGGGTTGCTGATGATTAAGTCATAGTCATCCAAAGCCAGCAAAGACAAATCTTTTGCGAGATCGCATTGAAAAAAGTGAACCTGTGCCTGAAGTTTTTCAGCATTTTTTACAGCCAGGTCTAAAACTTCCTTCGAAATGTCGCAGGCATAAACATCAAGATCCGGCAACTCCATTTTGAGACTGATGGCGATGTTACCCGAGCCGGTGCCTGCATCCAATACTTTTTTAAAGGCTGGATCTTGTTTGCACAAGCTGATGGCCCTCAGGACAAGTTCTTCGGTTTCGGGGCGTGGAATCAATGCCGAATTATTTACGTTGAAAACACGACCCAGAAAGGTTGTTTCTCCCGTGATATACTGAACCGGTTTAAACCGCAGAAGTTCTTTGACTCCAAAATGAAGTTTCAACATCTCTGATTCAGATAGCCTGAAATCCGGCTCCATTGCCAGACGAAACCTGTCATAGCCAAAATAAAATGACGTTAATACGTAAAGAAGTTGTCGGGATTCTTCTTCACCATATATTGGCTTGAGATCACTTAAATAGTGATTAACAGCATCTTTCAGCAGGTTTGTCGGCACTTTCATGCATGCAAGGTAGGAATTTTTTGAAAGTGCTAGCGTGACTGAAACACATAAGGTATCAATTGCTAACTTTGACAACATTTTTTACCGGCATGATCTATCTGATTTCAACAACCTTACTTTCTACTTCAATTTTTGTAATCTTCCGGCTTTTCAAGAAATACAACATTGATAATCTTCAGGCTATTACCGTCAATTATCTTACAGCATCTCTTATTGGATACTTCAGTTATGGTAAAGATCTTTCCATTAGCTCAGTTATATCAGCTTCATGGTTTCCATTTGTGTTAATCATTGGGCTACTGTTTATTGGGGTGTTTTTTCTATTTGCCTTATCTTCACAGAAAGCAGGCGTTGCCATTACTGCTGTTTCAAGTAAAATGTCGGTTGTTATTCCGGCTGCAGGCGGATTTCTGCTATTCGGCGATGTTGCAAGTCCGTTAAAAATTCTTGGCATTCTGGCAGCCTTATTGGCTTTTTATCTCACATTCAGAAAAAAGGGCAAAATGTTGCTGACTTACACAGCGTTTTTTTTACCGGTTCTGTTGTTTCTTGGTACAGGAACAAACGATCTGCTGATGAAATATGCTGATTATCATTTTGTTGAAGGTGACCTTATTTTATTGCTTTCAGTCATTTTTTCTGTTGCATTTATTGTGGTCGCAACACTGCTTCTTTATAAAACTATCGTGGGTAAAATCAAACCTGATATAAAAAGTTTGTTATCAGGGCTTGTACTCGGTCTGGTAAATTTCGGGTCCACTTTTTTCCTGTTTAAAAGCATGGAATACTTTGACAGTTCACTGATGTTCCCAATCAGGAACACAGGTGTTGTCACCATGTCAGCATTAATCGGCTTCGTTTTTTTTCGTGAGGAACTTCGTGCATCCAACTGGATAGGTATTGGATTGGCAATCCTGGCAATAATCTTAATCGCGATAGGATGATGCTCGACGACACCTATAAAATAGTAGCCGGTCGGGGTCAATCTCTATACAAAGAAAAGGGCAGCCGATTTATCGGGTTTGCCTTCCCTATTTTTTCAGAAGAATCTTTCAAAGAAGAACTCGCTCAAATAAGAAAAGATTATTTTGACGCCAGACATCATTGCTATGCATTTATGCTGTTACCCGACAAATCGATATTCCGGTCTTCGGATGATGGAGAGCCTTCCGGTACTGCCGGGAAACCCATGCTCAACCAAATATTATCGCTCGACCTGACAAACACCGGGATTGTGGTTGTACGCTATTTTGGTGGTATAAAACTGGGTGTTAGTGGGTTAATCACTGCCTATAAAACCGCATCCCGGGAAGCGCTTGACGCTGCTGGATGTATTACAAAGACAATCAATGTGTTGTATGAACTCCATTTTACCTATCCGCTAATGAATGAGGTGATGAGGGTTTTAAAGGAAGAAAACATTGAAATGATTCAGCCCGATTTCACCCTGGATTGCAAATTAAAAATCAATGTTAGAAAAAAAGAAGCAGCCAGAATTGAGGAAAAATTGAAAAGTATTTATGGACTAAAGCTTGTCCAAAACGTAACTATCTAATTTAAAAACACCTGACAGTTTGCTATTCATTTTCGGATAGCAGCGCTTTATGTACAACAAAAAAAATAAATAATCATTGTAGTTTTTTCTTTTTTTTTAACTTTTTATGATTGATATTTGTTGAAAAATCAACCGCTCCTCAAATATTGTTATTTGCAACATAATCAGCTAGGTAGTTAGCTGGGTTGTTGGGTATGTGTGTTAATTTTTTATTAACTGACTGAGATTTATAGCAAATGAAGAAAAAACATGTTGAGGTATGGGAAAACTGTCTGACTGTCATTAAGGACAATGTCCATAGTCAAAGTTTCAAGACCTGGTTTGACCCAATTGTTCCTATTAAACTCGAAAATAATGTATTAACCATTCAGGTACCCAGCCAGTTCTTTTACGAATGGTTGGAAGAGCATTACATCAGTCTTTTAAAAAAGACAATTAAAAAAGAACTTGGTTCCGACGGGCGTTTGGAATACAGCATAATCATGGACAGCACCTATGATAACAACACCCCCTATTCAATCAAATTTCCCACCAGCAACCTGAAAGCAACAAAAAATCCTCTTGTTTCCATGCCACTTGACCTGAATAGAGGGACATCCAAAGATATTCCTAACCCATTTGTCATCCCTGGATTGAAAAAAATCAAAGTTGAGTCACAATTGGTTGAAAGCTATTCCTTTGACAGTTTTGTCGAAGGCGATTGCAACCGGCTTGCACGCTCTGCAGGCTTTGCCGTAGCCGAAAACCCGGGAAAAACAGCCTTTAATCCCTTGCTTATTTTTAGTCAGACAGGTCTTGGTAAAACCCATCTGGCACACGCCATCGGTTTGCAGGTGAAATATAATTTTCCAGAAAAAACTGTGCTATATGTTCAAACTGAACAATTTATAAGTCAGTATATAGAGTCAGCAAGAAACAATAACCAAAACGATTTTGTCCATTTTTATCAGATGATCGATGTTTTGATCATCGACGACATTCAATTTCTCGCCGGGAAAGACAAAACACAGGATGTTTTCTTTCATGTTTTCAATCATTTGCACCAGAATAGCAAACAATTGATTATCACCAGCGACAAACCACCTGTCGAACTCAAAGGAATGGAACCCAGACTTTTATCCAGATTTAAATGGGGTCTTTCAGCTGACTTGCAGGTGCCTGATTTCGAGACAAGAGTAGCCATATTAAAACGCAAACTTTACAATGATGGATTGCTGGTCTCCGAAGAGGTGATTGATTATCTGGCCTACAGCATATCAACAAATGTCAGGGAAATGGAAGGTGCGTTGATTTCATTAATCGCTCAGTCGTCGCTCAACAAAAAAGCAATCACAATTGAGCTTGCCCGGCAAATGATTGATAAATTCGTGAAAAATACCACCCGCGAAATATCCATTGATTATATCCAGAAGATAGTGTGCGATTACTTTGGTATTCCTGTTGATCATATCAATGCGAAAACACGCAAACGGGAAATCGTGCAAGCCAGACAACTTGCTATGTATTTTTCTAAGAAACACACAAAATCGTCTCTTGCAACCATTGGCCTCCATTGCGGCAACAAAGACCACGCTACAGTGCTTCATGCCTGCAAAACGGTGACTAACCTCATTGATACAGACAAGCAATTCAGGGCATACGTGAACGATATTGATAAGAAATTTCAACATTAATACCTTTTCCTTGTATTTTAGTGCCTGAATCTTTGTTTTAATCAGGAATACAATGAATGTTCTTTTTGTTTGTCAGGGCAATACATGTCGCTCACCCCTTGCTGAAGGCATATTAAAAAAACTGTTTACCGAAGTTAACCGATCAGGCCTGATCAGTTCTGCTGGTTTTGAATCAAACAATGTTGGCAAACAAGCCGATCCACGAGCCATTATTACAGCAGCCCGAAATGGCATTGATATTTCAAAGCAAAAGGCCAGGCTGTTTTCACCACAGGATTTCGGAAATTACGACAAAATATTTGCCATGGATTCAGTTATTTTGCAGAAAATTGTCGCAACAGCTGAAAGTGATAAAGACTTGCTGAAAACCGATTTATTGCTTAATCTGATTGACCCGGGCAGCAATGGGGATGTCCCCGACCCATATGACGGAAACCTTAGTAATTATGAAACCGTATTTGAAATGATTGACAATGCATGCAGGATCTTGATTCAACAAAGCGATTATGAATAAACAAACAACTCATTATCCATTTCCTGACAAGGAAGCAATTCAATCAGCTGCACTTAGGATCGAACCTTATATTCACCACACTCCGGTGCTTCGTTCAACTCAACTCGACCATATGAGCGAAGGTCATTTGTTTTTCAAATGTGAAAATTTCCAAAAAGCAGGGGCTTTCAAATCGAGGGGAGCAATGAATGCCATACTCAGCCTCGACCAGCAGACAATGCGGAAAGGCGTTGCCACACATTCGAGTGGCAATCATGCACAGGCATTAGCCAGGGCAGCAATGATTATGAAAACAAAAGCTTATATTGTGATGCCGGAAACAGCTCCGCAGGTCAAGGTAGATGCGGTGAAAATGTATGGAGGCATAATCACCTTTTGTAAACCAACTCTCGATGACAGGGAAAGTACCCTGGCCATGCTGGTTCAGGAAACCGGCGCACACATTATTCATCCATATAACGATTACCGGATTATTGCAGGACAGGCAACTGCCTGTATGGAAATGATAAGCCAGACACCTCATCTTGACCTGGTTTTGTGCCCTGTTGGTGGCGGAGGCTTGCTTAGTGGTACAGCATTGTGCCTTCAATACTTTAGTCCGGCAACAAAACTTATTGCCTGTGAACCTCGGGGGGCAGATGATGCTTACCGATCATTCAAAAGCGGGCATTTTCAGCCAAGCATCAAGCCGGATACCATTGCCGATGGATTGCTGACTTCGCTTGGCGATCTGACTTTTCCGATTATCACACAATATGTCAGTGATATAGTTACTGTTAGCGACGAAGAAATTATCAGTTCAATGAAACTAATCTGGGAACGTATGAAAATAGTTATCGAGCCCAGTTCTGCCGTGCCCCTTGCGGCTGTGCTATCGGGAAGGGTGAAGGTTAAAGGCCTGAATGTGGGGATTATCCTTTCGGGAGGAAACATTGATCTGAATAAAATTCCCTGGCTATGAGTGCATCAAAAACCGGCAAATTATATCTGATCCCAACATTGCTTGGTGACACCCTGCCCGAAAAAGTGCTGCCGGAAGGAACCTTAAATATCATCAGGTCGTTGGATTATTTTATCGTTGAACAAATCCGCACTTCAAGGAGATTTCTTGTTAAAGCAGGATTGACAAAACCCATAGACAGCATTTCATTCGTTGAGCTTAACAAACACAGCAAGATAGATGATTTGTTAACTTTTCTTCACCCGGCATTGGAGGGCAAAAACATCGGGCTGATGTCGGAAGCGGGCACCCCCTGTATTGCCGATCCGGGTTCGTTTGTGGTTGATGCTGCCCATCAGTCAGGTATACATGTTGTTCCACTATCAGGGCCGAGTTCGATTATTCTGGCTTTGATGGCTTCGGGTTTCAATGGTCAGCAATTTATGTTTCATGGCTATCTGCCCATTCCAACGAATGAGCGCAGCAGGATGATCCGACAGATTGAAAGTCAATCAAGAGAAAGTGGACAGACTCAGATTTTCATTGAAACTCCATACCGCAACAGACAAATGCTGGAATCATTGCTCAAGACTTGCCATTCCGCAACAATGCTGTGTGTTGCCACCAATATTAGTATGGAAGATGAATCCGTTATTTCTTTGCCTGTTCACAAATGGGAGGGAAAAATCCCTGAATTCGATAAAAAACCAGCAGTTTTTCTGCTTTGGGTAAAGCCAAGAAACTGAGGCCGGCAAACTGAACTAATTTAATTATTCTGATAGATTTCTATCTGAGTAAAGAAGATATACTAATGGTTATGGCCATTTGGTCCGTGAGCATGTCCATGATTAACTTCTTCATCAGAAGCCTCGCGCACTTCAATAATTTTGCCCGAAAAATGAAGGTTCTCACCAGCCAGTGGATGATTGAAATCCATTTTTACGGTATCGTCTGTAACTTCCATAACAATACCTTCGAGCGGGTGACCATGCTGATCCTGCATGGTAATTGAATTGCCGATTTCGAGGAGGTCCTCATCAATAACTCCATCAATTTCAAAAATTGATTTATCCAGATCTATAATCGCCTCATCTGTTACCTCGCCATAGGCCTCATCAGATGTTAGTCCGAAACTGAAAGTATCGCCAGCCTGCAATCCTTTCAGGCTATCTTCGAACTTTGGCAGCAATCCACCAACACCAAACAGATAAACAAATGGTCTGTCCATATCCACTTTCTGTATGAGCTCGCCTGTTGGGTTTTCCTGTCTTAATTCATAGGTAAGTGTTACAACTTTTTTATCTCCGACTTTCATGGGATGCTAATTTAATAAATACTAATGCAAATCAATTTCTGAATTTTGGGCAAAAATACATTTTTTATCATGAATTCGTCTTTTGATTGTAATATTCTCACCAATTTAGCGTCTTAAATGTTCACATAAATCTTCAGCTTTTTGACAGATATCATCCTTAACACCTTCGGGCTGGTTAAACAATATGGCAGAATAACTGCAGTTGATTCGCTCGACTTAAGCGTTTGCCGAGGCGAAGTTCATGGCATTCTGGGGCCAAACGGAAGTGGGAAAACAACAACGCTTGGCATATTGTTGGGTGTGATTAAACAGGGAAACGGTTCGTTTACCTGGTTTGATTCCGAACCCAGCGCGCTAAACCGGCGACGGATTGGTTCAACACTCGAAATGCCCTTATTTTATCCTTATCTGAATGGCGTTGACAATCTGAAAATCGTTTCCGACATCAGGGGATGCGGCTATGATGCAATTGACCCGGTGTTAAAACGGGTCGGGCTTTACGACAGGCGAACGAGTCGTTTCAAGACCTATTCGCTTGGCATGAAACAGCGTCTGGCTATTGCAGCAGCCCTGCTGGGCAATCCTGAGGTGCTTATTTTTGACGAACCAACCAATGGCCTCGATCCTCAAGGAATTGCTGAAATCAGGCAATTGATCATCAGCATTGCCCATGAAGGTAAAACAATTATAATGGCCAGTCATTTGCTCGATGAAGTCCAGAAAACATGTTCGCACGTTACTGTACTTAGCAAAGGGAAACGGCTATATAGCGGAAAAGTGTCAGAATTTATCCGAAATGACCTGACCGTTGAGGTGGGCTGCGACAATCTTGATTCAATGATTCAGGAGGTTTCTGCCTGGCCGGGTTACGACCATCATGAGATTTCGGGCGGAATGGTGTTGATTAAACTCAAAGAGGGCTACAATCCTGGAATGTTAAACGCTTTTGCTTTCTCAAAACACATTGTTATTCAACATTTATCAATTAGGAACGGGTCGCTCGAAAAGCATTTCCTCGAACTATTAAATGAAAATCATGAAATCAATCATTAGAATAGAGTTCAGGAAGCTATTCAAAAGTCCTGCATTCTGGCTTATCATCGGATTGTATACTGTTTCACTGATTACAATCCTGGCAGGGACAGAAGCATTTATCAACAAAGTGGTTTCCAATGCACAGAAAAACTCCCCCATTCCGATTCCTACATTTTCATTGTATGCATTTCCCTACGTGTGGCATAATCTTACGTATGTGGCTGGCCTGTATAAGTTCCTGCCTGCGTTTACTGTAATTCTCTTCATAACAAACGAGTATTCTTACCGGACGATCCGTCATCATATCATTACAGGCATGAGTCGCGAATCGTTTTTCGCATCTAAACTATTATCCACAGCAGGATTGAGTATTTTATCGGGTGTAACAGTATTTCTGACCGGAATAGTAATGGGGCTTATTTACACGGATGATATTCATTTTGAAATATTTAGCCAGAAACTTTCTTTTCTGCCAATCTATATGCTTGAGATTTTTGCCTATCTGAGTTTTGCATTCATGATTGGGGTAATAGCTCAGAAAGCCGGTTTGGCGATCATAATTTTTGTCATCTATGTGTTTATCGCTGAACCCATTTTATCATTCAGATTGCATGAGGATATCGCCTGGTTTTTACCTTTGAAGACTTTTGGAAGGATGATCGATGTGCCCAACACGGCTTTAATGAAGCTTTTCGGAGTTAATTTCAGGGAAACCATTCAATGGATAGATGTCGCTATGACATTGCTTTATACTTTACTATTTAACTATTTAAGCCTATTAAGAATCAAGAAAACCGATATTTAAATACGACCCATCTCGCATTTTTTTTTTGAAGTTCAAGCTTATTGTTACTTTTGCAACTTGCTCGCATGGTCTGAATGAATTTTATCTCAGCAGCAAACTAACATTTCTGACTACAACTATGTAAAGGTTAATGAATAAGAAAATCTTTGTAGACAAACCGGAGTCGTTTCAGGAGCACAGAATAAAACTGGGCAAAAGACTCTTCGATATAATTTTTTCCTTACTTGCACTACTTATTTTATCTCCAATCTATCTGATTATTGCCATTTTAGTCCGGATTGAATCAAAAGGTCCGGTAATTTATGTATCTGAAAGAGTGGGAACTGGTTATGATGTATTCAGGTTTTATAAATTCAGGTCGATGTATCAAGGGTCTGAACTTCAGGTAACCAAGCTTTCAAAACTCAATGAATACCTCATCTCAAGCAGGAAGACACTGATTCATGATGTTGAAAATGCATGTCCTGAATGTGCCAGACTCGGAACCAACTGCTCCCCTATTCTTTATATTGATGGAACAGAGATTTGTGAAAACTGGTACCTCGAGATAAAAAGAAAGTCACAGTCAGAACCAGCGTTTTTTAAGGTAAAAAATGACCCCAGGGTGACCAGGGTTGGTAAATTTATCAGGCGCACGAATCTGGATGAACTTCCACAGTTCTATAATGTTTTGAGAGGCGATATGTCGATTGTTGGCAACAGGCCCCTTCCCTTGTACGAAGCTGAAAAGCTGACCACAGATCAATGGTCGTACAGGTTTTTGGCCCCGGCTGGAATAACCGGATTGTGGCAGGTGAAGAAAGATAGATTCAAATCGGAGGAAGAACGCATCAATCTTGACAACCAATATGCTGTCATTTCCTCAGCCTGGATGGATATTGTCATCATTTTCAGATCGTTTCCCACCTTCTTCAGAAAAAGCAATTTCTAACAGCCTTTTGATCATTCCATTTCTTTCCACACGATGTAAACATCTCTAATTCAATTTGAATCATTATCCAAAATGATCGTAAACGCTGCTTGGCAGTTGAGAGTCATGCACAAGAATCAGGCATAAATCTCCCTTGGAAAACATCAACACATTATTAATTATTTATCTAATGATAACTTGCTGATAACTATTATTGTACCGATCACCAATGCAGAACAGGATTATTCAGCAACTTTCTGTTTACGTAAAATGGACTCAAACAACATTACCGTTAAGATCTGTTGTTTTACATGTGAAATCGACATTATGTCATCAATAGTTTAATTTCACCTTGTGCACTAAGGCTTTTCAGTAATCAGATGTTTTCGAATGAGAACTGTTTTGAATGGAACTTTTCGTTCGTATTTACGTAATAATGAAATACTTCAAAAAAACCTGAAATGTCAAGCAAATCAGGCTTATTCATAATAATTATCAGGCATTGTTAATAAGATTTGGTTTAAAATGCATGAGTTATTCATTCAAGTTGAAAGTGTTCGCGTCTGTTTATAGTGTAACTTAGCTTTTTATTGGAAAGGATAAACTATGCCCATGAGTCCAAGAAAACTAAAATCGACAAGTTCGTCACAAGAAAAAAAATCTACTAATGATATAATGCCATTTCCGATAGTTTGCATAGGAGCATCAGCTGGTGGGCTTGAAGCATTGGAGCAATTTTTGGGCAATTTAACTGAAAATAGCGGAATTGCTTATGTTGTCATTCAACATCTGGATCCTACGCAAAAAGGAATGTTGCCTGAGTTACTGCAGCGAATTACTAAAATGAATGTTTTGCAGGTGAAGGACCTTATGCCTGTTAAGCCAAATTGTGTTTATGTAATCCCGCCAAATAAAAGCATGTCAATATTAAAAGGAGTGCTCCATCTCTTTGAACCTATTGAAGAAAGAGGGTTACGCCTTCCGATTGATTTTTTCCTTCGTTCGCTTGCAGATGACAGACATGAACAAAGCATTGGGGTCATTCTTTCAGGAATGGGCTCTGACGGTAGTATTGGGGTGCGTGCGATTAAAGATAAAAATGGAATCGTGATGGTGCAAGACCCTGCCACTGCAAAATTCGATAGTATGCCCCGCAGCGCAATTGATTCAGTAGCTGTTGATATTGTGGCTCCGGCCCATGAATTGCCCACAAGACTCATGACTTTTCTTAAACATATACCAGTTAATAAATCAGATCAGGAAATTGATATTAAGGACAAAAGCTCACTCGACAAAATCATTATTTTATTGCGAACCCACACCGGCAATGATTTTTCGATGTATAAAAAAAACACTGTGTACCGCCGAATCGAAAGGCGCATGGGTATCCACAAAATTGATAAAATATCTTCATATGTTCATTTTTTGCAGGAAAATCCTAAAGAAGCCAATATTCTTTTCAAAGAATTAATGATTGGTGTAACCAGCTTTTTTCGCGATACAGCAGTATGGGAAAAGTTGAGAGATAAAGTTATTCCATCGATAATCACCACCATGCAAACTGGTTCAACATTGCGGGCATGGATACCTGGCTGTTCTACTGGCGAAGAGGCTTATTCATTGGCTATCGTTTTTAAAGAAGCACTCGAAAAAATCAATCCTCAGGGAGGCATGTCGTTACAAATATTTGCTACCGATCTTGATAATGAAGCAATTGAGATAGCACGAAAAGGCTTGTTTCCTAAAAGCATTGCTAACGATGTATCTGTTAGTCGTCTTAACCGCTTTTTCGTTAAAACAGATGAAGGCTATCGTGTAAATGCTGAAATAAGGGAAACATTGGTGTTTGCGCAACACAACATTATCATGCATCCACCATTTACCAAAATAGATATCATTTCGTGCCGCAACCTGCTTATCTATATGGATACAGAGTTGCAAAAAAAAATACTCAGTCTTTTTTACTATAGCATAAACCGTGAAGGCATTATGCTCCTGGGCAGCGCCGAAACGCTTGGTGTGCAAAGCAATCTTTTTGCACCCATTGATGCAAAATTAAAAATCTACAAACGCTCAAGCCTTTTTATTCAAGAACATGAAGTATTCGACTTTCCTTCGTCATTTTCACGAGCTCAATCAATCAGCTCTGAAACCCAAACACCTGCCAAACCCGCACTGAATATCCAAACACTTGCCGATCAATTGTTGCTACAACGCTTCTCACCGCCAGGTGTATTGGTGAACGAAAACGGCGACATTATTTATATTAGTGGACGCACTGGAAAATATCTGGAACCACCTGTTGGAAAAGCAAACATGAACATTTTCGCCATGTTACGAGAAGGTTTACGCACCGAATTTCCTGCAGCATTCCGTAAAGCTATATTAAGCAAAGAAGCAAGTATATTACGCAATATTAAAGTAGGAACAAATGGTGGAACACAAACCATCAATGTTAAAATTCAACGGATAGATAAACCAGAGCCTTTAAATGGCATGTTAATGATAATTTTTAATGATGTCCAGGAGAATACTGGTATAAAAATTACAGCCAGAAAAGGAAAGAAGTCAATCAGCAGCACCAGGGAATCAGATCTGGAAGAAGAGTTGCAGCGTACGCACGAAGAAGTACAAAACACACTGGAAGAAATGCAGTCATCGCAGGAAGAACTGAAATCAACCAATGAGGAACTGCAATCTGCTAATGAGGAATTGCAATCAACCAATGAAGAACTTACCACTTCAAAAGAAGAAATGCAAAGCCTCAATGAAGAACTACAAACGGTGAACGCTGAATTGCAGTCGAAAGTGGATGATTTTTCGAGGGTAAACAATGACATGAAAAATCTGCTCAATAGCACCGATATTGCTACATTATTCCTTGATAAAGAATTAAATATACGTCGATTTACCAATCAGGCGACTAAGATTTTCAAATTAATTAAAAGCGATATTGGCAGACCATTTACCGACCAGGTTTCTGACCTTGTTTACCCCGAATTAGAAACCGACGCCCTTGAAGTATTGAGAACGCTCGTATTTATTCAAAAACAAATTCCTGCCAAAGATGGCCGGTGGTTTTCGATTCGTATAATGCCCTATCGTACTTTTGACGACAGAATAGATGGTCTGGTAATTACATTTATCAATACGTCCGATATCAAGCAATTAGAATTGACATTACATGAAATTGGACAGATGAACCAATTGGTGTTACATTCATCGTCAGATACAATCATTAAATTATCAACTGAATTGAAAATACTGGAGTTTAATCCTGAAGCTGAAAAATTATTTGGTAAAAAACACAAGGATGCTATAAACCAAAATTTTATCCAGATGTTTGTTCCTGAACCCATGCAAAAAAAGACTTTAAAGGAAATGAACAATCTCTTGACAAAAGCAATAGGCGTTAAATATAAAATGCAGATAATAGATGCCCATGGACATATGCCAGTGGTTGAGTGGACCGTAAATATTCTATTAAATAACATGAAAGTACCCGCAAGTATAATTATTATTCATAAAAAAACATCGCAATGAGTGACGCAGAAATTGATTTTACAGATTCTGAAATGCTTCGGATGAAAGCTGAAGAGAAACTGAAAGAAAAACAAAAAAAAGGTATTCCTGTAATGGAGGCTGACGCAAAAAAGCTTATGCATGAACTACAAGTGCACCAAATAGAATTGGAATTGCAAAATGAAGAATTGCGACAGGCATATGAAATCGCTGAAACAGCCCTTAAAAAATATACTATGTTGTACGACTTGGCACCAATAGGCTCATTTACACTCAATTCTGATGGTAGTATTTGTGAGTTAAATTTTACAGGAGCAGATATGCTTGACGAGAAACGATTTAGTTTGTTAAACAGCAACTTTAAACTATACATTTCTGAGCAGTCAAGGTCTGTATTTAACCATTTTTTTAGTAAAGTTCATGCCAGTGAAGCAAAAGAATCATGCGAAGTAGTGCTTG
>DITE01000065.1:0-6803 GCA_002422725.1 Bacteroidales bacterium UBA6192
GAGGAGTTCATAGGGCTTTGCAGTAAACACTTTAACACAGAACAATAGTCCATGCAGGGATAATAAGCTAAAAATCATAGCTTACGATTTAATTTTTCCCTTAAAATGATGGATGCAAATATTTTTCAGGTATTTTGCCTGCATTGCACCAGACGACGCCTCCCTAACCTGCTAAATTTCACAGGAAGTCACGAAACATTTAAGCTAACGTCTCGGTGGTTGTTTTCTTCTTTTATTACCTGATTCCGGTTTACGTCCCGTTGACCTTTTCATGTCTTCAGCCGATGGGCCTTCACCTATTCCATCAGGCAACCGCAGTTTGATAACAGTGGATTCGATCAGCGATTCAATCCGTTTGAACTTGCCGGCCTCGTGTTCATTGATGAAGGTGATAGCCAGTCCCGATTTCTCTGCCCTGGCAGTACGTCCAACACGATGAACATAATCCTCGGCATCGGATGGCACATTGAAATTGATTACCAGACTGATGTCATCAATATCAATTCCTCTTGAGACAATATCTGTTGCAACCAGTATTTGTATTTCCCTGTTGCGAAACTGATTGAGTACTTCTTTTCGCTGATCCTGTTCCAAATCAGAATGAATGGCCTTGACATTGAATTTTCGTTTTCTCAATGCGATTTCCAATTCTTTCACATGGGTCTTGGTTGCCGAAAATATCAAAACAAGGGGTAAATCCCGTCCCTGTATAAGGCTCTCAATCAAGGGGATTTTCTGGTGATCGAAAACAAAATAGGCCCCTTGAAGCACATTGGCAGCCGGTTTAGACATGGCTATATTGATTTCCTCATGATTGGAAAGGATGCCAGTGGCCAGTTTGCGAATTTCGCCCGGCATGGTAGCCGAAAACATCAGGGTTTGCCTCTTTTTCGGAATGAAACTGATGATCTTTTGGATATCGGGCAGAAAACCCATATCGAGCATGCGGTCAGCTTCATCAAGAATCAGGTATTTCAGGCCGCTGAAATCCACATAGCCCATGTTAAGGTGCGAAATCAGTCTGCCCGGTGTGGCCACAACAAATTCAGCGCCAGAGACCAGTGCTCGTTTTTCGGCTTCATAATCAATTCCGGTGCCTCCGCCATAAATGGCAATCGAACTTAAGCCGGTAAAGTAACCAAAGCCCTCGAGTTGCTGATCTATCTGAACAGCCAATTCACGGGTAGGTGAGATAATCAGTGCCTGAACTTTAGCGCCACGCTGCTCATCATGCATGATGTGATGCATTACAGGAAGAAGATAAGCAGCTGTTTTCCCTGTGCCTGTCTGGGCACAGCCTATCAGGTCTTTACCTTGCATAATCACTGGTATGGCGAGGGATTGAATAGGGCTTGGTTCAGTGAAGCCCATCGCAGCAATGCCTTCGTTGATGGCAGGGTGCAGGTTAAAATCGTCGAAAATCAAAGAAAATTCGTATTAATTTATTGGCAAATGTGTAAGTGTTGTGTTGGTCACAACTAAACCTGTGCAAAGGTAAGGATATTTAAGGGAATGAGGGTAAAGGATGTAAGGTTGATTTATTAGACTCTTGGCCTAAACCTGTTCTGTTGGTTTCGGTGAGCCAGGGTTATGGGGTTTCTGTTTGATGAAAATGTCGCTTTTTAGCTGCAATGGCAAGCTGTCCCAGTGCGATTCCTCCGTCGTTTGAAGGCACCAGCAGATGTGAGAAAACTTCAAAACCCTGCTCTTGCAGCATATTTTCGGAAAGTGTCAGCAGATAACGGTTTTGAAACGTACCACCCGATAGCACTACTTTATTCAGGCCGGTTTCTTGTTTCAGTCTCCGCGCAATAGTCAGGATGATTGCAACAATGGTGTTGTGAAATTTCGCACTGATTTCGGCCAGCGAAACTTTTTGCTTTATATCACTGATTATTTGGTGGAACATCCGATGAAAAACGATCCTGTCATCCAGAACATCATACATATACCGGCCACCACAGCCTTCGGCTATGACAGCTTCAAGCATCATTGGGGCTTGTGCATGAAAATCAGTTTTAAGGCATATTCCGGTGAGCGCAGCTACAGCATCGAACAAACGTCCGGCTCCTGAACTTACCGGGCAGTTGATGTTTTTCTGCAGCATCTGAATAACAAGGTTTTTCGCTTCGGGGTTAATGTTTTCGAGAAAGCCAAGATCAGAATCAAGTATTTCGGGTCCAAAGTATTTGTAAAGGTACGACACAGCAGTCCGCCACGGAAATTCTGTTACAACATCACCTCCCGGTAAAGGAATCGGGTCAAAAAAGTATTTTCTTTCGTATCCCAAAAAATCAGTAATCATGAATTCGCCTCCCCAAATGGTGCCATCGTCGCCAAAACCCGTACCGTCGAGGGCAATTCCTATCACTTTTTCATCGAGACCGTGTTCGGCCATGCAGGATGCAATATGGGCATGATGGTGCTGAATTTCGTTGGTTTCAATACCAAGTTGACGGGCAAATTGCGATGAGAGGTAATCAGGGTGACTGTCGCAGGCAACAAGCGATGGCCTGAAGCGAAAAAGTCCGGAGAAGCGGCTGAACGATTCTTCGTAAAATGAAAGTGTCTCGGCATTTTTCAAATCACCAATATGTTGGCTAACAATAGCCTGATTGCCCTTTCCGATGGCAAAAGTGTTTACCAACTCAGCTCCTGCAGCGAAAATTCCTTCAACATTCAAATTCAGTTGAACAGGAGAAGGAACGTAGCCTCTTGATCTCCTGATGAAACGTTCTTTGCCATTTACCACCATCACCACCGAATCGTCTGCGCGGTTATGGATTTCCCGATTGTAGCCAACAACCATATCAGCAACTTTTGTGAGGTTTTCGAACGCTTCTGAATCGCTGATTGTAACGGGTTCGTCCGATAGATTTCCACTGGTAAATAGAATTGCTTTGGTCGTAAGTTGCTCGAACAGCAAATGATGCAATGGCATATACGGCAAGACCACACCCGTGGTATTCAGTCCGTTGCTGACCGACGGAGCGAGCGACAATTTGTTTTTGAGTAGCACTATTGGTCTTCTCCACGACTCCAGGGCTTCCTTTTCAGCTTCGTTGGGGTCGAAAAACAATCCCACATCCTGCAACGACTGCATCATAACAGCCATTGGCTTACTTTCGCGTTGTTTTCGTTTCCTGATTGATAACACAGCCATTTCATTGGTGGCATCACACACAAGATGGTATCCACCCATGCCTTTGAGGGCAACCACCTGTCCTGAATTGATGGCATGAACAAGAATGGGGACAATATTTGTAACAGATTTGATATCAGCCAGATTGTTTCCTGTGAAATACTCCGGACCGCAATGGAGGCAGGCCACAGGTTGTGCATGAAACCGGCGATCGAGTACATCTTCATATTCTTTCCGGCAGGTTTCGCACATGATGAAAGGAGCCATAGTTGTCAGATGCCTGTCGTAGGGAAGTTCCCGAATGATGCTGAAACGCGGCCCGCAGTGTGTGCAGTTGATAAAAGGATAATTTATGCGGTGCGTCTGTGTTTTCAGGTCGTTCAGGCAATCCTCACAAACGGCAATGTCGGGGCTTACTTCGGTGATGGCTTCCGAGAGGTTGTGGCTTTTACGAATCGAAAAGGTATCGAAAAATTCCGGATTGGCATTTTGAGTGTGAATACCTTGTATCCCTGATGCTCTTGGTGCCTTTTGTTCAATATCTCTGATGAAGTTTGACAAGGTTTGTGCATTGCCTTCAGCATGAATTCTCACACCCTCGTTGTTGTTTACGACCCAGCCGGCAATCTGATTTTCAAGTGCCATGCGATAAACGAAAGGTCTGAATCCAACGCCCTGCACAAGACCTTTAATCCTGACATCCCATGCCGTTGTTTTTGTTTCCATGGCCTTCAAAAATTGCACCTTATATCACATGAATCAGTTCAGTCCTGGCGCCCCGGGGCAATGCCCTGATGACTGTTTCCGGACTTTTGGAAATCTGCTTGTCAAGAAAATACTGGTTTAGTGTTTTCAAAGCCAATTCCGGTGTATTGTTTTGCTGGCTGAGGTGACAAAGAAAAATCTGTTTCATGCCTGAATGGTAATGTTGGGTGAGGTAATCCGCAGCCTGAATATTACTCAAATGACCCTTTTCGCCCCTGATTCTTTGCTGAAGATGCTTGGGATAACGCCCGTTGGTGAGCATTTCATCGTCATAATTCGACTCAATGACCAACATGCTTGCCTTGCTGAGGTAATGCGAAACTTTATCGCAGATAAATCCCAGATCTGTTGCGATAGTAATACTGTTATGATTGTTTCGGATGTGGTAACCGAGGGCTCCGGCAGCATCATGGGAAACTGCGAAAGTTTCGACCAATAGCCCTGCAAGTTGCACCTTTTCGCCATCTTCGATGGTGTGAAGCAAATCGCGTCTGATGCCACTGGCCGACCAGTTTCTGAAAATACCCTCACAAGTCTGGAAGGAGGCATAAACGGGCAAAGCAAAGGTGTTTGCCAAAGCACTCAAGCCTTTGATGTGGTCAATGTGAGCATGTGATATCAATATGGCTTTAATCTGTTTCATCGGTATACCCACCTCCGACAAACGTTTTTTGATGCTTCTCAGGCTGATTCCGGCATCAACCAAAATACCCTCGTCGCCGTTGCCAATATAATAACAGTTGCCATTGCTTCCACTGGCGAGGCTGCAGAACGAAAAGGGGTAAAGTGACGAGAATAAATCCATAAGCAATACTGAATTGACAGCAAAAGTAAGCCTTATCCGCGATTTTTTGCGACTTTTGTGCCAATCAATCCGTTTGCATATGTCAATCACTTCTTTCAATCCCAATTCAGCTGCCCTGCATGATTCAGGTCTGTTCGGCCTTCCATTTGATGAGCATCATTCACAGATAATTATCATTCCCATTGAATGGGAGCTCACAGTGAGTTATGGAAAAGGTACTGCCGCAGGCCCCAAAGCAGTTTATGATGCTTCATTGCAGATCGACCTCAACAATCATGATTATCCCGATTTGTGGAAAAAAGGCATTTGGATGGACAGCTTTCCTGAGCATTTGCGCCAGCTTCACGACAGCCTGAGGAAAGATGCTGACACCATTATTCAGGCAATAGGGGAGGGAAGTATGGATGAAAACGACAAAAAGTTTATCACATTGTATCAACGAATCGAGGAAGGCGCCGAAAGAATGAACCAGTGGCTGTTTGAAAGGATTGCTTACTGGAAATCGAAAGGAAAAATTGTTGGCCTGCTTGGTGGCGACCACAGTGTTCCGATTGCCTATCATCGTTATCTGAATGATCAGAAGAGTGATTATGGTGTGTTGATGGTGGATGCTCATATAGATTTACGCGATGCATACGAGGGATTTAAGTACTCACACGCCTCCATTTTTTTCAATGTGATGAAAATGAGCAAGGTGAAAAAGCTCGTTCAGGTTGGGATTCGCGATTACTGCCACGAAGAAGCAGAACTGGTAAGACAGCAATCTGATCGGGTTCATGTTTTTTTCGACAGGGATTTGCGGATGCAGCAGTTCGAAGGTATAGGATGGAAGGAACAGGTTGACAGCATGATTGGGCTTTTGCCCGATAAGGTGTATATTTCGGTTGATATCGATGGCCTCGATCCGGTTTTGTGCCCGAACACCGGTACACCGGTTCCGGGAGGGCTTCAGTTTGAGGAACTTATGTATCTTCTGAACAGGATAAGGTTGTCAGGCAAAGACATTATTGGTTTCGACTTGTGCGAAGTTTCACCGGGGCACAATGAATGGGATGGGAATGTTGGAGCCAGGGTTTTGTTTCAGTTGTGCGGTGTGGCATCAAAATAACTAATTATTCTCATGCAGTTAAAACTGTATTCAAGCCATATAAGTATCGCTTCGAAAGCCGGTAAATTTTAGTAATTTATCGTTAATACAGAAAATCCAGTATGTTACTGATGAGTCAAACCTCATCAAATTGACCAAATCCAAAGGCTGATATGACACTGAATAGAAGGTCAGAAACCAATGATTTCCAACCTTACCATTCACTAAAGTCTTATTCAATGGGATTGGCCACGCTTCCTATAAAGAGCAGGGTGTTGGTGGTACGTTCGCGGATAGCAAACACGAAGGGTTTGTTCACTTCAATCACCGGCCCTATGCTCACAGCGTCTATTCCTATTGTAGTTACTGCAGCCGCTTCGGTTCCTTCTTCATTTACTTCAACAAAGGTGTTCTGCTTTACGAAACTCACATACAATGAGTTGTCAGAAATATTGCTCAGGTCGGCTAAATCCGGATAAAAAGCATCATTCATTCCCATTTGCTGCAATTGATCATTGAGTATTTTTTCGAAATCAAATTTGAATTTAGGAAGAGTGATCATCACATCGGACCAGACAGGAACCTCATCAAATACCTGGGTAAGTTCACTCCAGCTTTCACCGTTAAAATCCTGATAAAACGCATCTAATCCTTCATCGGGCACAATCACAATCATGGAAAAATTTGTCCTTCCATACGGCATTTCAACGGCTTCAAAACCATTTCCACTATAATAGATGGCTTTCATCTTTTCCTGAAACATAGTAGGCACTTGAATGGTGCTGCCATTATCGAGCGTGAAAGCTTTGTCAGCTGTATTGACTTTATCAAATTTACTTGTCCAGTCGCCCTTGAAATACAATGCATTCATCAGAAACATTACGGTTTCATCTGATATTCCGTCAATCACTTTTTCGATTTTGCCCTGCGTATTGTCGCTTGCCCATTGGTTAATCACATCGACAGATGATGGAAGAAAGAAGTCAAGTCCCTGAACTTCTGCA
>DITE01000065.1:6822-7932 GCA_002422725.1 Bacteroidales bacterium UBA6192
CTTTTGTAAGCCTCATTGATTTCTGCAATGCTCATGTCGTTTGGATAACCGAGCATCTCTCTGATTTGCTCATAGGTGTCGGTCTGACAACCATTCAGCAGCATCGTTAAGGCAATACTGGCACTGAGGGGCGAGAGCATCAGATTGCCCTCTTCCTGTTGTGCAACACGTGTAAACAGCTCAATGCCAAAATCGTTGCTGTGGTTGATAACAGCAGATGCTTTGGTGGTCAGCTCAATTTTTTTTGGCTGGAGTTCTACAACCGGAGTGCTTTTTTTGCATGCCGACGTGCCGATAAGGGTAAGGATTAGAATAAAAATGAAAGCTGTTGTCTTCATTTGGATGGAATTTATTGATGGAAAAGAACCATTATAACTCCAAGATGGGAGTTGGTTGGCAATTGGTTGCAACAGTCAGAAAATTCTGTCAGAAAACGAATATTAAACAATAGATAGTGTAAAAAATGAAAGCCGGGGAAAGGTGTTGTTTACGCATCGAAGTGAATAAATATAATCGTTTGACTATGTTTTTACCTCTTCTTCACCTTCCCCGGATTTCAAACCACTTTAATAACACCAACTATAAAAACACCAACACCTCCATGAGCAGGAAATGCTAGTTCCAAACAATCGTCGTGACCGATTTACCAGTTAACGACATTGTGAAGAATTTATTGTGCTGGTTTACGGTAAATGTTTGAATTTCATTCCCGTAATTACAAAACACCAACACTTTTTTTCCATCGGTATTCAGGAATGCCACGGCTCCCACCTGAGGCATTGACTGAGGTAGTAGCACGCTTACACGTTCAGCACCTGGTCTGACAAATTTCGAAAAATGACCAATTGAATAGTATTCTTCGTTATAATCAAGTTGACCTGTGATTGTGTTCAGTGTAACAACTCCACGGCAGTCCTGGCAACCATTATTTTTTGGGCCATGGTTCTGATCAAGCACAAGATTCCATAATAGTGCAGTTTTCGACCAGTTCAAAGCAGTTCCAATAAAAATATTGCTCATGTTCCACATCAGGTTATCACCAAAATTGGTAGCCCATTCACCACCTGAGATTTCAGTAAAATACAGGTCTTTATCCGGGTGAGCATTTTT
>DITE01000045.1 GCA_002422725.1 Bacteroidales bacterium UBA6192
TTTTGCATTCACCCTGCCGCCGGCCCGCTGTTCGTGTGGGCCACCGCACCCGACCCATTAAGATGAAAACTCATAGCACAGAGGTCACTTACTATATTTCTTTTTAAAAAGCATGTTGTAATGGTGATAATCCGAAAACCGCTTTACTTCCGGTGAATGATGGTGGCACTTGGCTGAGCAGTTGGCATGAGCAGGAGGTCGTTCACGTTCACATGTGGTGGCAGGTTTGCGGCAAACCACACAGCTTCGGCAACATCAGCCCCACTGAGAGATGTAAATCCGCGATAAACCAGCTTTGCCCGCTCTTCATCATCTTTAAATCTTACTGTTGAGAACTCTGTCTCGACAGCTCCGGGCGCAACCTGACTCACCTTCACCCCAAAAGGTGCAAGATCAATCCGCATGCCCTTGGTGAGCCCGTCAACCGCAAATTTGGTAGCACTATAAACATTACCAGCCGGATAGTTTTCTTTTCCGGCCACCGAGCCTATGTTGATGATGTGCCCGCTTCTGCGCGCTACCATCAAAGGCGAAATGACCCGGGTAATATACAACAAACCCTTGATGTTGGTATCGATCATGCGTTCCCAGTCATCAATCACTCCCTCGTGTATGGGCTCAAGACCAACGGCCAGACCAGCGTTGTTTACCAACAGATCGATGGTTAGCCGTTGTTTCTGAATATACAACAGCAAATTCCGGGATGCCTCCAGTTGACGCACATCAAGGCAAAGCTGTTGAACATCAACGGGATACTCACTAACTATTGCCTGACATACCTCGTCCAGCCTGTCAGCCCTTCTGGCCAGCAGCAGCAGGTTCCAGCCTCCGGCAGCAAATCGACGGGCACAGGCTTCGCCGATGCCGCTACTGGCACCGGTGATGAGAGCGGTTTTGGGTTCGTGGGTCATGTTCATCAGGGGTTTTGGGCTAAAGATTTTCGCAGGAGGACGGATTATATGCGACAGTATATTTTCTTGTATCTTCCTTTATATCAGACATATGTTAATTAAAATCCAATGTATAACTTATACCTCCTGTGATCCATCGTCCGGGCATTTGTACATTGGCAATGTCATAATACGGTGTATTGAACAGATTGGTTGCACCAGCAACTATTTTCCATTGTTTATGTTGCCATGTTAAACGGGCATCAAGCATCCAAAGCGGATCATACGGAATACTTTGTTTTAACTCAGCATGATACCAGCCACCTTCGCGTTCACGATAAGTAAGATTCCATGAAAACGACAAGCCGGTAGTTAAGTGATGGCGGGAAGTGATTACAAACTTGAAACGAACATAATCCAGTGCGTAGGCTGACTGCAGGTTCCCGCTTTGTTTTGAGTTGTTGTAAAAAGCTGAAGCCAGTGCAAACTGTTCCGGCATATACCAGACTGAATTTTCAGGGGCATAATACCCTATTTGACCTTCGACACCTTTGGTACGAATACTAGTATGGTTCATGCTAATCCATTTCACCGAGTCGGCCGGCCTTACCCAATCGATGATATTTTTGCCTTCACGCAGAAAAACAGTAGCATTTGCCCTGATCCGTTTCCTGTCGAATTTAATCCCGCTTTCCCAATTCAGGCTGGTTTCGGGTTTCAGTTGTGGATTGGCTTCATTCACGGGTCCTTTGTAGTATAAGTCGGTGAAGGTGGGCAGCCTGAGCGATTGATTCACCGAGGCAAACGCCCTCCAGTTTCTGTGAAGATTCACCCCCAGATCGATTCCGGGATGCACATACCAGCCAAAGTCGCTGTTCCAGTAAGCAAGCAAGCCTGCCGAGAAACTGATTACCCGGGCATAAACGGCATATTCGGCAAAACCATTGAGGTTGTGGCGCGTTTTACCAAAGTTAAATAGCGTTTCCTTGTTTCCTGTCGAGATGGGCTTGTTCAGTGGCTCGCCCAATACATTGCTCAGGATGCTTTCTCTGCGCCACGAAAACCCGATTGCCGTGCGGCCAAAACGCCCGTTACGACTCAGGTTGGCCTCAGTACCCATCACATCTGTGCGGTGGTAGTTGTGGCCTGCATAATGGAACAATCCGCTAGCCGTTGGAAATCCGGCAGTATCGCCATTCATCACATAAACACTACCTTGTTTGTTGTACCAGCCATCTCCTTCGCGGAAGAGCTCAAACCGGTCGTGATTCCTGCGCCAGTAGATAGCGGCTTTAATCTTGACCGGTCCGTTGGATTCATAGTGTAGATTGGTCATACCGGTTTTTACCTGTTCAAATTGCCATGGATAGGTTCCGGTGTAAAACTTATAGGCACCGAAAGATCTGTTTATCAGTCCACCTGTTAAAGAAAGCTTACCACTTTTCAAAGTGTAATCTAGTCGATTCATCAGCTGAAGTTGATTGAAATCGGTGTTGGTGATATAACCATCAGATGACGACCTGCTTATTGAGGTAACATTAGCCCATTTTTTTTTGTGAAGGTTCAGGGCCAGTTGTTGGCTGTTAAGCCCATTTTCGCCCAGCATGATGCCTGCCTGCAGCCTGTTAATTTTCGCATTCCGGGTGATCAGATTAATGGCGCCACTGAAAGCATTTGGGCCAAATGTGCGGGATCCGGGGCCTTCGAGTATCTCTATTCTTTCGATGTCGTCGAGCCCTAAGGGCAGGTTCAGGGTATGGTGACCGGTTTGCGGGTCGTTCATCTGCACCCCGTCGATAAGCACCATGGTTTGTTCAAAAGTGCCTCCCCTGATGCTCAGGTCACCCTGAATACCAGCAGCACCACGCTGACGGATATCAATCGAAGGGATCATGCTGAGTAACTCGGTGAGGTTCAACGCCGGACTTTTTTCGATGTCGTTGCGGCTGATCACATGCATCACCCGGATGTTTTCGCTGTAAAGGTGTGGAATTCTGGAGGATTGTATTTCAATTTCGCTGATCTGGATGGTGTCCTGTTGGGCAAAACCATCTGGTTTGAAGCATAAAAAGAAGACAAAAATTAATAATATATATCTCTGTTTCATATCATTCATTAAAAAAACCTTCGGTTTCTGATTCCCGAAGGTTTGTGTAAGTAATTCCCTGACGTCATCAGTTATTTTTCGGTTGTCTGATTGGCAATCCAGTTTCTTGCATTCACGAAAGCTTCTATCCATGGGCTCACTTCATCCTGTTTCCGGTCGTTTGGGTAGTGTGCCCACTGCCAGGGCAGGAAAGCCCTTTCGAGATGGGGCATCATGGCCAGATGACGCCCATCGTTGGATGAAACGGCAGCTGCAGCCCAATCGCTTCCGTTGGGATTTCCGGGATATTCTTCGTGACCGTAGGTCATCACGATATTGTATTTGTCGATAAAACAAGGGAAACTGAACTTGCCTTCTCCATGTGCTACCCAGATACCCAGGCGTTTTCCGGCAAGGGATTGCAGCATAATGCTGTTGTTTTCGGGTATATCAACGCTAAGGAAGGCCGATTCGAACTTATGTGAATCGTTCCGGAGCATGACTGGTTTTTCGGGATGTTCGGGATATATCAGGTTGAGTTCGATCATCAGCTGGCAGCCATTGCAAACACCCAGGCTGAGTGTGTCGGGCCGTGCATAGAAATTATTGAGGGCAATCCTGGCTTTTTCATTGTACAGAAAAGCACCAGCCCAGCCTTTTGCCGACCCCAGCACGTCGGAATTGGAGAACCCGCCAACAAAAACAATCATCTTCACATCGCTCAGGTCTTCCAACCCACTTATCAAATCAGTCATATGGACATCCTTCACATCGAAACCTGCCAGATAGAGGGCATAGGCCATCTCACGGTCACCGTTTACACCCTTTTCGCGAATGATGGCTGCTTTGTAACCGGTTGTTTTCCTGCGGTTTACTTCAATACCAAATTGACTTGCTTTTCCTGTAAACTGTTTGTTAAAGCTGAATTCAAGGTCATGCCGCTTATAATGCCTGAAGCGCTCGAGCGCCTTCCTTTCGCCACTCTGAAGTTTATCGAGCAGGTACGAAGATGTAAACCAGGTGTCGCGCAGGGCGTCGATGTCGAATCGGAAGGCTGCATGAGCATGCACAACGGTTAGCAAACGGTCTTTTGCCGGTTTGCCCAGCAGGCAGAAGTTCAATGAGTTTTGACTAAGGATTTTTTCAACGGCTTCGATATTTGAAACCTGTATAAGTACTGCAGGTTTTTCGCTGAAAAGCAGGCTTATGGTGTCGGCTTGCCCAAGCTCATCTAGTTTCACACTCAAGCCATGTTCGCTGTTAGGAAAATTCATTTCGAGCAAGGCTGTAATTAACCCACCAGCCGATACGTCATGTCCGGAGAGAATATAGTTCTGCCGGATGAGCAGTTGCACAGTTTCGAAAGCCCTGGCAAAATATGCACTATCCAATATATCAGGTGATTGATCTCCAATATGGTTCAAAATCTGAGCGAAACTACTGCCTCCAAGGTGAAAGCTGTCCGACGACAGATCAATGTAAATCAGGTGGCTTTGTAAATCGTGAACCAACACAGGACTGATGGCTTTGCGGACATCGCTCACTTCGCCCACGGCAGAAACGATAACGGTTCCCGGTGAGAGTACTTTTGTTCCATCCGGATATTTCTGTGTCATCGACAGCGAATCTTTTCCTGTGGGGACATTAATACCCAGTTCGATACAGAAATCGCTCAGGGCTTTCACGGCCATATACAGCCGGCTGTTTTCACCCTCATTTTTGGCTGGCCACATCCAGTTAGCACTCAATGAGATGCCCTTGAGTCCGCCTTCGATAGGAGCCCACAAAACATTGGAAAGTGCTTCGGCGACCGACAGACGTGAACCCTTGCGTGGATCAATAAGTCCGGCTACAGGAGCATGGCCTATGGCAGTTGCTATACCTTTTATTCCCTGATAATCAATGGTGGTGATCCCCAGGTTGTTCAGCGGGAGCTGAATTTCGCCGCAACACTGTTGCATGGCAACACGACCTGATACCGAACGATCAACCTTGTTGGTAAGCCAGTCCTTGCAGGCAACAGCTTCGAGCTGAAGTACCTGATTAAGGTAAAAATGGATGCTGTCGGGCGAATAGGACAGTTTTTTGAAATGATATGGTTTACAGTGGTCAGTCAGTACTGTTTTTGGTGGTTTACCAAAGAGGTCTTCAATCGAAAGGTCAACCGGACAATGATCTTCCCCACGGCTGAACCTGAGTTGGTGGTTCCCGGATATCTGACCGACCTCATAAATTGGTGCACGTTCGCGTTGTGCGGTTCTGTTTAACAGTTCCATGTCATTTTGCCTGATAACCAGCCCCATGCGTTCCTGTGATTCGTTTCCGATGATCTCTTTGTCTGACAGGGTTGGGTCGCCCACAGGCAATTTGTCGATTTGGATCAATCCACCGGTTTCTTCAACAAGCTCCGAGAGGCTGTTGAGATGTCCTCCTGCACCATGGTCATGAATGGAGCGGATGGGATTTATGGTACTTTCGGCCATAGCGCGTATCACATTGGCCACTCTCTTCTGCATTTCGGGGTTGGCACGTTGCACAGCATTCAGTTCAATAGCATTACTGAACTCACCTGTATCGACGCTTGAAACGGCACCTCCTCCCATACCAATGCGGTAGTTGTCGCCACCCAGCACCACCACGATATCGCCCGGTTCGGGAATTTCTTTCTGGCTGTCGTTTTCATTGGCGTAGCCTACACCGCCGGCGAGCATAATCACTTTGTCGTAACCAAACTGTCTGCCTTCGTGATGTTCGAAGGTCAGGAGGCTTCCATTGATGAGTGGCTGACCAAATTTATTGCCAAAGTCAGATGCGCCATTCGAAGCCTTGATCAAAATCTCTGAAGGCTTGTGATAAAGCCAATCCCTTTCGGGGCAGTTCTGTTCCCAGCCTCTGTTGTTTTCCGATCGGGCATAGGAAGTCATATACACGGCTGTTCCGGCCAGCGGAATGCTCGCTTTGCCACCGGCCATGCGGTCGCGGATTTCGCCCCCACTGCCAGTCGAAGCGCCGTTGAATGGTTCCACCGTAGTGGGAAAATTATGGGTTTCCGCTTTCAGCGATATAACAGTGGAGATGTCCCTCAGACTAAAATAGCTTGCGCAATCAGGACGGTCGGGGGCAAACTGGGTGGCTTTTGGTCCCAGGATGAAAGCCACGTTGTCCTTGTAGGCCGACACCAGTCGATTTTTGTTAACGCCTGATGTTTTCCTGATCATACCGAAAAGGGTTTCCGGCATGGTTTTGCCATCGATGATAAAGGTGCCGTTAAAGATCTTGTGACGGCAATGTTCTGAGTTCACCTGTGCAAAGCCATATACCTCACTATCAGTTAGTTTTCGTCCGATTTTATGACTTATCCCGATCAGATAGTCCACTTCATCGGCACTAAGGGCAAGGCCTTCTTCGTTGTTATAAGCCTGAATATCCTGAATATATCTGATGGGTTCGGGCGTGCGGTCGATTTTAAAAACATCCTGACCCGGGTTCTGGTACAGGAGTTGAAGCATGGGGTCGAAACGTGCTGTTTCTTTGTCGGTTTTATGAAATTCTTCGATCCTGCTGATGCCTGTAATACCCATATTCTGAGTGATTTCGACAGCATTTGTGCTCCAGGGCGTGATCATTTCGCGGCGCGGTCCGATAAAGTATCCCCTGACTGATTCCTCCGGCACTACTATTGCATGACCAAAAAGCCAGATGAGTTTTATTGTGTCTTCAGAAGAGAGTTTTGTACTGGTTTCCAGAACGATCAGCTTGTTGGGCGAGGGTTGAAAGAACAGGATCATGTTGTTTGTTTTTGTGGAAATACGACAATAGAACCCGCTGCAAAGATATAAAAAAGTGGCAATTATCCAGCTTTTTTTGACCCCATTCAACTACTGGTTTTGACCCTCTCAAGGCTATTACGAAGCAGCCGGCAAGGATAGCGGGTCAGAATTCTGAGTTGGCTGCATGAGGCTTCAGTAGACTTAATCCCCAGACAGGCAATGATTTATTATTACTATAGTGCTTTGTTCAATGGGCTAGTTTGAATACAAAGTGTTGAAATGGAGCGGTCAGACTCTTCGAGGTTTACAGGTCTTTTCCTGAAATCCCAAAAACTTCGTTGGCATTGTCGTTGCCGACAGGTTCAAGGTGTATCAGAACGTCATACACATTGGACAGCTTACGTTTGATATTGTCTTCCACCTGATGTGAGATGCGGTGGGCTTCGTCGAGCGACAATTGCCCATCGATTTCAATGTCGAGGGCAACGATGTAATAATGAGCCATCTTCCTGACGCGTATGCGGTGCGGGTTCCCTGCTTCTTTGACCTGCTTCACTGCTTCGGTGATGGTTTTGTACACGCCTGGGTCCTCAACACCATCCATTAGTTCACGGCTGGTTTTGATAATGATTTTAACGGCAACAATCATAATCCAGATGCTAACCATCAGGGCAGTGAGGGCATCCAGCACCGGCATGTTAAACAGGTGGGTAAAGATAAGTCCGAGAAGCACCGAAACAGAAATGACAACATCGTTTTGCATATTCCTCCCGTTGGCGCGGAGCATGCTGCTGTCGATCTTTTTGCCAATGCTGTTGAGGTAAAAAGCAAGAAGTTGTTTCCCGACAATGGAAACCAGGACAACTACCACGGCAATAATCGAAGGCAGTTCGCGTGCTTCATTCTCCAAAAGACGATGCACGGTTGAAATAGCCAATTGGGCGCCGGCAAAAAAGATGACAAAGGCGAGGAGTTTCGAGGCAACTGTATCGGCCTTATCATAGCCGTAGACATGCCTGATATTGGGTGGTTTGGAAATGATTCGGGCAGTGACCAGAGTGATCAGTGATGTGATGATGTCGCTGGCCGAGTCGATGCCGTCGGCCACCACAGCAAGGCTTCCTGCCAGAAGTCCGACAACAATCTTGAGCACCGACAACAGGGCATTGACCACAATGCTAAGCCATGATGCCTGTATGATTTGATGTTCGCGCGTAGCGTCCTTTGCCACAAGGATTGTTTTGGGCAAAAATAGGGAATTTTGCTATGGAAAGGACGCTTTCAAGTGAATGAAAAGCATTGGGGTCAAAAGGGAAGGTTTCCCGACAGGGTTATTGCCTCAATCATTCACGGCGGCCAAAAACCTTTCGGCTTCGAGGGCAGCCATGCAGCCTGTTCCGGCAGCTGTCACCGCCTGGCGAAACACCTTGTCCTGAACATCGCCACAGGCAAAAATACCAGGGATACGGGTGGCTGTTGAATCGGGTTTGGTGATGATGTAGCCGGTTTCGTCCATGTCGAGCACTCCTTCAAACATTTCGCTGTTGGGCTTGTGACCAATGGCTACAAAGAAACCATCGATATCAATTACTTTTTCTTCGTGGGTTTTGTTGTTGATCAGCACGGCTCCTTTAAGGGATTTCATGAAGCCGGATTCGTCACCGAATAATTCTTTGGTCTGGTGATTCCACAACACTTCGATATTGGGCGTACTGAGCACACGTTTTTGCATGGCTTTCGACGCTCTGAGCTCGTCGCGGCGCACGATCAGGTAAACTTTGCGACAAAGCTTGGCCAGGTATGAGGCTTCTTCTGCTGCTGTGTCGCCACCGCCCACCACGGCAACATCTTTGCCGCGGTAAAAGAAACCATCACAGGTGGCACAGGCTGACACACCCCCTCCTTTGAATTTTTCTTCCGATTCAAGCCCAAGGTATTTGGCAGTTGCACCAGTGGCTATGATAATTGTTTCGGCCAACATTTCCTTTCCATCATCGGCCTTCACCCTGAATGGTCTGGCTGTGGTGTCCACCTCGGTAATCATGCCCCAGCGGGTGTCAGTGCCAAATCGCTCGGCCTGTTTCTTCAATTCTTCCATCATTTCGGGACCTGTTATGCCATCAGGATAGCCCGGGAAGTTTTCGACTTCGGTGGTGGTTGTCAGCTGTCCGCCAGGCTGCATGCCCTGGTAAATAACGGGCTTGAGGTCGGCACGCGCTGCATAGATAGCGGCAGTGTAACCGGCAGGACCCGATCCGATGATCAGGCATTCGATGTGTTCAATGGGGTTGCTCATAGGGTTCAATATGATTGATGATTGCTTGATTTGGTCTGAACTAAAACAGTGCCACAAAGGTAAAAGTTAATCAGTAATGGGATATAACAAACTTTTAAGATCGTAAAACTGACAAGTTGGCGCAAGCCGGTTGGTGATACGTAAGCGATTTAAACAATTTGTCAGGAAATGACAGAAAGGGGTGAGGTGTTTACCAGATGAGGTGTTTCCACATCAGACTTCTCAAATCACTTTACTAACATTTGCCCAGTTTTATTACCATTGCAGCAAGTTCTGATGCAGTCAAGTGATTACCGACAAGCCGGAAATTTATTCAATGCAAGCTAAAGCCAGACAAAGTATGCACCACAGCAAACAAGACATTCAATAAACCTACCTCGGACCCAGGCAAATCCTTCAGCAGCCATTCCAGTGCGAAAGGCTTACCATCCTAACTTTTCTTCAAAATCCTCGTCGATGAGCTTATTCAGCACATCGCAGCCGTGGTCGAACTGCCTGTTGGCGTTGTCCTTATCTTTGTATACGAACTGCAGTTCTTTGTAATCGCCGCGTTTGGGCAGCAGGCTCATGGCTTCGTCGAGGGCTTCGGCGGGCGAATTGATTCCGTTAAGACCAAAGTGGCCCAGCAACTTTACAAGCTGCATGAAGCCGTCCTCAGATACCGGCCCGCTGATTTGTTTGTCAATTTGCTGAATTCGTCTTTGCGAATTGGTGAAGCTTCCACCCGTTTCCCATGGGAAGCTGGCCGGCATTACCAGGTTGGCCCGTTTGGCAGTATCGGTTAGGATATAATCCTGCACCACAACAAACTCAAGCCTGTCGAACCATTGGCTTACTTCCGGCTTGTTTAAGGCGCAGCCCACCGGGTCTTCACCAAAGATGAACACATTCTGCACACGGCCACCAGTGATCAGTTTATACACACTGTTTATAGCAAACGGAAGGTCTTTTACGCCCCATTTCTGTGCCATCCGGTATTGGAGATCGTCATCGAGTATGGGTTCGGCACCCATGCCTATTTTGTGACAGAGCCCCATATCGAAAATACCGTGAGCGTTGCTTTTTTCTTTCAGTGAGATGATCCCGTTGGCCGATTTGCCTAACTTTCCGGTGATCATGGCAAGGTTGTGTATGGCCATGGATGCATTGGACGACAATTCTTTTTCCTGGAACACCATGATGGCATTCATCTCCTCGTTGTATTCGCGGGCAAAGGCGGCCACCGTAGCTTCGTCGGTACCGGCCCATTCGAGCAGGCGGTTGAAGTCGCATGCCAGCAGCTCATTTTTATAGGCATCGAAATCTTGTGTGCGGTCCTTGATAAACAGGCTGTTTTCGAGTCCGTTATGCAACAGGAAGTGATTCGCTGCCTTGATGAAATAGAAGTAGTTCCCAATGTGGATTACCCTGTCGGCTTTCTGGCTGAAACGACTATCGGGCAGGCTGGTGATGTGGACAACCTCTATGTTTTCTTTGTGTTTGGTGTTATAAATCAGGTGGTTAATTACAGGATGATCGAGATGAAGTTCGCCACCAGCTACATAAATCTTCGAAGCACCACGGAGGTCACAAAATGGTGCGTTTTCATTTGAGTTGCGGAAATATCCATCGCCCCGTCCCATATAATGAAAACTGCTCACATTGTTGGTTTTCACTGCGGCCCTGGCCAGTTTCTGGATCAGGTACAGTTCTTCGTTGGTCATTCTTGCTCCGCCAAAGAATGCGTTCTGGTCGGGTTTCACTTGTTTGATGTGGGTGGCAATAATTTCATAGGCTTCGTCAAAGCTTATGGGGGCAAAACTACCGTCAGATTGTTTAAGCAAGGGCGTGTTTATTCTGTCCTTGCGGTTAAATAGGTTATAACCAAACATCTGTCTGCGGCTGATGATGCCCATTTTGTTGATGTCGCCCTGGCGTGGCTCAGCCTTGTAAAACTGTCCCCGGTGGTGCATCAGGTTCACCTCATAGCCTTCGGAGCCAAACATATCGATCGACTTAATGGTTTCAAGTTTAAGAGGGCCGGGCTTAAAGGGGAAGTTTTCGGTGATGGCTCCGGTAGGGCAGGTGGTGATGCACAATCCGCAGCTCTCGCAACTGGTTTCCTGCAGGGGAAGCCCCATGGCTGGTGCAACATAACTTTTGAATCCGCGGTTGATCAGACCAAGGGCATTGGCGCCAACAACCTCGCGACAGATGCGGATACATCGCGAACAAAGAATACATTTGTTGTTGTCGATCTCGATAAAGGGGTGACGGTGGTCGATGTCGTAAGCATGAAACTCGCCTTCGAAAGCTTTTTGTTCTGCCTGGTAATACGTGGAATGTTTCTTCAGATCGCAGGTGTAATATTCATTGCAGCCGCATTCAAGACAGCGGCCGGCTTCCATGATGGCTGTAAGTTCATCCTTGTAGCCCAGTTCCACCTCTTCGAAGTTACTGCGTGCTTCAGCAGGAAGCACAGGCATTTCCTGACGTTTCTGGTGTGGAAACCGGTGCTTGTATTCGGGGGGTAGTTGTTCTCTGAAATTGTCCTTCTTGCTTAGGAACTCCTTTTTTGGAGGTTCCAATGCCTCTCCCATCATAAATTGATGACACGATCGGGCAGCAATTTTTGCCTGGGCGATGGCTTCGATAATGGTGGCCGGGCCGGTAACACCGTCACCAGCAGCGAATACAGAAGGAATGCCGGTTTGCAGGCTGAGTTTGTTGGCATCGATATCGCCCCATTTGGTGAGTACGAGTTTGCCATCCGTAGCGTGAGAATTAATATCAACGATAAAATTAACATCGGTTTTTTGGCCTATTGCAGCCAGGATATAGTCAGCTTTCAGATCAAACTCAGAACCGGGTTTGGGCATCGGACGGCGGCGACCGGAAGCATCGGGTTCGCCCAGTTCCATACGGATCAGCCTCACCGAATCCAATTTTCCATCATTGTCTTTTAATATTTCTACCGGATTGGTCAGAAACAGGTATTCAACGCCTTCGAGTTTCGATTCGTGAATTTCGATCGGGTTGGCAGGCATTTCCTTTTCGGTGCGCCGATACACCACATACACTTTTTCGGCACCACAGCGAACCGAAGTACGACAACAGTCCATGGCTGTGTTGCCACCGCCGACCACTACCACTGTTTTTCCGCTGAAATCGTAGCGCTGATTGGTAATTTCCATGTTTTTCAGGAAGTCGATACCCGAAAAAACATTTTCTGCATCATCGCCCGGACAGCCGACCGAAGTGCCTTTCTGGGAACCAATGGTCAGCACGGTAGCATGATATTCATTGGCGATATCCTGATAGCTCAGGTTAACTCCAAGTGTTTTGCGGTAATGGATTTTCATCCCAAGATCGGTAATGTTTTTTACTTCCTGATCGAGCAGGTCGTTGGGTAAGCGGTATTCGGGAATGCCATAACGCAGCCAGCCGCCAGCATGTGGTGCAGATTCAAAGATGTCGACCTGATGGCCTTCGAGACGGAGATAATAAGCCGTTGACAAGCCACCGGGACCTGCGCCGATCACAGCAACACGTTTGCCGGTTTCGGGTTTGATAGCGGGAATAAATTTGTTGGGTGAAGCAAGATCATAGTCAGCTGCAAAGCGTTTCAAATAGTCAATACCCACTGCAGCGCCTTCTTCCATTAAGCCCCGCCTACAGGCAACTTCGCACGGGCGAACGCAAACACGTCCGCAAATAGCCGGCAAAGGATTGGTTTCTTTGATCAGGGCAACGGCATCGGAGTAGCGACCTTTGTCGATAAGCGAAATATAGCCCTGAACATCCACTCCTGCCGGACAGGTTTGCTTGCATGGAGCCATGCAATCGGCATAGTGATTGCTTAGGAGCAGGTCGAGGGCGGTTTTGCGTGATTTTTTGACAGCTTCCGATTCGGTGTTGATTTCCATTCCCGGGGTGAGGTAGGTGGAGCAGGACGGCTGGTGGCCGCGCATGCCCTGCACCTCAACCACACATACATAACAGGATGAAAATGGTTCAACACGTGGATCATGGCAAAGGGTGGGGATGGAAATACCATGGCGTGTAGCACATTCATAAATGGTTTCGCCCTGAATGCCCTGAACGGTTTTGCCGTTGAGTTGTATTGTGATATATTGACTCATATTCTCTTTAATTACATTGCGTTAGACAATTATTCCACCATCACGGCATCGAACCTGCACACTGTGTAGCATTCGCCACAACGGATACAGGCTTCGGTGCGTATGAAATGGACTTCTTTTCTGGCACCATCGATGGCGTTGGTCGGGCATTTTTTGCCGCAAACCATGCATCCTGTGCATTTTTCAGGATCGATTGTATAGGTAAGTAGTGGTTTACAGACTTTAGCCGGACACTTTTTGTCGAAGATATGGGCCTCATACTCGTGCCTGAAATAGCGCAGTGTGGTGAGCACCGGATTGGGGGCTGTTTGGCCGAGCCCGCAGAGCGAATTGTCCTTAATCTGATAGGCCAGGGTTTCGAGTGTTTCTATGTCTTCGGGTTTGCCGTGTCCATCGGTGATGCGTTCGAGTATTTCGAGCATCCGCTTGGTGCCAATGCGGCAGAAGGTGCATTTTCCGCAGGATTCTTCCTGGGTAAAATGCAGGAAGAACTTGGCCAGGTCAATCATGCAGGTGGTTTCGTCCATCACCACCATGCCTCCCGAACCCATGATAGCACCCGTGGCGGTCACTGAATCGTAATCGACCGGGGTGTGACCCAGTTCGGCAGGAATACATCCGCCTGAGGGGCCGCCCAACTGAACAGCTTTGAATTTTTTATCCTTCTGTATCCCGCCACCAAGCTTAAAAATGATGTCGTTGATGGTGATACCCATGGGGACTTCAACCAGTCCGCCGTTTTTGATCTTGCCGGTAAGGGCAAACACCTTGGTGCCTTTGCTTTTCTCTGTTCCGTAAGCAGCATAGGCGGTTGCACCCTTGTTGATGATCCACGGAATATTTGCCCAGGTTTCGACATTGTTGATGTTGGTTGGTTTTTTCCATAGTCCTGACACAGCAGGGAATGGTGGTCGTTTGCGGGGCATCCCGCGCTGACCTTCAATTGAGCCGATGAGGGCCGTTTCCTCTCCACAGACAAAAGCACCGGCTCCTTCCTTAACATAAATATCAAAATGAAATCCTTCGCGCCCCATGGCATTATGGCCGAGGTAGCCCTTTTCTTTGGCCTGACCTATGGCGATATTCAATCGCTTGATGGCAAGCGGGTATTCGGCCCGGCAATAGATCACTCCGGTTTGTGCGCCAATGGCATAACCTCCGATCATCATGCCTTCGAGCACAGCATGGGGGTCGCCTTCGAGCAGCGAACGATCCATGAAGGCTCCGGGATCGCCTTCATCGGCATTGCAGATGATGTATTTTTCGGCACTTTCGCTTTGAAAGGCAAATTTCCATTTTAACCCGGTTGGGAAACCACCGCCACCTCGTCCACGCAGCCCCGAATCGAGCACTTCCTTGATCACGTCCTGCTGGCTCATATTCTTTTCAAAAATTTTCCGGATGGCCCGGTATGCCTCATGCTGTTCGGCTTCCCCGATTATTTCGGGATCCATATAGCCGCAGTTTCGCAAGGCAATTTTTACCTGACCATCAGTATATTCGTGTTCGGTGCCGGTGAAATAATCGGACTGAACCGCCTTTTCGCGGTCTGTAATACCTTTCAGGTGGTTCAGGATAACTTCGGCCACCTTATCTTCAGTCATATCGCCGTAAATTACGCTGCCTGAAGCGTCCTGTACTTCAACCAAGGGCTCCTTGAAACACATGCCGATGCAACTGGTTTTGGCCAGTTCAAAATCGGCAAGTCCTTCATGCTGTAATTCTTTCAGTTTGTTGAATGTTTTTGATGCACCGGCTGCAATTCCGCAACTTCCGAGACCAACAATGACTTTTGTTTTAGCTTCCATGCTTATTCCTCCTTTTGATTGCAACGGGTGTTTCTGATCTCGCGGACAATGCGTACGGCAGCTTTGCCGGTGAGTTTGCCAAAGGTGTCGTCGCCTATCATCATCACCGGGGCGAGCGAGCAGCAGCCCAGACAGGCCACCGACTCGAGCGTATAAAATCCATCGCTGGTTGTTTCGCCGTCCTTTACACCCAGTTCATCCTTGATGGCATCGGTGATGGCGTTTGCATTCTGCACATGGCAGGCTGTGCCATGACACACTTTGATAACATTTTTTCCCACCGGATTGAGCCTGAACTGGGCATAAAATGTTGCTACACCATAGATATCGGCCGTTTCTATTCCGGTCTCCATCGAGATTCTTTTGAAGGCTTTCTGAGGGATATAGCCAAAAGTATGCTGGGTTCCCTGCAGCAAAGGGATAAGGCTGCCGGGTTTCCCCCGGTATTTGGCAAACAGATCGTCAAGCAGGTTCAGATCAGCTTCAAGCTGCTCTTTAACAGGTGTTTCGGTTGCAATTCGTGTGATACGCATAGCCAATTGGGTTTTTCAACACTTTGAGTGTATTTTGGACTAAATTATATATTATGGACTTGAATCAATATGTTTATTTACTGATTTGCAGCAATTTAGATTCAGTCTAAATAGTTATAGGACTTAATTGTCTGATTGTGTTGAAATAACCATTTTTGATCAATTTGTGGAGGCGTAGTTGAAACGAAACGTTGCAAAATTGAGGTGAGGTATCCTATGCGTAAAACACGCAAAAGGAATGGTAGAAATGCGTATTGTGACAGTAAAAAAGAGGCAACGACAAAAAGAATGGCTTTTGTATCCATGCAAATGCCCGGGTGTAACAAGGATGAAAAGGTGAGATCAGTCTTTCAGTATGCGTCGGTAAGCCACCAGTCGTCTGGTGAAATAGGGTTCTTCGGACAGCCAATGGATTCTAAGTCCGTGCCTGGTGCTGTGAATGATCTGAACATCGTTTTTATCGGACACATCTACAACCAGGGCTACATGACCAATGTTGGAATTTTTGATATTTCTTCCTTTAAAGAAAATGAGGTCGCCTTTGCGTATCGAGTCCATCTGCACAGGTGTTCCATGGTTGAATTGCGAACTGCTCGACATGGGCAATTCAAATCCATATTGCCCGAACACATATTGCATAAATCCGGAACAGTCGAAGCCTTTTTCGGTTCGGCCGCCATAGCGATAAGGTGTTCCAATGAAGCGTTTCGAGTATTCAATGATGCTGTCTATGGCCATTTGAGTCCTGAATGCCCTGAGTAAAAGGGTGTCATTTTTCACTTGTGTTGTGTCGATGGGGGCTTGCAGCATGGAAGGATCGCTCATAACGAAACTTATCGAAAGGGTATCAATACGCTGTGAATGAGCAGCAAACTGAATAAAAACAAATATCAAACACCAAAAAAAGCGCATTTAGGATACATTTGGTTTGCGAAATTAGCTTTACCAACGATACATCCAATCATAATATTATAAAAAAAAATCAGAATCTTGTATTGTTGTCAGATGAATTCTGTGGTATCTTTGTTTCAATCTTAAGGGAATAGTGTTTTCTTCCAAAACTTCACTTACTAAGAAAATATCTGCGGACCGATTGAAAGTTATTTCAAAAAAAAACACAAAATTGCTGCCCTGAATTTTTTTACTAAGCTGGTTTATGAAATCAGAAAACACAAAAACTCTTTTCAAGTAAAGTGTCTAATTATAAACAAAAAGAATGTTATGAGTAAACATCTACCACTAAAACATGCTGCTGCCTTATTAAGGAGTATGCTTTTGCTTTTACTGGCTTTTTCGGGCAGTATGGTTTTCGGACAGGGTCGAACACTCACGGGAACTGTTACTGACCTTGGAACAAACGAATCGATGCCAGGGGCTACTATTCTGATAAAAGGAACATCCAAAGGTGTTTCGACCGATCTGGATGGCAAATTCAGTCTGATGGTTTTGCCGGATGAAAACACCCTTGTTGTAAGTTTTGTCGGGTATGAAACCACCGAAGTTACCATTGGCAATCAAACTGTCATCAATGTGGGTCTGGTTCCTTCAAAAACCTCCCTGGAAGAAGTTGTTGTTGTGGGTTATGGAAGTGTGAAAGTCAAAGACCTGACCTCATCCATTACAACTGTCAAGTCCGAAGAATTGATGAAGACTACGTCATCTACGCCTTTGCAAGCCCTTCAGGGAAAAGTAGCCGGTTTGCAAATCGTTACCAATGGCAGCCCGGGCGACTCGCCCACAGTCAGGGTGCGTGGTGTGGGTTCATTTCCCGGAAGAGATAACGAATCACCACTGTATGTTGTTGACGGAATGTTTTTTGATAATATCGATTTCCTGAACCCGTCGGATATTGTTTCCATGTCTGTTTTGAAGGACGCCTCAGCTGCTGCCATATTTGGTGTGAGGGCAGCCAACGGCGTTGTGCTTATCGAATCCAAATCAGGCGCTTACAACAAAAAGCCCCAAATAACCTACAATGGTTACACCGGATATCAGGTTGCCCAAAATGTTGTTAAAATGGCCAATGCCCAGCAGTTTAGCATCATGGCTCTTGAATCGGGCTCGCCTGCCGACGAAACATTTATCCTCAACGCCATGCAACGTTATGGCCGAAGCAGGGTAAACCCCAATGTGCCTGACATGAATACAGACTGGTATGGCGAAATTCTGCGTCCGGCGGCAATCAGCAGTCATAGTTTGGATGTAGAAGGTGGCACGGAAAAAGCCAAATATTCACTTGGCGCGAATTACTTCTTTCAGGATGGGATTTTGAAAATGAAGAACGAGTATGAGCGACTAAACCTGCGTTCGCGAGTCGACCTGAAAGCAACAGATTGGATGACTATTGGCGGAAGCATGATTCTTAGCAATGCCACCAAGTTTAATGATGCAGCCAATGTTTGGAACGATGTTTATTATGCTGTGCCAATTATGCCGGTTTACGATGAACTGAACAAAGAAGCAACACCGAAGAATTATGCCAATGCGCAGAATCTGGGATACAGAAGCGGGCAAAATCCCTTCCCTTCGATGGAGAACAACATAGATCGGATGAAGATCAAAAAGCTGTTGGCAGATTTTTATGCGGAGTTTAACCTGATACCAAAAACCCTGACATTCAAAACCACTTATAGCCATAATTACTCTTCCATCGACCAGCGTGTTGTGAATCTACCCTGGTTTGCTGGTGACGGCTTTCAGAATCCTGATGCAACAATCACCCGTACTTTATCTCTGTATAACAATCAGTTCTGGGATAACATTCTCACATTCAACAAAAAAATGGGAGACCATGATCTGACGGTTATGGGAGGTACTTCATTCAAAGATGAAGGATTTCTGGTTTTGTCTGCTCAGGGCAAGAATTTCCCAACCGATATGGAGCAGTCCTGGTATCTCGATCAATCCCTGAATATTCTGGCCGAGAGTGTTTATGATGGTGGCCTGCGTCAATACGGAATGTCTTATTTCGGTAGATTGGCGTATAGTTTCAACAACAGATACCTGTTTTATGGCACCCTCAGGAGAGACGGCAGCAATAAATACCAGGAAAAATGGGGAACTTTCCCCACGATAGGGTTAGGCTGGGTAATTTCAGAAGAGGATTTTCTTAAGGGAAATGACATTGTTCCATTTTTGAAATTAAGAGCAAGCTGGGGACAACTTGGAAACGACCGGATTCAGGCTAGTGACGGAGCTTACACAAGCAGTGTTGCGAGCACCACACTTGGCGGAATTGTATATTCCGGTATAGTGGTTTCGAACTCCTATGCAGATTTGGAATGGGAATTGACCGAAGAAACCAACCTTGGTCTTACAGCCCGCATGATAAAAGACAAGCTTTCAGTAGATTTTGACTATTACATTCGCGACACAAAAAATGCAGCCATTCCGGTTAATATTCCGGGAACCGGAGGTAGTGTTCTCAGATCAGTTGGTGTTATCCGCAATTCAGGTCTCGAGCTTGCCCTGGGCTGGACGAACCAAATCAACGATAAGCTGAGCTATAATGTGAACGCAAATGTTTCGACCCTTAAAAATGAAGTGCGTGATCTTTACGGACAATTATATCTTGATGGAGGTACAGCCGAATTTCGTCAGCGTTCATATGTTGGCGATCCATTGATGGCTTTCTTTGGACGTGAGGTAGCAGGAGTTTACCAGAATCAGGCAGAAATTGATGCCGACCCGATAGCAGTTGCCAATGGGCTGGTTCCCGGCGATTTCAAATACGTAGATCAGAACAAAGATGGTGTTATGGACGATGACGACAGGGTGCTGTTGGGATCTTACTTCCCCAATCTGATGTACGGCGGCAGCCTGGGAATCAATTACATGAATTTCGACTTCTCGACCAGCTTTTATGGTCAGTCGGGTAATAAGATTCTCAACCGCAAGCGTGGTGAACTTATCTGGGTTCCGGATGGCAATGTGGATGCTGACCTGGCAACAAATCGCTGGCATGGTGACGGTACGTCAAACAAGTATCCATCATCATCGGGCTTGCGCAGAGGCTGGAACCAAAAAATGAGCGATTATTTTGTCGAAGATGGTTCTTTCTTCCGCATACAGAACATTCAACTGGGCTATACCATCAGGAACAGCAAGTGGCTGGGAGGAAATTTCCCGGTAACAAGGCTTTATTTTACTGCCGAACGACCACTTAGCTTGTTCAAATACAATGGTTTTACACCTGAAGTTGCCAATGGATGGGATTCACAGGCCTATCCTGTTGCAGCCATTTACACCTTTGGTTTGAATGTTAAATTTTAATTTTAAAACAATTGACTTATGAAAAAATATAAATTTCTATTAATAGCATTGTTTGCCCTGACGGTTCTACTGGGTACGACCGGCTGTGAAAAGTACATAGATAGTATAAATGAGAACAAGTCGCTGACAGGAGCAACCGATTATTCAATCAGCAGCAACATGATTTTGCCGCTCATTGGAACTTATTCTGAATTTAATAACACTGAATGGGAAAATTTCCCCTTAATTGCTGTACGCGGCGATGATGTAAACGCTGGTGGTCTCGGTGACCAGCAGGATTATGCTGAAACCGATAATTTCAATTACAACAAAGATTATTGGATGTATAATTCGTTGTTTCAAAATTATTACACGAATATGTTTTCAGCGAATTCTTCAATTGAACAGGTTGAGCTTTATCTGGAAGCCGGAGCCAATCAGGCAATCGGTTCTCAGTACATAGGCGAGATTAAAGTGTTGAAGGCATGGTGGCTGTTTAATCTGAGTCGTATGTGGGGAAGTCTGCCGATTCCAACAAAATCGAGCCCTTCTGAATTGTTTGTAGCTCCTTTGTCGACAAAGGATGAGATCATGCAAATGATTTCAGATATGATGGATGAAGCAATTCCTGTTCTTCCGGCTGTGAGACCCAACGAGCGTACCGATATCCCCGGCGGTGTAACAAAATACACTGCACTGGCTATGAAAGCACTTGCCAACCTGGAATTGAAGAATTATCCGGTTGTTGCAGAAGCCACGGGCGAAATCATCAATTCTGGCAAGTTTATCCTCGAGTCAGACTACTATGAACTGTTTAAAATCAAAGGTAAACTCAACAACGAGAACCTCCTCGAGATGCAGTATTCTGACCTTGGACAGGGATCAGGCGATAATTTTGCCTATCTTTTTGCTTTCTTTGGCCCACAGGGATGGACTCCTGCTGTTGCAGGCTCAGGCGATGGTTGGGGATTCTTTGAACCCAGCCTGAAGTACATCAAATTTATGTTGAACAGAGGAGAAGTCACCCGGCTCGAAACCAGTGTGCTGTTTACAGATCGCGGAATAGCCGAACTTAAGACCGATCCAAACTTTGCTAACCTTCCTGCCTGGATTTCGAACACCACCCGCTCGGGCGATGTGTTTAACGATTACGCACGTGCCCTGTTTGCCAGTGGAAAACATTATCTGCCTTCGGATCAGCTAACACCGGGCCGGACAGACTATGGCACAAACAAAAACTTTACCTGCATCCGCTATGCCGAAATATTGCTCATGTATGCCGAAGCCCTCACACAGGGTGCTCCCGGAACAGCAGGTACAGCGGATGATGCAGTGAATGCCTTGAGAATCAGGGCCGGATTGTCGCCCTTAACAGGCGTGACCAACGATCAGGTTATGGACGAAAAATTTGCCGAACTTGCTATGGAATGGGGCACCCGCTTCTACGATATGGTTCGTTTAGGCAGGTTAAACGAACTGAGTTATGAAGGAAGAAGTTTTTCGGCCGATAAAGCATTCCTCCCTTATCCTCAGAATCAGGTGGATCTAATTCCTATTTTAGGTAACTAACTCAAGGTTAAACATTAAAAATTAATGAAAATGAAAATATTCAATTATATCCTGATAAGTGCACTGGCAGTGGGACTCACCCTGTCGTGCAGAAAGGGACTTGATCCCATAACCCCGGTTTCGCCTCGGCCTGATCAAACAGATCCAACGCTGGTTATTAACTATCCTCAGGAAGGAAAGGTGGTGCGATCGACTGATGAAGTGGCCACCGTTATATTTAAAGTAGTAGCTGAAGATGATGTTGAATTGAAGTCGGTTGTTTTGCAACTGGATGGAGCAGAAATTGGTTCCATCACTTCCTTCAAGGATTATCGCAGGGCTCTTATTGACTTTGAGTACAACAATCTTGTTGATGGCGAACACACTCTCACCGTAGTTGTAACCGATCTTACAGGCAAAACTGAGACGAAAACAGTCAACTTTAAAAAGGTAACCGCCCCGCCTTACACCCCGCTTGCCGGAGAAGTATTGTATCTTCCTTTCGATGGCGACTACCTGGATCTTATTTCAGGTAATCCTTTAACAATTGTTGGTGCACCTGGTTTTGCTGAGGGCAAAGCCGGAGATGCTTATGCAGGCGCTACCAATGCTTACCTGGAGTTTCCGACTGATGGAATACTTGGAAGCGAATTCAGCCTTTCGTTCTGGTATAAAATCAATGCCGAGCCTTTGAGAGCAGGAATTTTTGCCATCAGCCCTGTTGGCGATAGCAGAAATACAGGCTTTAGATTTTTACGCGAAAACAATGGGGAAAACCAGAATCTGGGAATTAATTTCGGTATAGGTGAAACCGAAGTGTGGATGAATCCATTTATCACCGTGCCGACAACACAGGACTGGATGCATATTGCCATAACCATTTCAACTACACTCGCAACCATCTATGTTGATGGTGAAGTTGTGCTCGAAACCGAACTCACTGCCCCATTAGATTGGACAGGCTGTCCCTCGATGACAATCGGCTCAGGTATGCCTAACTTTTCTTATTGGGAGCATTTCTCTGACCTGAGTTTGTACGACGAATTTCACCTGTTCAACAGAGCCATAACGGCTGCTGAAGTGCAGGGCTTCTATGCAGGGAAATAGCATTTTTCCCGTGTAATGATCAGATAAAGAGGGAAAAGCAATCTTTTCCCTCTTTTTTTGACAACTGAGAATGTTTATTCGTGCAGGGTGCTAAATGGCAATAACACCCGATATATTGAAAACATTCGTTACTTTTACCTGTCAGCGACTGAGTTAAACTCTTGAAAAGGAAAGAAAATGAAACCTACATTGAGCAATATTCCCCTTACAAAACAATCTGTACTCTTACTTTCTATTTTCCTCTTGATAGCCTTTGCATCCTGCAAAAAGGAAGAGGATAAAAAAACCGAAAAACTCGAACTGGTTTCGTGTTATGTGGGGGAGGTGCAGCTCCAGATTGCAGCCGAAATGACCAATGTGCCACTCAACAGGGATGTTATCATAACATTCTCAGAAGCCGTTGATACCGTTCTGGCCAAAACCTATATTTCGATCAAGGATGAGCAGAATGTGCTTTTTGGCGGCCTGCGTTATGTTTTTGCTGACAACAACAAAACGGTGATACTGAAACACCAGCAGAATTTTGGAAAACTGAAACGCTATTTTTTATCTGTTTCTTTGTCGCTCAAGGGGAGCAAGGGGCAATCTTTTCCGGGAGCTACCTTTAGTTTTACAACAGAAAGTGGAGAGTTTAACCTCGAAAATATCAGCCTCGACGGGGTCGATTTTTCGGGAAACGGAGATTTTTATAACCAGAAAAGGCAGGGATTAGTCCTGCAATTGGAATTCACCGAATCTGTTGATACCCTTCAGATCGCTTCCCGCTTCACCTTATCAGGCAGCCCTGTTTTCAAAGTGAGTTTTGAGGATGACTATAAAAAGCTTATTCTGGAATGCACCGAAGAATTGGAAGGATATAAGAAATTTACATTCGTTGCTTCATCCGGCATCAAGTCGGTTTCAGGTTATTCATTTGCAGGTTTCAGCAACACTTTTTTCACTGAGGTTGATTCAACACTAAAGTTTCCGCTGATATCAGATGATGAACTACTAACACTCATTCAGCGCCAGACATTTAAATTTTTCTACGACTATGCTCATCCGCAAAGTGGTATGGCACGCGAGCGATTCAGCTCGGGAGATATTGTCACCTCGGGTGGTTCGGGTTTTGGTGTCATGGCACTGATCGTGGGGATGGAGCGTGGTTTCATAACACGTGAAGAAGGAGTTACCCGGCTGGCGAAAATTATTCATTTTCTGGAAACCTGCGACAGATTTCACGGAGCATGGTCGCATTGGATAAACGGAAGCACCGGCAAAGTGGTTCCTTTTGGGCAGAAAGACAATGGAGGCGACCTGGTGGAAACAGCCTTTATGGCTCAGGGATTGCTGGCTATGCGACAATACCTTGATCCTGAAAACACAACAGAGAATGACCTGATTGGAAGAATCACCGAGTTATACAATGGAATCGAATGGGACTGGTACACCCGGGGCAACCAGAATGTGCTTTTCTGGCATTGGTCGCCAAACTATGGCTGGGACATGAATTTCCGGATTCAGGGTTACAACGAAACCCTGATCACTTACATCCTGGCAGCCGCCTCGCCCACCTACACCATCCCTGCCTCAGCCTATCATATTGGCTATGCACGCAATGGTGCAATCATCAACGGGAGAACATTTTACGGCCATGTTTTGCCGGTTGGCTATGATTTTGGTGGGCCATTGTTTTTTGCACACTATTCATTCCTTGGGCTCGATCCGCGCAATCTATCCGACAATTATGCCAATTACTGGACCCAGAATGTGAATCATTCACTCATCAACTTTGCCCATTGCGCTTCCAACCCAAAAGGATACCCCAACTATAGCGAACATTGCTGGGGATTAACGGCCAGCGACATCCCTTCGGGCTACGGTGTGAGCGAACCAACCAACGACAGGGGTGTGATCAGCCCGACTGCTGCCGTTTCGTCACTGCCTTACACCCCGGAGCAATCGATGAATGCAATCCGGTATTTCTACTACATTCTTGGCGACAAGCTATGGGGCGATTATGGCTATTACGACGCATTTGATGTGCACGCCGGTTGGTGGGCCAGTTCATACATAGCCATTGATCAGGGGCCGCAGATAGTAATGATCGAAAACTATCGTACCGGTTTAATCTGGAATCTGTTTATGAGTGCCCCTGAGGTGCAGACAGGATTGGATAAGCTGGGTTTCACCTATTGATCGTGGACTAAGTATGGCATAAGCACGAAGATTTTGTGCATGAATTGATCGCTTTTGTGTCAAATCCTGTGTTTTTTTTACTATTTTTAGGAAATATTTTGAAATGGCGATGGGCTTCAGTAAATGTATAAGACATAGATTATGAGACCTATATTATTGTTTTTACTCATTGGTGCTGCTGGTTTGATGGGATGCAGCAACCAGCCCTCAGGGCAAAAAAAACAGGAAACGCAATTGACAATTTCAGACGATTCGCTTCTGACGCTTGTGCAACACAACACCTTTCAATATTTCTGGGAAGGCGCTGAACCAGTTTCGGGTCTTGCCTGCGAGCGTATTCATCTTGATGGAAATTATCCTGACAACGACCAGTCGGTAGTCACTTCAGGAGGCTCGGGCTTTGGTGTCATGGCCATACTGGTGGGAATCGAACGTGGTTTTATAACCCGTGAGCAAGGTTTCCGGCATTTGCGTAAAAGTGTTGACTGGCTGGCCAAAGCCGATCGCTTTCATGGTGCATGGGCCCACTGGATGTATGGCGAAACAGGCAAAGTGAAGCCTTTTGGTCTCAAAGACAATGGAGCCGATCTGGTCGAAACAGCTTATCTGATGCAAGGACTTCTGTGTGTCAGACAATACTTCCGGGATGGAAGCGAAGCCGAAAAACAACTGGCCACTGATATAGATGCCCTTTGGCAAGGGATTGACTGGTCGTGGTTTACCAATGGCGGACAGGATGTTTTGTATTGGCATTGGTCGCCGGATTATGGGTGGGAAATGAACTTTGCTGTTGAAGGTTACAACGAATGTTTGATCATGTATGTGCTGGCGGCTTCCTCACCAACCTACACTGTGCCTGCAGAAGTTTACACCAAAGGATGGGCGCGCAATGGCAATATCGTTACGACAACAGGAGGTAAATATGGCTACGAGCTCACCCTCAGGCATAATGGTGCTGAAGAATATGGCGGACCCCTGTTCTGGTCACATTACTCCTTTCTGGGTCTTGATCCACGCGGCTTAAAAGATCAGTTTGCCGATTACTGGAGCCATAATGTCAACCATACCCTGATCAATAGACAATGGTGCATCGAAAACCCAAAGGGATTCAAAGGATATGGTGAGAACTGCTGGGGACTAACAGCCAGCTATTCCACCCGGTTTTATTTTGCTCATGCTCCAGGCGAACAACATGATGTAGGCGTGATTTCGCCAACAGCCGCTTTGTCGTCCTTCCCTTACACACCTGAGTATTCCATGCAGGCCATGAAATATTTTTATCATGAAATCGGGGATAAAATTTGGGGCAAATATGGCTTTTATGATGCTTTCAGCCAGCAGGATAACTGGTATCCGAACCACTATCTGGCAATTGACCAGGGACCAATAGTGGTGATGATCGAAAACCACCGCAGCGGACTGTTGTGGAATTTGTTCATGAGTTGTCCCGAAGTTCAGGCAGGGCTGCAGAAACTTGGGTTTACTTACCCTAATAATGAACAGAAATGATGAAACTTAAACTGGCTTTTATCGGGCTTGCCCTGACAGTTTTTTCCCTTGGTTGTGGACGAACCCAACCCCCTGGCCAGCAAAATGATGTGCACGACAATTCAATACCTGTTGTTGGCATCGTCGACAATATTTCGGATTCAGCCCTGCTCGATATCATTCAACGACAAACATTTCGCTATTTCTGGGAGTATGCTCATCCGGTGAGCGGACTTGCACGCGAAAGGAGCGATACGGTCAGGGCCGAACATTACTGGGACTATATCAATGAAGCCTGGGATGAACCCAATTTCAGCAAAACAACTTTCGGGCCTGATGCATGTGCCATTGGAGGCACCGGCTTTGGTATAATGAGTACCATTGTTGCCGTTGAACGAGGATGGATAGACCGCGACACAGCTGTCAGGAGGTTGGTGCAGATAGCCGATTTCCTGATTAACGCAGACTGCTATCATGGTATTTATCCTCATTTTATGGACGGAAGGACTGGCAAAACAATAAAGTTTGACCGCTTGGACGATGCTGCTGATCTGGTTGAAACCTCCTATCTGCTGATGGGGTTTCTGTGTGCCAGAGAATATTTCAAGGATGACATTCCCATTGAAAAATACCTTAGGAAAAGAATTACCCAGATGTGGAATGTGGCAAACTGGAACTGGCACAGCAAGGGCGAGAACAAGCTGTATTGGCACTGGAGCCCGAACAATGGGTTTGACATGAATTTCCCGATCTGGGGATGGAACGAATGCCTGATTACATACATCATGGCTGCCTCATCGCCCTACCACGCCATTTCGAAAGAGGTGTATGATGGAAGCTGGGTGGGTAGTCAGGGTTTCAGAAACGGAAAATCATACTATGGAATACCGCTGCTTTTGGGCAATTACGAAGGCGGTGGCCCCTTGTTTTTTGAGCATTACACCTTCACCGGAATCGATCCGAACGGTCTGGTCGATTCGATGGGAATTGATTATTTTGAACAAGCCCGCAACCACACCCTGATCAACAGGGCTTATTGCATCGATAACCCGAAAAAATATGCAGGTTATGGCGAAAACTGCTGGGGACTCACTGCCGGCGATAGTTTTAAAGGCTATGTTGCCCATTGTCCTCAGGAAGATTTCGGGGTGATTCAACCCACTGCTGCATTGTCGTCATTTCCGTATACACCGGAATATTCCATGCAGGCGCTCAAGCATTTCTATTACAATCTGGGAGATAAAATATGGAGCGAATATGGCTTTGTTGATGGATTTAGCGAAACCCACAACTGGTATGCTACAAGCCATCTTGCTATTGATCAGGGACCAATTGTGATCATGATCGAAAACCACCGCAGCGGCTTGCTATGGAAACTTTTCATGCAGATACCCGATATTCAGCGTGGACTCAAAAGACTTGGCTTTCAAAGCCCCTGGATGAAGAAATAAGGCATAATAAACGTAAAAACCAGTTGTTGATGAGAAATTTACATCTGCTGCTTCTAATCACTGTTTTCACGATGGTTTCAGCTGTTTCGTCTGCTCAGCAGAAAACCTATTGCAATCCGGTCAACATTGATTATGGCTACACACCAATTCCCAACTTCAGCCAGTGGGGTAAGCACCGGGCAACTGCCGATCCGGTGATTGTGAATTATAAGGGGGTTTACTTTTTGTTTTCGACCAACCAATGGGGCTACTGGTGGAGTGAAGACTTGGTGGCCTGGAACTTTATTTCGCGCCGTTTTCTGCGCCCCTGGAACGAAGGTTATGATGAGCTTTGTGCTCCGGCTGTCGGCATCATTGGCGACACCATGCTTGTGTTCGGGTCAACCTACACCGGTGGCTTTACCATCTGGATGAGCACAAATCCAAAAACAGACGACTGGTATCCGCTCGTTGATTCATTTGCCATAGGTGGCTGGGATCCGGCCTTTTTTACCGACGACGACGGACGGTTTTATATGTATAACGGCAGCAGCAACCGTTACCCGCTGTATGGGGTTGAGCTGGATCGCAAAACGATGCAGCCGAAGGCTACCCGCAAGGAAATGTACCTGCTCGAATCGTGGCGTTATGGCTGGCAGCGTTTTGGCGAACATATGGACGACACTTTTCTCGATCCCTTTATCGAAGGGGCCTGGATGACAAAACACAATGGAAAATATTATCTGCAATATGGCGCTCCGGGAACCGAGTTCAGCGGTTATGCCGATGGCGTGGTCGTTGGCAACAGTCCGCTCGGCCCTTTCGTGCCACAATCCCTGCCCCTGAGCTACAAGGCTGGAGGCTTTGCCCGCGGAGCCGGACATGGGGCAACTTTTCAGGACAACGACCTCAATTACTGGCATGTGTCGACCATTGCGATCTCCGTCAAAAATAATTTTGAAAGAAGAATCGGAATCTGGCCTGCCGGTTTTGACGACGATGGGGTGATGTATTGTAATACCGATTTTGGCGATTATCCAACCTGGCTGCCTGATGGGAAAGGAGACTTCCGCAAAGGCCGGTTCACGGGCTGGATGCTGCTCAATTATCAGAAACCGGTTACAGTGTCTTCCACTTTTGGTCAGTATGCAGCAAATTTTGCTGTGGATGAAAACATCAAAACATACTGGTCAGCAGCAACAGCCAACGATGGCGAATGGCTGCAAACTGACCTGGGGAGCCTTTCGACCGTGAAAGCCATTCAGATCAATTATGCCGATCAGGATGTGGAATTCCTGGGAAAATCTATCGGGGTATACCATCAATACAAAATACTGGAATCGGCCAATGGAAAAAACTGGTCAGTGCTTGTCGACAAAAGCACAAACAAAACCGACGTTCCACACGATTATATTGAGCTCGGGAAGCCTGTTGTGACGCGCTATCTCAGATTGGTGAACATCCACATGCCTGCCGGCAAATTCGCTATCAGCGGTTTTCGCGTCTTTGGCCATGGATCAGGAGCCAAACCCGATGCTGTAAATCAATTGATTGTTTTGCGTACCGAAAAAGACAAACGCAATGCCTGGCTCAAATGGAGCCCCGTGGATGATGCGTATGCTTACAATATTTATATGGGAACTGAGCCGGACAAGCTGTACAACTCAATTATGGTATACAGTGCCAATGAGTATTGGCTAAAATCGATGGACAGGGAAAAAACCTATTACTTTGCCATTGAAGCCATAAATGAGAACGGACAAAGCCCAATGAGCCCCATAATTAAGTCGGAGTAAAAAGAATCATTGAACCTGAACTTATCCATTAAATTCAATACCCATGAAATCAATTTTAATCATTCTGACAGCGATTGTAGCGCTGAGTTTTATCACCGGATGTGCGCCAAAGAAAGGTGTTCCGGCCGACAACGAAATGACTGTATTTATCGATGATCTGATGAGTCAGATGACCCTTGAGGAAAAATTAGGTCAGTTGAACCTGCCTGGTTCAGGCGATATTGTTACCGGTCAGACATCCAGCTCCGACATTGGCAAAAAAATCAAGGAAGGAAAAGTTGGGGGTCTGTTCAACATCAAAACGGTTGAGAAAATCCGTGAGGTTCAAAAAGTTGCCGTTGAGGAGAGCCGGTTAAAAATCCCGCTTATTTTCGGCATGGATGTTATTCATGGCTATCAGACGGTGTTCCCGATACCGTTGGGGCTTGCCAGCAGTTTCGATATGGCTCTGATTGAGCAAAGCGCACGTGTTGCTGCTGTTGAAGCCAGTGCCGATGGCATCTGCTGGACATTTTCGCCTATGGTGGATATTGCCCGCGATCCGCGATGGGGCCGGGTGGCCGAGGGTTCTGGCGAAGATGCTTATCTGGGCTCCAGGATAGCCGAAGCATTTGTGAAAGGGTATCAGGGCGATGATCTGGCAAAAAACAACACCATCATGTCGTGTGTCAAGCATTTTGCTTTGTACGGAGCTGCCGAGGCAGGCCGCGATTACAACACCACCGATATGAGCCGTATCAGGATGTATAACGAATATTTGCCACCTTATCATGCTGCCGTGAAAGCAGGTGTGGGCAGTGTGATGACTTCCTTCAACGAAATTGATGGTATTCCTGCTTCGGGCAACAGGTGGCTGATGACCGAACTGCTCCGCGATCAGTGGGGGTTCGATGGTTTTGTAGTGACTGATTACACAGCCATAAACGAAATGATTGACCATGGTATGGGCGACCTGCAAACTGTTTCGGCTATGTCATTGAGGGCCGGTACGGACATGGATATGGTGGGCGAAGGATTCCTGACTACCCTGAAAAAATCGCTCGACGAGAAAAAAATAACGGAAGCCCAGATCGATCTGGCTTGCCGAAGGATTCTTGAAGCCAAATACAAATTAGGTCTTTTTGAAGATCCTTACCGCTATTGCGATTTTGAACGTGCAAAAACAGAAGTGTTTACCCCTGAGCACAACAGGATTGCACGGGATATTGCTGCACAGACTTTTGTTTTATTGAAAAACGACAATCAGGTGCTTCCCATCAGCAAAAAAGGAAAGATTGCCCTGGTTGGGCCCTTGGCTGATAACAAGGAAAACATGCCGGGCACATGGAGCGTGGCGGCCGACTTTTCGCAATCAATATCTGTGCTTCAGGGATTTACAGATGCTGTGGGCGATCAGGCCGAGATTCTGTATGCCAGGGGAAGCAATATTGTTGATGACCCTGAGCTGGATGCACGGGTGGGTATTTTTGGTAAACCAACCTATGCCGACAACCGCTCACCGGAAGCCCTGATTCAGGAAGCCGTTATGGTGGCTTCGAAAAGCGATGTGGTGGTTGCTGTGATGGGCGAAGCCGCCGAAATGAGTGGTGAAAGCTCGAGCAGGTCGGATATTTCACTTCCGGGGAATCAACAAAAACTGCTCGATGCACTGATTAAAACCGGCAAACCGGTGGTGCTTGTTTTGTTTACCGGCCGTCCGCTTGCGCTGCCCTGGGAGCAGGAAAACATGCCGGCCATCCTGAATGTTTGGTTTGGCGGCACACAAGCCGGAAATGCCATAGCAGATGTGGTGTTTGGGGATGTCAATCCATCGGGGAAACTGCCATCCACCTTTCCGCAGAATGTGGGCCAGGTGCCGCTGTTCTACAACCACAAAAACACCGGCAGGCCATTGCCCGACGGACAATGGTTTCAGAAATTCAGATCGAACTATCTGGATGTTTCCAACGATCCCCTGTATCCTTTCGGCTTTGGGTTAAGCTACACACAGTTCACCTATGGCGATCTGGAGCTCGACAACAGTCAGTTAAGCGGGAACCAAACCTTAAGGGCCAGCATCAAGCTGACCAATTCAGGCAGCTTCGATGGTGCTGAGGTAGTTCAGCTCTACATCAGGGACATGGTAGGCAGCGTTACCAGGCCGGTGAAGGAGTTAAAAGGATTTCAGAAGGTGTTTCTGAAAGCTGGCGAATCAAAAACAGTAAGCTTCACCATCAGTCCTGAGGATCTTAAGTTTTATAACTACGATTTGCAGTTTGACTGGGAAGCGGGCGATTTTACCATCATGCTTGGCGGCAACTCGCGCGATGTGAAAACAGCCCATGTGAACTGGGTAAAATAATGCCTGTCGCCAAAATTTGAATGAGTAACGCAAGCTTTTGTTGGTCATAAGCCATCAGCAGTTTTGCTGGCACGGCTGAGGTTCGTTTTGTTGCCGGGTAGCCCTGGCTATGAAATTGGATGGATGTTTTGCAGTTTGGCTGGTGAAGGCAAAAGCTCACTTTTGCTGTTCGCCCAATCACATCCACTGCAACCAAAACCTGCTTCCACAGAGCATATCCCACCCGCCGGAAAAATTTAACATTGAAATGTTTGCAAATCTGGTGGATTTCATAACTTTACTGCATAGAATTTACCAGGAGGTAAAGTGGAAATATGCGCAGGGTTGCGTGTATATACTCGTTATCAGCAAATAAAAAACTAAATATCAGATTATGAACTATTATAGCAAATTTTTAAACATTTACTGCAAAAGAAAAGAAATTGTATTTTTAATATTTGCTTTTCTACTTTCAGTTAATACTTTCAGCCAAATTTTACTTCCTTTTAAAAGCCAGATGAATGGAAAATATGGCTATATTAATGAATCTGGAGATATTGTGATAAGTGCAAAGTATTATAAAGTAAATCCATTTTATGATGGAATCGCTTTAGTTGATCAAGGATTGGAGCGGTATTACATAAACTCCACAGGAAAAATAATCTATAAACCTACGGAACCTGCTGATTTGTATGATTTTTCGTGTGGATTCGGTAGAGTAGCAACACGGACTGGGACTTTTTTTATTGATATAAATGGAAAAATTAGAAGTCCAAAATATTACGGTACGAAATCTTTCTCAGAAAATTTAGCCATAATCAGAAAAGAAAACAAAATATATGCAATAAATAAATCATTTCAATTGCTTTTTGAAATTGAAGTAGATGTTATGAATCTCGGTGACTATTTCGGAATGTTTAATGACGGAATGATGCCAGTAAAAAATATTAATGATGAATGGGGTTATATCGATGTTGAGGGGAAAATTGTAATAAAACCTTTATTCAGATACCCTGGTAGATTTTCAAACGGGTACGCAATAGTTAGAGATTTGAAAGGATTATGGTGTGTTATTGATAAAACTGGGAAAATTATATATGAATTAAAATTTGATGATTATTCTGACTGGCCAGAATATCAAGCATTTATTCATAATGACTATGTCGTGTATCGACCTAAAAGAGGTATTATTAAAGTCGTAAAATTGATTGAAAATATCGACAAGGAATTTAAATTTCCAAAACTTTCTAATGATTATGATGATAATATAAGGCCTAAACTATTAGGTGAGTACATATTCTATGATGGTAACACTTTTGATTTTGATGGAAATATTATTTGGAAAGTAGATAAATATTTTGGCCGTGATGATATTGTCTATTACAACAACTATATTTTGATTGATGCTTCTTCGAATGAAATGCAGTTATATAAATATGATGGTACAAAAATCAATTTACCTTGAAATTTATTTAAATAATTAATAACATGTATGACTATTATAAACCAGAAGAGGTGTTAAGCCCTCGCCAAAGCGTATTATCTGTCCACGAAATATTTGATGGAGAAACAGACAAAGGATACTCAGTAGCCCTTATAGATTGGGAAGGTAATAAATGTATTGGAATAAGATGGAATCTAACAAAAAGTGAATGGGAATCTCAGGAAAAAATAAGCGGAAAGAAAAAGTGTGTGGGTGAACCAAATTCAAGGGGATTCCCAACATGGTTTATTTTACCAACTGATTTTTTGAAGGATATTTTAAATCGTGATAGTGAAATATCTACTAAAGTAAGAGAGCTTTTAAAAGATTTGCCCGAGTAATTCAAATGATGCTGATAACACGCTAAATACGGTCATTTGCAAGCCTTGCCGCAGGCGCAACACAAGGCTTGCAAACGCCGCATGTAGCTATCCGTTACCGCCAAAATTATTACCGAAAAAATAATATTAGTTGGTCAAATCAATAGTTTAAATATTTTAGTAAATAGAACCGCACAATATGACAACCACAACTTTTATCTCATACTCATGGGACTCAGAAGAACACAAAAATTGGGTTCGTAAATTGGCGGACTATCTTCAAAATAATGGAATAGAAATTATCCTTGACCAATATGATTTATCGGCAGGAAAGAATATGACATTATTTATGGAGTCTTCTTTAGAAAAGGCTGATAAAGTAATACTAATCCTAACTCCAAACTTCAAATCTAAATCAGATTCCAGACAATCCGGAGTTGGATATGAATATTCAATGATTTCAGCAGAGTTATTTGAAATTCAACACGAAAATGATAAATTCATTCCGATCCTTCGTATAGGAAATAAACAATCTAGCATTCCCAAATTTCTGACATCTTTTGTTTATCATGACATGACACGTGATGATAGATTTAATAGTGATGCATTTGAGTTGATCCGAATAATTCTGAATGAACCAAAAATCAGTAAGCCTTCATTGGGTTCTATTCCAAATTTTGAAATAGAAAAAAAAGATCCAATCGTTGAGATTGCTAGTGCCATAGTCTCAAAACAAAACATAGAACGACAAAAAGAAAGATATTTTGAATCAAGAGAGGCCGCCCAGCAATGTTATGATGATTTACAAGATGCTTTTGCCCAAATTGACAAAAAGGCAACTGAGTATCGTGAGAAAACTGGGCTCTTTTTCAGCGCAGAATTTAAACAATGGAGACTAATACTTGTTAGCGAGGGATTGAGTCTTAACATATATTATTCGCATTTCTCTCCAGGTTATTTGGAGAAAGCAGAACTAATAATTACTGTTTGGGACAAACCATTAGGACTTAATCGTGATATATTCTATTTCAAGGGAGAAGAACCAGTTGAATTGGGTCATATAACCTTTATTCCTAAAGTTAATGATAAAATTGAGATAGTCTGGACTTCTTCCAAAAAAGAGATTAAGATTTCAGAACTTAAGACGTTTGCATTTGAAATGCTATTGGAGTATGTCAAAAAGGCTAAAAACATGCACTAACCTATAGAACAAGTAGCAAATTGAAATAAATAATAAATTTTTTGAAACCCTTGAAAGTAACGAGAAGAAACTCATCGAAGAAAAAAACACTGGCGGTAATAAGGGCTAAGCAAGGTAGGTTTTCCAGCCGCTCTTGGCCCACAACAAAACCCACCTCGCCTAACCCGGACCGTTACCGCCTTGTGTAAAAAAAACCAAATAATGAACAGCCAACGCACAAAACAGCACATTCGCAAGCCCCGAAACACAAGACGATGCTTCAGCTTGAAAAAGAGTTGTTTTCTTGCCGACGCACCCGTGGAAATTGATATATTTGCTATTAATTGAAAATTTAAATAAAAACTAAATAATGTTTGAACAGACCTTTAAAAACATAGATGACATTCTTTACAAAGACGCAGGTGCGGACAGTGAACTGGATTATATCGAACAAACTTCTTGGGTTTTGTTCTTGCGTTATCTTGACGAGTTAGAGAGAGAAAAAGCTGACCAAGAAGCTTTAAAAGGGAACGATTACCAATTTATACTTGACGAAGAATACCGTTGGCCAAATTGGGCTATGCCAAAAACAGCAGACGGAAAACTTGACCATCACAAAGCCATGACAGGCCCCGACTTGGTTAAGTTTGTTGATTTGAAACTATTTCCCTATTTGGCAGGATTTAAACAAAAAACAGAAAATCCCAAAACGATTGAATACAAGATTGGCGAGATATTTAGCGAACTTAACAACAAAATAAAAAGTGGCTACAATCTTCGTGAGATTATAGAAATGACTGATGAACTGCCTTTCGGCAGTTCTAAGGACAAGCACGAACTTAGCCACTTGTATGAGACTAAAATCAAAAATATGGGTAATGCTGGCCGTAACGGCGGACAGTATTATACCCCACGTCCTTTAATTCGTGCAATTATCGATGTTATTAAACCACAAATTGGAGAAAAAATATACGATGCTGCTTGCGGAAGCGCTGGCTTTTTATGCGAAGCATACGCATATATGTATGACCGCATGGATAAGACAACTTCTAACCTGAAAACCTTGCAAGAGAATACGCTTTACGGAAAAGAGAAAAAGAATTTGGCCTACATCATTGGTGTAATGAACATGATTTTGCACGGCATTGAAGCCCCAAATATCATTCACACCAATACACTTTCTGAAAATATCAGAGTCATTCAAGAGAAGGATCGTTATCATGTTATTATTGCAAATCCGCCATTTGGTGGAAAAGAGAGAAAAGAAGTGCAACAAAACTTCGATATAAAAACTGGAGAAACCGCCTTCTTATTTCTTCAACATTTTATTAAAAGTTTAAAAGCAGGAGGCAGAGCCGGTATAGTAATTAAAAGCACCTTTCTAAGCATAATGGATACTTCGGTAATCAGCCTTAGAAAATATTTACTTGAAACTTGCCATCTACATACAATCTTGGACATGCCAACAAAAACATTTTTAGGGGCAGGGGTAAAAACTAGTGTTTTGTTCTTTTCAAAAGGGGAGTCAACAGATAAAATCTGGTATTATCAAGTTGACCCTTCTCGAAATTTAGGAAAAATAGACCCATTAAACGATAAAGATATGGAAGAGTTTATTGCTCTACATAAAACAAAACCTATAACAGAAAATTCATGGTTTGTTGATGCCAAAAATTTAAATAATACAGGATACAAATTATACGCAAAAAATCCATCTAGACCAGAAATGCATAGCGAAATTAGAGAGCCAGAAGAGATTCTAGATGAAATTAGTATAATATACAACGAGAATGTATCCTTACTTCAAGAAATTATTGAAATAAAAAATTCAAACCTATGATAAAGAATTTTGAAGATTGTATTGACCCAATAAGAATACCTGCCAAGATTAATAGAAAGGATTTTCTACCTGTAGGTGCTTATCCGATAATATCTCAGGAAGTAGACTTTATAAATGGATATTGGAATAACGAAATAGATGTTATTAAAATCAGTACGCCAATTGTAATTTTTGGCGACCATACCAAGATTTTTAAATTTATTGATTTTGATTTTGTTCAAGGAGCCGATGGTGTAAAGGTTTTATCCCCGAAGGATTTTCTAATTCCGAAGTATTTTTATTATCAACTTCTTTCACTTCCCCTTGAAAGTTTAGGATATGCAAGACATTATAAAATGCTCAAGGAGCAAAAAATATTTGTGCCAGATAAAGCGATTCAGCAAAAAGTGATTGAAAGACTAGATCAAATTTTTGACAGAATCAAGATAGCCAAAGAAAACATCAGCAAACAAGAACTTCTTATAAATGAATTTGAGACTTCAATCTTAATAAATTCTTTCAGAGAATAATATAAATATAAATCTCTAGAAAATAATAGAGTTAAAAATGAACGAAACCGAAACAAGAGCAAAATATCAGATATTATTTGATAATCACTAATTTTAGCACAAAAAACAGCCGAAATGAAAATAGAACAACTTACCATACGAAACTTTAAGGTTTACAAAGATGTTGAAATCCGCAATCTGAGCAATATGTGTGTATTTCTGGGAGCCAATGGTTCGGGAAAAAGCACGCTGTTTGATGTGTTTGGCTTTTTGAGCGATGCCCTGCGCGAAAACATACGTACTGCCATAGCCAAACGGGGCGGTATTACCGAATTGCGTTCGCGCGACAGCAGTGGCCCGATAGAAATTATCATCAAATTCAGGAATACAGAAACAGGAGGCGAAAAACAACCATTGGTTACATACGAGCTTTCAATTGATGTTAAGCCAGGTACAACTATTCCAATTGTTAAAAAGGAGATATTAAAATACCGACGCGGGCAAACCGGCAAACCTTATAATTTTCTCGACTTTAAAGAGGGTGAAGGAACTGCCATTACCAACGAGGAAAAGTTTGAAACCGACAAACAGAATTTTGTGGAAACAAGGGAAAATCAGAAACTCGATTCGCCCGATATTCTTGCCATAAAGGGATTGGGACAGTTTCAAAGGTTTAAAGCCATCAGTTCGTTCAGGCGGTTGCTCGAAAACTGGTATGTTTCCAATTTCCAGATTCAGGCTGCACAGATTGTTTCCGATACAGGTATCAGCGAGCACCTGTCTACCACCGGAAATAACCTTGCCCAATACACCAAATTTATATTTGAAAATTACCCCGATGAGTTTAATAAAATTCTGTTAAAACTGCAGCAGCGAATACCTGGTATTAACTCAGTAAAAGCAGAAGAAACTAGCGATGGAAGAATAGTTTTGCAGTTTAAGGACGGTAGTTTTAAAGACCCGTTTATTTCACGTTATGTGTCAGATGGCACCATAAAAATGTTCGCGTACCTGATGCTGCTGAACGACCCCAAACCACACCCGCTTTTGTGTGTCGAAGAACCTGAGAATTACCTGCATCCCGAACTGTTGGCCGAACTGGCTGAAGAATTCAGAGAATATGCCAACAGGGGTGGTCAGGTTTTTATTTCAACACACTCACCCGACTTTCTGAATGCCCTTGAAACAGGCGAGGTATTCTGGTTACAGAAAAAAGAAGGGTATACATCAGTAATTCGTGCATCAGACGATGCTGCGGTAAAAAAATTGGCCCAGGCAGGCGATAAACTGGGATTTTTATGGTTACAGGGTTATTTCACCGGCAGCAGTCCAAAGACAAAATAACCATGGGAAGGATTGAAATACTGGTGGAAGAACCATCGATGGAGGAATGCCTGAAAGAATTTCTCCCCAAAATAGCTCCCGAAAGCTGGAAATTAGATGAAAATTACTTTATCAGAAAACACCAGGGAAAAGCTGATTTACAAAAGTCGATTCATACAAAGGTCAGGGTATTTGATAACTGGCACGAGCCTGTGGCAATCTTGATTTTACACGATCAGGATAGCGCCGATTGCAGAATTCTTAAGCACGAGTTAAACGAAAGATGTGGTGATTATTCAATTCCGATAAAAATAAGGATTGTATGCCGTGAACTGGAATCGTGGTATTTGGGCGATTTAGAAGCAATAGAAAGAGCATATCCCGGATTTAAAAGCAGCAAATACAAAAGTAAAGCACAGTTCCGAAATCCCGACATATTAAACGCAAAGGATAAATTAAAGAAAATTCTGCCCGAATACAAAGAGATAGCCTCCTCAAGGGAAATTTCGAAATACATGGAAATTGAACAAAACAGATCAGAAAGTTTTAGACAGTTTGTTTCAGGTATGCAAAGCATATTTAATCATCCCGTATTTAACTGATGTTTCCCCATGAACGAAACCGAAACAAGAGCAGAATTAATTGACCCTGTTTTAAGAGCAGCAGGTTGGGGCGTTGTGGAAGGCAGTCGCATTCGCATGGAATTCCCAATCAATAAAGGTCGTTTAATTGGTCATGGTAAGCGCAGTAAACCTGACAAGGCCGATTATATTTTGCAATACAAAAACAGAAATCTTGCAGTAATTGAAGCCAAAGCAAGCGATAAATATTACACCCAAGGCGTTGGACAAGCCAAAGATTATGCTGAACGGTTGCAAGTTCGTTTTACATACAGTACAAATGGTTTGCAGATTTACCGCATTGATATGCAGGAAGGAGCGGAAGGTGATGTTACTTCATATCCTAAACCTGACGAACTTTGGGAATTGACTTTTGGCGAACAAGACAAATTGCAACCAATTTCAGCCGTTTGGCGTGAAAAATTATTATCCGTTCCATTCGAAGACAGAAGCGGAACATGGCAACCACGATACTATCAGGAAAATGCAATAACTAAAGTTTTAGAAGCTATTTCGAATAACGAACCTCGTATTTTATTAACACTTGCCACAGGAACAGGAAAAACAGCCATTGCTTTTCAAATTGCATGGAAGCTATTTCAGGCAAAATGGAACATAAACAAAGATGGACAACGTAGTCCAAGAATTTTATTTTTAGCCGACAGAAATATTTTAGCCGACCAAGCTTTCAATGCTTTTTCAGCCTTTGAAGAAGATGCTTTGGTTCGTATCAATCCAAGCGACATAAAGAAAAAGGGCAAAGTACCTAAAAACGGAAGTGTGTTTTTTACTATTTTCCAAACATTTATGAGCGGACCAAATGATACACCTTATTTTGGCGAATATCCAAATTACTTTTTTGATTTTATCATTATAGATGAGTGTCATCGTGGCGGAGCTAATGACGAAAGCAGTTGGAGAGCCATTATGGAATATTTTAAACCAGCCGTTCAATTAGGTTTAACAGCAACGCCAAAACGCACAATAAACGCAGATACATACGATTATTTCGGTGAGCCAGTTTATGTGTATTCGTTGAAAGAAGGAATCAATGACGGTTTCTTAACTCCATTCAAAGTAAAACAGATAGACACAACTATTGACGAATATTTATTCACTTCGGACGACACCGTTTTAGAAGGCGAAATTGATGAAGGCAAACGCTACACTGAAGCGGAAATGAACCGCATAATAGAAATTAAGGAGCGTGAAGAATATCGGGTTAAAATATTCATGAGTTTGATAAACCAAAATGAAAAATCCTTGGTATTCTGTGCAACTCAATTACATGCTTTGGCAATTCGTGATTTAATCAATCAATATGCAACTTCAAAAAATCCAAACTTTTGCCACCGTGTTACCGCAGATGATGGGAAATTGGGTGAACAACATTTGAGAGATTTTCAGGACAACGAAAAAAGCATTCCAACCATTTTGACAACTTCACAAAAGTTGAGTACAGGTGTTGATGCTCCCGAAGTAAGAAACATTGTTTTACTTCGTCCTGTAAATTCCATGATAGAATTTAAACAAATCATTGGTCGTGGAACTCGTTTATTTGACGGAAAGGATTATTTCACAATTTATGATTTTGATAAAGCTCATCATCACTTTAGTGACCCTGAATGGGACGGTGAACCCGAAGAACCAGAAACACCCGGATCAAGACCACAGCCACAACCTTGTGAAATTTGCGGCCAAAGACCTTGTATTTGTGTCCAAGAGCCACCACTTGAGCCATGCCCAGTTTGTGGATATATAATGTGTCGTTGCAACCTTCCACCAAACCGAATGATAAAAGTAAAATTGGCAGACGGAAAAGTCAGACAGTTTCAACACATGGTGAGTACGTCCTTTTGGAGTCCTGACGGTACGCCAATTTCAGCAGAGGAATTTTTAAAGTCTTTGTTCGGGGCATTGCCATTACTTTTTAAAAGTGAAGATGAATTACGAACAATCTGGAGTAAACCCAACACAAGAAGGAAACTGCTTGAAGAACTTACAGAAAAGGGATTTGCCAAACAACAGTTACAAGAATTCCAAAGAATACTAAACGCTGAAAACAGCGATTTGTATGATGTTTTAGCGTATATCGCTTTCCATTCGGACATTATTGAAAGAGCTGAAAGAGCAGGCAAAGCAAAAATTCATTTAATCGACTACGACCCAAAACAACAGGAGTTTTTAGATTTTGTGCTAAATCAGTATGTTAAACAAGGCGTTGATGAATTAGACGATACCAAAATTGGAGACTTGCTTATTTTGAAATATCATGCGATTGCAGACGCTAAAAAGGAGCTTGGAGACATTGCATCTATCAGAAACACTTTTATTGGATTCCAGACTTATTTGTATGACAAAAGAGTAGCGATATGATAAAACGAACTGATATACAAGCCCACGCTTCACAGCCACACATTGCCAATCCCCACGGGCCACCGCAAAAGCCAACGCTTGTCAAAGAGTGGGGCCTACCCCAACGCACAGCAGACAGTAACGGAGTTGCAAATTGATAGGAATAATGACTGAAAACAAAGAACACCAGGCGGTAATAATCAGGAGTTCATTCGATCAGCACGACCCGGCATGAACTCCCGGTTGAAGCGTATTCAAAAACAAATTGATAAATTTGCCCTGAGTAGCGATGATCTGCAAATTGGCAAATTGTAAATTGCATGAATACAATTGGTTGTGGAAACGGTAGTCAGAAATCCCAAAGACCGGCCATACATTACCTTTTTGAGGATCCTTAAAGCTTTTTTCGTATATTTGTATGATGACTAAAAGGAAAAACACTGGATTGGATTTCGTTGTCGATAAACTCACTAATTCAATTGAAAACATTGTAACAGGTGACAGTTTCCCGACTGAAATTTCTGTTGTTACAAGAGATGACCTTAAATTGACTACAAAGAAGAATGGTTGGGTTTTTAATTGGTTGACAGAATTTAAGCAACCTGAAAGGGAAGTTTATAAACTGACTATCGTAAACAACCCGAATGTAATTCAAGGTTTATTGAGCGTGCAGGTAAAATCTGACCACGTTTATATGCATCTGATTGAAAACGCTCCATTTAACAAAGGCAAGTCTAAAATGTATGCTGGTGTACCAGGAAATTTAGTTGCATTTGCCTGTAAACTATCATTTCAAAGGGGGCACGAAGGCAATTTAGCCTTTATTTCTAAAAGTCAACTTATTAAACACTATGAAGAAACTTTAGGTGCTTTTCACTTTGGCGGTAGATTAATGATTATTGATACCCAAGCTGCGCTTAAAATGATTGACAGATACTTTAATAACCAGTAAGTATGAAAACAAGGAAGAAAGAATTGGATGTGGATTTTATTGGAAGTCAAGAACCTTTAACAAGTTCTGAAGAAAAAGCTTTAAGTGAATTCTTTAAAAAGAAAAAAGAAATAAAGGAGGAGAAATCACTTAGACTAAGAAGAACGACCAAAAAGGTAACGACCGAAGCATAAAACTTCATAAGAAATTAAAGCACAGGCTATAGTAATCAGGAGTTCATTCGATCAGCCCGACCCGGCAAGAACTCCCGGTTGAAGCGCATTCAAAAACAAATTGGTAGATTTGCCCTGAGTAGCGATGATCTGCAAATTGGCAAATTGTAAATTACATGAATACAATTGGTTGTGGAAACGGTAGTCAGTATTGTAAAAAACACACATGAGAAACCCTTCATACATATTATTGGCTCTATTTTTCTTGACAGGATTTTCAAATTCTCAAAATTTGAGTGGTGCTTATTTTCTGTTTAAGAGTAAATATAGACTTGGTAGTTATTATCATTTAGATACAAAAACGTTGACCGAGGAACTATTTGCAAATGCTAATAGTCTGACTTTAATTGATTCCATTTATTTATTGCCTTTAAATCTTGTTGACACAACCAAAAATGATAAAGAGAGGGGAGTTGAAAGGTTGAGTGATTATGATTGCCGTTTAATAAGTTTAATCGAGAATAAGAAATATGATTGTGTTGTAACCATTTCATACACTTCAACTGCTGGAAACGGAGACCCTATAATTTTGGTTAATACATACAATAAAATTGGAAAACTCATATCACAAGCAAAATTCGATTTAGTTGGACAGCATGACTATTCGCCAGTTCCTAAACAATATTTTTCAATAAATAAAAAAAACATAATCTCAATGGAGCTGATATCAAAAAATTACGAGATAGTCGACTCCTTAGGGATTGAGATATTAAAGTATATAGATACAGATTATTACAATGAAAATTATTCAATTAATCGTAACGGTGTGATATTAAAACAAAAGGAATGACTACACCTAATAATCAGGAATTCATGTGGTTGGAACAACCCGGCATGAACTCCCGGTAAAAGCGCATTCAAAAACAAATTGATAAATTTGCCCTGAGTAGCGATGATCTGCAAATTAGCAAATTGTAAATTGCACGAATACAGTTGGTTATGGAAACGTTAGTCAGAAATCCCAAAGACCGGCCATACATTACCTTTTTGAGGATCCTTAAAGCTTTTTTCGTATATTTGTATGATGACTAAAAGGAAAAACACAGGATTGGATTTCGTTGTCGATAAACTCACTAATTCAATTGAAAACATTGTAACAGGTGACAGTTTCCCGACTGAAATTTCTGTTGTTACAAGAGATGACCTTAAATTGACCACAAAGAAAAATGGTTGGGTTTTTAATTGGTTGTCAGAATTTAAGCAACCTGAAAGGGAAGTTTATAAACTGACTATCGTAAACAACCCCGCTGGCTTACCCACTTCCGAAATTTTTTAAAGAGTTGTTTTTTTGCTATCGCACAAATAAATCGTAGTAATAATTTGAGAATAGTAAATTAATTTGATACTTTTGCAGAATATTTACTAAACATGAATGCTAAAGAGTATATAAAATATCTGTTATCAATAGAAAGCTACTCATTTTCATTGGATGAGATTGCTCAAGTAACAACAGGTAGTAGTAATTCTTTAAAATTCGAACTCCTTAGATTGTCAGATAAGGGAGAAATAGTAAATCTCCGTAAAGGTTTTTATTTAATTATCACACCACGATATTCTTCAACAAAAAAACTTCCAATTCAACTGTATTGTGAAAAACTATTTAATCATCTGAATAGGAATTACTATGTAGGCTTATTCTCCGCCGCAAAATTTCATGGAGCAAGTCACCAACAAGTTCAACGAGATTATTTAATAACCGAAAAGCCAAAGCTAAATGATATATCAAAATACACTTTAGACATTCGGTTTTTCACAACATCCAACTGGTCTGATAAAAATATTCAGCAAAAGAAATCAGATGCAGGAATTTATAAAATTTCGAGTCCTGCATTGACAATTGTTGATTTAATACATCATCAGACAAAATTGGGCGGAATAAACAGAATGCTTGCGACAATTGACGAACTGACTGAAGAATTAACAGAATCTGATTTGTCAGAACTCTTAAGCTGGTATCCTAATAAAAGTACTTTGCAAAGATTTGGATTTTTGCTTGAAGAACTTGATATCAAAGAAGAGATTCAAGAGATGATTTATACAGAACTAAAAGCTAAAAACTTTTTCCCTGTTTTGTTAAGTCCAAAATCGAAAGAAAAACCAGGTGCAGTTGATAATAAGTGGAAAGTAGATGTTAATGTAAAATTGGAAAGCGATTTATGATACCTAGACCATATATAGCAAAATGGCAGGAATATTCACCATGGAATGAATTTTCACAGGTAGAGCAGGATTTGATTATTTCCCGAACCTTAGTGGAAATATTTTCTGATGACTTTCTGAGAGAAAACCTTGCGTTCAGAGGTGGAACGGCTTTACATAAACTCTATCTTAACCCAGCACCTCGATATTCTGAGGATATTGATTTGGTGCAAATTAAAGAAGGTCCAATAAAACCCATAATGGAAAGGTTAAATGAAGTTATTACCTTCTTCGAAGAGAAAAGAACAACACAAGTTCGTGGACATGGAGCCAAAGCTTTATATCGTTTTACTTCGGAATATGAAGAAATACGAATGCGATTGAAACTCGAAATAAACTGCAAAGAACATTTTAATGTGCTTGAATGGGTTGATTTTCCTTTTGAAGTTAAAAGCGAATGGTTCTCGGGTAAAGCAGAATTGAGAACTTACAATATAAACGAACTTTTAGGAACAAAACTTAGAGCATTATATCAAAGAAGCAAAGGAAGAGATTTATTTGACTTGGATTATTCACGACAACATATTGATTTGAACTATGAGCAAATTATAACCTGTTTTAAGGATTACATTTCGTTTGCGACGGGGAAAAGATCTCCAACTAAAAAAGAATTCTTAAATAACATTGAAGAGAAAGAGGTTAGTGCTGAGTTTATAGGTGATATGGAAGCATTGCTAAGACCCGATATTAAGTACAATCAAAGTGATGCTTTTAATTGGTTGAAAAAAGAATTGATTGAAAAAATGTAGAAAAATTTGATATTATTGGCGAAACTAAAATAAGGGCAGAATTAGCTGAAACATTAGTAAAGAAATAATAACGAAGTATGATAAAAATAAACAACACACAACATGCAGTCATAAAACATGCCAGTTTTGAGGTTTTTCGAGCATTTCGTCCCGCCACGTGGTTTTGTATCGGGTGATGCAGACCTGACCCCGAAATCCGGTACGTTTCATACTGCTAACGTTGAAGCACATTCAAAAACAAACTGATAAATTTGCCCTGAGTAGCGTTGATCAGCAGATTGTAGATTGCATGAATACAATTGGTTATGAAGAAGTTAGTCAGAAATACAAGAAACTTTAAAAAAGCAACATGAGAATAATTGGAATATTTTTCTTTACAGTAATAATAATATTTAGTGCAAGCGGACAGAAAGTAAAAACTATTACTAAGGAGTCTTTTTTAACAATCGAAGAATACAGTGTGTTAAAACCTAATAAGAATGTTAGAAATGGCACATATATAAAGAAAATGAAATATGATGGGGAAATACTTGTAAATGGGAACTACAATGAAAACAGAAAAATTGGAATATGGGACTATTATGACTTTAGAACATGGAAGTTAGAACAAAAATACGACTACGATAATAACTTAATAGTTTATTCAGAGCCCTCGTTTTTAGACAGGACAGTTTTAAATCATTTCAATTATAATGGAGAATGGATATTTGATGAGCTTGATTCATTACCAATACTTATTGGAGGAATTTCAGATCTAAAATTACAGCTTACAGAGGAAGCCTGCAACTATACCAAGGTGCCAAATTTTCCAAAAGCAGGAATCGCAATATTTTCCTTTATTATCACTAAAGATGGAAAGACAAGAGACTATAAAATATTGAATTCTTCTGGTAATACATTTGAGAATAAGTTGCTGAAATTCTTAATGGAGCACCCTGGAAACTGGTTGCCAGCTATGCATCATGGTGAGTACGTGGATACAGAGTTTTTTATCCCTATGAATATAAGGTACATAGAAAATTCTCAGGAACTAAAAAGATTTACAATAGACTTTAATAGTTCACTAATAAGTAATTAACAACCGCCAATAATCAGGAATCAAATCGTTCAGCCCGACCCGGCATGTACTCCCGGTTGAAGCGCATTCAAAAACAAATTGATAAATTTGCCCTGAGTAGCTATGATCAGCAGATTGTAGATTGCATGAATACAATTGGTTGTGGTAAAGTTAGTCAGAAGCGCAAAGAACACATTCACAGAATAGCATAACTTTTGGTGAATATATTAATTGAAAGTTATTATCCCCGCTGGCGCGGATTTGCAGCCGACCGAAGGGAGCTCAGCGCAGCTAATCCGTGCCAAACCAATTCTCATGCAAAAACGAATCATTCACCTCAATCAGGATTATTACATTTACCTTTCAGTTCTCAGTAGGCTCGGATGATTCGGCCTCGCATCATGAGAATGCTTCGCTAAGTTACAAATCCGCGCCAGCGGGGGAAATACAGGAGGATTTTGGACGAACTGGCGTTATGCACCATTCTAAAATGACCAAAAACTAACAATTTGTCGTAGAAATTTTGTAAATTTGAAGAATAATAAAAAATTCAATCGAAAATATGTTCAGCATAATCGAAATAGACAGAAGTAACTTGACAATAATGGGTGTAAAATTTTCAGACTTGAAAACATTAGAATACACTGCAAATGCATTAGGGAGCAATATGTTTGAAGGCTTTAAACCAACTCCAAAAGGAATTGAAATAATTAGGGATTATGTGACAGGAAAAATATCACTAACAGAACTTGTGGCATTCGCCAAACAAAAAGCTTATGTCTAATTCCTATAAATACATAGACCCTGACTATACCTACACTGATCCTAAGACAGGACTTTTAAAGAATTTACAAAATATTAAAGACCCTGATGTATTGCTCTTTGTTGAGAGTGGTGTGGTAACTAAACGACTTCAATTCCTTTACGAAAATCCGTTAAAAATCAACGGGACTGACAGCCTTTTTGAAATTCATAAATATTTATTCCAAGACATTTATGTTTGGGCAGGTAAGAAACGGATTGTTGAAATAGGCAAAGACGGGAAACAATTTTTCCCAACGTCCCATTTTGACAATGCTTTTAGATACATTGAACAGTTAATATCGGAGTTCAAGAAAATTCCGAAAGACAACAAAAGAAATTTAGCCGAAAAATTGGCAGAAATTTTAGATAACGTCAACTATTTACACCCATTTAGAGAAGGAAACGGACGAACACAAAGAGAGTTTTTAAGGCTTTTGGCATTGGAAAAAGGTTTGACACTAAATCTCAACCCTCCTGATAACATAAGTGTTTACGAAAGATATATGAAAGGGACTATTGAAAGTGACGTAAATACCTTGACAGAATTGATTTTTGAACTAATTAACACAAAGAATAAATAGAAGAACGGTGCACAACAGTTTGGCAAAATGGCGGGTTGCTAAATTGAACATTCGGTTTTCTAATAAACATTAGTACTAAATTGAAAGTAAGTGCCTTGAAATCGGCTACTTCGCCAGGCTGCAAAACGTCAGACTATCTATAAACCTCCTTGCCGGCCTCCAGTTTCCCCAGCTTCCGAAAATTGATTTCGTGTCCTAAAGTATGCAGAAAAGACCATAAATTTGGAGGATCATTATAGAATTATTAACCATTGATAGTTAATGTTTAACAGAAAAGTTAGTCAGAATCAAAAATTGAATACCGTATGCAAGCTTTTGTTCGTCGCAAGCCATCAGTAGTTTTGCTGGCATGGCTGATGTTCGTTTTGGTGCCGGTCATTGCACAAAGTCAGTCAGTTGAGCACAGGATTGATTCGGTTCTTGCCCTGATGACCCTTGAAGAAAAAGCCGGTCAGTTGTCCCTTTTCACCAACGACTGGAACCAGGATGGCAGCTTCATCAAAGAGGAATATGCCGTCTTTATCGATCGCGGGCTGGCCGGTGGGATATTCAATGCTTATGGAGCAGATTACACCAGAAAGCTTCAGGAAAGGGCAATCAACCGGAGCAGGCTTGGCATTCCGCTGATATTTGGATACGACGTCATACATGGTCATCAGACCATTTTCCCTATTCCCCTGGCAGAGGCGGCAAGCTGGGACCTGGAAGCTATCGAAAGGAGTGCAAGGGTTGCAGCGGTCGAAGCAAGTGCCAGTGGCTTACACTGGACCTTTGCACCCATGGTGGATATTTCGCGCGATCCACGCTGGGGCCGTGTGATGGAAGGGGCAGGAGAGGATCATTATCTGGGAGCTCTCATTGCTGCTGCAAGGGTGAAAGGCTTTCAGGGCGATGGTTTCGAACAGGCGGATGCCGTGGTGGCCTGCGTGAAACATTTTGCGGCCTATGGAGCTGCACAGGCAGGACGCGAATACCACACAGTGGATATGTCGGAACGTATACTGCGGGAGGTTTATCTGCCACCATTCAAAGCAGCCGTTGATGCAGGTGCCCTGAGTGTGATGACAGCTTTCAACGAACTTAACGGGGTTCCGGCTACCTCCAATCATTTTTTGTTAAAAGAGGTGCTTCGCGAAGAATGGGGTTTCGATGGCTTTGTGGTAAGTGATTTTACCTCCATCATGGAGCTGATGAACCATGGTGTGGCTTCTGACACGGCCACAGCTGCCGAAATTTCCATCAGAGCCGGAGCGGACATCGACATGCAGTCAGCCTTTTTTCAGCAGGCCGTGCCCGGTTTGGTCCGATCGGGCAAACTGGATATTTCGGTGCTCGATGAGGCGGTGAAGCGTGTGCTCAGGGTAAAGTTCCAGCTTGGGTTATTCGATGATCCCTATCGATTTTGCTCCACAGACAGGGAGAAAAGCGAAATCATGAAACCTGAATTTCTGGATGCAGCGAGGGATATGGCCCGTAAGTCAGTGGTTTTGCTCAAAAACGAGCATCAGCTGCTCCCACTAAGCAAAACTGTGAAAAATGTTGCCGTTATCGGTCCGCTTGCCAACAGCAAAAGCGATATGATTGGCGGTTGGTCGGCTGCCGGCGATGCCAGAAAGGCCGAAACCCTCTTTGAAGGGATCAAGGCAAAATTGCCGCAGGCAGAAGTAAGGTATGCCAAAGGCTGTGATTTTGAAGGCAGGCTGAACGACGGATTCGCTGAGGCCTTGCAGCTGGTCGCAAAAGCTGATGTTGTTATCCTGGCATTG
>DITE01000078.1 GCA_002422725.1 Bacteroidales bacterium UBA6192
TAACAGCGTCGGATGATTTGCAGTTGTGTGCTGAGGAAACTTCAACAGCATAAAGGCCTTCCTGGTTGATCTGAATGGATGAGGTGGTGTCGCCGGTGTTCCATAAGTAGCTCGCATAGCCGCTGCCGGCATCTAAAATGAAACCCGGTTCGGCATAAATAGTGTCCTGATCTGCCAGGGCGATTATGGGCAATGGGGAGACAATGAGCTCAAAGTTTTTGCTTTCAACACAGTTGATGGTGTCGCTAACGGTGAGCACATAGGTGCCTGACTGACTGAGGGTAATGGGGTTGAATTCAAATTCAAATTCTTCGCTTTCAAATCCGTTGGGGCCTTGCCAGAGACAACTTATATCGCCTGTGCCACCTACAACCCAGGGCATAAATATCACCCGGTCGCCTTCGCAGGTAATCCGCTCGTTTCCCATGATGATGGCCGGACGGGTATAAATCCTGAGTGTGCCAACATGGTACCTGGCACTTATTTCATCGAAGTGTTCGTTGTAGAAAACACTTTCGCCGCCCGTGGCTGCCCATTCGATACCCGATAGCCCCTGTTCTTTTGCTCCAAACACCAGCTCCAGCAGGGTAGCGTTTTCTTCCAATGTGGCAGGGGCATCGCCTTGCCAGCTGATGACAACCTGATTGGTACCTGCAATGGTCCCGGCTACCAGGCTGCTCCCCAGTAAAGGGTTAAGGTTGATGAAACCATCGCAGTGGAGCAGGGTGGTGTCGTAGGTAATCGTTAGCTGGAACTTGAAAATATCTTTGAAATTTTCGAGCTTAACCGGCACCACAGCCGCATTGCCGATGCAGGTGTAGCCGTTTCCGGCAATGGCTTCGATGATTTGCAAAATTAGGCGCTCAACAACAGCGGTGAAGCTTGTGTCGCAACCAAAATCGTCTTTTACCTGACAGAAATAAGTTCCTGAAGCGAGGTTCGAAAATTGTCCGTCGCCTGTCTGGAAAGTGGTTCCGTTATCAATGGAATAATGGAGCTGTCCTGCATTCGTGCCGGCAGAAATATCAATTTGCCCGTTTTGCATATAATCCGTTTCGGGGCTTGTGGTTACCTCCGTAACTTCGGGCCCGGGAAGGTTTTGGATGGTTACCGGGTTGTTTTCAAACACACTTTCGCAGCCCGAAAGGTCTTTTACCCGGACGAAATAGTTATCGGCCGGCAGGTTTTCAAACAGGGGGGTTCCTGTTTGCCAGGAGCCTCCGTTGTTAATGGAATAAAGCAAATTGGCCGGGTCGCCCGAAACGGCCGTAATGTTGATAGTGCCTATGCCCTGGCCGCAATGGGCATCTTGTGTTTCCACTGCCGTGATGTCAATATCGCCTGAATCTTCGATATTGTAGGCATTGGAAATGCTCAGGCAGCCGTTTGCATCGGTGATGTGCAAAAAGTAGTTGCCTACCGGAAAACCTATCAAATCAAGTTCACTACCTACCTGATTTCCATCTCCATCGAACCATTCAAATGATAGCGGCTCAGTTCCCGAAACTGCAAGGCCGGTGATCCTTCCGTTGCTTGCCCCGCAGCCGGTGGGGAAAATGCTGAGCATGTCTTCGTTTATGATGGCCTTTGGATGCATGCCCACATGAATGCTGTCCCTTGCCCTGCAGCCTTCGCTGTTGGTTACCTGAACCCAGTACCAGCCGGTATCGGACACGGTGACCTGGCGGATATTGTTGCCGAAAACCCCATTGCTCCAGGCAAACATGCCTTCATCGTTTCCGGCATTGAGGGTGATTTCGGCCATGTCACATTTCAAGGTATCAGGCCCCAGGTCGGGAGTGGGCGACCCAATGACCGTAACCACCCTGGAGGTTTGCTCTACCCTGCCGTTTGGGTATTGTACGACCACTTTTACCTCGAACCCGCCCCCCTGGGTAAAGTAATGTACGGGGTTCAGATCAAACGAAATGCTGTCGGCCCCTGCCGCCGGGTCGCTGAAACTCCAGCGGATATAGGCAGGGCCGGGTATGAAGTTCGATTGGAAATAAATGGGTTCTGACGAGCAACGGCCTTCCCATTCAAAACGGTAGAGGTAATCAAGAAGGGTGTTGGATAAATTATGTTTCGCACCCGTTTCAGGAAAATATTCCAGAACATCCGCCTCATAGTCACAGTCAATGCCCCTTTTCCAGGGCTTGTGGATGACACTGACAGCACTTGGAGTAAAACCCGAGTGATTACTCGAGTAAATTTTGCCATCCCTTGCTAATTGCAGGTCACTGCCACCTACATCTGTAATGAGAATCTTCGAATTAAGAAATTGTGTCGAATCTTCTATAAGGGCCATATCAAGTTGGTAAATAAAAAAAGTTTGATCAACATCAACATGATGTAGTAAAGTAAGGTAAAGTAGTTTTGAATCCGGCGAAAATTCCAACGACCGGATTGGATCCTTATTAAAACTTTTACTGAGCAGGTAATACATGTCTTCAATATGGCCATTTGAAGGATCGAAGCGGGCAATCTCAAGCCGGTAGTCATCTTCGAATAACTCTCCGTACCCTGTTCCGTTGTTATTAAATGCTGAAAGCAGGTACTTTTTATCATAGCTTACTTTCATGGAACCTCCTGAGTTTTTAAAAGGCCTGTCGGAAGCTGGGCTAATTGCAGGGGTTTCATTAATGCCATCCGGTGTAAGCAGAAAGGCTGCATAGGCATCGTCCAGGCTTTTACGCGTGATAACCCAGATGTCAGTACCATTTGTATGTCTAACTGCCGTTAATTTCTCGAATGCATCCCAGGCTGCATTTAAAAGCATATTTTTTGCTGCCGTTACCCCCCCTTTGCCATTGTCCAGCGTAATATCCACAATGGAATAATGCAGTCCGTACGTTGATGGGACTTCTCCCAGATAACCTACGTTAAATACATAATATAAATTGGTTGATCCGGGTTTTTGAAGAATAAGGGCCCCCTGGGTTGACATGCTATGGCCAACCAAATCATCCCCGTTTAACATGACCTGTCTGTCGGCATTCCATATTTTTTGCCCATCTGAAAACATTAAAAATTTGCCCGCCGGATCACAGACACTCGAAGCGGCTGAAGTAGTCCCGGTGAAACCAATAAGTGGTATGGGAGTGCCTGTATTGAAATCTATTCCGGCATAATGACCAAAAAACCAAACATTGGCTTCGTTCTGGGCAGTGGAATACAATGAAAAAACGAACATCAACAGTAAAAGTAAAGCTTTTCCAATTATTTTTTTCATCATCGTAAAGATAAGAAATAGAAGGGATGGGTTCATATTTTTTAAACTTATACAACAAATTTTTCTATTTTCCTAAAACTACTTGAATATCTGAGTCTGTAACTTTTTCTTTTATCAGCGAAAAAATGGCAATGTCGCCCTGCATTTTTGCAACTACAGGGCGACAAATACCAGAACTAAATTTAATCGACAGGATTAAGATCGACGAATAAAGGGACAGTTCCAGAACTAAAATCAGAACACATTTTCTCTGTACTACTTTGACCCGAACAAATTACCTCATATTCAAATGAACCATCCTTACAAAACAATTTTACTCTTACCAAGATTTGATAATTAGGCCGCCAGGTTTCGCTTAGTAAGTCACAATTGTCTTCTACAAGAGGTACAGGGATATTAACCTCATCTTCCGTCAGGTCAATATCTGTGACTTTTTCGTTTGTGTAAATAGCCACCTGATTGTAGTTATCATAAATAGTGTAAATTACTTCAAAATAACCATCGCTGCAATTATCGCATTCATCTGCCTCCCATGAAACGTTTATTGTCCATGCTTGTGCAAAAGTTGCAGTTATCCCAAACAAGATTGCTGCAACAAGCATTATCATTTTTTTCATATTTGTAAAAATTTGGTAAATCATTAATTTAAAACGCTTTAAACCGGCTTGCAATAACCTGTCCACCCCACAACAACCGGCCATGCAGGGCGGCCTGGCTTAATGAATTTGTTTTTACCTAGAATAAATATGGTTTTGTTGAGTGCCTTGTATCTGGCTTTGCCTGTTTTGATGATTATTTGATTCGAACAATATATCTTTTCTGAAGTTAATGACAGACTGAGGTGTGGGGGGGGTAATGCGCTGATACACTGATATATAATAAAACATGATAATAAAATAGTCAGCTATTTTTTTCTTGTTTTGCATGTTCATGGAAAAGAAAAACCAAAGATAATAAAAAAAGCAGCGTAAGTCAATAGCGTTTAATAAAAAAAAGCTGCTAACTATTTCGATATGCAGAGAATCATTATCCCTTTGTGTCACTCAGCGATTCTCTGCGAATCTTTGTGCCATAGCTCTTGCACGGAGCTCCACCAAGAAGACACTAAATTCCACCTAGAAAAAATTGATTATCAATAAATTATCCCTTTGTGTCACTCTTCGATTCCCTGCGGAACTTTGTGCCATAGCTGCTTTACGCTTAAGAGATGTCATCGTATGCTTATAGACGTCATACCGCTTGCATTTTCTGCGTAATTTTGAAGCCGTAAAACAAGATTAAGTTTATGTGTTTAAGCATACCTGCAAAGATTGAAAGCATAGATGGTGACATGGCTTTGTGCTCGGTCGGAGGGGCCGAGTATCATGCCAGCCTTCAAATGCTTGATGTGAATGAGCTTGCCCCCGGCGATTATGT
>DITE01000103.1:0-39317 GCA_002422725.1 Bacteroidales bacterium UBA6192
CTGATTGGCACCCTTTTGCCATCGCAATCGAGATAAAAATGAGCGCCTTTGCTGTCAATAACCCTCACCAGCGGGCTGCGCTGAATCACAAGTGCTTTAACCTTGCCATTGACATCCATGGTCAGATTCGCTTTTTTTACAAAGGGACTTGCCTCAATTGCTTTGTGAATCTGAGCCATCGGAATCTCTCCAAGTTTCTCACCTTTTACTTTAATGCCTGCATCCGTTACGAGTTGTCTTACATGAATGCGGCTGACCAAAGCATCTCCGCCGTTGTAATCCAGTTCAATTACAAATTCCTGACATGTTGTCTGATCCTGCTTTTTGTTGGCAAAAATGAACAGTACCACAATTCCTGCCACAAGAACCGTTTTCAGAATGAGGTTTAAAATCCTTCTCATGGTTTCAGGGCTTTGGTGAATAATTCTTCAATAGGTGCAACCATCTGATCAATATCGCCGGCACCAAGAGTGAGCAAAATATCAGGTTGATTCCGCGCAATCAATCGCATTGCCTCTTCCCGTCCGCAAAGAAATTTTTCCTTTGATTCTATTCCTTTCAGCAACATCTCAGAGTTTATTCCTTCAATTGGTTTTTCCCTTGCCGGATATATTTCCAGAAGAATAACACGGTCGAGCATTGAAAGGCTTTTTGAAAAACCTTCGGCAAAATCGCGGGTACGGGAGTAGAGGTGTGGCTGAAAAATTCCTGTAATATGCCTTCCCGGATAAAGTTTCTGCACCGAACCTATACACGCGCTCAACTCCTCAGGATGGTGGGCGTAATCATCGATATAAAGTAAGCCCGGTGTGTTTATTCTTATGTCGAAACGTCTTTTAACGCCTGAAAATGAGCTTATACCAATTCTGATTTCTTCATCAGACGCACCGCTCAACCAGGCTGCAGCAGCGGCAGCTACACTGTTTTCAACATTGAATAATCCGGGAAGTCCCGGTGATAAACCTGAAATCCGACCTTCCGGAACCACCAGATCAAAATGATAGCGATGATCTTCAATGCGGAGGTTTTCTGCATAAAAATCTGCCTGCTTATCGAGAGAATAGGTGTAAAATTCTACCTCCGGATCAGGGTCTGGTTCAATTCCGATTCCCGATTTGATCAGCAAAACACCACCGTGAACAACCCTTTGGGTGAATTGAGTAAAGGTATTTTTCAGATCCTGATGATCGGCATAAATGTCAAGATGATCGGCATCAGCAGATGTAATCAACGCAAGCCATGGTGAAAGTCTGAGAAATGAACGGTCAAATTCATCGGCTTCAGCAACCATCAGCTCACTTTTTGGATTCAGCAAAAGGTTTGAGTCGTAATTTTTTGAAATTCCACCCAGAAATGCAGTGCATCCGGCTTTTGAATTGTACATGATGTGCGAAATCATGGTGGAAACTGTTGTTTTGCCATGTGTGCCGGCAACAGCAATGGTTTTTTTGCTGTTGGTAAGATCGCCCAACACTTCTGCCCGTTTTTTAATACTGAATTTTCCCGAGGTCGCTTTCACAAATTCGGAAAGGTCTTTAGGAATGGCTGGTGTATAAATAATCAGGTCGGTATTTGCAGGAATCAGGTCGGGCCGATCTTCGAAATGAATTTTTATTCCTTCGGCTTCAAGCTGTGATGTGAGTGTTGTAGGCGTTTTATCATAACCCGAAACCATACATCCGGCAGCGTGAAAGTAACGGGCAAGTGCACTCATGCCAATTCCTCCAATGCCAAGAAAATAAACGGTTTTCAGGTTTTTAGTTTCCACGGTTTATGCTATTTTTGAGTGAGTTCCAAAATTATGGTTGCAATATCGAGCGCAGCCTGCGGTTTCGAAAGTGAGCGTATGTTATTGCTCAATTCGTTCTTTTTCGCTGGATTGAAGGCCAGAGAAATGATGCCATCAGCGAGTTCTGAATCTGCACGGTTATCCGGAATCAAAACCGCAGCATTTCTTTTTACCAGCGCCATAGCGTTTTTGGTTTGATGATCCTCAGCCACATTCGGCGATGGAACCAAAATGGATGGTTTGCCGGTGATGCAAAGTTCCGAAACCGATAAAGCTCCTGCTCTCGACACAACAATATCGGCAGCAGCATAGGCAAAGTCCATACGTGTGATGAAGTCGTAATTTCTTATTCCATAATCATCAAATGGAATTGTCGCTGATTTCGCGATCTCAGCAAAAGTTTTACCTGTTTGCCAGATCAGCTGAAGTCCGGCATCTGCAAATTCCTTCAACGAGCGATGAATGCTGTTGTTGATGGTTCTGGCTCCTAGACTTCCGCCAATCACCAGAACGACTGGTTTTTGCGGGTCAAGTCTGAAAAAATTGAGTGCTTCTTCTCTTTTGGCTTCCGCAAAAATAATATCAGTTCTTACCGGATTTCCTGTCAGTACAATTCTTGATGCCGGGAAATATTTCTCCATATCTGGGTAAGCAACACAGATCTTTTTTGCTTTTCCGGCCAGCATTCTGTTTGTGATTCCGGGATATGAATTCTGCTCCTGTATCAACGTGGAAATTCCCATCGAAGCTGCTGCTTTTACTGTAGGTCCGCTTGCATATCCACCCACGCCAACAACCACCTGAGGTTTAAATTCTTTGATGATACTCCTTGCTTTGAGGGAGCTATGCGCCAGTTTAATCGGGAAAAGCAGGTTTTTGAATGTTAATCTGCGCTGTAGTCCGCTGATCCAAAGTGTTTTAATCTCATAGCCAGCTGCCGGAACTTTTTCGGTTTCCATCCTGCCTTCAGCACCTACAAAAAGGATTTTTACTTCAGGGTTTAGTGAAGTCAATGCATCCGCAATAGCAATGGCCGGAAATACGTGACCTCCGGTTCCTCCTCCGCTGATAATGATCCTTGTTTCAGGCAATGGCATGTTCGGTTTGTTTTGTTTGTTTTTCTGTTTTTGCTTCTTTTTCGAGGTTTTCTGATTCCTCAATTTCCCGGCTTACGCTCAGAATTATACCTATGGCAATGCTGGTAAACCAAATGGATGTTCCTCCCATACTTATGAGGGGTAATGTTTGTCCGGTTACCGGAAGCAGATTTACAGCAACCATCATGTTCACCATCGCCTGAAATACCAGACTAAAGGCCACGCCAAAGGTGAGGAAGGCGGCAAAATTCCGCGGACTCCGGATTACAATTTTTACAGCCCTGAACATCAGTATTAAATACAGAAATACAACCACAGTGCCTCCTATCAAGCCGTACTCTTCTATAATGATGGCAAAAATAAAGTCAGAATAGGGGTGGGGCAGAAAGTTTTTTTGTGTGGAATTGCCTGGCATTTTTCCGGCGATTCCTCCGGTAGCAATAGCAATTTTGGCCTGCTCCACCTGATAATTGGCATCACTGTCGCCGCTTCTGAAACTTTCAATTCTCGTTTGCCAGGTTCCAAAACGTCCGCTGAGTTTGGGAGAGTTCACTGCAACTGTTATCAATAAAATAAAAGCCACTATTCCAACCCCGACAAGCATCAACAGATACCTGATTTTAACACGACCAACAAACATAAGCACAAGGCATGTGGTAAAAATCAGCGCTGCAGTTGAGAAATTGGCTGGTATGATCAGTAAGGTGATCAGAACCACAGGAAGAAGAATGGCAACAAAACCTTTTTTGAAATCATCGATATCACTTTGCTTTTTTGCAAGAAGGCGGGCGACATAAATGATAAGCGCAAGTTTGGCCAGGTCGGAAGGCTGAAAAGTTATATTGATCAAAGGGAGTGTGTACCAACGACTGGCTTCATTCATCGAAGTGCCGAACAGGAGTGTATAAGCCAGAAGGGGAACTGAAATGTAAATTCCAAGCTGCGAAATGCGGGCATAGTATTTGTATTTGACCTGATGAGCCAGATACATCAATACAAAGCCAAGCAGCAGAATGCCCATATGTTTTATCAGGTAGTACTCAGTATTGCCCGATTGATAGCGGTAGGCAAGTGTTCCGGTGGAACTGTAAACCGCCAGCAACGAGAATATCGACAGCAGGAACACCACTGCCCATATCACTTTGTCTCCTTTTATCCTGCTTAAAATGGCTTTCATAATCTGAGTTTCTTCAAAGGGCTTTTACCGCATTTTTAAACTGATTGCCCCGGTCTTCGTAGTTTTCAAAAAGATCAAAACTTGCACATGCAGGCGATAATAATACCACATCGTTGTTGCTGGCAAGGTAATATGCCTGATTTACAGCATCTTCGGCTGATTGCGTTTCAATGATTACAGGGATAATATCTTTGAAAGCATCTATCATAAGCTCATTGTCAAGGCCAAGACAAACCAGTGCTTTTACATTTGATTTGACCACTTCAAATAACTTGGAGTAGTCGTTGCCTTTGTCAATTCCTCCGGCAATCCAAATGACAGGTTTGTGCTGGTTTTCCAGCGCCCACCAAGCCGAATTGATATTTGTGGCTTTTGAATCGTTGATGAACTCAATGCCATGTATATTGGCCACATACTCAAGCCGGTGTGCCGTGTTTTCGAAACTTCCAAGGCTTTCTTTAATGCTTTCCTTGCGCAATCCGATGAGGCTTCCTGCTATTCCGGCGGCCATTGAGTTGTAGATGTTGTGCTTTCCCTGTAAAGCAAGTTCTTCGATTGTCATAGTGAACTTTTCTCCTTTTATGTTAAATACTATTGTGTTTCCGTCAAGCCATGCACCTTCGTGCCCTTTTTCGTGTAAGCTGATTTTGTAAATTTCCTGATGAAGTTTGGCGCTTTTTATGATCTCTCTGCTGGTTTCATCATCACAGCACCAGATAAATGCATCTTCTTTGCGTTGATTTCTTATGATTCTCATTTTCGAAGCTGCATATTTGCTGAAATTATAGTCATACCTGTCCAGATGGTCGGGCGTGATGTTCAGCAAAATCGCAATTTCTGCCCTGAATTCGTCAGTTCCATCCAATTGAAAGCTGCTTAGCTCAAGGCTGAAATAGTCATATTCCTTTTTTAATACCTCACTGGCAAAACTGTTTCCAATATTGCCTGCAGCGCATGAATTCAGTCCTGCTTGTTTGAGCAGGTGCTGAATCAGTCCAGTGGTAGTGGTTTTCCCATTGCTCCCTGTTACACATATTTTGGTTGCATTGGTGAAGCGCGAAGCAAACTCGATTTCCGAAATCACTGGAATCCCTATACTTCTGGCTTCCATTACCAGTTGGGCGTTTTCGGGTATTCCCGGACTTTTTATAATTTCATTTACACCACTGAGAATGTTTTTGCCATGACCACCTTCCTCAAATTCTATATTGCCGGCAATAAGTTGATCTTTAAAATTATCTTTGATAATTCCATTGTCTGACACAAACACAGCAAACCCTTTACCGGCCGCGAGAAGCGCAGCACCGGTTCCGCTTTCGCCGGCACCGAGTATCAGTATTTTGGGTTTGTGGTTCATTTTTTACCTGATTTTAAGGGTGATGATTGTAAAAACTGCAAGCATGATCCCTACAATAAAGAACCGCTGTACTATTTTTGGTTCTGCATATCCAAGCACCTGAAAATGATGGTGCAGCGGAGACATTTTAAAGATTCTTCTTCCTTCGCCGTACTTCCGTTTGGTTCGTTTGAAATAGCTGACCTGTATGACTACTGAAAGATTTTCAGCCACGAAAATTCCACAGAGAATCGGAATCAGCAATTCTTTACGGATCATAATGGCAAGCACTGCAATCACACCTCCCAGAGCCAGCGAACCGGTATCACCCATAAAAACCTGGGCAGGGTAGGTATTGTACCATAGAAAACCGGTACATGCGCCAACAAATGCGCTTACAAAAATTGTGAGCTCGCCCGTGTCGGGCAAATACATTATGTTCAGATAATCGGCAAAAACAAAGTTGCCCGAAACCCAGGCAAGTATGCCAAGGGTTACCCCGATAATGGCAGAAGTTCCGGTTGCCAGCCCATCGATTCCATCGGTGAGATTGGCTCCGTTTGACACCGAAATTATGATCAGAATTACGATGGGTACAAAGATTATCCATGCATGATTCATGGCCTTTTTTCCGAAAGGCTTAAGCAACAGGGCATAATCCAATTCGTTGTTTTTAAAGAATGGAATAGTGGTTTTTGTGGATTTGGAAGACTGCCTTGAAAAACGCTGACCATGATCGTTTACCTGCTCAAATTCACTCAGCGATTCAACTGAAACCGAGCTAGTCTGTAATATCTTTTCGCGGATGACCACATCTTCATGAAAATAGAGTGTTAATCCAACCACAAGTCCGATGATAATTTGACCAAGGATTTTAAACTTTCCTGCAAGTCCTTTTTTGTCATTTCTGAATACCTTGATATAATCATCTACAAATCCGATAAAACCCAGCCAAATGGTAGTAATCAGGATAAGAATGATGTAAATGTTGTTGAGTTTTGCAAAAAGAAGTGTAGGAATTATGATCGCGCTGAGGATAATCAATCCGCCCATAGTAGGAGTTCCCTGCTTTTCTTTTTGGCCATGAAGACCCAGATCTCTCACCTCCTCACCTACAAGTTTTCCTCGCAGATAATTGATCAGCGTTTTGCCAAACAAGAGTGAAATTATCAGTGATGTAATGACAGCAAGCGCGGCCCTGAAAGAAATGTATTGAAACATTCCGGCTCCGGGGAAGTCCAGGCTTTTATCAAGAAAATCAAACAGATAGTACAACATAAGCCCAGTTTTTACTGATTTTGGTTGTTATTTATTGCCAATGCTTCTTTCAGTTCTTCGCGGTCGTCGAAGTGATGTTTTGTACCTTTTATTTCCTGATAGGTTTCGTGTCCTTTGCCCGCTACCAGAATTATGTCACCGCTATCGGCCATTGTGCAGGCAACCCGGATGGCTTGCCGGCGGTCGCTGATCAGTAGCGTTGCTTTTTTCCGGTCAACAGTAACGCCTGTCATCATTTCTTTAAGGATTTCATCCGGGTCTTCGTTACGGGGATTGTCGGAAGTAAGAATGGTGAGGGTGCTGTTTTCGGCTGCAATCGAAGCCATTATGGGGCGCTTGGTTTTATCGCGGTTTCCTCCGGCTCCCACAACAGTAATGAGTTTTCCGGCGCCTTCGCGGATGGCATTGATGGTTGATATTACATTCAGCAGTGCATCGGGTGTGTGCGCATAGTCAACAATCCCGATCACTCCGGTAGGTGATTTCATATACTCGAACCTGCCATCAACCGGCACAAGTCGGCTTAGTCCGGTAAGGCACTCTTCTTCAGTTAACCCAAGCATTTCAGCAGTAGCATAAATACTGAGCAAATTATAGGCATTGAAATTTCCAACCAGCCTGCACCAAACCTCTTTTCCATTGATGCTGAGCTGCAAACCATCAAAATGATTTTCGAGTATCCTGCAATGAAAATCGGATTGTTTTTTAACTGCCAGGGTTTTCACAACGGCTTTGGTATTCTGAACCATTACCAGTCCATTGCGGTCATCAATGTTTGTAAGTGCAAATGCTGTTGATGGCAGTTTATCAAAAAATGATTTTTTCGCCTTGAGATAGGCATCAAATGTTTTGTGATAGTCGAGATGGTCGTGGGTGAGATTTGAAAAAACACCACCCCTGAAACTAAGCCCGGCAATGCGCTGCTGAACTATGGCATGTGAACTCACTTCCATAAAGCAGTATTCACAGCCGTCCAAAACCATTTCCCTCAGCAACTGATTCAGTGCCATTGGATCGGGAGTGGTATGCGTGGCCGGAATTTCGAGGTTGTTGATCATATTTCTTACCGTAGAAATCAGACCAACTTTGAAACCCGCCTGTAAAAACAGTTGGTACAATAAGGTTGCAATGGTAGTTTTTCCATTGGTGCCGGTTATCCCGATAAGGTGGATTTCCGAGGAAGGGTTATCAAAATAATTACCGGCCATAATAGCCAGTGTCTCAGCGCTGTCTTTTACCTCAATGTATGTGACATCGGGTTCGGTTTTATCGGGAATGGTTTCGCACACAATGGCTTTAACGCCTTTGCTGATTACATCGGCAATGTATATGTGGCCATCGGTTTGTGTGCCTTTTACAGCAATAAATACCTTGTTCTTCTCAGCTCTTCTCGAGTCGGAAATAACTTCATCCACAGGTATATCCGTACTTCCGGCTATCCTGGCAATCCTGCAACGATACAATAGATCTTTCAGTGTTTTCATTTCTGCACTTTAGCCCAGTTCAATAATACATTTACTCCCTCTTACAGCTTTTGATCCGGCGGGCAGCGATTGCTTTTTTACTTTTCCCTTGCCATTCATCTGTACTTTTATTCCTGCCGATTCAAGTAAAAAAACAGCATCTCTTGCTCCCATGCCTCTTACGTCAGGTATTATTTCTTCTCCTGTTTCAATGTTTACAGTTTCAGCAATTCCATTATTATCCCTGCAGGCAATCCATTCATTCTGATCCATTTCTGCAGAAACCGGGACGCTGAGCAATTTGAAAATGGTTTGCAGTTCTTTGGCATTTCCTGATGCATATACCGGTGCTGAACGGAGTAAAGAATCTGATTTGGTGGCGACGAAATCAAGTCGCGTAGAGTAAACCTTATCAGCCACCTCTTTAAAAACCGGCCCTGCAATTGATCCTCCGTAGTAAACTCCTTTGCTGGGATTGTTAATGACCACAATCATTGAGTATTTCGGGTCTTCAGCCGGGAAGTAGCCTGAAAATGATGCCTTGTAATTTGATTTATTATACCCCGCATTGTTTTGGGCAATTTGAGCGGTGCCGGTTTTGCCGGCGATTTTGTAAACCGGATTTTTTAAATGTGTGGCCGTTCCCTGCTGAACTACTCCTTCGAGTAACGAACGCGCCATGGCTATTGACTCGGGATTTTTTGTGATGGATTTTGAGAGAATTACAGGACCGAAGGTTTCAATAACCTTTCCGGCTGATCTTATTTCTTTCACAAATTGCGGTTTTACCATTACACCGTTATTGGCGATGGCATTATAGAAGGCCAGCGTCTGCAATGGAGTGAGTGCCACTTCATATCCTATCGACATCCAGGGAAGCGATACTTTCGACCAGTATTTATGTTTGGTGTCTTTTATTGAAGGGTTTCCTTCTCCGGGAATATCCAGCCCAAGTGGCTGATTCAGTCGCATCGCATAAAGCGCATCTATAAACTGCTGTGGCTTGTCTTTGTATGCTTTGTGAATGACTTTTGAAATGCCCACATTTGACGATACTTCAAATGCTTTGCGAACACTGATGCGGCCATAACCTCCTTTGTGGGAATCTCTCATGGTCCGGTTCGCAAACATTACTGTTCCACCCTGGGTGTCTACAGTGTCGCTGAGGCTGACCAGTCCGTCATCGAGTGCCGCCAGCAAAGAAGCCAGTTTAAATGTTGATCCGGGTTCTGAACTTTCACCTATCGCGTAGTTGTATTTTTCTTCATAAAAACCTTCTTTGTTTTTACCAAGATTTGCAATGGCAACAATAAAGCCGGTTTTTACTTCCATCAGAATGGCGCAACCATGATCGGCTTCATTGGCGATCAATTGCCGCATCAAAGCATCTTCTGCTACATCCTGAATATTAATGTCAATGGATGTTACAATATCATGTCCGTTTCTTGGTTCAATCTCATTTTCGTCATTCAATGGCCTCCACACACCATTACCAATGCGCTGCATAAGGCGCTGTCCGCTTTCACCTTCAAGCAGGTGGCTGTATGCGCCTTCAAGTCCAATGTCGTTTTCTGATCCGTCTTTGTCCCAGCCTATGGTTCTGAAAGCAAGCCATTTAAATGGAAGCTCTCTCTTATTTTTCGCCTGGGCAATCAAACCGCCTTTGTATTTTCCAAGCCTGAAAATCGGAAATTTTCTTACTTTTTTAAGGTCACTGTAAGTTATGTTACGCTTAAGCAATAAATAACGATTGTTTTTTTTACGGCCTTGTTCCAGTATTTGTTTGTACTCTTTTTTACTGCGGTCTCTGAAATGATTTGCCATATGCCAGGCGAGTGAGTCCACATTTTCGTAAAAGAATTCATCGTTATAATGGGTGTTGCCTGCATCAATACGCAGTTCAAAAATGGGAACCGATGCCGCCATTAAACTTCCGTCAACAGCCAGAATATTGCCCCTGGTGGCTTCTATATTTTCGTATCTGATGCTTAACTTTTTGGCTTTTTCGCGCCATTCATCGCCTTCAACAAACTGAATGTAGGCCGCCTTGCCAAGTATTGACAAGCCAAGCACTACCATGACAAAATAGACAAGGTAAACTTTCTTTAATATTTCGCCCTTATTGTCCATCAGTTTATTCTTTTACATGAATTTTTACAGGAGGAACTACTGATTCCTTTACGCCGGTGTTTTTTAATTTATTGGCAACTTCCGATTGCTTGCTGTGATACATAAGGGCTGATTTCGTGGTGATGTATTCATACCTCAGCTCTTCAAGCTCTCTTTTGGTTTTTGATATTTCAATCATTGTTTTCTCAGCATTGTAAGAATTGGCGATATAAAAAATGGCCATCAATGTCAGGAAAAGTATAAATGGTACTTGTGTAGTCAGGTTATCACGGGTAAGAAAGCTTCCATCTACAATGCTGTGCAATGATCCACCAACATTGACTTTTTGATTCAGCATACTGAATGCCCTGAAAGACCTCTTCTTTTTAAGGGGTTTTTCAACAGGTTTGGGCCTGACGGTATTTTTATGATCGCTAATCTTCGTCATGGTTTCTCTCTGCTATCCTGAGCTTCGCACTGCGGGCACGGTTATTTTCGAGGACTTCTTCTTCAGTTGCTATGGTAGGTTTACGGGTAATTGGTTTGAATGGCGCATGCAGATTTCCGAAGAAGTCCTTGTTCACAGTCCCTTCAAAATTTCCGGTTTTCATAAAGTTTTTAACCAATCTGTCTTCCAGCGAATGGTATGACATCACCACCAGTCGCCCGCCCGGCTTGATGGTTTTTGTGGTTTGCAGAAGCATTTCTTTTAATGCATCAAGCTCACCGTTTACTTCAATGCGAAGTGCCTGGAATATCCTGGCGAAAAATTTATTCTCTTTGCCTCTTTCTGCAAATGGCTGCAGGATTTCTTTGAGTTGAGCAGTTGTGTTGATGGCTCCTGCTCCTCTGGCTTCGGTCAGTTTTAAGGCAATGCGGTATGCATTTGGCAATTCGCCATACTCGCGCATTATCTTTATAAGATCTTCGGTTGGGTATCGGTTTATGACTTCCTTTGCGGTCAGATTCGATTTTCTATCCATTCTCAGGTCGAGATCAGCATCAAAACGGGTAGAAAAACCGCGCTCTGCCTGATCAAGCTGATGCGACGAAACACCCAGATCAGCTAGGATTCCATCCACCGGAAATGCTTTAAAAAACCTCAGAAAGTTTGTGAGGAACCTGAAATTCTGGTTTATCAGCGTAAAGCGGCTGTCGTCAATTGAATTTAAAAGTGCATCTGCATCCTGATCAAAGCCAACAAGTCTGCCGGTAGTCAGCTGTTCAAGTATGGCACGTGCATGGCCACCGCCTCCAAAAGTCACATCTACATATGTGCCTTCGGGCTTAATGGCGAGTCCATCCAGACATTCGCTGAGCATTACGGGCTTATGATACATTTTTCAGTTATTTATTCGTCGTCATTCATTTGTCCCATCACCTCTTCGGCAAGGTCAGAGAAGCTGCCAATGTTGTCGCGTATTGAAGCTTCGTACTTGTCCTTATCCCATATCTCTATGATACTGAGTGCAGATGACAGTACGATGTCTTTTGATATTCCGGCGAAAACTGCCAGATCTTTCGGAATAAGCAAACGTCCGGTAGAGTCAGTTTCAACTTCACGTACGCCCGCCATAAAGATTCTGATGAAATCGTTATTCTTTTTGATAAAGCGGTTTAGCTTGTTTACCCGTTTCATTTCTTTGTTCCACACCTGACGGGGATACAATTCAAGGCAAGGTTGAAAAATGCTCCTTTTCAGGATGAAGCCTTCGGAGATTATGGCATCAATCTGCGACTTGAGTGCCGAAGGCAGCATCAATCTGCCCTTGACATCAACCTTGCAGTCGTGAACGCCAATTATTTCCGTCATTATTCGTTTTGTTGTTTTTAGTGGTGTAAATATAGATGGTTTTTACCACTTTTTACCACTTTTTACCACTACTGTTAATAACTTTTTGCAGAAATGGTGTTTTATATATCCGATTCAGTGATTTAACATGTTGAAAATGAGTGTTATAAAATCATTTTGGGTTATTATTGTTTTCTAACCTTTGGCGAATTATGATGACTTTTTCTTGATTTTTTAAGTCGCCGGTAAATCAATTATCGAATTTTGTAAATTTGTTAAAAATTCAGGAACACAATTTTACACCTGAAACATGGAAGTAAACGAGACCGTACCCGAGGGGGAATATATCAGATTCATTGATCTTGATAAAGTTATAGAAGGCAAGAGTCCTCGTTTACGTAGGAACCTGCCTGGGTTTTTGCTGAGATATCTCAAAAGAATAGTCCATCAGGATGAGTTGAATAAGGCACTGAATAAGCATAAGGATAAGTATGGACTTGAGTTTTTTGAAGTAATTCTAAATGATTTTGGAGTCAATATTGCTGTCAAAGGCGAAGAAAATCTTCTGAAATCGGAGCGGTTTGTCGTGGTTGCAAATCATCCTTTGGGAGGACTTGATGGAATCGCACTTATGCAGGCTGTTGGCAGAATCAGACCCGATATTGTCTCTCCGGCAAATGATTTTCTGATGCATTTGCCCAACCTGCGTTCACTGTTTATTCCTGTAAATAAGCATGGCTCTAATGCCACAAACATTGCTGTTTTCAACGAAACATTCGCCTCTGACAAAACAATAGTTTATTTTCCGGCAGGTTTGTGTTCACGCAAAACAGGCGGCGAAATTCTTGACCTGGAATGGAAAAAGACTTTTCTGAGCAAAGCCAGAGCTTATAACCGCGATATTCTTCCGGTGCATATCAGTGGGCGTAATTCAGGTTTCTTTTATAACTTAGCCAACTTCCGCAAATGGTTAGGACTGAAAGCAAACATTGAAATGCTCTTTCTTGTGGATGAAATGTTTAAACAAAAAAACAAAGACATCGTCATTACATTTGGGAATCCAGTTGAATTAAGCACTTTCACCAAAAAGCACAGCGACCAGAAATGGGCTGAACTTTTGAGATCGCACGTTTACAAATTGGAAAAGGATCCGGATTTAATCTTTAATGCAGACTAAAAAATCTATGAGCCAGAAAATGGAACAGATCATTCCTCCGGTTGACCGGGAGGCAATTGAGTCAGAACTTACCAGCGACAAACTAATCCGGAAAACCAACGCCGGAAACAATCTCATATACATTCTCAATCACCATAATTCACCCAATGTTGTGCGTGAAATTGGCCGGTTGCGCGAAATAACCTTTCGTGATGCCGGTGGTGGAACGGGTCTTTCTATCGACCTTGACCATTATGATACCTGCGAAAATCCGTTCGAACAACTGATTGTTTGGAATCCGGTTGACAAAGAAATTATCGGAGGGTACAGATATTTGCACTGTAAAACCCTTACAAAAGGTGAAGACGGGGAATACCACACGCCAACCTTCAAACTGTTTCACTATTCCGACAAATTTGTTGAAGAATATCTGCCCTATACCATTGAACTGGGACGATCTTTTGTTCAGCCTGCATATCAGCCGGTTAACAATATCCGTAAAGGAATGTATTCGCTTGATAATATATGGGACGGACTTGGAGCATTGGTTCATATTTATCCGGATGCAAAGTATTTCTTCGGGAAGATTACCATGTATCCTGATTACAATACCAGAGCCCGCGATCTTATCCTTTGGTTTATGAAGAGATATTTTGCTGATCACGATAAGTTGGTTTATCCGATAGTTCCGCTTGTGCTCAAAACCGATGAAACTGAACTTGAACAGGCTTTTCCCAATGGAATTTACGAGAAAGATTATAAACTGCTGATTCAGCAGGTGCGTTCTTTGGGTGAAAACATTCCGCCATTGGTCAATGCATATATGAACCTGTCTTCCACAATGAAGTTTTTCGGCACATCGCTCAATGATGATTTTGGGGAGGTTGAAGAGTCGGGAATTATTGTAACCATTGCCGATATTTACGAAATTAAGATTGAACGACACCTAACAATATCCGAAAGGTAATCATGATCATACGAAATGCTGATTTTCTGGTTAGCAACCCCGATCCGTCGAAATGTCCGGCCCCCGACAAACCTGAGTATGCATTTATCGGAAGGTCAAATGTAGGCAAATCGTCGTTGATCAATATGTTGCTAGGTCGGCGAAATCTGGCAAAAACTTCTTCTACACCGGGAAAAACAAGACTCATCAACCATTTCATTGTCAACAATGATTGGTATCTGGTCGATCTTCCGGGATACGGTTATGCCAAAATATCGAAAAAGGAAAGAGAAAAATGGGAGGGGATGATACGTACTTATCTTACCCGCAGAGAAAGTCTGGTGAATACTTTTATACTTATTGACTCGCGCATTGAGCCCAAAAAATCGGATATTGATTTTATCGATTGGTTTGGCGAAGCTCAGCTGCCATTTGCATTGATTTTTACCAAGACCGATAAACTCACGTCAAACGCAATGGCATCAAACATTGCAGCGTTTAAAGCCAAGCTTTCTGAAACCTGGGACGAGTTGCCAACCATGTTTCTGAGTTCTGCTGAAAATGGCCTGGGAAGAGACAGTATTCTTGATTTTATTGAAGAGAACAATACTGCCTATCAGGAAATTTTGGAACAAGGAAACTAAGCATTTTCCTCTTTCACCTCCTTTATTAATCCCTGAAAAAAGAGCGAATTAAGAACAATTTTTATTTCGCTGAACGTAATCTGATCTCCGAGTGCAGCTTTTGCAGCACCAAGTTTCGGATTTTTCGAGTCGGTGAAATATTTGGTAATCAACTCAATTTTTTGCGGTTCAACCAATCCGGCAGGCTCAATTTCACCTCTTTTTACAAACATTGCCAGATGGCCTTCAATGGTGCTGATGGCCATGTTCCTTGCTGCTGCAATTTCGGACACACTCATGCCCTCGCGAAACATTTTCAGGCTTAATTCGAAGCTTTGACCTTTAACCGGTTTTACTGATTTTGAGGATTTGCTTTCTAACTCATCATCTGCTTCAGAAGTTGTCAGATCAGGCTTCCGGCCGGTGTGTTCAGCAATTATGTTTAAAATTTCACTGCCAAAAGCAGCAGCTTTTACTTTGCCAATTCCAGCGATTTTTTTCAAATCAGCCATATTGTGAGGTAAATCAGAGGTTAAGGCTTTGATGGTTTTTACAGGCAAAACATGATAGGACGGAACGCCCATTTCATCAGCCATCTGATCGCGCCAGTTTTTAATCAGATCGTACAGCTTCTTTTCTGAGTTACCCGAAAAAGGCGAAATTTTTGCCGGTTTGGATTCAAAAACCGGTTCAAAAATGGAAGAAATAGCCCTGACTTTCAGATATTCAATGGTGCGAAATCCATCTTTACACGCATTAAGACATGACAATCTCACCCAGGCTTCCTGATTCATGCGGTCGATGGTGTCATTTATCTGCTTCCGCAATGCCCGGTTATCAGTTTCAGGTTCAATTTTTTGTTTGAAAAAGATTTCTTTCAACCTTGGATGAAAATAGGTGCAGGCTTTTTGTATGCGTTCCTGCAAAGTCTGGTTGACTTCAATATCTTCATTATTGATAAAAAGCTGCAGGAGTTGCCGCTGAAATTTCTGAGCAACTTCAACGATTTCGTTATGCAGCAGAGTGCCCTTTTTTTCTATGGAATCAACAAATGGCTGATCAACTGAACCGGAATTTTCACTGATCAGTTTGAGGATCCGACTCAGATAACGGTGTAAAACATCGAAAGTGAACATCTCGCTGACAAGTGATTGCTGAAACTGAATTTTGGCAAGGTTGAGCGAGTTTTCGTCGGGTTGATTCTCTTCAATACGGCTGACAAATCCACCAACGGCAAAATCTGTTTTTACTGCTGTGCGGCTAATGGGAGAGCTGAGAACCAGCCCCTCAAGCGTTTTACACCGGCTTAAAGCCACATAAACCTGCCCGTGTGCGAAAGCTGAATTTGCATCAATCACAGCTTTCTCGAAAGTAAGCCCCTGGCTTTTGTGTATGGTTATCGCCCAGGCTAGTTTTAGCGGGTATTGTGTAAAAGTACCCACTATAGTTTCCTTTATTTCCTTGGTTTCTTCATTTATTGAATACCGGCAATTGTGCCAGTCAAGGGGCTCTACTTCGATCTCTTTCTCGTCATCCGGACATTTTACAATAAGCGTTTCATCATCAATTCTTATAAGCTTACCAATTTTTCCATTGAAAAAGCGCTTCCCAACATCCGGGTCATTCTTCACAAACATTACCTGTGCTCCGGTTTTTAGTTCCAGACTTAAGTCGGTAGGGTAGGCGTACTCGGGGAAATCGCCTTCTGTTTCAGCCTGAAATTTTAGAAGTTTTCCTTTGAGTCCGGCCAGCTTTTGCTGATTTATCTGTTGAGACTGATAATTGTGTGTGGTGAGGGTAATATATCCTTCGTTTTCAGGAATTTCAAAATTTCGGATGTACCTTTTATTCAACAACTCAATCGATTCATTATCAAGTTGATTGTCGCGCACTTTATTCAGCAGATCAATAAAATATTTGTCAGCCTGACGATAAACATGCTTTAGCTCAATGCTGACATATTTGCATTGCTGCAAAGCGCGGCTACTGAAGAAATATACCGTTTCGTAATAATTTCTGAGCAATTGCCATTCTTCTTCCTTTGCAATCGGAGCCAGTTGCTGCAGGTCGCCGATCATCAGCAATTGCACACCACCAAAAGGCAGATGCCTGTTGCGGTAGCGACGAAGTACTGAATCGATGGCATCGAGCAGATCGGCTCTTACCATACTTATCTCGTCAATAACCAGCAGATCAAGACTTTTGATGATGTTGATCTTTGTCCGGTTAATTTTTTGCATCCGGGCTGCTGCTGTTTTCGCATTTTCCGAATCGAACTCATTGACGGGCGTATTTGATTCGGGCAATTGAGGGCCAAATGGCAATTGAAAGAAGGAATGTATAGTAACCCCGCCTGCGTTAATAGCAGCGACTCCGGTGGGCGCAACCACAATCATGCGCTTATGGGTCATCGATCTTATTTTGCGCAGAAAAGTTGTTTTACCCGTGCCGGCTTTCCCGGTGAGAAAAATATGCGTATTTGTAAAACGAACGTAATCCGCAGCAAGTTTGAGCATATCATTGCCGCTAAAATCAATCGCATCCTCTGTTATTGTATGGTTTGGTTGTATTGTCATTATAAAATCAGATATATTGGTCAAATGTAATGATTTTGCCAATAGCGTTACAAAAAAATAATAAGCTTAAGAAAAGCCCTTTCTATTTGCAGTATCCGCAGACATCTGACAATAAAAAAAGCGGAGCATCACTGCCCCGCTTTACTTGGATAACATTGAAATCAGTTCATTTCTACCAGCAAAACGCTTTTCGAAACAAGATCTCCTGATTTTACATTAATTTTTGTTACGATACCATCAACAGGAGCTGTAATGTTGTTCACCATTTTCATGGCTTCCAATTCAAGTAACTGGGCTCCTTTTTTAACCTTGGCTCCTTCTTTTACGAACACTTTACGAACAGTGCCCGGGATAAAAGAGTAAACTTTGTTAAAATTGATAGGCTCATAAGACTTACGCGCCATAAATTTTTTGGTGAGCGTAGTCTTGTATTTGATGTTGTCGATAATTATTGTTTTAAATACCGGCGTTTCTTTGTTTTCTTCCATAGCGATGAATTAAAACGGTGGAATTCCATGTTTTTTAATCGGGCGGACCTCAACTTTTTCTGCAGATATTTCCAGTGCGTGAATGAGCATACTTCGTGTTTCGGCAGGTTCAATTACTGCATCAACATAGCCATAGGCTGCTGCCACATATGGATTGGCGAATTTCTCCTTGTATTCCTTGATTTTGAGTTTGCGCATTTCTTCAGGATTTTCGGCATTTTTGATTTCATTCCTGAAGATAATATTGGCAGCACCTTCCGGACCCATAACCGCGATTTCAGCGGTTGGCCAGGCAAAAACAAAGTCGGCTCTGAGGTGACTTGAACACATAGCAATGTATCCTCCACCGTAAGCTTTGCGCAGAATTACGGTCATTTTGGGAACTGTAGCTTCCGAGTATGCATACAGAACTTTGGCACCGTGTCTGATAACTCCGGCATGTTCCTGATCTACACCCGGAAGATATCCCGGAAGGTCAACCAAAGTAACCAAAGGTACATTAAATGCATCGCAATAGCGGATAAAACGGGCAGCTTTATCAGATGAGTCAACATCGAGAACGCCGGCCAGAACCAGAGGCTGATTGGCAACGAAACCTACGCTGTTTCCGTTCAAACGGGCAAACCCGATTACGATATTTGCTGCAAACATTGCCTGAACTTCAAAGAACTCCGAGTCATCAACAATTGATCTGATTATATCCTTTACATCATAAGGCTGACGTGGATTGGTAGGAAAAATGCTGTCGATGTTGTAGGTACGGGTGCGGGGTGGTTTTTTGGGGAAAGCTTCGGCTTTTTTAATGTTGTTCCAAGGAATGAAACTACAAAGGGTTTTGATCTGCTCGAAACATTCCTGCTCGCTTAATGCGAAAAAGTGCGCATTTCCGGTAATTTCACTCTGAACACGGGCACCGCCCAGCTCTTCCATTGAAATCTCCTCGCCCAAAACTGTTTTGATAACTTCGGGGCCAGTAATAAACATTTTCGAAATCTTATCGACAACAAAAACGAAGTCGGTAAGGGCAGGTGAATAAACAGCACCTCCGGCACAAGGGCCAAGGATTACACTGATTTGAGGAATAACGCCCGAAGCCTGGGTGTTACGGTAGAATATCTCACCATACCCGGCAAGCGAATTTACCCCCTCTTGAATTCGGGCCCCACCAGAGTCGTTAATTCCTATAATAGGAACCTTCAGCTTCATGGCGTGATCCATAATTTTGGTGATCTTTTTGGCGTGCATCCAGCCAAGCGAGCCACCGGCCACAGTAAAGTCCTGGGCGTAGATACATACCGGGTACCCATTTATGGTACCAGTTCCGGTAATAACTCCATCACCAGGCAAGTACTTGTCGCCCATGTTGAAGTCTTTACCCGCATGTTCTACAAACAGGTCGTACTCGTGAAACGATTTGGGGTCAACCAGTGCGATGATTCGCTCACGGGCGGTCATTTTTCCCGTGGCTTTTTGCTTATCAATTGCTACCTGGCCACCACCCATCAACGCATCACGCATCCTCTTTTTGAGGTCTGATGTTTTTTTGGTTAATGACATATCCGAAGATTTAGATAATGTTCCTTTTGTATCCCTGATACCGGCCTCGGTTGCCGGCAAAGCATACAAAGGTAACACTTAATTTAAAATTCAAACCAACGGTTAGGATAATTTACTGACATGAATTGGTCAGGAAATTACGCAAAAATCAGAAATCCAGTATGATAATGAGGAGAGCGTGTGTATTTTCTACTTTACCGCAATCGATTGAAACCGTGAAATTGTGAATAACTTTTCATATAAACCATCATATTAGGGTCAATTTAGTTTCGCTATTTTTATAATTGGATACGGAAAACTGACTTTTGACCCGATATATTTTATTTATACAACACGGAATCAAGCAAAAAAGCCTGCTCTTTTCCTTATTCATTAATTTTTATCTTTGTGCTTTACTGCCGCCATATCGCCGGTGGGTAATCTTAGTCAGCCCAGCATATGAACATAGAAGAACTCCGTTATTTTTGTCTATCCCTTCCGGGAGTTAGCGAACATTTTCCTTTCGACGAGACTACACTCGTTTTTAAAGTGAATAACAAGATGTTCGCCCTGACTGATCTGGAAGGGCCTTTGTCGGTTAATCTGAAATGCGACCCCGAACTTTCAATCGAACTTCGTGAACAATACCCCGCGGTTAAGCCGGGGTATCACATGAATAAAAAACATTGGAATACCGTGGAGATTGATGGTTCAATTTCTGATACCATACTAAAGCAATGGATTGAAATGTCGTACGGGCTTATTGCTAAGAAAAAAGGTAAATAGGAAGACTACCCTGATTACTTTTCTTCATTTTCGGAGAGTGGAGTCTTCTCCTTTAATTTGAAAATATCGGCCAACAGGTATCCCATTAAGCCTCCCCAAAGCATGCTCATGTATGGATTTGAAGTGATCGCACAGCCACCGGAATTGCAACCCACCAAACGGTAATATAAATATCCTCCAAAAATACCCGCCAATAGTCCGGCCAGATTTTTCAGGGTATTACGGGAGGTTAACCAGATTTTTACATTGGAAATAAGATCATTGCTATGATTTGATGCTGTCATGTTTTGAGGTTTAATATTCAGGTTCCTGCATATCAACAATAATGCCATGCTAAGGTTCAGTAGAAACATGGGAAACGGTTATCCTTCCTTTTACCTGAAATAAACCAACGTTACTCCATGTCCGCCACGTTCGATGCTTTCATCTTCATACCGNNACTCTGAGTAAAATGGCCTGATCGATATAACGGGCAATTGCTTGCTGAGCTTCATCTGCTTTTTTGCCACGAATGTCAATCGACATCCTGAAGTCGGCCATTTTGTCATTCAACTGGTGAATCACACTGGCAGATGGCTTGCTAAACTTCTGATTGGCCTCCCAGGTCCTGATTTCAGCATACGTCGCCTGAATCAGCTTGTCAATGGTTGTTCTCAGTTTTACTGAACCAAACAAAACAGTAGCTTGTTTTCCCTTTAATTCATCAATCTTTCCAATACTGTCCTGACCCTCAATTTTTACAAGGCTCCCTTGTTTTAATGGGCCAGTTGGTTTTTCGGAAGGAATGGATTTTTGCGATTTTACCATAAAGGTTTCAGGAGTATCTTCTTCCTTTCCTTCGGAGAGAAGCGCATCCTTTGCCTTAGCAAGTTTCTCGCGTAAGTCGCGTGCAATTGCATTGTCTGCCTTGCTTTCCTTTATTTCCCTGATGGTGTTTTCAATCAGTTTGTTTGAATTATCGAGCAGTTGCTGCGCTTTTTGTTTGGCTTCTTTAAGCATATCCTGCCGGCGGCTTTCAAGACTGCTGAGCAGGGTTTCATAACGGCTGACCAACGAGGCCAAAGTCTCGTCAGCAACTTTCAGATCAGTTTTTTTCTGGTCAATTATTTTTTTATCTACTTCCAGCTGAGCGAGTTGCTTTTCGAAGTCGAGTTGAGTCTGGCTGATTTTTGAAGTTGCAACGGCAAGCACCTGCTCCGGGAAGCCTATTTTCCGCGCAATTTCAAATGCAAAGGAGCTTCCCGGTTTTCCCGGACTTAATCTGAATAGCGGCTGCATAGCCAGGGAGTCATAAAGCATGGCTGCATTAAAAATTCCGGAGAATTTATCAGCCATCAGTTTCAGGTTTGTATAGTGAGTGGTAATTATTCCAAAGCAGCCTTGTTCATTTAACTTTTCGAGACTGGCTTCGGCCATAGCACCTCCCAGTTGGGGTTCAGTTCCTGCACCAAATTCATCAATCAGTATAAGGGATTTATTATCGGCATGTTCAATGAAATGCCTGATATGAATAAGGTGTGAACTATAGGTGCTCAGGTCGTTTTCGAGGGATTGTTCATCACCAATCTCAAGAAAGATCTTACTGAAGATGCCTGCTTTTGAGTCTTCACTCACAGGGATAAGCAAACCGCACTGAAGCATGTACTGAAGAAGTGCTGCAGTTTTCAGACACACAGATTTACCTCCGGCATTGGGACCACTAATGACCATTATCCGCTCTTCGCTATTGAGAGATATCTCCTGATCAACAATTTTACGACCTTGTTGCCTGAGTGCAAGCATTAACAATGGATGAATGGCTTTACGCCATTGAATAACAGGTTCATTGCTGAGTTCCGGTTTTACAGCGCCCATATCAATGGCCAGCAATGCTTTGGCCCTAACAAAATCTATGCGCCCAAGAAATTCATAATAGTTTAACAGATCAGGGATAAAAGGCCGCAGGAAATTAGAAAAGTCTATCAATATACGCGTGATTTCCTGCCTTTCTTCCACCCTGAGGTTCTGAATTTCGTTGTTGATCTCAAAAACCTCAGCTGGTTCAATATATACAGTATGGCCGGTAGCAGAAGTGTCGTGTACATATCCGGCCAGTTTGCGCTTGTTTGATGCCGGCAATGGAATCACCAGGCGGCCGTTGCGTATTGTCAATCCAGCATCATCCTGTGCTATGCCTTCACGTCTGGCTGCAGCCATAATCTGGTTTATGCGCCTGTCAACTCCAGATACCCGGCTGCCAATTTCCTTACGAATGCTGAAAAGGTTGTCGCTGGCTTTGTCGCGGATTTCCGATTTATCATCCAGAATTTTGTCGATCTGCTTAATTATTGATTGATCTGGAATTTCGGCCAAAGCCATTTTATGAAGATAGGGGTAGCGTTCCTGATCGAGTTTTTGCAGATAGTGGATTATCCCGGTAATGGCAATGAGTGAGAGCCGCAGTTCGGACATGTGTTCAGGTTCAGTAAATGTGCCCGGAAGTCTGATACGAAGCAATTCTTCAGTTAAATCGTAATAATCCTGAGCAGGAAAGTTCCCAACAAACCGGAGTAAGTAAAGCATTTCATCGGCAGAACCAATTAATTCGCTGATTTTTTCAAAGCCATCAGTAAATTCAGTCTGCCTGGCAAGTTCAGCTCCGCGGCTGCTCAGGCAATGTCGTTGCAGCATCTGACGGATTTGGTCAAATCCGGTTTTGATCTCAAAGCTATCGGGGTAAATCACTTCTTTAATTTTCGGCAAAAATAGGCATTAATCAGCAGAGGGAGGCAAAGTGTCCGTTTCAACTTTCAAAGCATGACTTCTTTTCCGGACAAAAACAGAAACAATAGAAACAATGGAAGCCAGTGCAATTACCAGGTAAAATATATTGAGCCAGATGGGTTTAAACAGTTTCATCGGACTGTAATCACCGATGGTAACATAAGCAGCCCAATAATAGGGGTGAGATCTCAGCATATTTCCTTCGGCCAGCATATCGAGCTTGGCTTGCCGCAGCGCCTCATCTTTTGGCATGCCTTTGTCAAGGTATTGGTAAAAACTTGTTACAATCTGCGCACTCGCCTGATCTTCAACCGACCACATCGTCATTACAATACTTGGAACACCAGCATATACAAAGCCACGAGCCAGATTCATGATGCCTTCGCCTTTGAGCAGTTTTCCTGTTCCTGTATTGCATGCACTCAGCACAGCCAACCCTGCATTCAGTTCCATCCCAAACAGTTCATATGTGTTGAGCATGCCGTCATCAGTTGAATCAGCATCCTGATAGAACACAAGCTTCGAAAGCATGGGTTTCTCATTGTTGATCAGGGTGTGCATGGCGAAGTGAAGTATATTGTACTCCGAAGCAATGTTTTTAAAGGATTGCTCAGTTGCTTTTTCGCCCTTAAGCGTTTTCCCGGAGAGTACTTTTCTGATTTCACGTATCTCATTCTCAACTCCCGGAATGGGAAGCAGATATACTGTATTTCCGGTTTCATCAACAAAACCATCATCTTTCAGGTTGGTAAGATTCTGATATGATGGAGCCATTGCCAGTAAATTTTTAACTGGTCTTCGGGTGGCTTTCTGAAGGTCGGAGTATTGCAGTGCAGCCGAGGCGCTGTAACTGATGATATGATCATAGATAAGAAAGGGGAGGTTCCTGAAGTTCATGGTCGTGGTATCAGCCTGAGAAGTCAGAAGCATATCAAACGAAATGAATCCGATTTCGGCATCAGGAATTATGATCAGTTTTTTATCATCGTTGATGCTCTTGACCGGTTTAAGTAAGTCAAGGTACAATGAATGCGCAGCATTGACATACTTCAGATAGTCAGTTTTGCGAATACTTAATAAATCGTTTGCAGTGGTTGAAGAGGTCAGCGTTCTTATGTTTTCTCTGAAGTCATTCCCTGTTTTATGTTTAATTACTTCAAACTTTTCCTGATTAAGTACAAAAATGTACAATAATGTATCGGTGAGTGCATACTCAATTAAAGTTCTGCCAGGCTCAAGATTCTGCTTTATATTTTCGATATCCAGAACAGGTTCCTTGTACTTAAGACTATAATAATCAGGATATACCCGCTCAAGAACTTTAATGAGACTGTCGTATCTTCCTTCAAGATCAAATGCCAGTGACTCCCAAAGCCTGATTCTGTCTTTGGCAGGTTCAGGTTTGAGTTGTTCTTCATAAATATATCTTGCATAGGAACTCAGCTCAAGTTTGAGTTTATTTTCAAGTTTGAGAATATTTTCAGGAATTTTTCCGTACTGCCTTGCTTCAACATCCATCATCGATGCCAGCAAAACTGCAGACTTTCCTTTGTCAGAATACCTGAAAGCCTCTTCAGCATAAAATGAATCATCAGTAATTTTATATAGCTCTGTGGCCACTTTCACTGCGTCGAGGTAAGTCTTTCGCTCATCTTCAGATATCAGTAACTTACTTTCTTCGTTCTGATACATTGAACGGAGTTTTTCCACTACTTTCACCGAAAGTTTGTAGGTCTCAAGACTATGTTGAAGCATGGGTATGTCATTTGATGACGCAGCCAGCGTAAATAATGCATTTGCCTTCCCGTTCAGGGCATTTATAAGGTAACGATCAGGAATAAGATCTTTTTCGGAGGGGTTGGTTGTGAAGTCTGCAGTATTGTAACTACTGATCAATGCAACGATTGCCCTTTGGTATTGGTCCAGCGCTTGTTTCGGATCAGGAGTGGCCATGTAATAGTGTCCAAGGTGCAGATGATTATTAGAGACTTCCCGACTATCACTTCCATAATTTGCTATTGAACTTTTTAGAGCACTGCTGAACATTTTATATCCGAGGTCATCACGGTAGCTGCTCAATTGAAAGTAGCCATAACGGGTATAAAGCAACGCGGTTTCAGGATGGTCGGTGCCGAGCAGCTTATCGGCCAGAGTGATAGATTTTTTGTATAATTCAGCAGCTTTTTCAGGTTCGTCCATGGCAGCGTAAAGACTTGCCATATTGATATATGTTTTAATTACTGCCGGATTATTTTCGTCTGAGGGAATGCTGGCCTGATAATAACGAAGTGCATTGGCGAACTCTCCTTTCTTTTCGAGCACATAGCCAATGTTCATATTCAGCGAAAGAATAAGAGCATGTCCTTCATCAAAGTTTTTCTCGGCAATCGAAAGCGCCTTCCTGAAGTAACTTAATGCTTTTTCATAATCGGCCAGATGAACATATATTCCACCTTTGTTCATGTAAAGGCTGCTCAGGTCAATGTGCTCTGCACCCAATCTGTTGGTGAGAATGTTTTCTGCACGATCATAGTATAAAATAGCGTCATTTTCTTTATAGGCAAGTACAAGCAATCTTCCCATATTTAAGAATGACATTGCGAGCGATGGATCGTCTGGTTTTAAAATGCGTTCATTAATTTCAATGGATCGGTTGAAGGCTTCTCCTGCTTTTTCATAATTGCCTTCCTGTGCATAAATTATGGCAGTGTTCTGAATAAACATGGCAAGGTCAGCATCATTGGGTTTTTTTCTCTTTAATTCGAGCTCATAAGCACGGGTATATGCTGAAATGGCCTGCTGATAATTTCTGGTATGAAAATAGATATTTCCGGTAGCATTATAAGTCATTGCCAGAAGTGTGTCTTCTTTCCCGTTTGCCTGAATACGGGTTTCAATGCTGGTATTCAGTATCATCAGGGCGCTGTCGTAACTGCCTTTGTCCATTAGTAATACACCCTGTTTGTGTTTTATATCTGCCAGCAGACTTTTATTGGTATTTAGTTTTTCAAGCAGGGTGTTTTCTGCTGAGTGTATCAATTGCCTCGCATTGCTTCCATTACTTCTCACTCTTTCAATATCAGCCATCCGGATTAGGGTATGTATATACCTATCCCAATTGTTGGTTTTCTGATAATTGCTTAAAGCCAGTTCAAAGTATTTATATGCGCTGTCGTACTCAAAACTTTGATGAAACTGCTCGGCCAATTTAAAAAGGTCGGTATGGCTGCGGGTAACAATTTTTTTTTCAGGGCTCCTGGTGCTGTCTTTGTCTGTAATTTTGGTGCAGCTTACAGTAAAAAATGCCAGAACAAGGAGATGAAGAGCCTGTTTGAGATTCAAGGGTAAAAGTATATTACAATTTAATAGCATTTGAGGGTGCGGAGTTAAATCCTGCCATGGTACAAATGTAAAAAAATACAATTACAGATTACAAGTTCTTTGGATTATTTTTTAACTGAAAGGCGGTAGTATCTAACTTTCGGAAAAATAGACTCAGTTTTACGTACAATAGTGTTTCCAGATAGAAATCAATCAGGGTATTCACCCAGAGTTTACTTCAGATAAATTATATGTAGTTATATGGTTAAAAATAAAACAGGGGGCTCGTCAGCCCCCTGTTTACCACAAAACCAGCATGATTATTAACGTGTAATGATCATTCTTTTAGTTTCATTGATTGAAATTCTTCCACTTGTTTTAAGTGTATAGTAATATATTCCCGGCTCAAGCCCCTCACTGTCGAATCGGAGAGAATGAATGCCGTTATTTTCCGGACTGTCAATCAACACTCTGATGAGTTGCCCCATCTGATTATAGAGGCTGATGTTTACTTTCCCATCGACCGGGATTGAATAATCAATTGTGGTAATTCCTCTGAAAGGATTGGGGTAGTTCATTCCAAGATAATTTTCCGTCTGGGTGAGTATTGGCAGACTGAAACGTGTTGCAATCTCATTGCTGTTTTGATCACAGAAATGGCTGGTAGGATCAACCTTGAATTTTATTTCACTACCATCATAAAAGCCGGTTGTGTTTCCGCTGATTACCAGAATAGGTAATTCGGAATCGATCGGGGTATTATCAACAGACTCATTAATCCAGCCTATTCGTATTTGCCCGTTTTTAATAACTGCCATTATTTCGCCCAACTGACTGGTAATGTTACTGATGTTTACCATGTTTGCAGGGTAATTGATAATTAAACCCATGGCAGATGCTTCTATGATATCAGTTGCAAAAATCTCAACACTGAAGTCATTGCTTATTGGTTTTTGTGTGTATTTAACCATAGATTCAGCCAAATCGCGGGTGGTAGGAACAAAGGTTCCGTTTACATCTCCCGAGCTTGAACCTCCTACTGTAGGTACATTGGTTAGGGTTTTTAATTCAGTATAAGTATGTTCAATGTTTTGTAACGTCATAAATACCCATGGATGTCCAGAGTTAAAGGGAATGCCCTGCATGTGCCAGTCTACTATGGCGTCATAATCAGCCCATGTAATTTGGCTATCAAAATCAACATCAGCCGCAAGCTGCTCAAATTCATCTAGTTGTTGATTACCTCTCAGGTGATGTTTTATTTTATTTGCATCAGCCATATTGATACCACCAGCCATGATGTCGGTAGATGCTTCTATAGAATAAATACCGGTTGGTACTTCTGAAAAACTATAGGAGCCACTAAGATCAGTTGCTGTAACGCCTGCAATATATCCATTCGAGTCTATCAGAGTGACTGTTACCTGGGAAATGGGTTTGTTGTTGTTGAGGTGATACAGGACCTTACCAGTTAATTCGTTCTGAGCAAAAGACTGCCCGTTAATAAACAGAGCAACTGTTAGCATCATTAAAATTTTTTTTGTAAAATTTTTCATTTTTTCACGGGGTTTTGTTGTTAATAATCGGGTTTGTTTGTGGTTATTTTTTCGTTTTTTGATTTTGGAATCAAAAATTAAACAGATCAGCTGTGGTGTTATTTTGTAAATTATTACGGGGTTTTCATTTCCCGGAATAACTTTGAAAAAATCCTTTGGATTTTATTCAAAAGAACCAAAATCCTTTTTCAATCAACTTTTTTTCTTGCCGCAAAGCTAAAATTATTGCTAAGAGTACAAGAGTCACTTATTCAACACTTTATCCGGAAACTTTAAAAAGGTAATACCAATTAAGTGAAAAATTTATCATTTATTTTTTAACATATTCTTAACTATCAGTAAATCAGGCGTATAAACTTTAGAAAAAAAATCATATAGATTTGTTTTTTTTGCGTTTTATATTTTTAACAGACCTAAAATGCAGTATTTTTGAGAAATTATTGAGAAACACGGATTACTTTTAAACCGGAATGCTATTATTATAGGATTAAAGAGGTTAAGATTCAGTCCGGATTGTTGTTATTACAAACTGAGAATAGTGAACTTGGTTTTAATCTGATTAAATGTTTTAAGATGTTCAAATACAGCAAATTAACAAGAATATGAGGATTGTTGATAACTCTTTTCTCAAAAAAAGTGATGAAATGGTATTACCTTTTTGTTAAATCCGGATAAAGTAACAGAATTATGATCCACTACTCTGATGAAGCAATCATAGAAGGCCTGCGCTTACGGAGTGATTACATCATCAAGTATATGTATCAGGAGATGTTTCCGATGATACGTTACCTGGTAGTAAAGAATAGTGGAAATGATGAAGATGCTGAAGATGTATTTCAGGATGGACTGATTGTAGTTTTTAAAAAAATCAGGGACCATGAATTAGATCTGACCTGTTCTTTTCGCACTTACATATATTCTGTATGCAGAAATATATGGCTTCAGAAACTAACCAAGCGAAAGCAATATGCTCGTGAGTTTAGCGATGTAGAAACTTATGTTGATCTACCTGACAAAGTAGATCAGTTTCAGGAAGATGAGATGGAAAAATACAGGCTTTACCAGCAACATTTCCTTACCCTGGGTGAGGATTGTCAAAAGGTGTTGCTCTTGTTCATGAAAAAACAATCTCTGAAAGAAATTGCATTAGAAATGGGTTACAAAACAGAAAAGTACGCAAAAACACGAAAATACCTCTGCAAAGAGGAATTAAAAAAGAGAATTATCAATGATCCCAAGTGCCATAAATTCCTGTCCGATGACAAATAAACTCAAGTATTCCCAGCTGATCGAAAGATTTATAGCCGGGGAAATGAAAGAGGATGAACTCCGGTGGTTTGGCAAGGAATTACATTCCAATGCAGAACTATCGGCAGAGCTGAAGCTTGATAAGGATATCGATGACATTCTTCAGGATGAAGATGTTGTTGAGTTCCGGAGGAAGCTGATCAGTGTATTTAACGAGTCGAAGCAGCAGGATGTTTCACCTAAAATTGTCAGAATGCAGCCACGCAGGTGGCAGATGGCCGCAGCCGCAGCTATTGCAGTACTGGTAATTGCTGGTGGAGCCCTGTTATTGACTCAGCAGCGCTCCTACACGGCCGAGAAGTTGTTCAGTATGTACTACGATTCCGAACGTACAATTGAACTCACCCGTTCAGGCAACGCTAACATAGTGGAAGCTATTCTTAAATTTCAACAAAAAGATTACCAGGGGGCATCGCTTCTTTTTGCTGAAATACTAGATAAGGACAGCTCCAATATCGCAGTATGGTTTTACAATGGTATTTCCTACATCGAGACCAATCGTATCGAAGATGCCACAAAAGCATTCAGGTACATTATCGAAGACAGAAACAACCTCTATGTGGAACATGCCGAATGGTATCTCGGGCTGTGCTACCTGAAAAACGAGCAAATTGATTTTGCCGTTGAACAATTCCGCAAGATTGCGGCCGACCAACAGAACTATCATCACAAAGAAGCTGATAAAATTCTCGAAAAACTAGGCCGTAAGTAAACACACCCCGCAAAAAAGGATCATTGATAACTAAAAGAAAACCGGAGAGATCCGGTTTTTTTTTATGCTTAAATCACAAGAGGTGAATAGTCAAAAAAAAGAGGCTTACAAATAAATGTAAACCTCTTATTGATCAGGTCGGAGTGGCCCGACTCGAACGGGCGACCACTTGCACCCCATGCAAGTACGCTAGCCAACTGCGCCACACCCCGTGCCTTATGTTAAGAACTCCTGTGTGAACAGGCACGATTTAACGGTGCAAAAATACAAAAGTTTTCATACTCATCGCATGTTTCTCACAAATATTCTGCTTTGGCATTGTATGTCAAAATGGCGATATATTAATGTGTTGATTTATAGTTCAATAAAAACTGGCATAGTTTTGGGCATATGGCAGCAAAACCTTAATTTTGGGATCTCAATTGGATTCTTAAAACGACTAAATCAATAATAATTAAATACAATGAGCGAAGAAGTTGAAAAAGTAGAATGCCTGATCATAGGTTCAGGGCCTGCCGGATATACTGCGGCCATTTATGCTGCAAGAGCAGATCTCAAACCAATTGTTTATCAGGGTTTGCAGCCAGGTGGTCAATTGACCTCTACCACCGAAGTAGATAACTTTCCGGGCTATCCGGAAGGTGTTCAGGGTCCTGATATGATGATTGACATGCAGCGCCAGGCCGAACGCTTTGGCACCGATATGCGTTGGGGCATTATTACAAAAGTGGACTTTTCTGAGCGCCCTTTTCGCGTAGTTGCCGATGAAACCAAGCCCCTTCTTGCTGAAACCGTTATTATTGCTACCGGTGCCACTGCCAAATGGATGGGACTGGAGTCAGAAGCCAGATACAATGGACACGGAGTTTCAGCCTGTGCAACCTGCGACGGGTTTTTCTTCCGCGGTCAGGATATGGCTGTGGTTGGCGGAGGTGATACCGCTTGTGAAGAAGCTACTTACCTGGCCAAGCTGGGTCGTAAAGTTTACATGATTGTTCGTCGTGATGAACTCCGCGCAAGTAAAGCCATGCAGACAAAAGTACTGAACACCCCCAATATTGAGGTGCTTTGGAATCATGTAACCAAGGAAATTGTGGGAGATGGTAAAACCGTAACCGGAGCTTTACTTGAAAATGTCAAAACCGGTGAAATTAAGCAAATAGAGGTGCAGGGCTTCTTTGTAGCCATTGGCCACACTCCAAATACTGAACTGTTTAAAGGTCAGATCGATCTGGATGAAAACGGATACATCAAAACCATTCCTGGAACTACACAAACCAATGTGCCGGGTGTTTTTGCCGCCGGCGATGTTCAGGATCACGTTTTCCGTCAGGCAGTTACAGCAGCCGGAACCGGATGTATGGCTGCCATTGAATCGGAAAGATTTCTTTCGCAGTAGAAAAACAAACTTTCTACCCTATGACATAAAAAAAGACGCCATTCAGCGTCTTTTTTTATGTCAGTATGTCAGGCCTGAAGATTATTTTTTTCTGAAACTGCCAGGACCACTTCTGCGGGGTGGCTTTTTCCAGGGTGAATCCTGTTCAGGTTTATTCTTAAAGAACTTATTTTTAGGAGCAAATGGTTTGTCGGTAGTGAATGGGCGTTTGCCTTTTTTGTCTTCAGGCACAAATTCACGTTCTGAAGCAGTTTCGATGCGTACACCACGAGGGTTGGAACTATCACTTTCAAATGCTTTCAGAACTTTTGCCACAGATTTTGTGTCAACTTCAACAAAGGAGTAGCTGTCAAGAATGTCAATCCGGCCGATTCTGATTTCACGGGTACGGGTAACTTCGTTGATAAGACCAATAATCTGAGGAGGCAGCACTTTGTCTTTGCGTCCGACACTGATGAAAAGCCGGGTAAAATCACCGCCTCTTGAATCGCGGGGTGCGCGTTCTTCACGGGGGCCACGATCTTCGCGTGGACCGCGTTCACTGCGGGGGCCTCTGTCTGAGCGGATGCCACGTTCTTCGCGGGGTTCGCGTTCCTTCCGATTGTCGTCTTCAACATTCAGATCGCGGGCATCGCGGTAATATTCAAGGAAACGGTTAAACTCAAGTGAAACAAATCGTTTGATAATCTCTTCACGATCCATCCATTCCAGTTTTCGCAGAATCACCGGAAGGAATGTTTCAATTTCACTGTCAATGCCAACATTTTCCATGCGATCGATGTGATGGAAAAGTTGTTTCTCGCAAACCTGCACGCCGGTAGGAATTTTGGCTTTGCCAAATTCACGTCCGACTTTCTTTTCGATCTGCCTGATTTTGAATTTCTCTTTCAGGTTGATGATGGAGATGCAAATTCCTGTTTTATCAGCCCTGCCGGTACGTCCACTGCGGTGGATGTAGATTTCGGTATCATCGGGCAGGTTGTAATTGATTACGTGGGTGAGGTCATTTACGTCAAGTCCGCGGGCAGCAACATCAGTTGCAACAAGCATCTGAAGGGTACGGTTGCGGAAACGAGCCATAACACCATCGCGCGCTGCCTGCGAAAGGTCGCCATGCAATGAGTCGGCATTATATCCGTCGCGGATTAAAGAATCAGCGATTTCCTGTGTTTCGATACGGGTACGGCAAAAAATAATCGCGTAGATTCTAGGGTTAAAATCGGCCAGCCTTTTCAGCGCAGCATAACGATCCTTTGCCTGAACCATGTAGTAAATGTGCTTTACATTGGCAGTTCCGGTATTTCGTTTTCCAACTGTTTTCACAACAGGGTTGGTCATGTATTTTGTAAGAATACGTTCCACCTCTTCGGGCATGGTTGCCGAAAAGAGTAAGGTGTGTTTCTCATCAGGAGTTTCTTCCAGAATGGTGTCCACTTCTTCCTGAAATCCCATGTCGAGCATTTCATCGGCTTCATCCAGCACAAGCCATTCTACCTTGCTGAGATCAACCTTTTTGCGTCGGATCATGTCATTAAGACGACCCGGTGTAGCCACAACAATCTGGGGACCTTCATTCAGCTGTTTGATCTGAATTTCAATACTGGCGCCTCCATAGACGGCAGTAATTCTGACTCCGGGCATAAACTGCGCGAAACTTTTCAGGTCTCTTGAAATCTGAAGACAAAGTTCACGGGTTGGACACAATACCAACGCCTGAACCTTTTTCAGGTTTGGATTGATGTGATGCAGCACAGGAAGGCCAAATGCGGCTGTTTTTCCGGTTCCGGTTTGAGCAAGTCCTACTAAGTCGGTGGGTGTGGCTATGAGTACGGGAATTACTTCTGCCTGCACAGGCATGGGTTCTTTAAACCCGAGGGCTTCAACCGCTTCAACTAATTGAGGGTTTAAGCCAAGTTCTTGAAAATTAAGCATAAATACATTTACAATTGAGCGTGCAAAGGTACTGTATTTAATCGCGCGATAGTTAATAAGATAAAAATAAATGCGAAACATGAAGAAATGATGTCCAATAGGCTGAAATTAAGGTATATATATCCATTTTGGAAGTGAATTATTTACACATATGACAATGACCTAATTCATGACCGAACTTTAGATGTGTTAATTTTTACTATACATACCATGACAACTTGAAGATAATAAGCACGAGGAAGACTTTAAGCATTTGACTTTTCGCAAGGTGAACAAACATGACCAAGGGTTGTTATATGGACTGATTTTTGATCTTCATTTTTGCCAATTTTTCAATAAAAACAATGGAAAGAACCAAGTCTTTCGGAATTAAGATTACCGATAAAGAAACTCTTAAAAACTGGTATTATCTCATGTCGCTGGGGCGGAAATTAGATGAGCGCGCACCCAACTACCTCAAGCAGGCATTAGGATGGTCATATCATGCACCCTATGCAGGCCATGATGGAATTCAGCTGGCCATAGGTCAGGTTTTTCAAAAGAGTAAAGACCATTTATTCCCTTATTACCGCGATATGCTCACCGCCATTTCGGCAGGTGTAAATGCAGAAGAAATCATTTTAAACGGAATTTCCAAAGCAACCGATCTGGCCAGTGGTGGTCGTCATATGTCAAACCACTTCGCAAAGCCCGAATGGAATATCCACAATGTGTCATCTGCAACCGGCAATCACACACTTCACGCTGTGGGGGTTGCAAGGGCAATAAAGAGATATGACGCACAGGCTGTAGCCATTAGTTCACAAGGCGAATCCTCAACCAGCGAAGGCTATGTTTATGAGGCCATCAACGGAGCCAGCAATGAAAAACTTCCGGTGATTTTTGTTTTTCAGGATAACAATTACGGAATTTCTGTGCACAAACGCGATCAAACTGCCAACTGGAGGGCTGCCGATAACTTCAGGGGTTTCAAGAACCTGCGTATCATTCATTGTGATGGCAAAAATGTTTTTGACTCGATGAATGCAATGACCGAAGCACGTAAACATGCCATTGAGAATAATGAGCCCGTTATTGTTCATGCCACTACCATTCGTATTCATTCGCACTCCAATTCTGATAAACATGAGTTGTACCGCGATGAAAATGAGCGCCATTGTGCACGCATCAATGATCCTTTCGACCGTTATCGCAAAACACTTGTGATTTCAGGCCGCGTAAGTGAAGAGGAACTTGATGAGATAGACAAGAAAGTCAAAGAGGAAGTTTCAAAAGCACACAAAAAAGCTTTGGCAGCTCCTGATCCTGATCCGGCGAGCATTTTTGATTTTGTAATTCCCGAAGCTTACCCGGCTTCAAAGTATCCTGAGGGTATTCACGATCAGAAAACCGGAGAGAAACTAAAACTGATACAGGCATTAAACTCCACGCTTAAAGCTGAATTCCGCCATAACCCTGATACTTTTATGTGGGGACAGGATATTGCTAACAAGGAAAAAGGCGGAATCTTTAATGTTAGTAAAGGATTACAGCAGGAATTTGGCATCGAAAGGATTTTTAACGGACCGATTGCTGAAGATTACATTGTTGGAACTGCCAACGGAATGAGTCGCTTCGACAAGAAGCTGCGTATTGTGATTGAAGGTGCAGAGTTTGCAGATTATTTCTGGCCGGCCATGGAGCAGTTTGTTGAACTAACCCATGATTACTGGAGAAGTAATGGCGCTTTTGCACCCAACGTAACAGTTCGTCTGGCTTCAGGAGGTTATATCGGTGGTGGTCTTTATCATTCACAAACCATTGAAGGTTCGCTGGCAACTTTTCCCGGAATACGTATTGTTTATCCGTCTTTTGCTGACGATGCAGCCGGATTGTTGCGCACATCCATTCGCAGTGAAGGTCCAACCATGTTTCTAGAGCCAAAAGCACTTTACAACGACCCGCTCTCTGAAACCTATGTGCCTGATGATTTTGAGGTTCCATTCGGGAAAGCCAGGATTCGCAGAGAAGGCAAGGATCTTAGTATAATTACCTACGGAAATACCACGCATATGAGTCTGGCTGTGGCTGAAAGAATTGCCTCAGAAACAGGAAAAAGTGTTGAAGTTCTTGACCTGCGTTCAATAATTCCTCTGGATAAAGAAGCCGTTCTTGCTTCAGTACGAAAAACCAATCGTGCATTGGTGGTTCATGAAGATAAGGTTTTTGGAGGTTTCGGTGGCGAAATTGCTGCCATGATTACCGAGGAAGCTTTTGCATCACTTGATGCTCCTGTAAAGAGGGTCGGCTCAACTTTTACTCCTGTAGGATTTAACCGGATTCTTGAAAAAGCCATTCTTCCTGATCACGATCGTATATTCAAAGCAGCAATGGAAGTGCTGGAATTTTAAGTCCTGCTCTTGCATGGTCTCATGCCTGAAAAAAAATTGTGATAACCGAAAGGCTCTGACAATTTTAAACCAATAAGATTGAAGCCCTGTATTTTGCAGGGCTTCTTCAATTTTCAGGCAGCTTTCATCCTGGAAACAGAGGGAATTATCAAAATACAATCAGAATCATTTCATGAAAAAGTCTATTTTTGTCCAAAATACTGAAAATTATTCGTTTATCATGAATCTTTCCCATAATGCTTGTGTGGGATTTCATGATTTAATATTCATCAAAATTTTTTCTAATGAAAAAACTACTTCTAATCTTAATGGCTGCGATCATGATAACAGCTTGTAAAACAGGTGGTGAAAAAACCACTGTGAGTGATAATCCGTTCTTTGCAGAGTTTGACACCCCTTTTGGTGTTCCGGCTTTCGACAAGATTGAAAACAAACANNAATAATTCTGAAGCCCCTGACTTTGAGAATACCATTGCAGCATTTGATTACAGCGGAGAATTGCTTCGCAATGTTACCAGTGTGTTTTATAACTACAATTCTTCCAACACCAGCGATGAGATTCAGGCATTGGCTAAAGAAATAGCCCCAAAGCTTTCAGCTCATTCCGACAATATGAACCTTAATCCGGCACTTTTCAGCAGGGTTAAAGTAGTTTATGAGAACCGTGAAGCCGAAGGATTGGATGGCGAGCAGCTTATGCTTCTGGAGAAAACCTACAAGAATTTCGTAAGAGGTGGTGCTGCATTGGATAGTGTAAAGCAAATTCGTTTTCGTGAGATCAATCAGGAGCTTTCAATAGCTACGCTTCAGTTTGGCGAAAATGTACTGGCTGAAACCAATGAGTTCAAGCTGGTTATTGACAAGCAAGAAGATCTTGCCGGACTTACTCAGGGCTTAATTGACCTTGGTGCTGAAACCGCAAAATCGGCAGGAATGGAAGGCAAGTGGGTTTATACCCTTCACAATTCAAGTATAATGCCATTTCTGCAATATTCAGCAAACCGTGAACTGCGCGAAAAAATATACAATGCTTATATTAATCGCGGAAACAACAACAACGAAAAGGATAACAAAGAAATCATTTCCAAAATCGTGGCACTTCGTCTGGAACGTGCCAATATGCTGGGTTATGAAACTCATGCAGCCTTTATTCTCGAAGAAAACATGGCAAAGGATGCCACTCAGGTTATTGATTTTCTCCAGAAATTATGGACTCCCGCTTTAAAACGTGCCAAAAGCGAAGCCAAAGATCTTCAGGATATTATTGCACGTGAAGGTGGCAAATTTAAACTTGAGCCATGGGACTGGCGTTATTATGCTGAAAAACTCCGGAAAGAAAAATATGACCTCAATGATGAAGTGCTAAAGCCTTACTTTTCGCTTGAAAATGTTAAGCAGGGAGTTTTTACTGTTTGCAATAATCTATTCGGCATTACCTTTACTGAAATCAAAGACATTCCGGTTTACCACCCGGAAGCCACTGCATATGAAGTTAAGGAAGCCAATGGAGATCATATCGGTGTGCTTTATATGGATTTCCATCCGCGCGAAAGTAAACGTGGCGGAGCATGGATGAGCAGCTACCGCAAACAATATGTGAAAGATGGCAACATGGTAAAACCTGTGATTACCATTGTCTGCAATTTTACAAAGCCTACAGCATCGCAACCTTCATTATTAACATTTGATGAAACCAGCACTTTCTTCCATGAGTTCGGACATGCATTGCATGGATTACTTTCAAATTCTGTTTATTACAGACTTTCAGGAACTTCAGTATCAAGGGATTTTGTGGAATTGCCATCGCAAATTATGGAAAACTGGGCTTCGGAGCCTGAAGTACTGAAATTGTATGCAAAGCATTATGAAACCGGAGAAGTTATCCCTCAGGATCTGATTGATAAATTGCAGAACAGTGCTTATTTTGATCAGGGATTTGCAACGGTTGAGTATCTTGCTGCTTCCTTCCTCGACATGGGTTACCACAATATGTCCAGTTTTAATTTGAAGGATGTCAACGATTTTGAAAAAGCCACGCTTGCTTCCATCGGCCTGATGCCTGAAATTACTGCACGTTACCGCAGTACTTACTTTAATCATATTTTCAGCGGAGGCTACTCATCGGGTTACTATAGCTATATTTGGGCTGGTATTCTCGATGCGGATGCATTTGAAGCTTTCAGGGAGAATGGGCTGTTTGATCAGGCAACCGCAACTTCGTTCAGAGAGAATATTCTTGAGCGCGGTGGAACTGAAGACCCTATGGAACTCTATAAGAAATTCAGAGGGGCAGAACCAGATATTACTCCATTGCTGAAACGCCGCGGATTGATTTAGTTTGGCTTGTCAATGAAGAAATGAAAAACCTGCTTTCAATGAGAGCAGGTTTTTTATTTTAGTAACTAATATCGATCAGATTGAGACACCTTCAGCCCGCTATTTAAGTGTTTTAAAACGGGAAATGTGCCAGGTTACTCCTATGCCGATTGACATAAGCATCAGCCATATCCACCAATTGGAAGGCGAAAAGATAAAGGAGGTGGTTAATGTTACATACAAAAATGTCAGGCTATAAACTTTATTTCTCAAAGTGATTCCTTTTTTCTCCTTGTAGTTCCTGATGAATGGGCCTAAATATTTATTGTTCATCAGCTTATTATGAAGTTTGTCTGATGATCTTACAAAACACCAGGATGCAAGCAAAAGAAACGGTGTAGTAGGCAACAGGGGAAGAAATATTCCTAAAACACCTAAAAGGATTGAAACAGATCCCCCGATAATGAGTAAACCTCTGACTATCGGATTCTTAGGACCTCGTGTTGGGATGATCTTATCTGGCATCAGGAGTTTTTTAATTTTACAAACTTAAACATTCATTGTTGTGATGAAAAATGTACTTTTAAAATGGCTCAGATTAAATTTAGCTTAAAATTCATTGGCTGTAAAACAATTCATGCCATTTGATTGTATCTTTAACACACATTAAGCTAAGCAAGAATCTCAAAACAGCACGGAGCATAAGTAACTCCTGGCTGTTTTTTTATTTTCATACAAGTCAGAAGTTTTCCGAATATTAAAATCCTTGTTATCAAAGGATTTACGCCTCTGCAGCACGGTTAAGAAAATCATTCAAAGGTTTCATGGTTTTGCAGACTTCCAGAATTTTCTCAGGAAAACTGTCCTCTAATATTTCTTCATCTTTCAGGTTGTGACCTACTGCATAACTTTTGTACATAAGCAGATCAATATGTTCGAAGTCTGCAGGGAAATCTTTAGGAGGTCGTTTCAGCTTATCCCAATCCCCAAGTGCGCCAAAAGTACTTTTGAATTTTTTCTCTGACAAGATGGCGCGAAGCTCAGGTGCATTGAAATAAACTTCCTGCCTTAACTTCTTCAGTACATCGGGCTGAGGCATATAAATACCCCCGCCAATGAATGATTTTCCGGGCTCAATGTGAATATAATAACCTGATTTCGGGCTTTTGCGTCCTCCGCTAGCGATGAATGCCCCGAAGTTGGTTTTATACGGAGCTTTGTCTTTTGAAAAGCGAACATCGCGAAATATTCTGAACAAACAATCTTTGGCCAGAGGATGCCCGATTGAACTATCAAAGGCTCCGATGCCGGTTATTGTATTGGTAATCAGTGTTTCGTAAAGTGATTTAGCGCTCTGATACATTGGTTTATTTGCTTCAAACCATTCTCTGTTGTTGTTGCCTGATAGCAATTCAAGGAATTTCAGGATTTCTTTCATTTTCTTTCACTGTTGTCCGGTAAAAAAGAA
>DITE01000103.1:39363-40572 GCA_002422725.1 Bacteroidales bacterium UBA6192
ATTCTGACCGGTATGTAAAGAAGTTCAAAACAAAAGATCACTTGATTAGTATGTTGTTTTGTGCTTTTGCCAAGTGTAGTTCGTTACGCGAGGTGTCTGGTGCAATGCTTGGATTGTCAGGAAAAACCAAGCATTTTCAGTTAGAACATATCCCTCGTCGGAGCACACTAAGTGATGCAAATCAACAACGCTCATCAGATGTTTTTGGGTTTATCTACAACCAATTGCTGTTCAATTATGGTCATTTTATCTCGGACAGCCGGATTAAAGATGTAATTAAGAAGCAGATAGAGATATTTGATAGCTCTACAATAAGCTTGTTTCAGGATATATTGAAATGTGTTGGCCGAAAACCGCAAAACGGCAAAAGAAAAGGAGGGATTAAAGTACATACAGTGATGAATGTTGACGAAGCAGTTCCAAAGATGGTATGGTTCACCCCTGCTACTACCCACGACCATGTTTTACTTGACAAACTAAAGCCGGATTCCAATACAATCTACGTGTTTGACAAAGGTTACAACGATTACAAAGCATTCCAGAAGTTTTGTAATCACCAGACTGGGTTCGTAACCCGCTTGAAAGATAATGCTGTTTTTGAATCTGTTGAAAAACAATCCATTGACGAAGATATCCATTCAGGGGTAAGGGAAGATGAAATCATAACTATCACTGTTAAGGATGATAACGGTCAAAACAAGCTTAAGCTAAGGAAAATACGGTTCTATGACAGGATACTCAAACGAGAATTTGAATTTCTGACGAACTTGTTTGAAATGCGGGCTGATTTGGTTGCTGCCATTTACAAACTTCGTTGGCAAATAGAGTTGCTTTTCAAGCAATTAAAGCAGAATTTTCCACTAAAATACTTTGTTGGAGACAACGAGAATGCAATTAAGATTCAGATATATTGCGCTTTAATTGCGAATCTTTTGATGACAGTTGTGCAAAAAAGTCTCAAACGAAGCTGGGCATTCTCAAATCTGGTTGGCTTTTGCAAGATTCATCTGTTTAACTACATCCATCTGATCAGTTTTCTGGAGAATCCTGAGAAAGACTGGCAGAGGGCTTTCATAAATAATGAACAATTGGCTCTGTTTTAAAAAGGGGCTTACTTTTAAAATCCAAGAAAATATAAATTATTGTGTTTGATTATCATTGTGTTACAAAATCAAACCGTGATTTTTGTATTTTTACCGGACAACAGTG
>DITE01000066.1 GCA_002422725.1 Bacteroidales bacterium UBA6192
AAAGAATCATGCGAAGTAGTGCTTGGATATGACAATAAGACTTTGTGTCATGCATATTTGGAAGGTATAGTTATTGACGATGACGGAAAATGCCTTTTATCCGTAGTTGATATGTCGGGTTTCAAAAAGTAAGCTGCTTTTAATAGAGATTTGTTAGCGGTAAGTGTGCTTTGCCTAACAGTGAAAACACATCCGTATGCAATACTGGCGTACCTCTATAATTTGATACAAGTTCATTACTCTTAAATAACTGCACAAGATCCTGTCTCCATACCAATCTTTAAAATCGATGAATCCTCAAATCTTAAATCCGTGCTTCGGCAATATTTTACATCACAATGAATTTCAAGTTCACACTTGTTTTATATGTTGGGTTTCAACTTCTTGTATTTAGGCGATACCAAAATATAACAAAAAAACTGGAAAGTCAGGCAAATCAGGCTTTATGATAATTATTACATAGGTTGAAGTACTACCATTCAATACGAACCATTCAGTTTTCGCAAAATCCATTCAACAGCCAGAAAAGCCAGAATGATCATCAATATCCAATAAAAACCAATTAGTGGTTCAAAAGCCTTGCTGTATTTAACCACTGGTTTAAAATCAGGATTATTTAGCAGATTATCCGCCAATTCAGACAGATCATCAGGGTTCATTAATTTTCCGTTTGTTTTTTCTGCGATCAGATTCAGCAAACCATGATCAGCAGTAGTAGCACTACCTTCGGCTGATCCTTCCAAAACCCTGAAACTTCCCTTAGCTTTTCTGAGCTGGCTATCAATGGTGGCGTTGGCCTGATAATTGTAAACCCCTTCGGGTAGCCGGCCGATGTTCAGGCGGTATGTATTCGAAACACGACTAAAAACAAACTCATAGTCGGTATCATCTGCTTGATTTGTTATCAAAAGGTTTAATTCGGGTTCATTGACCAGTTCCATACTTTCGTTGTACAATTCTGCTTCAATCTGAATTTGCTCATAGATAAGAAATTCATTGGCCGTGTAAACCCTCAATGGTCTTTCATCAGCAACCACCATTAAATAATTGGCAATTTTGACCAGCAAGGTATGAATTGCCTGATGTGAACCATTCACGAGAAAGTCGTGCTGACGCCACCTCCAGATTCCTGTTCCGGCAATAAAAGCCTGCTTTCGTTTATCCTGAATGCCAAATGCAATGAGTGGAGCTGAGGTAACGACTCCTCTGATACGTTGATTAAATAATCTGACCAAAGACGAAGATTGCTGATATTCGGCAAAAGTAGTTGTCAAAGGAGGAAATTTATTGATCCGTTCAACCAAATCATTCTCCAGTGTGAATAATCCAAATGATTGTTCAAAGAGCGGTGCAGCATCAATTTGTTGCAGTTGTTGTGGAGAAACCACTTTTAGATTGGATTGTAAAGTGTTAAATAAGTTTAAGTTAGTTTGCGGGCCAGAAATAAAGCATACAGGAAGGCCAGGCATATCAGCCAGCAATTCGCCTGCCATAACCGATAAGGGAGATGTTGAAGGCAGCTGATGTAAGATCAATAAATCAGGCTTATAATCAGCAAGTGGTTTGTCGCGCTCAAAAATTATCTCCGTTTCAAACAGCCCCTTATAAGCAGATGCAAAGGCACCAAGGTCAGGATGAGGGGAGGCAGCCAGAATAAGCACGCGTTGCATTTTTTTTATCACATCAACATAAAACATCCTGTCGTTATTGGATTTGATGGATTCGTCGGTAAGGCCACCTACCTCCACTTTAAGTTTATGCAAACCCTCCGGTGCGTTCTTTATAAGGAAACGCAGGCTTGAAGAAAACCTTTCGGCGTTGATAGCCAGACTTTGTTTCCCCACCAACTGATCGTCCATGAACAGATTTACATTTACAGTGTTCCCGGATGATTTCGTGGCATTTACAGTTACCTCAACAGGAAAATCAGATTGGTTGAGCACCTTTTTATTGTATCGCACATCAAATATGAATACATCTGGTCTTATGACAGTATCGCCAATCCCGATTGTATAAACAGGAAAGCTTACGCCATCAATGGCGAAAGCAGGATTTACACCGGTATTATACAATCCATCGGAGAAGAGGAGCATGACAGCAACATTTTTCCGTTTATGGTTCTCGGTAAGCTGCCCGAAAACAGGCGTAAAATCAGTAAGCTGATCACTAAAATTTATTTTACCTTCATGATTAAGCTGCTCACCGAATGTATAGAAGTTAACCTGAAACTTCTGCTTCAGTTCGCTTTTGAGCTGATCTATCTTATCCAAATAATCAGTACGGTAATATACAGAATCATTGTTGAACAAAAGCGATGACGAATTATCGTGGGCAATAATAACAATTGGTTTTTCTGTTTCCTTCTTTAATGCAAGCACAAATGGATTAAGCAACAGAAACGATATGAGGGTGATCACCAGAAAGCGAAACAAAAAAAGCAGATACGTCAGGCGTTTACCGAATATCAACTGAGGAAAAGCCAGATAACTGAACCAGGCATACAACAAGCCTGCCAGCACATTGAGGCTGAGCATCCACACCGGATATTCGGTAATAAGTTGCACTGATTATGAATATATTAACCGAGGTTTATGACCTCATTTATAATAAACGATGAAAATGTGATTTGGCAGATTACATGCTCATTCCACCACACACACTAATTACCTGACCGGTAACGTAAGCGGATAATTCACTTGCCAGGAAAACAGCAACATCTGCAACATCATCGGGTTTACCGCTTCTACGCAAAGGAATAGTACTTACCCATTGCTGGCGAACTTCATCGGATAGTTTGTGGGTCATTTCTGTTTCGATGAAACCGGGCGCAATGGCATTACATCTTATATTACGACTCCCAAGTTCCTGTGCAATGGATTTTGTAAAACCGATCATTCCTGCTTTAGAAGCAGAGTAGTTCGACTGGCCTGCATTTCCATTTACACCAACAACCGAACTCATATTGATGATTGATCCCACCCGTTGCTTGATCATGATTTTCTGAACAGCCTTTGTGAGGTTGAAAACCGATTTTAGGTTAACCGCCATCACAGCATCCCAATCCTGCTCAGTCATGCGGAGCAACAGATTATCCCGGGTAATTCCGGCATTGTTTACCAATATATCAATCCGTCCAAAGTCTTTCAACACATCATCAGCCAGTTTTTCGCTGTCGTCCAGGGAAGCAGCATTGGATGCATATCCCTTTGCTTTCACGCCAAGAGCTTGTATATCAGACTCAGTTGTTTGCATCGTATCATCGTACCGGATATCGGATATGGCAACTGATGCTCCTTCGGCAGCAAATCGCAAAGCCAGAGCCCTACCAATTCCCCTGGCACCGCCCGTTATCAGGGCTACTTTTCCTTCTAATAATTTCATGATTCAGTTATTAATTTATGCCAAAATTATAAAAAACATATTGGTATGACTACATATATTAAGCGATGAGATGATAATTGTCAAGACTTGCTAATTTATAGTGCTTATAATCAATTGCTTTGCTCAAAGCTTAATGTAACAAACGCTCCACCCAATGGAACATTATTACCAACAACAATCTGACCACTATGAATCTTCATAATCAGTTTTACAGCAGCCAGCGACAGCCCCAAGCTTTCATAGGTTGTCAGCCCTCCAGCCGCAAGATCATTTTTCACATTGAAAAGCAGGTCGTCCGGAAAACCCGGTCCGTTATCCCTGACTGAAATATGGGTCTTACCCCCTTCATTAATCGCTTCAAGCCACACTTTCCCGTTTACCCCCAAATTGGAAATAGCATTTTCAACAATAAGCTCAATGCATTTTCGTATCAGGTCGGCATCACACAACACAGTTAAGCCAGGATTACCGATATGAGATTCAATCTGTATATTTTTTTCAGTTAAAAGGTGTTCTATTGTATCCATTGCCATTTCGAATAACACGGCAATGGATGATGGCAATAGCTCGAATCGACTGTTTTTTGCTTGCAAAGAGGTGATCAGCAAGGCAATATCACTAAAACGAACCAGTCTGCTTGATGCTTGTTTGAGAAATGTGATATACTCCTGTTGCTCCTGATCGAGCAAAGTTTGATCCAATAAGCTTGTCAGTCCGGTGATGCCATTGAGTGGGGTGCGCAATTCGTGACTGATTATATTTAAAAACTCACCTTTAGCATTTTCGAGATTGGCCAACTGACGATTTGCTTTTTCGAGTTCAATGGTTCGCTGATGGACTTTGTCTTCCAGGTGCAGGTTCAGGTCAACCAATTCCTTTTTTCGCTCCATCAGTTCGATATGTGTTTTAACCCGTATAATCAATTCTGGTGAGCTAAAAGGTTTGGTTACATAATCCTGTGCACCGAGCTGAAATCCCTTTAACACACTTTCCTGATCATTTTTTGCCGTTAGAAATATCACAGGTATCTCAGCAGTCCTTGGATTTTGTTTAAGCTGGCTGCACACCTCAAACCCATCCATCCCGGGCATCATCACATCGAGCAGGATGCAGTCGAAGCTATTCAGCCCGACAAGTTTCAGAGCATCATTGCCGTTTGTTGCATAGGCTACCCTGTAATGATCCGCAGATAAAATTGAACCCAGAATCTGAATATTCTTTGCAATATCATCAACAACCAGTATATTGTATTGTTTCATAAATTATTGCTTTATTGAAT
>DITE01000107.1 GCA_002422725.1 Bacteroidales bacterium UBA6192
TCGATCATCAGAAGAATTTTAGAACATTTACTATAGATCAGCAATCAGGGCTATTCTCTCCTGTTTGCGCACCACATCCACATTGACACGCTGACCGGGTTTCAACTGTTTCAACCTGTTCATGTAATCGTAAATCGTTCCAACCGGCATACCTTCGATCGCAACAATCAGGTCGTCTTTGAGCATTCCGGCCCTGTCTGCAGGCCCGCCTTTGGTAACACCTCCAACACCAAGTCCATTGGTGCCGGTGCTTGTAAAATCGGGCATAATTCCCAGGGTAACTTTAAAGCCTCTTCGTCCACCCGTTCTTTCTTTGGGCCCGGCTTCCTGAAAACTCAGAGGCTGATTACGGTTAATGAGTTCAACGGCTACATCCTTAACCAGCAGAATCACTTCGGCCATTCCGGAATAGTTTATCCTGTCCCAGGTGTCAAGCGGAGTATGGTAATCAGCATGTGCCCCGGTCGAAAAAAACATCACCGGGATATTTCTGGCGTAGAAGTTGGCGTGATCCGATGCTCCGAAGCCTTCAGGTGAATACGACATCCTGATATCATGGTTTTTGCCGGTTTCGGTCAGCAGCGATTCTGTTTCAACGGCTGTTCCGGTGCCGCTCACCGATATGGATTTTGATTCGTTGAGCCGGCCTATCATATCAAAATTGATCATGGCCACTACGCTGTCTTTTGTAACGGGCATATTGTCAACAAAAAACCTCGAACCAAGAAGCCCCATTTCTTCGGCACCAAAAGCCACAAAAACAACACTGCGCCTGAGCTGATCTTTTTGCTGTGAAAGCAATTCAGCCAGAGTCATCACCCCAACCACTCCTGAACCATTGTCGTCGGCTCCGTAATGTGGCGCAAGGGTGTCGGGAACCCTTGACCCTGAACCAGCTCCGCCGAAACCAAGGTGATCATAATGAGCCCCAACCACCAGGTATTGCCCTTTTAGTGAGGGATCGTTTCCTTCGATAATCCCAATGATGTTTCGGGTTGTAACCTGATTTAGCTTTAGTTCGGTTTTTGCTGCAACGATTGGAATGATAGCTGTTTCGGGTGTTTTCCTGGTGCTGATGATCAAGGATTCGATGCTGTCGACGCTGATGTTTTGCTGAAACAACAAGGAGCCTGCCCAGGCTTTTTTCAGGTCGATTACCGGTATCCCGGCACTCACCACCGAACGTTCGAACAAGAGTGGTGTTAGCTCATCAGAAGCTGAATTCGCCTTTCCACCAATGATAAGCAGTCCCCTGGCGCCTTTGTCTTTCGCAAAAAGTGCCTTACTCCTGGTGTCGGAAAACGGAATGAATTTGCTGTCGTTATTTGTTGGTTCCGGATCGCCTTTGAGCACAAGTACCCATTTGCCCTCCACATTCAGGTTTGCATAATCGTCCCATTGCAATTCGTCCGTTTGGGCGCGTATTCCAAAACCGGCAAACACAACTTCGCCCTCAAACGACTCATTGCTGCTGAAGGCATAGAGCGTGAAATCTTTTCCATAGCTACCCTCTACTCCGGCAATGGACAGGCTGTTGCCAGCAGTAGCTTCAACAGAAGTAACCACATTGAAATATTGAAAGCCCTCATCAAAAGGAAGTGTTAAACCGAGTTTTCTGAAATGATCCCTGATATATGCTGAGGCAACCACATCTTCGGCTGTGCCCGGAAACCTGCCTTTCAATGAATCAGAAGCCAGAAACGACAGCTGTTCCTGTAGTTTTTGTATGGGGATAATCGTCTGCTGACTCCACAGAGACAAGGAAAAAAACAGGAAGAAAATATTGACAATATAGCGTTTTGACATGTCTTTTTTTTGCAAAAATATGAAAAATTGGTGGTTGAAGAATTGTTGTTGTATGGGTTTGTGCCATTGGTAATTGGATGTAGACAGAGCTACCCGGCTCCGGTTTTCATATCCCGGTTGCTTTTTCAGATCATTCTGCTTATATTGATACAATAAATCGTTGTTGTTGTGATATGTCAGGGGGAAGTCTAATTCTGGGAAAAAATTCGGAGAAGTTTTGTTTTTATTATTAGTTGGGTTTCATGTAGAAAATTATTATAAAATACATATTATCAATATGTTAAACATGTTTTAGGTTATTGTTACAATTTTTAATCCATTGTCTTTCCTAATCAGAGATTTATTTTCCCTAATTGGGAATACTTGCTTCTGCCCTATATTTTGTAAACATCAGAAAAAGAAATGGATACAAGTTTGGCACATGTTTTGAGTTATAGATGGCGTTAAGATACTTGTTTTGTTTGTTTTTCATAATTGGGCCGCCTTCCCGGGCGGCTTTTTTTTTTCAAAATATTTGTCGAGATGATTTACTATTTGTTTTACTTTTACATAGAATGTGGCAATAATTATTTTCTTAATTAAAAATTTAAAAATTAAAATCATGAAAAACTCAGTAACTAAAATTCTTATGGTGATTGCTTTGTTCGTTTTGACAAGTAGCCACCACGCTTCAAATGGAAATGTATCGCATACTAATCTCTTAAAGCCTGATTCTTTTAAAGTTTATGTTGATGTGCAAAACTTACCTTCAGTCTTTTCTAACGCTAAGATTATTGTTTATGGTAGCGGATTAACAACACAGCAAATGGTTATCTATGGAAACGGTGAGTATAATTTCACTTATGATGGTCACGGATCGTATTCTGGAGCAGTATATGCGAAAGTTGTCTATCTAAGTTATGGTTGCTATTATCAAGGTATCAACTATGCTTTTGGTACTTTTGACTACGATCACCCTGCTAATATTTCAATTAGTAGTTATTCTGTCACAGGTTGCCTGTAATATGTAGTTTTTAATTTGTCATGTCACATTTAGAAAAGGCTGCCTTAAATGGGCAGTCTTTTTTGTTTTATTTGCGCATAGTCTGCTAGAAAAGTGCGACTTAGCAATTCATAAACCTTTTTCTATACTTTAGTGGATGGTTCAGACTCAATCGAAGATCCGTATTCTCCTTATTGTCATTTATTATGGATTTCAGTCCAGTTTCTTTTATAAACGCTTTGATATTAATAAAAAGAAAAAGAGGCTGTCCTTTTGAGACAGCCTCTTTTAGCGAAAAGTTATAAAAAGCTTATTTCACAACAAATTTTTTGGTTTGTTTAAAACCGTCAAACGAGAAAGTGCAGAAATAAACACCCTGGCTAAGGTGATTAACATCTATTGCTGCTTTGTTCATTCCTGTGTTTAACGAAGTTATTGTCTGTGACTGAATTAACTGACCGGTGAGGCTATAAACATTAACAACTGCCTGATTCACGGATTTACTTAGATTCAAATCAAAACTCACAACGTTGTTAGCTGGATTTGGGTAAGCTGATGAAATACTTGTAACAGGGTTAATATTTGCATTAACACTAACCACGACTGGTGTAAGCTTCGTCACCCAGAGGTTATTGTTCTGGTATTCATGATCATCATCAAGGGCAATTCCAACTTTATTATCCGCCTGATACATTACATAGAATGTGCCGTCATACCCCTTTGTTGACATGGTTGTATAGTAAATTTCGTCAAAAAGGTGGAACAAGCTGCTGGTAATATTTTCGTAGGCATAATACCATGATCCAAATATTCCATCTTTGTAAGTTGCAAATGCACTTTTGAAATGGTATTCATCATCATCTGGAGTTTTTCTTGATTCATCAAGAGTTGAGTAAACAATGGCAATTGTTCCATTTTCATCAATGGCAATCGCAGGAACCGTTGATAAACCCAAAGTGCGATATGCAAAAATCTGACCATCAACATCTAGTGTGTCATTGCCATTAATATCAGGTGCCCAACCAACTACAATACCCATATTCAAAGATTCAAGATAGGTTGGATCCATTGTCCGATGAAAGTTCTCCGGATTAGTTGGGATCTGGCCCATGCTTTCATTCCAATATCCAATTCCATCAGTATATGGAAAGTAATTGTAACCTCCCGGAGGGCTTGTGACCTCAGGAACCAATACTCTGGTTGTACCCCAAACAACATGTACCTTGCCATTATTGTCAACAGCAATATTTGCTGAATTGTCGACAGTCCACAAAGTATCAACTGTTAATGTAAAGGTGTTAAAATCAATTGTGGGATAAGGGTGTTCCCAAATTACAGTTTTTTCCCAGGTTTCTCCGTTATCAACAGATTTGATAAAGAACAGGTCATACCAGCTGCTTGCAAATAGTATAGCAACTACATCTCCATTCGAAGCAACAGTATAATCATCAGCTGCAATATTGTTGTTGTAGAATGCCATATTCACTTCTGGAGGAAATGAATAGCCTTCCCAATTTGTTCCTCCATCAAACGAACGGTTATAGTAAACTTCGTTAAGGAGGGTATTATTGGCGTCCTGGAAAGCGGCAACAAGATGTACATAATTGTTTTCTTCACCAGAGGTCGCGATGCGAGGCCAGGTTAGGTCTCTGTCAGTTGGATTGGTGATCATTTCAAAATCTGACCAATTACCATTACCTTTTGTTGTTCTGAAATATTTATGAATACCAAAAGGAGTGCCTCCATGTGAAACCAATATTTCTCCATTTTCTCCAAGGGGAGCGATACTTGGCCAACCCGATCTGAAGGGCTCAACGCGTGCGGTAGGGTTTGCTCCCCAAGCTGTTCCGGAATAATAATTATACCCTGTGCCACGGTCGGCAAAACTTGGTGAACCGGTTAATCCCATAGTTGCAGTAGCAGCAACGGTTCCGTCTGGCCATGTAATCAGACGACTTCCTAAACTTGCATTGGTTTGCAAATCGTATTGTGTGGTCATAACGATTGATTCTACGATTCCGTTAACGCTTCTGTTTGTGAATGTCTGAACTATGTTGGGTTGTGGTTTAAAGTCCATTTCCTCAACAACAGGTTCGTTGTAATTGATTGGACTGGCACTTACCGACATATTCATGCTCGGGTGATGTAGTTTCTTATATCCGCTTTGGCCAAATATGCTAAAGCAAAAGGATAAAGAAAGTGCTAAGAATAAAGTTTTCTTCATGACATAATGATTTAAGATTAATAATATTTCAACAAAGATAGTTAACTTTTCCAAATGGGAGCTCATTTGAACTTGTGCAAAAGTAAACAAATTGGATTTAAGCACCGGTACAAAATGTCAAAAGAAAGCCTATAACACATAATTCATCCTAAGAAAACGGAACAAAAAACAAAGAGCTATCTCATACTTTTGAAATAGCTCTTTGATGAAACGAAAAAATGAGACTTAGCGGATACTCATCTTACGTGTGATTTTTTCGTTGCCGGCTTGCAGGGTATAGAAATAAATGCCTGAAGGCAGTGTTGATCCATCAATGGTGAGTGTGTGGTTACCGGCATTGCGATATCCCATGTTGTTGACAGCCACTTTCTGACCGGTAATGTTATAAATTTCCAAACTTACCTGATTTCCTTTGCTCAGGTTAACCTGAATTAAGGATTGGTTGCTGAATGGGTTAGGGTAGTTCTGACTTACGGATGTAATGTTGCTGACACCTTCATCAATATTACTCATTACATAAGTCCTTTTAAAATCAGGAATGTAATAAAACTGAACGGGAAGAATGGGATCTCCACTAGTAAGTTTCATATATACGTAAGGAATAGTACATTCAATTGAATTACTGCCTATGTCTTTTGAGAAGACATAATGTGACATGGTTCCCCAGTTAGCAGTCCACATAGCAGCAGAGAAAAGGGTAACATTGACGATTTCAGCACCATGAGTTCCTTCGGCACCTTCGTAAGGAATAAAATCACGGAAATAAATATTGGGCCTTGTGTTGTCTGCAGCTTCATCAACATCTGAATCGAGCCAGGAGAAGAACAATAGCTTGCCATCCATAGTTGTACCAACCTGTGGCCTGTTATGATGCGAAACCGTGTTGCTTCCAACAGTGAAAGCACCTTCCCACTGCACCTGATTGCCTAAATTAAATGCCTTCCAGGTTAGTCCACCATCAGGAGACCAAATGTGGAAGTTGGCCATTAATCCTTCATAAGGATAAATTCCTGCTTCTTCCAGATTTGCCAGGATCACGGCTCCAATGATGTGAGGATTGCCCCAGGCATCAACAGACAGGTCATGATTGTATCCTATATAATAAGGAATGTCATTACGGTCAGGAACGGGATCACCATAAAACTCAAGCAAATCTTCATCCGTAATGAAGTTCTTAACAGCTTCGAGTCCATTTGCACCTCCTAGTTGTACTTCGATAGGATCAGACCAGGTTGCGCCACCATCAGTTGTTTTCATGAAAATCGGGTGATATGAAGATTGAGGAAGTGTTACTGCCAGGTTTGAAAGAACAGAAATATATCCGGTTTGTCCATCTGGTGCAAAAGCGATTTCAATGTCATTGATGCCATCATCGGGATGTACGTTCAAGGGGTATTTTTCATATTCATATTCAAAATTTTCGGTGGCTTCATCGAAAGCTCCTTTGGCAATCGTAATAAATCCGGTATATACTGAGGTTGTGCCATCCCAATTCACCTCTTCATCAACAAACCAGGCTGTTCCCTGTTGGGTAATAGTGAATGCACTGGGTAAAAACCATTTTTGACCAGAAGTAGTCGAAATGGTGCTTTGAGCGGCTGTGGCTCCAGGGGCAAAGGCTTTTGCGCCCCATCCAATCCCTCCCCATGAACCTGAGGTTCCGTGGCTGCCATCCAATAATGGAGCAACATAAGTGTGGTATGCATTATTGGGGTCAGTGTTTCCGACAGGATTATAAATGCCGCCCATTGGGTATCTGGCGGGGCTTGCACTGGTAGGATCATAATTAACATTGTCCAATGACCAGGTTAACCCTCCATCAGTAGAAACATCGTAACCTATGTAACTTGAACTTGGGGTGGTTAACCTGTGGGTAAAGGCTACAGTGTTTAAGTTGTTGTCAGCCCACAAACTTGCAGTGCGGCTATCAACAAAAAAGCCAAAAGCGTTACCGGATGTTCCGATAGGAATTTGTGTTACGACATTTGTATTTTTGAGATTGTTGTCAGCAGGTGGAACCTCTGCAATAACGGGTTTAACAGAAGCCTTTGTTTCCAAACTTTGGTCGATCAAGTGGCTTTTGTTTTGCAATGGATGGAGCTTCAGGTCAGATTTTGCTTTCTGAGCAAAGCCCGAAATGCCTATACTGATCAGGCAAATAAGAAGTAAAGTTTTTTTCATAGCATTAAGTGTTGATTAATTTAACATAAATAGATCACAACGGCAAATATAGGTGATTTTTTATCGCCAATAGTCAATGAGTTAAAAAAAATTGAGATTATGATTTCTTTTTAGTGTTTTTTCTACATCTAATTCTATTTAAAAGAAACTCTCTTTCAGGTTTTTGATTATATTTTTCAGAGCATAATTAGCAAGATAATGAATGAAGTGCTTATATGAAAAAAGAAGGCTCTTGTACGGAGCCTCCTTCATATAAATCACAATGATTAATCTAACTTAGAGGTTAGTTATCGTTTGCTATTTGATAAGAGTTAATATTTACTACAGCAGGATTTGTTTGATTAAAATACCCGTAAACCGAACCATAACCTACCCAGTGAATATGATTGCCATCATGTCTTATCTTCCAAAAATCAACCCTTACATTAATAGTGCCTGTGAATTGATTTGTACCCACAGAATTAATGGCAAATGGGTTGTCAAAATTATAAGACATATAGAATTGTTGATTGTTATTGTACCATGAAACATCGGTATTCATGACATTTACATACCCGTAGGTATAATCAGAAGGCGCTGCATTAACATAGGTTTGTACCTGAAAATAGGCAGACCCTAATCCTTGACTAAATAAACTGTTTGAACCTAATAATACAAGGATTCCAAATAAAACAATTATTGATTTTTTCATAATTAAATTTTTTTAAGTGTTTAATAATTTGCGATTAAAATATAATCATCGTGATTTTTTGTCTTTAGATTGAGAAACTTCAAGATAGTGACTTGTCAACACTATTAGTTTTTCAGCATCCACTTGTTCTGTTGAGCACTACAAACATACAATATATTGTTTACGTAATGCAAATTATTTTGAAAAAAAAGCGTTAAGTTTTCATTAACTGATTTTGGTTCTTTGTTTGACTCTTTTTCTACCTCCGCATTGATATTTAGCTTATTACCAATCAAGGCTTCAATAGAAACTCAACGAAGAAATGCTGAGTAATTCTAATGAAGAGGGTTATTTTCCATTTGTATTTAAGCTCATGAAACTGTTTCTGATTTAATGTGGCAGTTGATGTTTTTCTTTTAAGAATATTGTTACATAGAGCAATAGCACTGACCTATCTTCGAGTTATCCATGTAATTATAACTGGTTGTGTATAAACTGCATGCGAAACAGTTTAATCCTACCTTTGATTTTGGTGTATCTTTACAGAAAATTTTACGGTAGCGGATGTTCGAAAACCTGAATCAGCCTTATCATTTCAACAATAATTTCAAGCACAACCTGCGTACAATTACGCTGGTGAGCATGGGGTTTATGTTGCTACTGCTGTATTTCCAGCCTTTCGGCATCAATTTCATGACCTCGGTTAAGGATGGTTATTTTGTGCTCGCCATGGGATTGGTTAGTGCAGCGGTATTGTTTTTCAGTACCTTGATTTTTCCCGGATTGTTGCCTGCTTTGTTCGATTCAGACAAGTGGACAATACGAAAAGAGCTGATCTGGAATGCAGGTATTTTTGCTGCACTAATAGGTGGATTTGCCCTGACTGCCTTTATTTTTGATGTAAAAAGCATGCAAACCCTGACCTTGTTTCGCTCAGGAGCACTTTCGCTATTGCCCCTCATTTTATTCAACCTGTTGAATTACAACCATTCGTTAAAAGCCAAATTCGTAAAAGCCATCGATTCAGGGCGTCAATGGTTTCATGAAGAAAGCACGAAAGAAATTTCCAATACAGATCAAACCATCAGCATTTTATCGGACAATGGCAGGGATGTTTTTACAAAAGAATTGAAAAACCTCATCCTGATCCAGTCAGCGAGCAATTATATTGAAATATTTTACCGTGAAGGCGCTGCTGTAAAACGACAGATTCTTAGGAAAACATTGCGGTCGGCAGAGGAAGTCCTCAGTAGTCATGAAACACTCAAAAAAAGCCATAGGCGATGTTTGGTGAACACCAGTCAGGTTTCACGTCTGGTAAATAAATCTTCTGTTTTTTCCCTTGAAGTTGAAGGGCTTGATTTTAGCATCCCCCTTTCGCGTGAAAAAGTGGCGCTCTTTAGAAAAATATTGTCTCCTGCTGCACTGTAAGCCTGTAAAGGAAATTAAGAATATTCCTGAAAAACCGGATGTGCTGAGTAACTTTCTGCCTTGATTATTTTTCGCTACTCGTCCCTAAGAAATTACATTCCATCCCTAAATCCAGCATTACTGCCCTTTTCGGACACTTAATCCCATTTATTCGATTTACTGTACTACGGTTCGTACCTTTGTTTTGTAAATATCTCATTTATAGAATAATAATATTGTAATTATATAGAATCATGAAGTTAAGAGCATTCAATATTGGCCATCATCACATTGCTGTACCCATCATTCAGGGAGGAATGGGTGTGGGGGTTTCGTTGTCGGGACTGGCAGCAGCAGTGGCCAATGAAGGTGGCGTTGGGGTGATTTCCGCTGCGGGAATCGGAATGATTGAATTTGGTACAACAAAGAACTTCCTGCAGCACAGCATCGAAGGATTGAGAAATGAAATAAGGAAAGCACGTTCATTGTCGAAAGGCGTTCTGGGTGTTAACATTATGGTGGCACTAACCAACTTCAGTGATCTGGTTCAAACAGCCATTGAAGAAAATGTTGACCTGATTTTTTCGGGGGCAGGCTTGCCGCTCGATCTGCCAAAGTATCTCAAACCCGGAGGAAGGACAGGGCTGGTGCCCATTGTTTCATCAGCCAGAGCAGCTACCTTACTCTGCAATAAGTGGCTAAACAATTATAACTACCTGCCCGATGCCATTGTTGTGGAAGGTCCGAAAGCCGGAGGACACCTGGGATTCAAACCCGGGCAAATTGATCATGAGGATTTTACCCTTGAAAAAATTGTTCCGGAGGTAGTACAAGCTGTTCAGATTATTGCTGCCCTCCATGGAAAACAGATTCCGGTTATTGCTGCCGGCGGAATATACACCGGTGCCGACATAGCCGCCATACTTGAACTGGGCGCATCGGGTGTGCAAATGGGCACGCGTTTTGTAACTACTTATGAGTGTGATGCTTCAGACGCCTTTAAGCAAGCCTATCTCGATGCGGGCAAGGATGATATTAAAATTATTCAAAGTCCGGTTGGTATGCCCGGAAGGGCTATCAAATCGACATTTCTTGAGGATGTTGAGGCCGGAAAACGACACCCGAAAGTCTGCCCGGTCGACTGTATCATAACCTGTAACATCGAAACTGCCCCTTATTGCATCATGGCTGCCTTGACTTCGGCTTTGCATGGCAACTTCAGAAGAGGTTACGCTTTTGCCGGAAGCAATGTGTGGCGTGCTGACAAAATTATTTCGGTTAAAGAATTGATGGATACCCTGAAACTTGAATTTGCGGTTCACCAGATTCAAACAGATTACCATGTGGCTCAGCCTGTTGCAAGGGCCAGTGCCGATTGTATGAGAAGGGCATAAGCCTTCTTGGTTGAGCTCCGTGCAAGTGCTATTCCACAAAGTTGCACAAAGAATCACAGAGCGACACAAAGTGATAATGGATTCAGAATCAATAAAAACAATACTCTTCGCAATTATTTTTCTCAGTGGAACTTAGTGTCATCTTGGTGGCTCTCTGTGCTATAGCTATTACACAAAGTTCCACAGAGAATCACAGCGTTGCACAAAGTGATAATGGATTCAGAATCAATAAAAAACTATCCTCTGTACTTCAAAATAATATGTAGCCGGTTCACATGGCTAATGAGGTCTTTTAATCTGTTTATGGTGTTGAGGTTCCGCCAGATTCCCATTGAACAATTTACGGAATGTGCGGTGTCTTTTGCCAAAGTCAGCACCAACGGCCTGGTGGATTGACTGCATCTTCGGGTTGAAGTCGCCCACCCACGAAAGCTCAACCTCCCGATAGTGTTTGAATTCGGGTTTCAGCATCACCTGTTGCATGTGCCAGAAAATGCCTGACTCCAATCCATGTCCCTGATACCTTGGTTTCACGCCCATAATGGTTATCCTGGCACGGTTAATCCGCTTCATTTTGAGCGCGTAACTGAAACGGATTTTATTCATCCAATTCAGCTTGCCGTTAAATGGCTTCAGCAGTTGGTTAATATCTGGCAACATCACCAGAAAGGCTACGGGTTCGTCGTTGTGATAAACAAACCAGATGAATTCTTCGATCAGGAAAGGCTTTGCCTGTCTGAGTTCGTTGCGGATGGTTGCAACTTCGAGCGGGCTGAAATTCTCGTGAAACTGCCAGGCATCGTCATACACCTCTTTCAGATCGTTGATAAACTTGTCGGCATGAACCCAAGTGAAGTGTTTCCAGGAATAACCAGGTTTCTGACGAATCCAGTCGGCAATTTTCCAGAATCGTTCCGGAAAAGGTTTTAACAGCGACAAATGGTTGGTAACCTGCTCAAAATAAGGTTTAAAACCATAGCTTGAAAACATCTTTTCGTAATAAGGAAGGTTGAAAGGCATTCCGAAACTCGGATGGGTAAAGCCATCGACAAGTAATCCCCAGAAATTGTCGTTTTCTCCAAAATTGACCGGGCCGTCCATGGCTTCCATTCCCTTCGGCTCAAGCCAGTTTCTGCAAGCATCAAAAAGCATGAAGGCTGCATCCATATTGTCGACACATTCGAAAAAACCCATTCCTCCTGTGGGTTGTGCATATCCAAAGGCTTTTTTCCGGTTGATAAATGCGGCAACACGTCCCAGCAGTTGGTTGTTGTTGTCAACCAGTATCCAGCGGATGGCTTCACCATGGGTGAAAAAGCTGTTTTTTCGCGGATCAAAAACGCCTTCAATGATTGAATCGGGCGGACAAACCCATGTGTCATGGTGCTGATATAGTTTGCGGGCAACATCGAGAAACTGTCTGCGCGTGAGCCTGTTGTTAACTTCGATCAGTTTCATGTGAAGGGATTATTAATTCTGTAAAATTAGGATTGATTGCAACACCAAAGACGTTCATTTTTTGGAAACGTTGCAGAAATATTGTGATCAGCAGTTTTTTTTCTGCTACACTGTACAATTCCACTTCTGCGATCTGGCATAGCTAAGGGCGGTTGATCTTTCTGCGAAACAGAAATTTGCATTTTATGCAACAAGCGGGGCAACATCAACGTTTTGACTACAGCATTCGTAAAACTGCGTATCTTTGCCAGCCAGACAGCATATTGAGGACAATCAGTTGAAAAAGATCTACATTTTTGTAATAAAATCTTACATCGGACCCTTTGTCCTTACCTTTTTTATTGCCTTGTTTATCCTGTTGATGCAGTTTCTGTGGAAATACATTGACGATTTGGTAGGAAAAGGACTCGAGATCCACGTTGTGGCTCAGTTGCTGTTTTATGCCAGTGCTACATTTGTCCCCATGGCATTGCCTTTAGCAATTTTGCTATCGTCGCTGATGACCTTTGGCAATCTGGGGGAGCATTATGAACTTGTTGCCATGAAATCTGCCGGGATTTCGGTGTGGAGAGTGATGAAACCTTTGATTTTTCTTTCTATTGGAATCAGTTTTCTGGCTTTCTTTTTTTCAAACAATGTGTTGCCGGTAGCTAACCTGAAATTTCAATCCCTTTTGTATGATGTCCGGCAGCAAAAGCTGGCCTTCAACATCAATGAAGGGATTTTTTATAATGGGATCGAAAACTATGTGATCCGTGTGGGTGACAAGGAAAATGATGGCAGAACAATTTACGACGTGCGGATTTATGACCACACCGACCGTTTGGGTAACATCAAGGTTACCACGGCAAAATCAGGCTATATGGAGCTGAGTCACGATCACAACAGCATTATTTTTACCCTGTTCGATGGTTACTCTTTCACCGATATTGTTTCCACACGCAATTATTTAAACAACAGACCTTTTGAGCGTACCCATTTCAAGCAGCAACGGATTAAATTTGATCTGAGCGACTTTGACCTGACCAGAACACAGGAGGACCTGTTTAAAAGTCATTATACCATGCTTAATATTAAGCAGTTAAACTATTATATTGATTCATTGACACTCCGACTCGATGAGCGAAAGGACCGATATAACCTGAATTTCATACGGCGCTACAACCACCTGAGCTCTCTCGACAGCAATTTTGTTGAGACCAAAGAACTGCTGCGTCCTGATGAACGGAAATTTGCCATAAAGAAAGATACTGTCGAAGCAGATTCATTAACCATTCGCGACAGCACAATAGTGTTGCCGGTTCTGGACAACTTTCTGCGTGCCGAACAGATAGCCATCGCCGATCTGGCCATTAATTCAACCAAGGCGACACGCGATAATATTGTGTTTAACAAGAACGATTTTAACACACAGATCGAGAATATCCGAAAACATGAATGGGTCTGGCACAAAAAGTTTACCTTGTCGTTTGCATGTCTCATCCTGTTTTTTATCGGGGCGCCGATGGGGGCTATTATCCGCAAAGGAGGTCTGGGATTGCCGGTGGTGATTTCCGTTTTGTTTTTTGTGGCTTATCATATCACGAGCATTACAGGTGAGAAAGCTGCCAAGGTTGGCGACCTGAATATGGTGACCGGTGTGTGGCTTTCGTCGATGGTGCTGTTGCCCGTTGGGTTTTTCCTGGCCTATAAAGCTACATCAGATGCATCATTACTCGACACCGAAAGTTGGCGGAAGTTTTTCAACCGTTTGTTTAAAAAGGGTCAAAGCAAAGTCCAACTCTGATGAATATATTGTTCTTGTGCAATAAATCGCCCTGGCCGGCGCACGAAGGCGGACCGATGGCCATGAACAGTTTGATCAGCAGTCTGGCCGACGCAGGACATCATGTGAAGGTGTTGGCGGTTGTTTCCGACAAGTTTATGGTTAAGCCGGAGGAAGTGCCGGAGTCATTCCGGAAAAAGACTTCAATCGAGTTTGTTTACATCGATTTAAGCATTAAACCTTTAGATGCTTTCATCAACCTTTTTACCCGGAATTCCTATCATGTACAACGTTTTATTTCGGATGCATTTCGCGACAAACTAATTGATGTTCTGAGCCATAACACCTTCGATATTATTCAGCTGGAAACCTTGTTTATGACACCTTACGTTCCGGTTATCAGGCAGCACAGCCAGGGACGGATTGTTTTGAGGTCGCATAACATTGAGCACCTGATCTGGAAGAGAATGAGCCAGGTGAGCAGGAATCCATTGAAGCGGTTTTATCTGAAACATTTATCCTCAACACTCCGGCGCTACGAAACACGATCAACTTCGCTTTACGATGGAATTGCTGCAATTACCCGTAAGGATGCCGCTTTTTTCCGTTCCCTGACAACAACAGCTGTTGTAGATATACCATTTGGCATCAATCAGGATGATTTTCAGGTGATAGAAAAAGAAGTTGAATGGCCTGGACTGTTTCACATCGGCTCGATGAACTGGATGCCAAACGAAGAAGGGATAAAATGGTTTTTAGATCAGGTGTGGCCTTTGGTTCAGCAAAATCATCCGGAGGTGACAATCACCCTGGCAGGCAGATTTATGCCTGATTGGCTGAAAACAGGATATAAGGAAAACGTTGTGGTAATTGGCGAGGTTGAAAGTGCCCGCGAATTTGTTCAGGCTCATTCAATTGCTATCGTGCCATTGCTATCGGGTAGTGGCATCCGGATCAAGATTATTGAAGCCATGGCTCAGGGGCGAACAGTTATTACAACTCAGGTTGGCGCAGAGGGGATTAATTACAGCGATCATCACAATATATTGATTGCCAACACTCCCACTGCTTTTGCACAAGCAATCAGCGATTGTATTGCCAACAAGGAAATGACTTTATCTATTGGAAGAGCTGCCCGTGAACTTATCGAAGAGCATTATGACAACCGTAAAATTGTGAAAAGGCTTGTTGTTTTTTATCAGGAGTTGCTTCAGCAGCCTGTTGTTTAATACAAAGAGAAAAGTATTTACTGCCCATGAGAATATTTGTACTTCTTTCGCGTATCCCCTGGCCTCTTGAGAAAGGTGATAAGCTGCGGGCTTATCATCAAATCAGGTGTTTGTCGCAAAAAAATGAAATTATACTGTGTGCACTGAATACGGACCGAAAAGCCGATAAGCAACGCGCATTCAAAGCACTCCAGCCTTACTGCCGGTCGATCAACTTCATCGACCTTCCTGCAACAGGAAAAGCCATCAACCTGATACGTGCCATGGCGGAGGGTAGGCCGCTACAATCGGGCTATTTTTATAATCGGTCGGCAAACCGGAAGATCAACACCCTGATCAATGAATATAAGCCTGATATGCTTTACGGACAGTTGCTCCGTGTTGCTGAGTATATACGTTACCATAAATTGCCTAAAGCGCTTGATTATCAGGATGTTTTTTCGGTTGGTATGCAACGACGGGTTGAGGTATCACCCTGGTATCTGAAACCATTTCTTCGGCTGGAGTTCAGTCGCCTTACTCGTTACGAATCTGAAGTGTTTTCGGATTTCGATCTGAAATGCATCATTTCAAAACCCGACCGTGACCTGATTGCACATCCTGACAGAGAACAGATTATGATTGTAGCCAATGGTGTTGATCATGATTTTTTTAAGCCACTGATTAAAGAGAAAAAATTTGATGTTGTTTTCACGGGCAATATGGCCTATCCGCCCAATGTGAACGCTGCAGAGTTTTTAGTAAGAGAAATTATGCCTAAGGTGTGGAACAAATATCCTCAAACCAAGGTATTGCTTGCCGGGGCAACACCCGACCAAAGGGTACGGAACCTTGCTTCAGACCGCGTTTCGGTGAGCGGCTGGCTCGATGATATCCGCGAAGCCTATGCCACTTCGAAGATATTTATAGCACCCATGCGGATAGGTACGGGTTTGCAAAACAAGCTGCTGGAAGCCATGTCGATGAAACTACCCTGCATTACCACTCCCTTAGCCAACAATGCCCTGGAAGGCAGGCACGGCGAAAATCTTTTGCTTGGAAACTCGGCCGATGAACTGGCAACCAACATTCTTCATTTGATGCAGGATGATATAGATGCCGGAAGGATAGCAGATAATGGATACAATTTTGTACATCAGCACTATAACTGGGAGCAGGCTACCGAAAAGTTTATGCAGAAGTTTCAGGAGATTGTAAATCAACAATAAACAATAGATATGTCGGACGATAAAAAGATCATTTTTTCCATGGTGGGAGTGAGTAAGATCATTCCACCTTCGCGTCAGATCCTCAAGGATATTTATTTATCATTTTTCTATGGAGCCAAGATTGGCATCATAGGATTGAACGGATCGGGAAAATCCACTTTGCTCAGAATTATAGCCGGAAAGGAAAAATCGTACAATGGTGAAGTGGTTTTTTCACCGGGCTATCGCGTGGGCATGCTCGATCAGGAGCCTGAACTTGATCCTGACAAAACAGTGAAACAGGTTGTGGAAGAAGGCGTTCAGGATGTTGTTGATCTGTTGAAAGCCTATGAAGAGGTGAATAACAGGTTTTCGGAACCAATGAGCGATGACGACATGAACAAGCTCATTGAGGAGCAAGGCAGGTTAACTGATCTGATTGAACAGAAAGATGCCTGGGAACTCGATCGCAAACTTGAAAGGGCCATGGATGCATTACGTTGTCCCGAGCCCGATGCCATGGTCAGGTATCTTTCTGGAGGCGAGCGACGCAGGGTTGCCCTTTGCCGCCTGCTTCTGAGCGAACCGGATATCTTGCTTCTGGATGAGCCTACTAACCATCTTGATGCCGAATCGGTGGAGTGGCTCGAGAATCACCTGCAGCAATACAAAGGAACAGTGATTGCTGTGACCCACGACCGGTATTTTCTCGACCATGCGGCCGGATGGATACTCGAACTCGACAGGGGTGAGGGTATTCCCTGGAAAGGGAACTATTCATCGTGGCTTGAGCAGAAGACAAAGCGACTTTCCATGGAGGAAAAAACCGAAAGCAAACGCCGTAAAACCCTCGAACGTGAGCTGGAGTGGGTGAGGTTGGCACCAAAGGCACGACATGCCAAATCGAAAGCAAGGCTGCAGTCGTATGAAAAAATGCTTGTTGAGGATACAAAGCAAAAAGAAGACAAACTGGAGTTGTTTATCCCGAATGGACCCAGGCTGGGCAACAAAGTAATTGAATTTCAAAATGTTTCGAAAGCCTTTGGAGATAAATTGCTATTTGAAAACCTAAGTTTCAGCCTTCCGCCTGCAGGGATAGTTGGGGTTATCGGGCCAAATGGAGCCGGCAAAACGACTCTTTTCAGAATGATAATGGGAAGTGAGAAAGCTGATACTGGCCACTTTGAACTCGGCGATACCGTGAAGATTGGATATGTTGACCAGTCGCATGCCGAAATTGACCCGGAGAAATCCGTATTTGAAATCATATCGGGAGGTCACGATGAAATAAAACTTGACAACCGCAGCATGAACTCACGTGCTTATGTGTCGCGATTCAACTTTAGCGGGACTGATCAGGGAAAGAAAGCCGGTATTCTCTCGGGGGGCGAGCGCAACAGAATGCATCTGGCGATAACACTGAAGCAGGAAGCCAATGTGCTGTTGCTCGATGAGCCAACCAACGACATTGATGTGAACACACTTCGGGCTTTGGAAGAAGGCATCGAGAATTTTGCGGGTTGTGCGGTTGTTATTTCGCACGATCGCTGGTTCCTCGACAGGGTAGCCACGCATATACTTGCGTTTGAAGGAAATTCGCAGGTGTATTTTTTCGAAGGAAGTTATTCGGAATATGAAGAAAACAAACGAAAACGGATTGGCGATACCGGTCCTTCGCGGATCAGGTACAAGAAACTGAAAGCAGATTAGCAAAAAAAAGGCGGCCATTGGCCGCCTTTTTTTGTGTATTCTCCTGATTATGATTATATAAACAAAATTTGTGTTAAGATATAAATCGGCAACAAGATGATCAGAGAGAATTTAAACATATAACCAAAGAAGCTTGGCATGGGTATTTTATTTTCCTCAGCAATGGCCTTTACCATGAAGTTGGGGCCGTTGCCGATATAAGTCATGGCTCCAAAGAAAACGGCTCCGAGGGAAATGGCGGTCAGATATTCTTCTGGTATTCCTGCAACCAAGCCCGTAGCTGTCGGATCGGTCATGCCTAAGGCAAGATTGTGGAAAGCCAGTGCTGTAGGGGCGTTATCGAGAAACGAACTTAATCCGCCAGTGGCATAATAAAACATGGCAGCACTGTCGATACCCAACGAATGCGCATTGGTGTTCAACCACAACAAGGCTGGCACCATAGTTATAAAGATGCCAAGGAACAGGAAAGCAACCTCTATGATTGGTGTCCAGGTGAATTTGTTATTCAGACGGAGCAATTTTGGCGTGAAATAAAGCGATAATCCGGCGAAAAACAACATGGCAGCTTCGCGTATAAATGCCAGATTATAATTGTGCTCAATAGCTTGAATATATTGCTTGTTCAGAAATGCAACAGACAAAACTACTCCAATCAGAAAGATAAAATTGTAAGTACCCGATAAAGATATGGGTTCAATCTGGGTCTTGTCTTTTATAATATTGGTAATGGGTTCCTTTTTATGGTAATATTTGTCAAAAATGTAATAAACCACCAGCAGTATTCCATTCACAACAGCCCATTCTTTGGTTAGGCTGAAAAACCATTCAAATGGCGCACCGCGCAGGTAAAGCAGGAACAAGGGTGGATCACCCAGCGGGGTTAGCATTCCTCCTGCATTGGCTACAATGGCAATAAAAAACAAAATGGTGTGAACCTTAAATTTTCTTTCCGAATTGGTTCTGATCACAGGGCGGATAAGCAACATTGCAGCTCCTGTAGTACCCATAAACGAGGCCAGTAACGCCCCGATAGCCAGGAAGATGGTGTTTACGATGGGTTTGGCTTCAATGTCACCCTTCAGCTGGATGCCTCCAGTGATAACGAAAAGGGATCCAAGCAAGATGATAAAAGGAATGTAGTCGAAAAACATCTGATGGGTAAGGTTGTGTGTCAACCCGTTTGCGATCAGATAAATGGCAACAGGAATGCCCAGCACAAGCGAAACAATCAGCTTGTTCTTATTGTTTTCCCACCAGTGGTGAAAAAACAACGGACCAATTGCTATAAATAGCAAAATGATGGCGAATGGGATCGATGCCCATAAAGGAATACTTTCAAGATGAGTATGTTCCATAGGTTATGGTTTTTAAATGAAGGTGCTAAAATACTACCTTTCGGTTAATCGCTGCCTGACTAACTTATTTGCATACTTATTTAGAATAATTATAAATAATTTCGACTGGCGAGGATACTATTTTAAGGAATGAATATGCCATACATCTGTCCTGTTCTTTGATAAACTGTTTATTCATCCGCAAACATTCCGCTTGGTTTGATTAACTTTGTGCAATATTTCTAATTCAGTAGTCAAAGATCTGTCCAATGGAATTTTCCGATCTGGTCAAAGCAAACCGCAGCTATCGCAAATTTGATGAGTCCTTCCTCGTTCATCGGGAGGAACTTGTGCAACTGGTTGAAATAAGCCGGTATACACCTTCTTCGAAGAATCGGCAGCCATTAAAATACCTCATCGTTACCCACCCTGATGAAGTTGCATTTGTTTTCAAACACCTGAAATGGGCATGGTTTCTCCGGCAATGGGAAGGGCCTGCACCAGGCGAAAGGCCTCCTTCGTACATAATTATGTTGTTGGACAAATCCTTAAACGACAGGGCTGACTTTGATGCAGGTATTTCTGCCCAGACAATCTTGCTGGGTGCAACAGCAAAAGGCCTGGGAGGCTGCATTATCAGGACAGTGAACCGCTATGAATTGGGTAAATATTTCAATTTGGGCCAGCAGTTTGAAATATTGCTGGTGATGGCAATCGGCAAACCAAGCCAGGAAATTGTTATTGAGAACGATGATTTGATGGGAAATATGGAGTACTGGTCTGATGAGCAGGGGCGACATCATGTGCCCAAACGGAAGCTGGATGACTTACTATTTAATCGGCCTGGAATGTATGATCAGGATTGATGAAGAGTTTATCGGATTAACTTCCGCAAAGGCAAAGAATTCGTCCCGCAAAAGGATGAATTACAATTTTCACGCAACGGCTGACGACACCATGCACCGTATGCTCAATGCCATGGAGCCCGAAACCTATATCCAACCACACAAGCATGAAAATCCCGATAAGGTGGAGGCATTTTTTTGTCTCCGGGGCAGGTTACTGGTCGTTGAATTTGATGATTACGGGAATATTACGGATCATATTGTGCTCAGCAACAAGTCAGGTAATTATGGCTGCGAAATTACCGCCCGAAGCTGGCACAGTATCATTTCGCTTGAAGCCGGTTCAGTTGCCTACGAGGTGAAAGATGGCCCCTGGAATCCCGCTGATGATAAGCATTTTGCTCCCTGGGCCCCCAAAGAAGGCGACACAGGCTGTGAAGCATTTAATGCCGGCATATTATCCAGCCTGAAAATTGCAATTTATTGATTATCAATTAATAATATTTATTTAAATCTTGTTTTTACGGTTTGATAATTCATTATTCACTAATAATTTTTTTCTCTGTGGAACTTCGTGTCTTCTTGGTGGCTCTTTGTGTAATAGCTTTACCAAAAAGCTGCACAAGGAATCACAGCGTTGCACAAAGAGATAATGGATTCAGAATCAATAAAAACAATTCTCTGCACATCAAAATGTGATTTAGTCACTTTTTAGTCTTGTTTTTATCGTTTGGTCACTAATCCTTACCTTTGCGCCTGATAACGGTAATAACGAAGATCAGGAAAAGAAAAACCGACATGGCTCAGAAACCTTCAATTCCAAAAGGAACACGCGACTTCGGCCCGGTGGAAACCGTGCGTCGCAACTTTATTTTTGATACCATCAAAAAGGTTTTTCATCGCTATGGCTATCAGCCAATCGAAACACCCGCCATGGAAAATCTGAGCACTTTGCTTGGAAAATATGGCGAAGAGGGCGACAAGCTGCTTTTCAGGGTACTCAATTCCGGCGACTTTATGGCAGGCTACCCTGCTGCCAGCGAAGTGCCTGATCCGGCAAACCTATTGCCTTTTATCAGCGAAAAAGGACTTCGCTATGACCTGACAGTACCTTTTGCCCGTTTCGTGGTTCAAAATCGCAACGACATTACATTTCCCTTCAAACGTTATCAGATTCAGCCTGTTTGGCGTGCCGACCGGCCACAGAAGGGGCGCTACCGCGAATTTTTCCAGTGCGATGCCGATGTAATTGGCAGCGATTCGCTGCTCAACGAAGCTGAGTTGGTGATGTTGGTCGACGAAGTTTTTTCAGCACTGGGAATCAACATTGTTGTAAAAATTAACAATAGAAAAATACTGGCAGGAATTGCCTCCTACATTGGCTATCCTGAAAGTTTAATCGATATTACAATAGCCATCGACAAACTGGATAAGATTGGGTTGGATGCCGTAAACCAGGAACTGATGCTGAAGGGCATTCCTGCTGACGCAGTGAGCAAATTGCAGCCTGTTTTGAACATGCAGGGCGATTCTGTGGCAAAAATTCAGAACCTCAGGCAAATCATTGGCAACAACGAAACCGGCAACACCGGGCTTGACGAAATCAATACCTTGTTTGGTTTTCTGGAACAGATGAAACCTACAATGCCCTACGAACTCGACCTGACCCTGGCACGTGGACTGAACTATTATACCGGCGCCATCTTCGAGGTGAAAGCCCTTGATGTGCAAATGGGTAGCATTTGTGGTGGTGGGCGGTATGACGACCTTACAGGGGTGTTTGGCATGCCGGGGGTGTCAGGTGTGGGGATTAGTTTTGGTGCCGACCGCATTTATGATGTGATGGCCGAAAAACAACTCTTTCCCGAAACAACTGCCGGAAGCACCTTCGTTTTGTTTTTAAATTTTGGTGCTGACGAAGTGGCATATTGTATTCCTTCGATAGCTTTGGTGCGAAAAGCAGGCATCAATGCCGAACTTTATCCGGACGCTGACAAGCTAAAAAAACAGTTTAAATATGCCGATCAGAAATTGATTCCGTATGTTGTTATCGCAGGAGAAACCGAAATATCTGCGAAAGTATTCACAGTCAGGAATATGAAGAGTGGATCACAACAGAATGTGCCGGTTCATGAAATAGTTGAATTTCTTCAAGACATAGCTGAACAAACCGAATGAAAAGTTGGATACTTGATTTTCTGATTCAAACGAACCGCAGTTCATTGTTTTTCCAAAAACCCTGATATGATTGCCTGTTGCAGTCACCTTTCTGATTAATCACGGTTTTCAACTCACTTACTTTTCTTTATGAATATCCATTATATTAATGCTGAAAAACTTACCTTCAAACGCATTTTCGACATTTTGCGCGAAGGTTATCATATTGCCTTGTCCGATGAATCAAAGCAACGGATTGTAGCCTGCCGCGAGTATCTCGACAGGAAACTGGCACAGGGGGGAGATGCCATTTATGGCATTAACACCGGCTTCGGGTCGCTTTGCGACACCAAAATTTCGAATAGCCAGCTTGGCAGCCTGCAAAAAAACCTGGTCATGTCGCATGCCTGTGGCACGGGCGACAAAGTGCCCGATGAAATTGTGAAACTGATGTTGCTGCTCAAAGTTCAAAGTCTGTCGTATGGCCATTCAGGGGTACAACTGGCTACTGTTCAGCGCCTGGTTGACTTTTTTAACCTTGATATTCTGCCTGTTGTATATCAGATGGGTTCACTCGGGGCATCCGGCGACCTTTCGCCCCTGGCACATATGTCGCTGCCCTTGATAGGCATGGGCGAAGTGGTTTACAAGGGTGAAACCATGCCAATGGAAACGGTGCAACAACTCATGCAGTGGCAGCCTATCGAGCTTCAGTCGAAGGAAGGCCTGGCTTTGCTGAATGGAACACAGTTTATGAGTGCCTATGGGGTATTTAGCTTATTGAAGACATTTCGCCTTTCCATGCTGGCCGACATCATCGGGACGATTTCACTTGAAGCATTTGATGGGCGTATTGAACCATTTTTCGACCAGGTACACCGCATCAGACACCACAAAGGCCAGATTGCCACAGCCGAAAGAGTGCGTAAAATACTCGAAGGCAGTGAACTGATGTCGAGGCCAAAATCGCATGTGCAGGATCCCTATTCGTTCCGCTGTATCCCCCAGGTGCACGGAGCATCAAAAGATTCGCTGAACTACGTGGCTTATGTGTTCAGCAATGAAATTAATGCTGTTACGGATAACCCCACCATATTTCCGGACGAAGATCTGATTGTTTCTGCCGGTAACTTTCACGGACAGCCACTCGCACTGGCTTTGGACAACCTGGCTATCGCATTGGCTGAGTGGGGAAGCATTTCGGAGCGGAGAACCTATCAGTTGCTGCATGGAAAAAGGGGACTGCCACCTTTTTTGGTAGCCGAGCCCGGACTGAATTCCGGCTTTATGATTCCACAGTACACTTCGGCCAGTCTGGTTAGCCAGAATAAGCAGTTGTGCACTCCGGCATCGGTCGATTCCATCGAATCGTCGCAGGGGCAGGAAGATCATGTGAGTATGGGAGCCAATGCCGCCACCAAAGCGCTAAGGGTGGTATATAACCTTGAAAGGATACTCGCTATTGAACTTTTCAATGCAGCTCAGGCACTCGAATTTCGGCGTCCGGCAAAATCATCCCCGTTTATCGAAGAGTTCTTCGCCAAATATCGCGAACGGGTAGGGTTTATACGCGAAGACAAAGTGATGTATACCGAAATTGAGAAATCAATTCAGTTTTTACGTGATATTCAGTTGGATATCCCTGACGCGCTTGTGAAAGGAGTGTGAACCTTGCGTTATTAATGATTTTCTCTGTTTGTTCCAAATGTCAGCAGATTAATCGAAAGCCATCTCGTAGGGCCTGGAAATGATTTCCTCAAGTTGGCTTGTCGAAACATATTTACTCAATCGGTAATACTCTTTTCCCTCGAAGAAGATAAGGAGTGCCGGATTGGCAAAAACCTGAAAATGCGCTGTTGTTTCCTGAAATTTTTCAGAATCAACAAAGATAAGCTTCATTTCAGGAAAACTTTCGTGAACAAGCTGTTCCACTTTTGGCCTCAGGCTGATGCAAGGAGCGCATCGGTCGCTGTAGAAATAGAGCAGCAGTGCTTTGTTTTCCGAAATCTCTCCCAACAATTCCCCTGGCTGATCGTAATTCATAGGATGTGTTTTCAATTGTGCCTGCAAAATTAGCATGATTTGTGCGTGAAAATGAGTCAGATGGTTATTTCTGATCAAATTTTCAAACAAAATGTTTTCTGTCGTTTGAGCCATTTTTTCTACCTTAGCCGTTCAATTTTCCAGATAAAACCTTTAAAACAAAAACCTATGACATACATTATCACCGGACGCAATCTTTCTATTGAAGATGTTGTGGCAGTGGCCCGTAACGGAAAAAAAGTGGCCTTGCATCCCGAAGCAATCAAAAGAATTAATGCCTGCAGGGCTATGCTTGAAAAGAAAATTCTTGCCGGGGAAATCATGTATGGGGTAAACACCGGCATAGGCGAGTTTTCCGAGGTTGTCCTGAATGATGATCAGGTGAAGGATTTTCAAAAATACCTTATTTACAACCATGCTGCCGGCATTGGCAATGCCATGCCCCTCGAGCATGTGCGAGGAGCCATGCTTGGCCGTATCAATGTACATGCACACGGCAATTCAGGTTGCCGCATTGACATTACGCAAACGCTGGTCGACATGCTAAACAAGGGAGTAACACCCTTTGTGTGTGAAAAGGGAAGCGTTGGTGCTTCGGGCGACCTTGCACCCATGTCGCAGATTGCCTTGCTGATGATGGGCGAGGGGAAGGCTTTTTATCAGGGTGAACTCCTGAGCGGTAAAGATGCCATGGACAAGGCAGGGATTGCCATTCCCGGACTTCAGGCCCGCGACGGACTGGCCACCATCAACGGGAGCAATGTGCTTACTGCGATGAGTGCCATTTTTCTTTACGATGCCAACCGTTTTCTGAAACAAGCCGAAATTGCCGCCGCCATGTCGCTCGAAGCCTTGAAAGCCAATATGAAACCCTATGCACCTAAAATTCATGAAGTAAGGGGTTTTAAAGGGGCAATGCGGAGTGCAGCAGCCATCAACAGCATGGTAAAGGGAGGCGATCTGGCCGATGGCCGTGTGAAATGTAAGGTGCAGGATGCTTACAGCATGCGTTCCACCCCGCAGGTAATCGGAGCAGCCCACGATGCACTTGCCTGGGCGCGTTCGCAGGTCGAAATTGAACTGAATGGGGTTGGCGATAACCCGATATTCTTTCCGGATGAAAACCTGCAGCTCAGTGGAGCCAATTTCCAGGGAAGCCCCGTGTCGTTGCCAATGGACATGGCAGGTGTTGCAGTGACCATGGTTTGTGTGCTTTCCGAGCGCAGGATGAACCGTTTGAACAATCCGGCCTTGAGCGTGGGATTACCGGCATTCTTAACCAAAGGCGCCGGAATGTTTTCGGGTTTGATGCTCTCGCAATACACTGCTGACATGCAGATTGTGGAACAACGCATACTTTCGGCTCCCGCCAGCATTCAATCGATTCCTGCCGCTGCCGATCAGGAAGATTTCGTGTCGATGGGCATGAATACTGCCTTGAAAAACAACCAGATTCTCGACAATGCTTACGGAATTCTGGGAATCGAGCTTATGGCTGCCGCACAGGCACTCGATTTCAGGGAATATGGATTTGGTGCAGGAACAGCCAAAGCCCGCGAAGTAATCAGACGACATGTGGCATTTCTGGATGTGGACAGGCCTTTGTATGACGACCACAACAAAATGAAAGATTTGGTGAAATCAGGCGAGATTCTCATTGAGGTTGAGAACCTGATTGGGCCACTGGAATAAAAATTACTGATTTCATTTCTTCAGCTTTGTCTGATAACCTTTGTTTTAGGGATATTTTCCCGTGGAAATGATGCTGAGGGCGAAATTGTTGTTATTTTGCGGTTTGCAATTAGATAATTTTTAACCGATTTGATGAGAATGGAGAACAACCAGTTTGACGGTAATCCTGTTGGCCGACCCCGGCAATTGACCATATTGAGCGTGCTGAGTTTTATCGGCAGCGGGGCAGGGGCTTTCAGCAATCTTTTTATTTTTCTGCTCCATCCTGTATTTCTCGATACCCTTGCTTCGGGGCAATATGATGACCTGGGATTTGATCTGAGTTTTTTTTCTGCTATCGATAAAAATTATTTTCTGATCACCGGGCTGTTACAGATTATTTCATTTACGGGCGTCGTGCAAATGTGGAATCTACGACGCACAGGCTTTCATCTGTATGCCATTGCTCAGCTGCTGATGCTGATTGTTTCAACCATCTATGTTTATAAGCCGACCAACACTTTTCCCATGTTTGACCTTTTGTTTGCCTCCTTGTTTATATTGCTCTATCTGCGTTTCAGAAACATCATGCATTGATTCATGGAAGATGCTCCGCTTGATAACACCGGATCAGCCCCTTCAGAAACCATTTCGAAAAGGGAGAAGCGCAACACCATGTTGTTGAGAATGCTTTGTTTTTTCAGCATCAGTTATTATTCATTGATTAGCCTGACACTGATAGCAGGCTTGATATTCAGTGATTTTATCACCGGGATTGGCCGCTTGTATGTTCCCGAACTCGATTTGAGCCGGCTTGATATTGCCTTGTATCTGTTTGCAGGCCTTGTGCTGAACCTGGGTGCCATTTTCGGCTTGATTTTAATACTCCGCAGAAATAAAGCCGGCTTGACTGTTTTTCTGGTATCGGCATTGCTTGTGATGGTTTTTCAATTTGTTCCAAGCGGAACCGAAGGGTGGCAAAAATACCTGGTTGAAGCCATCATAATCATACTCATGCTCATGTTGCTGCTGCACCGTACCACCCGTCGTAAGGCATAAAAACATCTATTTTTTATACAAATTTAAGCTTGTCTAAATTTTTTTTTTCAAAGAAATTCTTCCCAAAACCTTGATTTTGAGTGATGGTTTGTAGTATTTTTGATAAATTAAAAAAAAATATTAGGTTAAGTTATTGTGAAGTTTAAGGATGTTATTAACTTGCACCATATTTTGCAAACGGTTGCAATATAAAATCAATGTATAATCAACTATTGTTTTAATCAATTCACTAACCAAAATTCATCATTATGAGAAAAATTACAATTATGTTAGTGTTCTTGCTGATTGCAGGTGTGAACTTCGCATTTGCGCAGTCGAGAACCGTCACTGGTAAAATTACCAGTTCGCAGGATGGCATGGGAGTTCCTGGTGTCACAGTGATGGTCAAGGGGACCACTATTGGTACTACCTCCGATATTGATGGTAAGTACACAATCGTGGTGAGACCCGAGCATCGCACGCTGGTTTTTTCGTTCGTGGGGATGAAGAATCAGGAGATTGCACTTGGAAATCAAACAAGCATTAACATCGTCATGGAGGCTGATGTGCTTATGATTGACGAGGTTGTCGTAACAGCCCTTGGTATTTCCAGAGAGAAAAAATCCTTAGGATATGCTGTAGAGTCTGTTTCTGGTGAAGAACTGACTAAGTCAGGTGAACCTAACGTTATTCAGGGGTTGGCAGCGAAGGCTGCCGGCGTTCAGGTAATTGGTTCAGGTGGTACTCCCGGTGCATCCAGTAAAATCCTGATCAGGGGTAACTCAACATTTACCAGCAATAACCAACCACTTATTGTTGTTGATGGTGTTCCAATTGACAACTCAACGAACTCTACAGTTGCTGGTGACTACCCGTTTACCATGGAACTACAGGGTGTAAATAACTCAAACCGCGCTCTGGACCTTAACCCGGATGACATTGAGTCAGTAACAATTCTTAAAGGACCTGCCGCTGCAGCACTTTATGGTGTTCGTGCCGGCAATGGTGCAATTATTTATACAACAAAACGTGGAAAATCAACTCAAGGAATAAGGGTTAATTATGGTTTAAACTACGAACTCACCCAGGTAAGTCAATTGCCTAAACTGCAGGGAAAGTATGCACAAGGAGTAGGTGGCGGACAAGTTGATGCTAATGGTAATCCAACCGTTGGAACCTTTCTAACAGCTGATCCTGGTCCCGATGGGATTTGGAATACTGGTGATGATGTAGGCGGTACTCCTAATAGCTGGGGTCCAACTCTTGAATCTCTGGGTCTTTCGGCAATTGATAATATGGGAAACTTCTTCCAGACAGGATCGGGTTTGACACATAATCTTTCAGTTTCTGGAGGTGATGATATAACCTCATTCAGGACTTCGCTGTCACATCTCGATCAGAGTGGTGTTGTGCCTAACACAGAATTCAGAAGGACAAGTGTAAGGCTCACTGCTGATCATAAATTAAGCCCAAAAATTAAGGTAGGAGGTACTGCTTCCTATAATAAATCTGGCGGCATCAAGGCGCAGAATGGCAGTAATTTGGCGGGTGTTATGCTTTCTTTGTTAAGAGCCCCAAGAAGTTTTGATTTCAACCCAGGTGGTGGTGATAATTATCTTTACGAAAATGGTGAACAAAGAAGATATTTCTTCCTTTATGATAACCCTCATTTTTCTGTATGGAAGAACCCATTCACAGATGATATTAATCGATTTATGGGAAATGTTTATGCCGAATATATGCCACTTCCATGGTTAAGGGCAACATACAGACTTGGAACAGACGTATACTCTGACCAACGTAAACAAATTTTTGCTATTGGTTCCATGCAACCGAACGAACCTACCGGTGAAATTAACGAAAACATTCAGCGTTACAGGGAAGTCAACTCTGATATTCTTGTTACTGCTGACCATACTTTTAATGAAAATTGGAGAGGGTCGTTAACAGTAGGTAACAACTTGAATCAGAGAGATTTTCAGGATTTATTCTCAAGAGGGACCATTTTAAGCATACCTAATTTTTATAATCTGAGTAATGCAGCCAGTCTTTATACAAGTGAAAACCACAATACACAGAGAACTGCTGCTTTGTTTTTTGACGCAAATATCGATTATGCAAATATGTTGTTTCTTGGTGTAACCGGTCGTAATGAGTGGGCATCTACATTTGGGCCAAGCAAGAATAATTTCTTCTATCCTTCAGTAAGTTTGTCTTTCGTATTTACCGAGTTAATTCCTGAGAATAATATATTAAGTTTTGGAAAGATCAGGTACAATTATGCACAGGTTGGTATCAATCCTCCTCCATACAGGACAAAGACTTACTTTGTATCACCTACCTTTACGGATGGGTTTACAAACGGACTTTCCTTCCCATATCTGGGACAAGGCGGATTCGGATACAGCGATGTGCTCGGTAATCCAAACTTAAAGCCAGAACGTAAAACAGGTAATGAAGTTGGACTTGACCTCCGTTTTTTCGGTGGCAGATTGAATGTTGATTTCACTTATTACAATCAATTGTCTGATCAAGTTCTTGTTTTCAGGCCTATTGCTCCTTCTTCCGGATTTGAATCAGTCTATTCAAATTCTGGTAAAATGCGCAATAGCGGCATTGAGTTGGTTGTTGATGGTGATATTATTAAAATGAAAGATTTCAAATGGAATCTTGCAGTTAATTTTACGAAGAATAAGAGTGAGGTACTTGAACTGGCCGAAGGTGTTGATGAAGTTAGTGTACTTGCTGCATTCACATCTATAGGATCATATGCAATTGTTGGAGACGCCTATGGTGCTTTGTATGGAACCAGATGGTTGCGCAATGATGCTGGCGAATTAATAATAGGAGCTAACGGACTTCCTAAGGTTGACCCTCTCAGAGGAAATATCGGAAATCCTTTCCCTGATTGGACAATGGGGATCAATAATTCGTTCAACTATAAAGGAATCAATTTGAGCTTCCTGTTTGATATTCGTGAAGGTGGTGATTTGTGGAACGGAACTCTTGCCCGCATTTACCAGTATGGATTGCCTGAAGCAACTGTTGACCGCGAAAGAATGTACATTATCCCCGGAGTAAAAGAAGATGGTTCACCAAATGATAAAGAGATTACAGCTTATTCCTACTTCAGGTCATATATGGGAGATGCTGCTGGCTCTGCTGTTGAACAATCCATTTATGATGGTTCCTGGGTGAGACTTAGGGAACTAACCTTAAGTTATAGATTTAACACCAAGGACAAATTACCTCTAATTCAATTTGTTGACCTTTCATTTACTGGAAGAAATCTATGGTTAAGCACCGATTACCCGGGAGTTGATCCTGAAACAAGTTTAACAGGTGCCGGAACTAACCTTACAGGATTTGATTACTTCAACAATCCTGGATCCAAGTCATTTATATTTGGCCTAAAAATCGGTATCTAACAATTTGAGTTTATTAATTTAAAATGGAATTAAACATGAAAAAAATATCAATTCTTTTACTTGCAGCCTTTATGATTGTATCGTTTGGCTGTAATAAATTCATTGAGGGATACGACGTGTCGCCGAATAACCCCAGTGAAGTAACCCCTGCCCTTATGCTTTCCTCTGTTGAGGTAGCTACATTTGCCATCTATACTGGTGGTTTGAACCGCAATAGTTCTGTTTTTGTACAACAAATTGAAGGAACTGATGCACAAATGAACGATGTTGCAAATTACGTTCTTCTCGAAGGTGATAATGTAAATGAATGGAATTCCATTTATACTGACATTATCAGCGAAGCAAATGAACTGATTGCTGTAACAGAAGAAAAGAACCCTTACTACAGTGGTATAGCAAAAGTACTTAAAGCAATGACACTGGGTTTGGCAACAGACCTGTGGGGCGACATTCCGAGCCGTGAAGCTGGTCTTGGTATTAATGGAGCTGAATTCTACAGCCCTAATTTTGATGCCCAACAAGTTGTAATTGGAGATATTCAGACTTTGCTGGATGAAGCTATTGCATTACTATCATTAGGAGCAGATGCTAACACTATGCTTCCTGCTGCTGATGACCATATATTTGGTGGTGATGTAAAAGCTTGGGTAAACACAGCCTGGTTATTAAAAGCACGTTATGCAATGAGACTGTCCAAAAAGGATCAGAATGCTGCAACAACTGCTCTAGGGTACCTCGATAAACTTAATGCTGATGCAAAAGACTGTATGGCAGTTTTCGGCCCTAATAGCAATGAGCTGAATACATGGTATGCCTTTTCAAATGCAAGAGCTTCTTATTTGAGAATGGGTGAATTCTTTGTAAATCACCTACAAGGTATAAACGACCCCAGATTGCCTTTCTTTGCTGCCCCGGATGTGGACGGTAATTATGTTGGCGCTGCTCCAAATTCAATGAATATTGCTGCTTCTAACATTGGTGCTTACTACAACAGTAATTTGCAACCATTACCTCTGGTAATGCTTGTGGAAGCCAAGTTTATTGAAGCTGAAGCGAAATTTAGAAATAGCGACTTGGGTGGAGCTGCAACTGCTTTGAACGATGCGATCAAACAATCTGTAACACAAGTTACAGGTGCTCCCGATCAGACATTCTTTGATGCTCAGGCAAGTGAAACCGGTTCATCAGTTACTCTGCAAAAGATTATGATGCACAAATATATTGCCTCCTTCCTACAGGTGGAATCATACAACGACTGGAGAAGAACAGGTTTTCCGGCATTGGTTGCAAACCCAACTGCAACTGGTAATAGTGGAAAAATTCCGGTACGCTTCCCCACTCCGCAGGATGAGCGCATCAATAACCCTAACGCAACCGTTGTTACAGATATTAACCTGCCAGTTTGGTGGGCTGAATAAATAACTGAATTTACAATTACCCTTAATAAGCCCCGCCTTGCGGGGCTTATTTATTTAGGTTATCGAAGGTTGAATGCAAAATAAAGGATTTCTGTAAATAATTTGCAAGGAGTCTTACTAATTAACTAATTTTGCATTTAGACCGATTCTAAATAACCAACTCAAAAAACCAAAGTATGAAACACACATTAAAATTATTTCTGCTATTGACCCTTTTTGTGGGTCTTTTTGCAACCGATGCCTTGGCCGGAAAAAAGAAAATCATTGTAAGTGCTTCGCAGAACGATGCCAAAATCTATGTTGATGGCGTGCTTTCCGGCACCGGACAGGTTAACATTGTTGTGCTCGACAACAGCTGTGTGACCGTGAAGGCCGAAAAAACAGGCTATCTTCAGGCAGTGATTACTTTCTGCAACCGCAAAAATGCTGCCGACCTCCCGAAATCCTATTATATCGAAATGGTACGCGATGACTCCTATGATGCCTCTATTCAAACAGACATTGCCAACATTGATATGGAGGTGCGTGCAGGTAAAAGCTACAACGATTCGTGGCGGTTAGTGAACCAGATAGTGGCTTCGTATATTGATGCCATTGAGATTACAGACAAAGAAACCGGCTATATCAGAACTTCCTGGGAAGTCCAGTCGTTTTCGCAGAATACCATTCGTACAAGAATCATTGTGAAGTTAGGGTCTGAAAATCCGCTTACCTTTAAAATCAAACTTGTAAGCGAGTACTCCACGGCCCCACTCACCAGTGTAAAATCAGACGAACTATTCCGGGATTGGGATCGCGTGTTGCGTAAATACGCCAATCTGATGTCGGAAGTTCAGAGTCGTTTGCAATAGCATAGAATTAATATTTAGTTACAATGAAAATATATATCAGATTGGTCGTATTCCTCCTTTTGATGCTGCCCATCAGCATGATAGGACAAATCTATGTAGGCGAGGTTGTTGGAGATAGTGCCAAACCTGATGTCAAAACCAAAAAGGAACGCAAGCAACGCAATGCCGGCACCTCTGCCGGTAAAGAAAAGTATTTCCAGTTTACGTATTTTATGCCAGAAATGTATCCTGATTTCATTTATAACGAAGGACCATTTATTCAGGGCTCCGGGCCAAGTTTTGGGGCTTTGTTCGAAAAAGGTGGGTTCAGGTTCTTTAGCGACAATTTCATGATCAACGACATGGCCAATATTGGCTTATTTTCGAGCATTGGACTGGGTGTCGAAATTCATGATTTTAACCTGCAGGATGATTTCGATGGCTACAAACTTCCATTTTTCTTTGCCGACTACAAAATTGGGCCTGATTTCAGGTTCGAAGTTTCCAATAATCTGAAGTTTGATCTTTATGGTAGTATTGGTGTCCTGGCGTGTTATGGAGGCTTTGTTGATGGCACACAAACCGGTATTAATGGTGCGTATTCATTCAGCTACCAGCCCAAATCCCCGGTTATCGCCTTACAGACGGGAGTTGGATTCAACGTTGTACTCATGAACTGGCTTATTTTAGGAACGCATCTGACCTTTGCCGATGGAGCTTTTAAGTATCTGGTTGAAGATGATTTTGGCTCAAATGACGTAATCTATGACGTTTCGTTGAGCAGTTTCAGGGTTTCACTTGGATTCTTTCCCTGAGAAAATGAATATTGATTCAACAAAGCGGAAGGTTAACAATATAGCCTTCCGTTTTTTTGTGGCTTTTATTAAACACGCCTGATTGCCTCAAATTTACCATACCATAGGCATGCTTCAAACAATGAAGTCAATTCAGCATTTCCTGACTTGTCCGATTTAGTGCGG
>DITE01000109.1:0-42535 GCA_002422725.1 Bacteroidales bacterium UBA6192
TATGTTCGTGCTATTCGGGCTTTTTAACGCCGATGGGGTGAATTGTACTGATTGAGTGGATTAAAATAAAATTGTTAATCGGTGTAATATGACTCGTTTTTTAAGCTTATTCAGCTTCATTGTTTTACTTCTTGTCGGAAGGCCTGTAAGTTTTGGACAGACCATCCATGACGATGACTATTTGGTGAGAATTTGTGATACTGCGACCGGGGATTGTGGTTATGCCAATTTGAAAGGTGACACGATTATTCCCCTTCGGAAGTATTCCATGTGTTTCACCGACACCTTCAGGATCTATGCTATTGTAAGCATGCTTGAAAAAGGATTTGTGGCCATTAACCGGCAGGAAAAGATTTTGTACGAGGTATTTCCTTTCGACAACGGTCCGGATTATCCAAAAGAGGGCCTTTTCAGAATCAGGATTGGCAACAAGATCGGATATGCCGATGAAATTACAGCTAAGGTTGTCATAGACCCGCAATTTGACTGTGCATGGCCTTTTGAGAATGGCACAGCCAAAGTCATTACTAACTGCAGGATACAATCATACGGCGAGCATATCACCTGGCACAGTGATACGTGGTTTTACATTGATAGAGACGGAAAAAAAGCTGAAAGAATATTTACCGAAATAATAGTTGCCTGGATCGAGCCAGAGGACACCCATTCATCTGATGTTTTGCCTGTTTACCTGGATGAGAACGATCCTCTTTATCTGCAGATCAAAGACCGGGTTGTTGCTGATGTGCGACAACGTGCAGACACCGGGTCTGCTGATAATAAATCCATTGCCAGGCAATTTCATGCGCTGTCGAAAGAGAAACAGGATGAGTTTGAGACCCTGTTTGCAAAATCAATTACTGATTATACCTCCAAAGCACATTTCAATATCGGCACATATATGTTGTTTTTTAACGAACTGGGAAGGATGGATCCGGTTGAGATTGAGAATGAATTGGATATTCGTGTTCAATCTCTAAACAATGATACCTATGCGGCTGAGTTCTGGCAAAAGGAGAGGTACAAGAGATCCCCCAAAGTGATGGTTGTGCTTTATAAGCGGGAACCTGATGGCTCGATAACATTTCAGGATCCGTTTCAGGCGGCGATTGATTTTTTAAGTAAATAACATAATCTAAAATGCAAGTGGTAACTTACAGATATTTTATCAGGAGATTTGCCAATCACTATTCGGAAGTATACAGAATCCCGAATAATGGAAAATGTATAACCCATAACATAGCTTATCTGGAGAAATACCTATCGCCGGATAAATGGTCAAATGACTCCACAGACATTAAAGGACTAATCGAAGCGATGTCAACCGGAGATTTTAGTGAGAAATCGGATGAAATCCATGAGATGATTGCGATTGCGATTACCAGGTTAAGTGAAGTGTATAATTGTCATGACGATGAGCTGGATTGGCTGGATAAATAGCGCTGTTGTGCTGGCATTGCTCTTTCTGACAGGAGTGCTTCTGAAGAATCCGGTTCGTCTGTTTCTCACCGGAAAGAAGACAACCGGTATGCTGGTAGGGATCGATACGACCACCCGTTTTTCGGATTCACCGGAAGCGAACTCTTTGCAATCACCCATCGTTGAATTTGTCACTTCTGGCGGCGAGAAAGTCACGATCACCTCTCGCTCTTATACGCCATCAATCTCAATAAGTGTGGGCGATCCTGTAACTCTCCTTTACAACGAGTCCAATCCACAGGATGCTCAATTGCTCATGTGGAGAGAGTTCATCGGGGCTTTTTTCACTCTTGGCTTCACCCTGTTAATCATTCTGATGTGGATATCCGCCATTCTTATATCAGGTGATACAAAGCTGGACGATCCATTCCATCTGTTGCCTGCGCTCATTGACCACTTCCGCCTGAACCCGTTTCGGTTTCCCATTATTTTCCTTTTATCTCTGGTAATCCCATTGTGCGGTTTCGGAACCTATATTCTTACCAAACAAGCTATCGATCTGCGGTCTCACGGGATCATTGTGCCTGGTCACGTGGTTGGATATCAGGAGAGTAAATCGAAGATGAATGACGGCAGCGAGGCAAGTGGCGTGTTTCCGATGATTAAATACAAAGATGCAACCGGCACGTCTCACACCATCCGTAGATCGCTGGGAAAACCTTTGTCACGTCTGAAAAGTGGCGATGTAGTGGAGGTCATTTATCCCATTCGCCATCCGGGCAAGGGTGTTGTAAATACCTGGGACGAGTTTTGGCCCGCTCCTATTTTCTTTGGATTTTTGATGGTGGCTTTCCTGGTGTGCTTTGTACTTGTGCTGAAAGGAGTGATGGGGTGATGTGTTGATGTGATGAAATGCGGGGCACGTATAAAAGCTGAAGACCGCCTATTTCTGGCTGGTTTAAACCCTGATTTGGATCAGGGAAATGAATAATTTGAAATGAAAACAAAAACAGTGAAATGAAAGCCAACAGCAATCTTGGAACATTGACCAAAAGCTTTTTCAGACTGTCTTTCGATATCTCCACACTGCCAGCGAAAGGGTGAGTATGGCGTAAGCCACCAGTGAATAAAACAAGCCTGAAAAATCGCTGAAACCCGATCCCTTGAGCATGATCATGCGGTTAATCTGAATGAAATAGGCTATCGGGTTGAGGGTGTTAATCCATTGTGCCCAGTCAGGCATGCTCTCAACAGGCGTGAACAACCCGCTCATCAGTATGAATACCACCATGAAAAACCACGAAATAAACATGGCCTGCTGCATGGTATCCGTCATGGTGGAAACAAGCAGGCCAAAACCAAGCACAACCAGCAAATATAAGGACGCCACCCCGAACAACAAGCCAACGCTGCCAACCACCGGAATCTGAAACACCAGCCTGGCCACTATCAGGCCAAAGGCAAGCTCGAACAATGCAATGATCCAGAAAGGGAGTAGTTTCCCAACCACAAACTGATATTTTTTTATTGGCGTAACGTTGATCTGCTCAATGGTTCCCAATTCCTTTTCTTTCACCACGTTCATGCCCGACAAAAACATGCCGATGATGGTAACAAGCAACACCAGTATGCCCGGAACCATAAAGGTTTTGTAGTTCAGATCAGGATTATACCAATAGGAAGGGCTAATTGAAACAGCTTCGGCAAGGATCTTCCCGGGAAACTTCTCCTGAATCAGTTCATTGTTGTATTGGTTGATGATCGACAGGGCATAGGCATTCATCAGGGCGGCAGCACTGCCATTGATGGCATCGGTAACCAACAGTAATTTCCCGGTTCCCTCCCTGTGCAGGTCCTCCGAAAACCCGCTTTTTATCATCAACAACTGCTCGGCCCGGCCCTGTTTCAGCCATTCAACCCCTTCTTCGTAACGGCTTGCAAAACCTTCGATTTGAAAAAAATCTGATCCCGAAAATTTCGCCAGGAGTTCGCGCGATTCAGAAGAACCATCCTGATCGCAGATGATCAGACGGGTATTTTTAATTTCAAAGGTAGCCGTGTAGGATAACACCAACAATTGAAGCACCGGGACAACCAAAATTATCGGCAACATCGCTTTGTCGCGGAATATCTGGATGAACTCTTTCTGCAATATGTACAAGATCGTTCGCATACTCTCAGGCCAGGCGTATATTAAACTTCTTCACACTCATTCCCACAAATAGAAGTGTCATGCCGGCAAGGATCAATGTTTCCTTCCAGAAATAGGCAATACCTAACCCCTTGAGCATAATCTGCTTGATGATGATGATAAACCATTTACTTGGCATGATGTGGCTGAGCCACTGCAATGGAAGCGGCATATTGGCTATCGGAAAAATGAAGCCCGATAACAGTATGGTTGGCAGCATCAGCACAAACATCGACAGCAACATGGCTTGCTGCTGTGTTTTACTCACGGTTGAAATAAAAATCCCCATCGAAAGGGCCATAACAATAAACAGTATGCTTTCGAGCAACAGCAGGATCAGGCTTCCGCGCATGGGCATTCCAAATACGGTGTATGACAGGATCAGGATGACCAAAGCGTTGATAAAGGAAAGCATGATATAGGGGACAACTTTCCCGGAAATTATCTGCCAGGGTTTCAGAGGCGAAACCAGCAGCACTTCCATGGTTCCAAGCTCCTTTTCGCGTGCAATGGAAATGGATGTCATCATGGCCGAGATGAGCATCAGCAAAATGGTGATTGTGCCCGGAACAAACATAAAAACACCTTTGAGTTCAGGGTTATAGAGCATGGTGGTTTCGGTCCTCAACTGAATGGGTGGTTTTTGTTGATCCTGAAGGTTCATGGCAAAATCGCGGATGATGGCAGAGGCATAGTTTGTGAGCAAACCAGCTGTGTTAGGATCGGAAGCATCAGCAATCAACTGCACGGCAGCCTGACCCTCTTTCACAAAACGGCTGGAAAAATCAGGCTCGAAAACCACAACCATTTTAACCTGGCCTTTTTTAAAGGCAGATTCAATTTCATCGCGGCTTTGAAGCACTGTGGCAAGTTCAAAATAGCCGGAAGAAGTCATTTTGTCGGTAATCACACGGCTCATCTCGTCCTTGGCTTCGTCCAGCACCGCAATCCTTGCATTGTTGATTTCGTTGGTGATGGCAAATCCAAACAGCAATACCTGAACGATGGGCATACCAAAAAGAATCAGCATGGTGCGTCTGTCGCGGAAAATATGCAGAAACTCCTTAAAAATAAAGCCCTTCATATCACTACCTTTGGTGCACGTGCAAGTTTCAGAAACACTTCGTTCATGCTGGCGGACTTATAAGTCTTTTTGAGTTGGTCCGGACTGTCTAATGCCTCAATGCGCCCGTCGACCATAATGCTGACACGTTCGCAGTATTCGGCTTCATCCATATAATGTGTTGTCACAAAAACCGTAATCCCTTCATTGGCCGATTCATAGATCAGTTCCCAGAACTGTCGCCGGGTAACAGGATCAACGCCTCCGGTGGGTTCATCAAGAAACACTATGGTTGGTTTGTGCATAACAGCCACCGAGAAGGCCAGTTTCTGTTTCCATCCAAGTGGAATGTCCCGTAAAACCTTATCTGCTGATTGAATGATGCCCAGCCGGCTAAGCAATTTATCTGTCTGATCTTTGATCTGCCTGCCCGATAAGCCATAAATCCCGCCATAGAACCGGAAATTTTCGCGAACGGTCAGGTCGTTGTATAGCGAAAACCGCTGGCTCATATAGCCGATATTTCGTTTAATCTGTTCCGTTTGCTTGTACACATCAAACCCGGCCACTTTGATGACACCTGAGCTTGGTTTTGATAAACCACAGAGAATTTTCATGGCCGTGGTTTTTCCGGCTCCGTTGGCCCCCAAAAATCCAAATATCTCGCCTTGATTCACACTAAAAGTCAGGTTATCATTGGCAACAAAATCACCAAATTTCTTAACCATATTGTGTACTTCAATAACGGGTTTCATCGGGTTTTCGCTGATTGGTTAGTTTGTTTCCACTTCCAAAGGATTCTGCATCAGCAGCATAAAACAATCCTCGATAGTGGGTTCAATGCGCCTGATGGTAATCCCGGCATGCCCAAGTTTCAGGAGTTGGTCCTCGATACGAGCCGGGTCGAAATCGGCCTGATTATTCAGATAATGCACAAACTCGCCTGAACGGTAAACCGTCTTTGTTTGTTCAATAACGGCCAGGGCCTGAGGCAGCGGGAACATTTTGTCAGATTTCACGGCAAAGAGCGGCTGCCCAAATGCCCGGATGATGTTGGCAGGGGCATCAACGGCCATCAGCTGACCCCGATCCATCAGGGCTACTCTGTCGCACAAAGCAGCTTCATCCATATAGGGTGTCGACACGATGATGGTGATCCCCTGATCCCTGAGTTTTTTCAACATCTCCCAGAACTCAGTACGGCTCACAGCATCCACACCAGTGGTGGGCTCGTCGAGAAACAACAACTGAGGTTTGTGTACCAGGGCGCACGACAAGGCCAGCTTTTGTTTCATTCCTCCCGAAAGCTGACCGGCCTTGCGTTTCCTGAATGGTTCAATCTGGCCGTATATATCCTTATAAAGTGCATAGTTTTCATGAATGGTCGTCTTGAATATACCGGCAAAAAACTTCAGATTTTCCTCAACCGTAAGATCCTGATAGAGCGAGAACTTACCCGGCATATAGCCCACTATACGCCTGATTTGCGCATAATCCTTAACGGTATCGTAACCAGCCACAACAGCTGATCCGTTATCGGGGAGCAACAAGCTGGTCAGGATATGAAACAGACTTGTTTTGCCTGCCCCGTCAGGGCCGATGAAACCAAACAATTCGCCCTGAAATATCTGCAGGCTGATGTTATTCAAAACCCTTGTTCCGGAATACGATTTCCGGATGTTTTTGATGTCAACGGCTATTTCATGCATACCATTATTTGTTTACCCTTTTCCAATAAGTTGTCCGGCCAATTATTGATATTCCGACATATCCTCTGATCTTCAAGCTTTTATCTGCATCAAAAGCCATGTAGCAGCTGTAGGTTTTGCCGGTTTTGGGATCATAAATTTCGCCTCCGGTCCATTCGTCATCACCATCGAAGGTGAATCCGGTGAGTATTTCAAGTCCCATTACAGGCCGGCTTTTCAATTTCTCATCAGGGTTTTTCTTGTCCAGCTTTGGTTTGCCGGTTACATCATCAATGGGAAATTTGAGCCAAACCAATTTGCCATAAATCTTACCATTCCGTTTAAACATTTCAACATGGGCGTCACCATCCTGGTTAAGCCATATCCCAAGCACGTCGTCGGCTTTGTTTTGTGCAACAATAGCATTGAAGGGGAGGAATCCCAATACACTGATAAATAATACAATCGATTTAATTCTCATGTTGTTCATTTGTTAATTAGTAATTATTCTGATTTCACCGGGCATTCCGATCTTAAGCCGGCCGTCGTTCACCACCCTAACCTTCATGGCATACACCAGATCAACCCTTTCTTCTTTAGTCTGGATGGTCTTGGGTGTAAACTCAGCAGATTGTGCAATCCAGCTGATTACTCCCTCCAGGGGTTGATATTCAGTGTTATTGGTTTGGTCGATGTGAATTTCAACAGCTTGTCCGATCCTGAAGCCCGACAATTGTCGGCCGCTAATATACACTTTAAGTTCCATTGTGCTCAAATCGGCAATTTTATACAAGGCTTTTCCAAAGGAGACCACTTCGCCTTTGTTGGCATAAGTTGTCAGCACTGTGCCTTTCACCGGATTCGTGACACTGCATTTACCGATCGATTCTTTTATCTGAGCCACCTGCTGCCCGAGTGCACGGGCCTCGCCCTGAATACTACCCATTTGAGCCTCTGTTGCGGCAATCTGCTTCCCGGTAAGGGCTAACAGACCTTCAACATCATCTTTCTGCCGGGCTGTTGCCGCGCCTTCAGCATACATCTTCATGATGCGATCGTAATCCTTGCGGACATTATTCAATTGCTGCTGCTGAACTTCTTTCTGGGCTTTTATGGATTCAAGACGAGCCAGCACAGCCTGCTGCTGGGCCTCTATCTGCAAAACACGCAGCGACAATTCAATGGTATCAACAAGCCCTACAACCTGATCCAAATCAAGCATGTCGCCCGACGACACATCAAATCTGACCAATTGCCCGTTGGCCATTGCCGAAACAAGTATCTCCGTGGCTTCGAAATTACCGAAAGCATCTGCCTGATTGTTGTTCTCGCTGCACGAGATGGTCATGACTGACAACATGACTACAATAAAAAGTATTTGTGCATTCTTCATGGTTCAATATTTTCCGGTTAAATACATTATGTCAACTTTTGTCCGCAGTTGTTTGATCTGGTGTATTTCAACATCAATTAAGGCCCTGGTTTGCTTGTTGAGTTCGGTCAGGTAAACCGAACCAGTGATGGCGCCATGGTTGAGTTGCGACAGGATATTTTCCACTACCGACTGTTGCAGCTTCACGATTTGTTCATCCAGCTGGATGAGTGTATCATATTTTTCCAGTTCCTCCATTTGTGCCAGCCAAGATGCCTGATGCTGACTGTTGAAATTCTCCCTGGCCAATTCGATTGATTCCTGCTTTAAACCGATCAACCGTAAGTTTCTTCGGCTGTTATTCCAGTCCCAGGGCTTATAGCTTAGCCTGATTCCGGCCATATAATAATCATTGAATGAATCATCGAGCATATTGTAACCCGGCCTTCCATACCCGGCCTGGCCAAATGCAGCCACAACAGGCCTTTTCTTTACTTTCTCGAGTGCTTTCAAACCCTCCATCCGATTTCCGGACAAATTAAAATGATGGAGTTCGGGCCGTTCATTCACATACTCTTTCGAAAACGAGACTGCCGGTAACTGCAAATTGTCAGATGCGTTCAGCGGAAACCGGCAAAGCTCCGATAGCATGGCAATCATTGCCCTGCGCGATGATTCAAGTTCAACAAGTTGCTGGCGATACCGCAAACTTTCGCTTAACACTGCATCACGCTCCGACTTCAACAACATACCGGCATTGACCCTGGAAGCCATTTCACCCAAAACCCCTTCCATGCTTTCAAGCATGAGTCGAAGCACACTGCTTTGCTGATCAATCAACAAAACATTGAAATACAAATCCGTAACCTGCTTTTTCAGACCATCCTCAGCCTGTTTTACCTCATTTGCCGACAATAGCCGGTCGTGTTCTTCTACCGATCTCATGGCCTTGTTGTAGCCCCCGTCATACATGGTCTGGCTGAGATCAAGATTGATTTTATACCAGTCCTTTGCCATTTCGGGAACATTGACACCTGGCAATGGGATTTTCAACACGGTTACCTCCGATTGATAGGATGCCTGGGCATTGATCACCGCCACAGGTAAAAAGTTTGTGCGCAGATTGTGTAGCTTCAACTGATAGGTTTCATCGACTATCTGACGTTGTGCCGTCAGTTGAAAAGCTGTCAATGCACTGTCGATGAGCTGATCTAAAGTGATCTGTCTTATTTGGTTCGATTGTCCTGTTGCAAAAAGCGACAGGCAACACATCCAAAAAATAAAAACTGCATATTTCATGGCTACAACGAATTTTGGGGTTTAATGGCATCCAGCACAAAGCGGGTGATCACTTCCTTGCGATGGCTCAGGAAGTTCTCAAAAGCAGCCTGATCATTATCAAAAATCAGGGATTGCACTATCGGTCGGGCAGCAAACGGGAAAATAATCAGCGCTATGGTATTCACCATCAGCTGTTCGGCTTCAATAGGACGTATCAGACCCCTTTCCACATCGCGGTGAATGAGCATCTTCACCTGAGCAATGGGTAATTCATTATTGCCGGTTACCTTTCGCATGAGATCGGGGTTTCGGTTGATTTCCTGCAGAATAAACTGTGGCAGATAAGGAAGTTCAGTGATCAGATCAAAATACCTGCTGATAAAAAATGTGAGGAACTGGCTCAGGTTTTCTACCTGGTTTAATGAAACACGCACTGCAGGCAACAAATCAGCAAAAGCCTCGATAAAGATTTTTTCAAACAACTTTTCTTTACTACGGAAATAATAGTGTAGCAAAGCCTTGTTGATACCAGCTTCGTCAGCAATTTCCTGCATGCGGGCTCCTTCCAGACCTTTGCTGCGAAACACCTTGCGTGCTGAGGATAAAATAATTTCTTCTGTTGTCATAGTATTTACTAATTGGTTTAACCATATAGTTAAACCACTTGGCAAAAATACACACAAAAATGAACATGTCAAGCTTTTTTTTACTTTTGCAGCATATTATTTATCCCATGAAAAAGTACATATACCGGTTCTCGCTGATTTTCATTGTATTATCCCTTACATTAGCATGTGGAAAAGGCTCAGGGCCAAAAATGACCGGTACCTGGAAAGCTGTGGATGTTAAGATAGACTTCGACGAACAAATGAGTACGCCGGAGATGCTGAAGCAAGTTGCCGAAAGAGAGAAACAGACATATCTGAAGTTTCTGAACGACAGCACCATGAATATTATTGCCGGAGAAAGCACCTTTACTGCCTACTGGATAATGGACAAGGAAAGCGGAGTGATTAATTATCGTTTTGCCGACATGGGCATAAAGATGACTGAGTTAGGCAAGTATCAGGATGGCTCAATCATTGCAGAGTCGAGCACACCACTCGGGAAGATAACCATTACCTATCAGAAAGAGGATTAAGGGATTACTGATTTGTTAAGCAAACGGTAATTTTTATACTTAATCCGGCAACCCGGCATCGGATTCTTTCGCATTCTAAAATCTGATCGGGCAAGTCTGCTTTTGAAATTACTGCTTCAGGTAAGAATCTTCGACTTATATTCCCAACATCCACTCCTTTACGGATTGATATTCAAGCTAAACATCATCGCCTCAAGCTGGCGAAGCAAGTCGCGTTTGTCTTTGTTGGGTGCATACACATAGCCTTCAACAGTAAGTAATCCACCATTTTTCTGGTCAATGACAGTGTATGACAAATAGGGGCCTGCCATATAATCACCTACCAGATTCCACATTCCCCTGTTTTCAACAGCAAAATCAGCAACAAAATAACCCACCCTTTTGATCATTGGCGGCACAAACTCCTTGTCGGTGGTCATAAATGACCCGGGTGAAGGACCGGGAATATGTTTACTCACGATGGAATCGCGTGTATAAATCAAGTAAGCCGACTTGAGTTGCAGCGTGTCTCGGTAAGGCAATCTCCAGATGATCAAACCCTGACTGTTCTCCGATGTTTCACGTCTGATCCACATAAAGTTATGTTCCGTTTTGGCCACAAAGAACCCATCCGGAATCACCATTGACACACCCATATGCTTATAAAGTGCTTCAACCACAGAAGCCTTGGCTGTTGGCCTTAAAATAGTAAGCAGACGCTCGCGCTCGGTTTGATCGTAAAGCAGTTTCAAGCCCTCTTTTCGGGATGCAAAAGTTTCCACCCATTCGTCAGTGCTTTTAGCCCTGATCTTGACCACCCTCTGTGGCTTGGCCCAAAGGTCAGGCCGGGTTTCTATTAAAGGCTCTTCTTGCCCGGGACCAATCTCAATCAGGAGAATATTCCGGTGTTTTTTGAACATGTCAGACATGTTATCGAACTGAATATGGGCTATTTTAAAGATGGGTTCTTCCTGAGGGAGGCCATACTGAGCCTGGCCAAAATAATCCCTGACAGCCTGACCGGGAGCCCCCTCCCATTGCGCAGGCGACTGGGTAACAACCAGGATTTCTGAAGTGACCCCCACCGATCGCGCTGTACGCTGGGTGGGCGATTCACACGATGTTAGCAGGCTGGCAAGAAAGGCGAAACCAACCGCCAGACAAAACCTTGAAAAGCATGAGGAGAAATGAAAAGTAACCATCGCATATAGATTTGAAGGCTCAGCTTACGGAAGCAATCTTCAACTTCTGACCGGGCATGATCCTTGATTTATTGTTCAGATTATTCAATTTTTTGATCTGTTCAACAGTAACCCCATCATACTGGCGGGCAATATCCCACAAAGTGTCACCCGATTTAACGGTATGATAAATATATTTTCCATTCGTAATGGTGGTTTGTGGTTGAGTAACAGCAGCTGCCTCAACAGAATACACCCTTAATTTTTGTCCAACATGTATAGTTGTACCGGATAGGTTGTTCCATTCGCGCAGATCGGTTACAGAACATTTGTAAGCAGATGCAATTTTCCCCAGGGTTTCACCACTTTTCACTGTATGATGTGTTGATGTGGTTGATCGCTTCACAGGTGTTTCACCTGCCACATTCACCGGAGCCCCTGAACTGTATACAACAAGTTTCTGACCGGGATGGATCAGGTTTTTCCTCATGTTGTTCCACGCCATTATCTGCTTCACACTAACCCTGTATTTTTTGGCAATAGCGCCAAGATTTTCGCCCTTTCTGACAACATGAACACTTTGGTCACTCACCTTTTTAATCTCTTCGGCCAGTTTGGCTTTTTCGACACCCTTCCGGGTTTTATATGCATAAATTTCTGCTTCATTGTTCAGAAAAGTACCTACGAAATCTGAAGGGATCCGGATAATATACGGATTCTCGGCACTTGCCGGGATGATGTCTTTTTTAAACTGCGGGTTAAAAAACCGCAGATCTTCCATCGAAACGCCAAGTACCTCATTGATTTGCTCGAAGGATACCAGATCGCGTATGGTAATGGTATCGGTACCACTCATCATCATACCGGGATGAAAAGGATAGAGGTTATGCTCTGTGGGATAGTTCATCACATAATTAACTGCAATAAAAGCCGGTACATAGCCACGTGTTTCGCGCGGGAGGAATGGCCATATGGCCCAGTAGTCTTTTACTCCACCGGCTCTTCTTATTGCACGGTTCACATTTCCTGCCCCTGAATTGTATGCAGCAAGCACCAGAAACCAATCCTGATAAATATTGTACAAATCACGCATATGCTCACAAGCAGCTACTGTCGACTTGAAGGGGTCGAACCGGTCGTCGACAAGTGAAGTAACTTTCAGATCATACACCTTGCCAGTGCCATACATAAACTGCCACAAGCCCTTGGCTCCCATATGCGAGCCAGCTGTCGGGTTCAATGCCGATTCAATAACTGCCAGGTACTTCATCTCGAGCGGAATATCAAAACGATCAAGTAATTCCTCAAACATCGGAAAATACACATATGAAAGTCCCATGACTCTGCTGGTAAGGCCTCTTTTGCGCACGGCATACAAATCGATAAAGGCTTTCACATGTTGGTTATAAACCAAATTCATAGGCGTTTCATGGTTGAGAAGGGCTATACGCTGGGCATACACCGAGTCGGGAAAAACAGGAATATAGGTTGGATCATAGCCGTATTTGTTCCAGTGTGATGAATCAGTGATCCAAAGATTATTGTCGAAATAACGAATCCGGTATAGACTATCAAGCATCCTGACAATAGGGGAATCGTCATTGGACAACATCCCGATATGCTGGCTGTAAAGAGTGGTGTCCGGTTGATTTCCCACCATTGAATCCTGTTCGAGGAAAGTGCTGTCGGAAAGCAATTCCTCCACTTCTGATTGGGCAATGGCTGATGATGAGGTCACCACCAAGGCAACTATTTGTAATAGAATAACTTTGAACTTCATTTATTCGATTTGATTTTGACTTTGGACAAAAATAAAATAAATGCATTCCCGAAATGACATGTTTTCTGGAATCAATTAACAAACGTAAGTTAATAAACCTTATTACCCGAATTAAGGAGAACAAGTCAAAAATGTTGGAAACCCAAAATTAAACAGGCTCCTATCCTGATTTGTCGCACCAATCCTTACTTCTGCTGGTCTTTGTTGTCCTGTTTCTGGTCTTCGCCGCTGATGCCATCCTTAAACTCTTTAACCCCACGTCCGATTCCCTTCATTAGCTCAGGAATTTTTTTACCACCAAACAGCAACAATACTACAAGGACGATAATAGCAATCTGCCATCCGCCAACCATGCCAATCAATATTGAAAGTGTCATATGAATGAATGCATTAATGAATGAGCAAAGATACATAAGAAAAGGTTCTGGTATTGAAAATGACAATTATTATGGCCTACCCTCACCTGCCTTAAACACCATAATACCCTTACAGAACAATCGTATATTCTGCGCTTCTGCTCGGAATCTTTGATTTATAAACTAAATGCGATGGATTTGTAACCGAATAATTACCTTTGTGATGGAAAACAGAACCGCCATTGAAGGCAAAAAAATAATGGTATGACACGAAAACTATTGTTCATCCTGCTTACAGTGTTGCTCGCTTCGCCAGCATTTAGTCAGCAACCCATTAAAAACCAGCCAGACTGGCGAAAGTTGCACTATCTCTCTGAGGACGAGATGCATGAACCGGTAACTACCGGCATCAATTTCACCGAAACCCCGCCACCACCTGGCCCGGTGCGCATGGTGGCTGAATTTGAGCCTATGCAGGGGGTTTTAATCAGATATCCGCTGGGCATTCCTATCAGCCTGATCGCCGAGATGGCCGAAGATGTGGAAGTGGTTACCAGGGTCACGAGCCAAAGCATGGCCGATCAGGTGCTTGCCCTTTACGCATTCAATGGCGTGAACACAGCAAACTGCTCGTTTCTGATCACACCTTTCAACAATAGTGACTCATACTGGACCCGCGATTACGGCCCATGGTTTGTGTTCGATGGCAACAAAGAGCCTGGCGTTTGCGATTTTCCCTACAACCGAAACAGGCCACAGGATAATATGGTTCCGGTGTATATAGCTGATATGCTTGACATTAACTTGTTTGGAATGAATCTGACTCATACCGGTGGCAATATGATGGTCGACGGATTGGGTATGGCAGCCTCGACCGATCTGCTTTATGAAGAAAACACCAACATGACACAAGACCAGATCCATCAGAAGGCTTTGGATTACCTTGGTATTACCCGCTATGATGTTACCATTGATCCACTTGATGATTATATCAAGCATATCGATTGCTGGGGCAAATACCTTGCACCCGACAAGATTTTGATCGGCAGGGTGCCTTTTACCGATTATCGTTTTGCTATGTTCGAAAGCGTTGCCAATTATTTTGCTACTACACCCAGTTCGTATGGGTATCCATATAAGGTCTACAGGGTGTTTACACCAGGAACAAGTCCTTACACACCATACACCAATTCACTCATTCTGAACAACAAAGTACTTGTTCCACTCACCGGAAGCCAGCACGATGCCCAAGCTATTTCGGTGTATCAGGAAGCCATGCCCGGCTACGAAATTATCGGGATACAAAGTAACGATTGGTACAATACCGATGCACTGCACTGCCGCACCATGGGCATTGCCGACATCGGCATGTTATTCATGGATCACAGGCCTTTGTATGGAACCATCACCTATACCGATTCTGTTGCTGTTCAGACGAAGATTATCCCTTACTCGGGCGAAGATCTGCATCAGGATTCGTTGATTGTTTTCTATCGCGTCAATGGAGGTGATTATCAGCAAACCCTGATGTCGCAAAACGAGGGAGATAACTACCTTGCCTGGTTAACAAACCTTTCGGAAGGCGACACCATTGATTATTACCTCTATGCCGCCGACAATTCCAACAGAAATATCCATCATCCGTATATGGGCAGCATCGATCCACACCAATTTATATTGGGACAACAAGAAGGAGAGCCACTCAGCATAATACCTGATACCCTATACTATATCAATGAATTGAGTCACACATTTACGATGTATAATGTCTCTGAAAATGATATAGTTATTAATTATATACTAACAGAAATCGATGGGTTTGCTTATTTGCCCAGCCCGCCTGACTTTCCTTACACCTTGCTGGCAAACGATTCATTGGTTGTGACAGTTGACCTGAATATCCCGGTAAACCATGTTTTTGCCGGTGAATTTCTGATTGAATATGTTCAAATTACAACTTCAACCGGCGATTATCAGGTGGTTCTGATGATCAATCCTGATTTGGTTGAGTCGGTAGATGAAACAACTGGCCCATTGGATGCAAAGATTTTTCCAAATCCTTCGAACTCATCGGTTACCTTCAGTTTCAGTACAAAAACAACCACCAGTGTCTCTGTTGACCTTTATGATTTGAACGGACGACACTTAGTAAATTTGTTAAACAACAGTCAATCAGAAGGATTGATTTCGTTTGAATACGATTTTACTGACAATTCGGGCAGAGCGCTTGCAGAGGGGGTATATGTATACAGGATAACCACTCCGGGATCGATCATTTCGGGCAAACTGATCAGGTTTAATCCTTAATACAAAAACTATCCCTTAAGCGCAATTGATTGCTTTAAGCAATGCGCTTCAACCGATCATATCATAACCTGCGAAAGAACCAGAGCCGCTGCAATGGAGATTATAATGATCCAAATAATTGCTGCACGGGGCAGGCTATCTTTTTCTTCATCATAATCGAACTCACTTTTCACAGTCGGCAGTTTTGATAAGGTGTAATTGTGTTTATTAAAACAAAATGTCTTGGTTAAGGTAGCTTGTCCAGGCGTTTTCCACCACGGAAAGCAACCACAAAAGCATCGAAAACGCCATGCGCATCTTTCATTTTATTTCTGTATTCCGCAGCCGGTTCATAATCCGAAAATGATCCTACAGTGTAAATGTAATACCCGTTATGATAATCTTCCCGAATTGTTACACCAGATAACTTGAATTTCGCAGCCAACTGGGCAACAGGCATTTTATTGCCAAACTTGGCCATTATCTGCACACGATAATCCAGATCTGCTAATGATTCAATGCTTTGAAGAAATGCTTCCTGAGAAGTGTTCGTTTTAGGCAGGCCAGAAGAGTCAGTATCAGTTTCAGAAGGAAGAAGCCTGAAATCAAGTTCCAATGACTCTAATTCGGGTTTTTCTTGCAATTCAGCAGGGGTTTTCTTCACTTCACCCTTATTTTTTGGATTCATTGCCGGATCATCCGGAGCCATCCGGGTAATTCTTGGTCCAGCCGAACCAAACCGATAAGCAAAGCCAACTGTTGTGTGATTATACAGATCGTATACAAAACTGTTTGAAATGAATCCAAATCCATTATCAACAATCACTTTGTTAGAGCTTTCAATGCGCATTGTCCAGTGTTTGCTCATCCTGAAATCAAGCCCCAAACCCGCCAATACCACCCCATCAAGGGTACGGCCACCGATACCGGGGCCTGTGCCGAAACCGGATTTCGAAACAAGTATGTCTGTGCCCTGCTTATATAAACGGGAATTAAAATTGGCGATTCCGGCACCAACAAAAAAATTAACATTTAAAAACCTGTCGAATCGGTTCTGACCAAAGAGGTTGTTGATGTTAATGGCTGAACCAAGATTCAGTTCGAGGAGCTCCGTTTCGAAATCAATCTGCTTACGCGGACGCAAAACTCCCGACATTTCGGCAAACCAGGCTTGTGTGCGTATACTAAAACTGGGCGAAAGGTCATATTCAATTGTCAGGCTCGCATTCGGTCGCAAATCACTGCCATAAACAAGCATGATATCCTTTGAATTCTTCTTGATATCACCATAAAAAAGTGTTGTCCCGCCGGCAGGAGTGATGCGCCATCTTCCGCCCTCGCCTTCTGTTACCGTTGAGCTCAGGGATTGACCGTAAAGTCCTGAAAAAACAAGCATGATGCCCGAAAAAAGCACATACACAATGATCATCCGGAAAAGATGGGAATACCTCATAGTGGCAAAGATACAGGTTTTTCTTTTCTTTGCTAAAATACAAAAAGTCACTAATTCTTCTGATTACAGCCTAAAGTGTTTATAAACAACAAATTGTTTGTAATCCCTGAATCCGAAAAAACAACAAACCACAAAAAATCAGGCTTTCGCTTGCCAGTCGCTGATTTCATCAAGCTGAACTGCAGGTATTTCAAGTTTATTCTTTTTTCTGAGTCCATTTAACTTCTGTTGCAGAACACCCGTTTTTTCTTCTTTCAGCATCTCCGTGGAGTGATAACCGGCTTGCAACAGCTGTTGTGCCCACACTTCCGGAATCCCTATCTGGACAAAGATATCTGCCGAAATGGCTTTACGTATCTTTTCGGGCCGCATCTGTGGGAAGAACAACACCTCCTGTATGGAAGTCTGCCCGGTGAGCAACATCACTAACCTGTCGATGCCAATACCCATTCCCGAAGTTGGTGGCATGCCATATTCGAGGGATCGCAGAAAATCCTGATCAATAAACATCGCCTCACCATCGCCCCGTTCCGACAACTTCAGCTGCTCTTCGAAACGAAGCCGCTGGTCGATGGGGTCGTTCAGTTCGGTGTAGGCGTTGGCGATCTCCTTTCCGTTGATCATCAGCTCGAAGCGTTCGGTAAGTTCGGGATTGCTGCGGTGCCTTTTGCACAAGGGCGACATTTCGACAGGATAATCGGTTATAAAGGTGGGCTGAATATAATGGTGTTCGCATTTTTCGCCAAAAATCAGATCAATCAGCTTTCCTTTTCCCATCGAAGCATCGGTTTCTATTCCCAGCTGAGTACAAATGGTTCGCAGTTCATCCTCATCTTTTCCGGCCACATGATGCCCTGTGTGTTCCTCAATGGCATCCAGAATGGAAATGCGCCTGAATGGTTTACCAAAGTCAATTATTTTTCCATCCAACACCACCTCCTTGCTTCCATTGACTTCACTAACAACTTTCGAAAGCATTTCTTCGGTGAAGTCCATCATCCAGAGGTAGTCCTTGTAGGCCACATAAATCTCCATCACCGTGAATTCGGGGTTATGTGTGCGGTCCATACCTTCGTTACGGAAATCCTTGGCAAATTCATACACCCCGTCAAATCCACCTACTATGAGTCGTTTGAGATAGAGTTCGTTTGCGATACGCAAATAAAGAGGAATGTCCAAAGCATTGTGGTGCGTAATAAACGGACGCGCAGCGGCACCACCTGGAATTGGCTGCAGTATGGGTGTTTCCACCTCGAGATAGCCTTTTGAGTTGAAAAAATCCCGCATGACATGTATGGTTTTTGCCCTCTTGATAAAGGTGGTTTTTACCTCCTCATTCACAATGAGATCGACATAACGCATGCGGTAACGCTGTTCGGGATCGGTAAAAGCATCGAAAATCTGGCCATCTTTCTCCTTCACAATGGGCAATGGCCGGAGCGACTTGCTCAAGACCTTAAGTGATTGGACATGAATGGATATTTCACCCATCTGGGTGGTAAAAACATAGCCTGTAACGCCAATAATGTCGCCAATATCGAGCAGACGTTTGAACACGGTATTGTAAAGGGTTTTGTCGTCGCCCGGACAAATATCATCGCGTTTAACATAAAGCTGAATACGTCCGGAGGCATCCTGAAGCTCGCAGAAAGAGGCGGCTCCCATGATCCGGCGGCTCATGATGCGGCCAGCAATGGAAACATGCTGATAGTTTCCGGCCTCGGGCGAAAAGTTCTGAATAATTTCACTGCTACTTACGTTCACATCAAATGCTTCGGGTGGAAACGGGTTAATTCCCAATTGATACAATTCCTGCAACGAAGCACGCCGTACCTGTTCCTGCTCACTCATCAACTGACTCATACATTAAAATTTTGGCAAAGATAGACAAAAGGGGTATTATGTTGCTTGGGGTGAAACAGGCAAACCATATGCAAGTTTAGTCTTTTTGGAGGGTGGGTTGGGGGGCATCCGCCTCAAGGGATCGCTTCGTTAAATTGCAAATCCACTCTATCCGTAAAAATCTTCTAAACCTACCAGATTGTTTTACAGTTGATTTAGTAAAGCAACGAACCAACCCTGAACAAAAAGGATGTCTAAAACGTAAAAGAATCCGAAGAAGAACAAGATGTAAAGTCGATTCTTGCTGTATGATCTAATGGCGATTACAATCAAAAGCGTACTAAAGGACGCAATCAATACTTTAACGCCTTTTACAAACAGATCAGATGACATTGGATCATTACAGAGTACTGCGTGTGTGATAAAGTAGAGGGAATTAATGAATAAAGTAAATGGAAGTATACAAGCAAATATCAAAAGGAATCTTGAAGAACCAACCAATTGATTATTTACCTGAAGATATTTCGCAATAATAATTGGAAGGACAGATAATATTAGCATCTGTAAGAAGATAGCCAGATACCAATTTTTTCGAATTATGTATAAAGGAACAATGAACTGAACCGCGTAACGCGAATAAATGTAGCCTAAAATATAGATAAGACAAACAGAAAAAAATTCGATAAATAGGATACCATATTTTTTCATGGGGTTTATTATGGTTTATCTTGTTTCCATTATTTAAGTTGTAGGCTGAGCCCATTGCTGCTACCCCCCCGCTGCCGCGCGATTCCCATCGCGTGGCCTGAGTAACATTCAACCCAATCAATATCATGTTCATTGCGGTTGCGGCTCTTTTAACAAATGTAAAACTTTTTAACTATTTGCTGCACGAAAGATTACCATCGGTGAGAGATATTCGGGCGTCAACAGGGCTTATTTTTCTTATAATTCTTCGCTACAACATGTGGGGACACGCGCGGCAGCGGAGAACAAACTGATCTCCGAAACATGCGACCCCGCCGGGGTCGTGATTGTTTTCTCTGCTTTTTCTATACACATGCGACTCCTCAGGAGTCGTGGCGGACGTTTGGGATCTCCATCGAAACGCGCCTGTTGACCCCAGAGGGGTCAGATGTGTTTAGAAAACCATACAATCAATTCCATCGTCCCCAGAGGGGTCGTAAGTGTGTAAAAAACACTTTGGTCACGCGAAAGAATATCTTCGGTGAGAGAATTTCTTGTAGCAACGGGTCACAGATGATTTGGCTTCGCCTCATGAGATCGCTTCGCAAAGTTGCAAATCCGCACCATGATCAGAGGTAATATCATACTTCACATACTCATTCGTGTCAGTCGTTCCAGCTTTTATATATTTCAATAAATATCCGCTTACTTGAGCAGATGTCGAAAGTGATAAAATAAAGAAAAGCCAAGTTGATAAAAAGAGTTTCATCTTATTTTGCTGGTATTAAATTCTTTATCGAATCGTATAACATATTTTTCCCCTGCATGATCAGTTTCATGGATTACAAAACCGTCAGAGGTGACTTCTTTTAGTCTAAATAGGTTTTTCTCCGAAAGAATGATTGAATGTTTTAAATTATTCTCCGGAAGAAATGCTAATGCTAAATATTCGTTGGCGTCGTTATTATATTTATAACTCACGGTTAAGATATTCTCCCAAGTAGCCATCCCAATTACATCACGTGTCTCAACTTCCTCATGTACTAAAATATCCAAGGTTTCAATGTTAATAATCCGGTATCCAGTCTTCGACATCTCCGAATCCGCTTCCGTTAAACCTACTCCAAATCTATATATTAGATATTTCCCATCATTAGTTATATAAGCTTCTTCTATCTCGACGTCAGAGGATATTATCTCTCTATGAATCTTGCCTGCTGAATTGTATATATGCAATACGGTTGCATAGCCGTACAGTCTTTCAGTTGATAGCACCATCATGTAATGATAAACAATTATGAAATTATTTTCTGGGACTATTTGTACTTGAGAGAAAGTATAGCCTTCAACTGGTATAAGATCCTTTGATTCTTTATAAGTGATCAAACCCGGGATATCTTCCTTAAGGGTTTTGCTGTTTGTCAAGCCAAAAGTTTTATTTTTTCGCCCTGAATGTTTAATCTCCGGATAAGCTAAGTTCCAATAAGGGCTGTATTCCACCAGAGTAAAAGACCGGATTACCTCATTCTTCACTGTGTCAACAAAAGAAACAATGCATGAATCGGGGTCGTGGGGATGGAAGCTGTATTTTATGATGTATTGGCCATGTGCCTGTAAGAAGAAAAAAAACATGGCCACCAGGCTTAAAAAACATTGAAACTTTTTCATCATCACCTCCCAATTTAATTGTTATTTCCTGCATTTTTCATTTCCTGCAGTTTGCTGTGCAATGGCTGTTTAGTGAAATCCCTGTCAAAACGCAATACCCGGTCAGGTTCATTTTTTCCCTTCAGGCTTTTAAGATGGACCCCTTCTGATGTAATCCTTTTAAACATCGTAAAATCTGCACTAATCGGATCGATATAAGTAGAAAAAATAATACTATTTGTCATGTCAAAACATCTCATATAGCCTCTGACTATAGGTCCATACTTATCTTGTTCATTAACAACACCTTGCATAAATATGATATAGTTACCATAAACCAAGCTGTATCCTCCTCGTAAACTATCATTACTTCTTGATTCTATCAATACTTTATCATTGTTTCTAACATCAATTATTTCCCGAAGATTAAGCATCCCATGAGGTGCTTTGAAAGATTGCATCCATCCCCGTACTAAATAATAATTGCCATCATCGGTTATATTGATTTCCTCAATATTAAGGGAATCATCGTAAAAAGAATGATGTATGCTGCCATCAGCTTTATAGGTTACAACCCCAGTTGCATGATCCACAAAACCATGTTCGTCATAACTATAAAGTATTAAATTATTCTTTGTCACTAAATATTGGCCATTCGTGGATAAAAATGCACCATGATAGGCATCAGCCCACCTTGGATACTTTGAAGCAAGTCCATCGCTATAAGATATCAAACCTGGTATCTCATTTTTTGTCAATGAAAATACATTGTTGAATTTGTAGGATTTTGTTGAGTAATTACCTGTTTCGATTGTATCGTAAGGAAGATTCCAGTATGGGTTGCGTTCGTGCAGGTAAAAAGAGTCTGTTACTTTATTGCTGAGCGTGTCAACAAAAAGAACTTTACAGTTTTCCGCATTATGGTTGTCCATCTCATACCGGATAATATGCTGGGCATTGCTATTTATAGCAGCCAGAATCACTAAAAGAAAAACTATGGTATTTAAAGTAGTTTTCATAATCACCTTCCAATTTAATTGTTATGCCCTGCATTTTTCATATCCTGCAGTTCGGGAATAAGTAATATCCCTGCTGCCGCGCGATTCCCATCGCGTGGCCTGAGTAACATTCAACCCAATCAATATCATGTTCATTGCGGTTGCGGCTCTTTTAACAAATGTAAAACTTTTTAACTATTTGCTGCACGAAAGATTACCATCGGTGAGAGATATTCGGGCGTCAACAGGGCTTATTTTTCTTATAATTCTTCGCTACAACATGTGGGGACACGCGCGGCAGCGGAGAACAAACTGATCTCCGAAACATGCGACCCCGCCGGGGTCGTAATTGTTTTATTTGCTTTTTCTATACACATGCGACTCCTCCAGAGTCGGGGCGGACGTTTGGGGTTTCCATCGAAACGCGCCTGTTGTCCCCAGAGGGGTCAGATGTGTATAGAAAACCATACAATCAATTCCATCGTCCCCAGAGGGGCCGTATGTGTGTAAAAAACACTTTGGACATGCGAAAGATTACCATCGGTAAGAAAAGTTCGTGCGCCAGCAGAATCTGTATTGTGCGAAATGACAACACAAAAACATTTATTACTGATAATCTGAGTTTGAGCTTATGTGATTCATCTGAATAATTGTTCAGATCATAAAAAAACCCGACACTTTTGAGTGCCGGGTTAACTATTTCAGTGAAAAAACTGTATCAGAACCTGACAACAATTTTCCGGTTCAGGGTTTTTCCATTGGCTTCAAGCTGAACAAAGTAGATGCCTTCGGCTACACCACTCAGGTCGATTTCCTGACGTAGTTCGCCAACCACGCTGATCGGATTGCTTTGGAATACAATCTTACCAAGGTTGTTGATCACTTTGATTTGTATGTTTACCAGTTCGTTGCTTCCCAAATTAACAACAAATTTTCCCTGACTGGGGTTGGGGAAAAGCGAAACGGAAACACCTTCGAGTTGCTCATTGATAGCCGTACATTCATCCACACCCAGCACCTGGGTTGCTGAATTGACACAGCCCCACTGATCAGTATAGGTGTAGGTTATGGTGTGTTGTCCAACACCGGCTGTGGCAGGATAGAAGTATCCATCCACTACCCCTGTTCCGGAATAAACCCCACCTGCTGGCTGGCCTTCCGAAAGCATATGGGGATCCCAGAAAATACACTGAACCGGCACTTCGGCAAAGCTAACTTCGGGAACATCATGCACTCTGACATAGGCAGTTTTTGTTGTTGTAGACGAATTGGGTCCATTAGCAACTGTAAGGCTAACATCATACTCACCAATGGCTGAATAGTACACGATTGGATTCTCGAGGTTTGAGCTCGACGGATTGCCACCAGGGAACGACCAGTTAAACACAACCGGGTTGCCAATTGAATTATCGTAAAACTTAACCGTTCCGGGTTCACACAGGTCGGTCTTGTTTGACGTAAAGTCGGCAAGGAAGGTTGGTTCACCGGGAACAAGGTCAAGCAGTGCAACTTTGTTTGAATGCACAACTTCTTTGGTTGAGTTATTCTGCACCCAGGCAACAAGTTCACAATGTTCGGGCACCCAGCTATTGTTAAAAGTAAAAGTAAGATCAGTATCAACTACTTCGCCAACGGCTATCGTCAGGGGGGTGCCGCTTGCGCTGGGAGCCATCAAACGGTTTACAAAATTCAAATGGTTCTGGCCTTGCCAGTTGTACATGATTTCAGATTCGGTAAGCGCCAGATGAACAACCAGATTACCAGTGTATTCTGCCAGTTTCTCAACCCGAACAGTAATTTCGTACAAGTCGCCATTGTTATCGCCAAAAATCTCGACAGTGAAGGATGTCGGAACAGCCAATCGCTGGTTTACCCTGGCCAGATAGGAGGAGTAAAGGCTTTGATTGTTACTGCCGCCAACATAAGGATTCTGACCATCAAAAAAGGCGGTGGGGTAGCCAGAAATTGCATAGTATGAATTTCTTGCATTGGAATAGGTGTTGGCAAAAGGATCGCCATTGTGGTTTTCGATCACAGCAACAGGGTGGCCGTTTTCGATCAGGTCGTCAGCACCCATGGCCGCTCCCGGGCAATAAACACACCAGGTGCCTGTACCGATCTCAAGGAGAACCATCTCGCGTGGAATTTGCTGGGCTACTGCATACAAACTCAGGAATACAATAGCAAAGGATAATAAAACATTTTTCATTTCACTTCAGTTTTGATTAACAATTGGAAAATTAATAGTTATTGAATAATTAGTTTTTTTATCATTCTTGTTTGGCCTTCAATGATCAAAGTATACGTTCCGGAAGGCTGGTTGGTCAGATCGATCTGATGTTTCAACTGACCACCCGAAACCTGAACCCTTGCAGAGAAAACCTCAGTTCCACCTGAATTGATTGCTCTCAGCTTCAGCGGCTGATCAACCAGATTGGTCAACTGCAAGTTAAACAATCCTTTACCTGGATTTGGATAAACAGATGCCTTCATCTGGCGTTGCTCATCAATATTGGTGCAGTCGAGAAACTCAATCCTAACGGTGTCGTACGAAATACAATTGGTTTCGTTGGTAACCGCTACCCAAAACTCATGTACACCATAACCAAGTCCGTGTGTATCAACTACAATCGATTGAGCTGTTGCGCCGTTTGACCATAAGTAAGTAGCCCCCGGATTTCCGGCATCGAGCGACCAGTTGTCGCCACCGCATAACAGTGTATCCAAACCAAGATCAACCGTTGGGAGGTCAAACACATTGATGGAAATGGCATTGCCCGAAAGAGTATCTTCGCCATCAGAGGCAAATACAACATATGTATCTGTTAGTGTGGGATATATCATTGAAACCTGATCGTTGGAGATTGTTTCGCCGGCACCATTCTGCCAATAGTAAGTGTAGGTTCCTGAACCGCCTGAAGCCTCAGCCGAAAGCTGCACCCCATTACCTGAGCAAACAGCATTCGTGTCGGCCACTGCAACAACCTGCAGGTTGTTTACGCGCAAGTGCACTGGGATGGTAAGTTCTCCATTGTCAGGGTCATTGCTGTTGATAAATAAATTGGCAAAATAGTGGCCAATTTCGAGGTCGGTTGCGTTGAAGTTAACAAAGATCGTATCGGTCTGACCAGGAGCAACTGAGCCGCTTGTAGGGCCATAGCTGAGCCAACTGACCACATAGAGTGAATAGTCTTCAACCTCGCCATACTGTGTTGTTCCACAAGGGTCAACAGAACCTGTATAAGTCAGGCGCACACGCATGCGTGTCAAACCAGGTAAAGCACTCATCGGAGGGATAATGGTAGCTGTATAAGGTCCCATTCCGGGTGAGCCAGCAACTGTAATTTCCTCATCATTAAACACTTCATCCTGATTCCAGTCGACCCAAACACCAACCTGATCACCGGAATAAGGATTACCATTCTGGATTACAACATCAATAGGTTGTCCTGGCATAACGATTTCAGACAAGGCGGTATAATCGCCATAGCCGTTGCTTCCTGTTGTATTTTCGATGCTTCCGAAGCTTACCTGCGAAATATACTCATCGCCACCACCTGAGCCGGCACAGTATTCTTCAACCTGACGATCGAGGATGATTTCGGAACCAATGGCAAAATTCATGTCAAGCTGGCCGGTGTTGGTAATCAGCACCATTTGCTGGGCGGTTGAATCGGGCATGAGATATTGGTAAATCTCAACGGGAGTCATGCTGATTTGTGCATCGCCCCACTGAACATTAGTGCTTGAGGCGCCACTTTCGAGTTCACCTTCGTAGAATGCCGTTACTTTATAGGCATAGTAGCCATAATCAGGTAGTTGGTCAATATAATTATTCGTGGCAGATGTACCTATTAAAACATTGTCCCTGTAGATATTGAAATTAAGGAAGCCTGGTGCCGTTTCGAAAGTCCAGTCAAGGGTTGTTTGTCCTGACTCGAATTCAATAACTGCTACCAGATTGCTTGGGCGATTTAGCGGATTGGTTTCATAAGGTGAACAATAGGTGTTGATAACGCCCGAACGGTTGTCGGCCCAAACAGGATAAACTTTTCCGCCACGGGCAGCAATTCCAAGATAATCACCCATATAACCCCCGGCCAGACCAGGGATAGGAGCTGGCGTAAAAGCCACGTCTGATACCTTAAAATCTTCCCAGGTTTCACCGCCATCATCACTATTTGCGCAATACACTTCACACTGAGTTGAAGACACATTACGGTCGTCATAAAATATTACACTCAATATTCCATTTTCCGGGTCGCAGGTGATCCAGGGGAAGTAATGCTGTTTTCCCTGACCAAATTCATCCTGATTAACCCTGATTGGGGTAGACCATGTTGCTCCCTGATTGGTTGATTTTATCATGTAAACATCGATACTCACGTCAGTATTTACACCCGGTACGCCAATATTGGACCATACCAGATAAATAGTGCCGTTATTTGATCCGCCGGAAATGTCAACAGTCATCACAGGAAATGAGTTAACACGCATATTTTTTCCGGTTTCTGATGTCCTGATTCCTCTAATATTCGAGATAATCCGGGATGCTGTCGACCAGGTTGTGCCTCCATCGAGTGATTTAGCAAAACCAATGGCTGTTTCATCGGTAGGCCAGCCATCATACACAGCCCAGGCTGCATACACCTCACCATTAGGGCCGGTTTGAATATTCACGCCCTGATTGTGGCTTCCGGCATTGATAGCAGCGCTGATGTTCTGACGGGTAGTCCAGGTGTCGCCATCATCTGATGAGTTCGAAATAACTATTTCAAGATCATGTGGCCCGCCAAAATCTGTCCAGGCGTTATAAAGATTCCCTTCATAAGGACTTGTCAGGCTGTTGTCGATCCAGAAATGATTTTTATCAGCCAATTGACCCGGATTTGGAGCAATTGTTTTTGCAGTCCAGGTTTCACCCTGATTGTCGGAGTAGGCAACGCCCTGTCCACCGGGGTTCGAAATATAATTGATATACCACCTTCCGTTCCATCCCATAGCCACTGCAGGGTCGCCCGAGTTGGAACCGGCGGCTCCCTGCACCTTTCCCTGCCAGGTTTCAGATGCATCAAAAGAATACAGATCGTTGGCGCCATACAAACTACCGACCGGATTCTGAGTTGAGTTATTCGAATTCAACACATTGTCGGGATCAAGCGGATTGATGAAAACCGAATTCTCACTTTGTGTCGAATTTATTGTTGTAACAGGCACATCAGGTGAATCATCAGTCAAAACCGAAAATGCCTTTATCTTACTTCCGGTAAATACTGCAGGCTGAACCCTGACCTCAGGATTTAAAACATATAATCCCTTTTCAGCCAACCGTTTGTAATACCCATTGTTGTCAACCCTGGTATCAACCATGTTGCGTCTTTCGCGTTCAGTTTTGGCATCATCACTGATCAGCCAGTTGACTCCAACCACAGTAACTGCCAGCAATGCCAGCAATAAAAAAGTAAGTTTTCTTTTCATAAAGAAGAATTTATTAAGGTTGTTTGATTCTAAAAAACAGCATAAAAGTAACTATTTTTTAGATTAAACTTAATTTAAGTTAAAAAACAAACTTAACCACCTGACAACACTGGCCTTGAAAGGGTTGCATTAACCCAAAATAAAACTAATACAGGTGGATGTGTTGCCTCAGGAAAGAGAATTGCCGGGTTCCGGGCTTGTCCTGTGCTGAAAGTGTATAGAATCACCAGGCATGTCAAAACAAATTGTTTCTCCAATGGCTGAAATAGCAGCATTGAGCGATTTGGTGCTGAGTGAGGCGTCTTTATCGAGATTGGGCTTGTTGTTATAAAGCAAATACTTCTTTCGGTCAGAAACTGGAGTTAGGTTTGGCATAACAACGTTGGCTCCGGCCAATACCCCCATTTGGCGGCCAAGTGGGTTTATGGTTTCGAGGGCTGTGGATGCAGCAATGTTGATGTAAGGCATCATAATCCGCAACAGGGCGATCATGCGGAGACTGAGAAGGTATCTTTCATTAGCCGGAAGCAATAGCTTACTTTGGTCAAATATGGGGGTGTCGGCATGTTCCAGATAAGGCCCCATGCCTACCATGTCGATGTCCATTTCCCTGAAGAAAAGCAGGTCGTCTGCCAAATCTTCAAGGGTTTGACCCGGAAGGCCGATCATAACGCCTGTTCCAACCTGATAACCGCAGGTTTTGAGGTCCTGAAGTGCTTTGATTCGGGTGTCGTAATCATGATGACCATCGGCCGGGTGGATGGATTCATAAAGCCTCCTGTTTGAAGCTTCAATACGCAGGAGATATCTTGATGCTCCTGCTTCTTTCCATCGTCTGTACACTTCAATACTTTGTTCACCACACGAAAGGGTTATGGTTAGTTCCTTGTTGGTGTGTTGGTGGATCAACTTCAGGAGATGTTCAATGTGCGCAGCAAATGAAGGGCCTGATAGTTCGCCGGTTTGGATAACCAATGAGCCAAAGCGGTTGATGTGCGCAAATTCCGCAGCCTTAAGCACAGCTTCATCGCTCAGAAAATACCTGTCAACTTTTTTGTTTTCGGCCCTGATACCACAATACAGGCAGTTTTTTCCACATTGGTTGGTAAGTTCGATCAGGCCGCGCAGGTAAACAATCCTGCCAACTGATTCAGCCTTTGTTTTCAGGCCATGCTGCAACAAAGCTTCATGTTCGTCCTGATTGCTGATTCCCAGCAATTGAACCAGTTGTTCTTTATTCAGGCTCTTGTTATTCAGGAGGGCAGATAGCACTTCGGTCATTGCTTATTCAAGTTAAATGGAGCCATCACCCGATCAAAAATACCATTCATCCAGGCGATTGCCATGCCATAGTTGCTTACAGCTATATTGGCATCGATTGCCATTTTTAGTCTGTTGATCAGCTGTTTACGGGTAACAACACAACCTCCGCACTGGATTACAAGTGCATACTGCTTCATCTCGACAACAGCACTCAATCCGGCAACGATATCAAAATCAATTTGTTTTCCGGTGAATTCTCTTATCCACCGGGGGAGTTTATGCCGGCCAATATCTTCGCAACTCACCTGATGGGTACATGATTCGAGGATGAGCACCTTGTCACCGTCCTGTAGCTGACTAAGCATGGGGGTTCCTTTCATATAGTGTTCGAAATCGCCTCTGAGCCTTGCAAAAACAATACTGAAACTTGTCAGGGGAACATCGGCTGGCACGACAGAATTCACAAAGCCAAAAGCCTGGCTGTCGGTAATAACCAGCTGGGGTTTGGGCATCTGTTGTTCGAAATACTGTTTCAGGTGTGTTTCTTTGAGTACAACACAAATGCAGTCGTTGTCGAGAACATCGCGAATGGCCATCACCTGAGGCAGTATCATACGTCCGTCGGGTGCTTCGGAGTCGATGGGGGTAACGAGCAGCACCACCTGGTCGGGTTTAATAACTCCGCCAAGCAGCGAAGGTTTCTGGTAGGTTGTTTCGGGTATTGTGGTCCGAAGTGTTTCGATAAGTTCTGGCAGGTGGTTGTTGTTCACAGTAGTGAAACTCATCACAGGTGCTTTGGATATCTGCCTGATCTTTTCGGTGGTTAATGGGTCGAGGGGAACCAGATCCGATTTATTATGCAATATCAGGTAGGGAACTTTATACTCGATAAATCGTTTGACCAGCTCTAGCTCATAAAATCCGAACTCATTGTTCACGATCACCAGTATAGCACAATCGATGGTTTTGAGGGCTTCGTAAGTTTTGGCCACACGTTTATCGCCAAGCTCGCCCGAATCGTCAATACCGGCTGTATCCACAACGATCGCCGGGCCGATGCCAAAAATCTCGATCGACTTGCGCACCGGATCGGTTGTTGTTCCCGGTTTGTCAGAAACGATGGCCACTTCCTGATTCACCATCAGGTTGATAACCGAGCTTTTGCCATTGTTGCGTCGGCCAAAGATGCCGATATGGGGTTTGAGGTCTTTTCCTTTAGACATGTTCAGTTAGTTTAGTTGATCAGGCAGTTACCAGATTCATGTTTATCGGTTGAATGCGTCAGAAATACAGGTCGCGTTCGCCTTGTTTAATGCGGTCGATTCGTTCTTTCACTTTCATGATATAGCTTTCGTCTTCCAGCTGTTCCAGGTTGCGTTCAATTACTTTCCAGCCTTTGCGGGCAGTTTCTTCGGAAGCATAGTCAACGATGTATTCGGCCAGGGTGAGCAAAGCATTTGGTGTGCAGAATTTTTTGATAAATCCTGGCACGCTGAATTCCATAAAATGCTGTCCAGTGCGTCCTTTACGGTAACAGGCTGTGCAGAAAGATGGCAGGTAATCACCTTCGAGCAATTCGTCGATCACCTCATTCAGTGTGCGGTCGTCGTTGATCTTGAATTGCTCCTTATTCAGGTTCTGGTCAATCGAAGGGTCATCGGCATAAGCGCCAATTTCGAGCTTCGTACCGGCATCGATTTGAGAGCAACCAAAAGCAAGCACTTCGTTTCGAACCTGCCTCGATTCACGGGCGGTGAGGATCAGTCCTGTGTAGGGAACTGCCAGACGCAATATGGCCACGACTTTTGTAAATTCTTCATCGGAAAGGGTATACCTATCATCAAGATCATATTCCGAGGCATCCTGAATGCGGGGGAAAGAGATAGTGTGTGGCCCAACATTGTAACAGGCTTCGAGGTGGTTAACATGCCTCAGCAGTCCCATGACCTCAAACTTGTAGTCGTAAAGACCAAAAAGTGCACCGATACCAACATCATCAATGCCGGCTTCCATTGCCCTGTCGAGGGCTGTGAGCCTGTAGTCATAGTCCGACTTCCGGCCCGATGTATGGCATCTGGCATAGGTTTCGTGGTGATAAGTTTCCTGAAAAACCTGATAAGTGCCTATTCCGGATTCCTTGATAATCCGAAAACCTTCCATATCAAAAGGTGCAGCATTGATGTTGACGCGCCTGATCTCACCATGATCTTTTTTTACACTGTAAACGGTGCGAACGGTGTCGGCGATAAAGTCTGCAGAATATATTTTATGTTCGCCAAAAACAAGGATAAGGCGTTTTTGGCCATGCTCCTCCAGGGCTTTTACATTGTCGATGAGTTCGTCCTTTGTCAGAGTTTTCCTGATGGCCTGTTTGTTGGAAGCCTTGAAACCGCAATAGCGGCAATTGTTTGAGCAATAGTTGCCAACATATAAGGGGGCAAACAAAACAATGCGTTTGCCATAAACCTTTTCTTTCAGTTCGCGTGCACCCTGCTTGATGATTTCAATCAGTCCGGGCTCAGTGGCATTCAGCAGAACAGCTGTTTCCTGCATACTGAGCCGGTTTTTGCTCAGCGATTTATTAACAATGCTGATTACCTGATCGCGCCCGGGTTTGGCCGATGCAAGCATCTGCAGGATCTCACCATCATCGATAAACGGCTGCATGGGCACATCCGGGAGGGTATATTTTTCTGGGGTAAATTTCACTTTAGTATGTTTAGAATGTCTAGTTCCTTGGCAAGCTAATGGTAAAGGTTGTGCCCTTGTCGGGCTCACTCTCCACCTCAATCGTGCCATTATATTGGTCAACCATTTTCTTCATGATCGAAAGGCCAAGCCCGCTTCCGGTGATATCGCGTGTTTTGCTGCTTTTGATCCGGACAAAATCCTGAAAAATTGTTTCAAGATCCTCTTTACTCATCCCGATTCCTGTATCGGAAACCTTGATCAGTAGGGATGACTTTTCGTCTGTAATGACCACATCAACTTTACCACCATCGCGGTTGTACTTAACAGCATTTGACACCAAATTGTTGAATACGATTTCCATTTCGTCGGGGTCGGCCAGCAGCGTGGTATCGCCCTTAGTGGTCATTTTTACTTTCACAGCACGCTGAATCGAATAAGGTTCCATGGTATCAATAGCTAACTTGGCTATCTCGGCCAGATCAATCTCCCTTATTTTGCGCTGTTTCTTTCCCGATTCAATCTTTGTGAGGTCGAGCAGGTCCATGATCAGGTTGCGCATACCTTTCAATCGGGCCAGAGAACGCTCGATCATTTTGTCGTAATCTTCCACCTTATCACCAAACTGCTTTTCCTGTATCATTTTCAGATAGCCTTCAACAGCGTTGAGCGGCGATTTGAGTTCGTGCGACAGTACGGAGAGGAATTGAAACCTGATTTGTTTGCCCTCCTCCTGCATTTTGCGGGTCATTCGCTTGAGGAACAAATGCTTGGCCACATTCTCGATCGAAGCCCTCAGCTCCTGAGGGGTAAAGGGTTTTGGCATGAAATTGTATGCCCCGTTTCGTGTGGCTTTAATGGCCAGATCGAGTGAAGCGAATGAAGTAATCATCATGACGGCCACATCCATCTGCTCCTTGTTGATGTATTCGAGCACTTCTATTCCATCCATACCCGGCAGTTTGTTGTCGAGCAACACCACATCCACTTTCTGATTGTTTAGTATTTCAATGGCTTCTTCACCTGTTCCGGCATCGATCAGTGTAAAGTCGAAATCTTCTTCCATAAACGGATATCCTACGCTGTAGTTGCTTAGGATACGGTTGATGCCCGACCGGATTCCCGGTTCGTCGTCAACAACAAGAACATGTAATGTTGCCATAATTGAAAGATATTGAATAGTTTTGACTAAAGCTTCAGCAGCTTATTGATTTCACGGTGAAGCTGATCGCTTCGGATACCCTTTTCGAGGTAAAGGTCAGCTTTGATCCAGGCTTTATCCGTTTCGTTATACAGATCGAAAGTGAAACCGGTTTCAGCTGTGGCAGCAGTTGCAATAATTATTGGCATATCCGGATATTTACGCTTGGCTTTGTAGGCAAGGATAAATCCACTGTCTTCATTCTCCATCATCAGGTCGAAAATGGCCAGATCAGGTTTTAAGGTATCGAGCACACTCTCACCTTCGGCCTGACTATCAGCTGTCTTAACGCGAAAGCCAAGGTTTTTCACCATGATTTCCATCTGAAACAAATAGTCTGCATCATCATCAACTATCAGCACTAACTTCTTTTCGTTGCTCATTTTTTTATGTTTTTATTGTCTATTAATCATTATGGGTTTCGGGGCAACCGAATGATAAAAGTTGTTCCGGTAGGCCCTTTGGCCGGGTTATCATTGGAGTTCAGGGTAATTTTCCCTTTATGCATTTTAACAATTCCGTAGCAAAGCGGAAGGCCTAGTCCTGTGCCTTTTCCCACTTCTTTGGTGGTGAAAAATGGCGTAAATATTTTATCCAGATTTTCTTCCGAAATGCCTGTTCCCGTATCGCTGATCAGAATTTCCACGTCCTCATCACCGGCTTCCCGGAGGGCAACACTCAATGTGCCCCCTTCAGGCATGGCTTCAACAGCATTTTTTTCAAGGTTTGTCAACACCTGCATCATCTGATCGGCATCCATATACACATAGGGATCATTGAGATCAACCTCAATTTTTACATCGATATTGTCGGGAAGGACGATGGATTGAACACTTCGGTTAACAAATTTATCCAGATCTGTTTCGGTGAGCCTCACCTGATTTTTCCGGGCAAAATTGAGCAGTCCGCCAACAATCTTACGGCAGCGATCGGCTTGTTCCACAATCAGATTCAGGTCGTTGCGTGTGGTTTCATCTTTAACTTCATCGAGCAACAGGTTGCTGTACATGGTAATTACTCCGAGTGGATTGTTCAGCTCATGGGCTATGCCTGCCGAAAGCTGTCCCATATGAGCCAGTTTTTCTGATTGCTTGAGTGCTTCGCGGGCTGTAGCCAGTTCGCTGTTCGACATATTGAGGTTTTCGACCGACTGGTGCAGCTTTTCAATGGTATATGGCAGGCACATCTCATTCTCGGCCAGTCCCTGAACCACAGCAATAGCATGTTCGATGCAGGTGTCGTAGCCGCAGGCACCACAATCAAGGTAATCCACTGCACTGTGCTTTCCTAAAGAGTGAAGCACTTCGGCAATCCTGGCCGAAGAGGGCGAACCCATTCTGCGGTCCATAGCCAGAAAAGTTGTCGAATAGTCAATATCTTTGTATTCTTCAATTTCTGCTTTCCAGTCTTCCTGATTAATCTTGCCCATTTTGTCGTCGACATATTTTGAAATACAGGCGCGACGCACGTATTTCTTCCCATCATTCGACATGCCGGGCCCCATGATACAGCCCTCACAGCACAAGAGTTCAAGGTGGCGTGTAGTCAACGAGCCCTGGGCAAATTCGCTGAGCGCATCCTTGATGTTCACGCGCCCTTCGGCAACAATAACATCACCTTTGGTGATATCATCCTTTATCTCCATATTCTGCAGCAAGCCATGGCTTACCGGAAAGATGGATCCTTTGGCTGCATAAGGCGGATCAAAATCGCTGGCGTCAACATGCTTAGGTGTGATTTCCCTTTCCATGAATAACTCACGCAACTCGGTAAAAGTCAGCATATACTCAATTTCGTCCGACTCAGCTTTCTTGGCCACACAGGGTCCGATGAACACAATCTGCAGGTCGTCGCCGTATTTTTTTTTGAGAACGCGCGAAGCAGCAACCATTGGCGACACAATGGGAGCCAGGTTTTCGACCAGTTCGGGCTGATAATGCTCAATATAAAATACTATGGCCGGACAGTCGGAAGTAATAATTCCCTTTTCAGGCTGTTCTTCATGCAGTTTCTTGTATTCCAGTGCAACCATATCTGCACCAAAAGCTACTTCGGTCACATAATCGAAACCCAGTTGACGAACCATCCCTACAAAAGTGCGGTAATCGTCAATCTCGGTGAACTCGGCAGGGAAACTGGGTGCAATGCAGGCTGCAGTCCGTTTTTTATTGCGGAGCAGTTCCAGCACTTCTGCAGTCTGACGCAGATAGGTTTTGGCCTCCTGACGACAAACCCTCACGCAGTTACCACAACCAATACACCTTTCGCTGATCACTTCGGCCTGGCCATTGATTATTTTGATGGCTTTCACCGGACATTCACGGACACAGGTGAAACACACCCTGCACCGATCTTTCACGGTGAAAACCAACTGCTTATGTCTGCTATTGTGTGCCAAATTCTTGTGGTGCTTTGGACGGTAAAATTACATCCTTTACTTTATCTCGCGTTTCTGATAATGGGTATGCAAAAGTTCATGGCTTTTGTGACCAAGGGGTTTTCCCAGGAATTTATCGTAAAGCTCAACAATATACGGGTTTTTATGTGATACCTTGATGGCATCTTTTTCATCGATGTCGTAAAGGGTAGTCATCCTGGCCCTGATAGCTTCTTCATCGGCACCTATGGGCTGACCTCCGCCGTTTATACAACCGCCCGGGCAAGCCATCACCTCGATGAAATGAATGTCGTTCCGGCCATTTTTGATCTCTTCCATCAGCAGACTGGCATTCTGCAAGCCACTAACCACAGCCACACCAACTTCGAGTTCGCCGATTTGCACTTTGGCCTCCTTGCGACCTTCAAGTCCGCGGACACCCCTGACCTGGAATTTCACCATTTCCTTACCGGTAATCAGATAATGGGCAGTGCGGATAGCCGCTTCCATCACCCCTCCTGAGGCCCCGAATATCTTTCCGGCCGATGAACGTGTGCCAAGTGGCGAGTCAGCGATTTCTGGTTCGAGCTTGTGAATGTCGATTCCATGGAGTCTGATCAGGCGCGCGAGCTCACGGGTGGTGAGTACGGCATCAACATCCGAAATGCCATTCTGTGTCATCTCTTCGCGCTGTTGCTCGAATTTCTTGGCAGTGCAGGGCATTACCGAAACCGAGTAAATCTTCTCGGGGTCGATGCCTTCGGTCTGGGCAAAATAACTCTTCACTATTGCACCCATCATCTGCTGAGGCGACTTGCATGTGGAGAGGTTGTCGAGCATATCCTGATGGAATTCCTCTGCAAACTTAACCCAGGCTGGGCAACAACTGGTTACCATTGGTAATGTTCCGCCACTTTTTACCCGATGAACAAGTTCCGAGGCTTCTTCCATAATGGTCAGGTCGGCCGAGAATGATGTGTCAAATACGTAATCGAATCCGATTCGACGCAATGCAGCATTCATGATCCCGATAATATTTTGTCCGGGCTTGAAACCAAATTCTTCGGCCAATGTAACCGAAATAGACGGTGCATATTGAATGATGACCGTTTTGTTCGGGTCGTTGAGGTTATCCTTTGTTTCGGCCAGATGCGATTTTTCCTTGAGCGCACCGGTTGGGCACACCATGATACACTGGCCACAATTAACACAACTCGAAAGGTTGAGTCCGTGATTGAATGCAGTATCAATAAATGTTTTGCTTCCGCGGCCAACAAACTCGATGGCTGAAACACCCTCAATCTCTTCACACACCCTCACACAACGGCCGCAAAGAATACATTTGGCCGGATCGCGCACTATGCTGGCACTTGACACATCCAGTTTATAATTGTTCTTCTGCCCACTGATGCGCCTCTCGCGTATATTCAGGTCTTCCGACAGCTTCTGCAATTCACAGTTGCCATTCCTTTCGCAATAAAGACAGTCGTCAGGATGGTTCGAGAGCAGCAACTCTACAATGGTTTTGCGCGATTCAATCACCCTGGATGAATGCGTGCTGATTTTCATTCCGTCGGTCACAGGCTCGGAGCAGGCAGTGACGAGGTTGCGTCTGCCTTCCACTTCAACCACACACATACGGCACGATCCTGTGGGGAAAAGGCCTTTCATGTGGCAAAGGGTGGGCACACTCATGCCATTTCGTTGCAAAGCATCCAGAATAGTCTCGCCCTTATTGGCGCTGAGCTTGTTATTGTTGACTTCTATAGTGAAATTCATGTCTGTAGTATTTTGTTGTTAGTTTTGTTGTTTTAGCTGACTTTCACCGCATTGAAGTTACAGGCTTCTTCGCAGGCACCGCAACTGATACATTTGTCGGGAATGATGAAGTGGGGCTGCTTGCGTCCGCCAATAATGGCATTGGTGGGGCATTTCTTTGCACAGAGGGTACATCCTGTACAGTTCTCTACATCGATTGTGTAAACCCTCAGATTCTTGCAGACGCCGGCGCGGCATTTCTTGTCAAACACATGCTCTTCATATTCCTCCCTAAACCAGGTGAGTGTGCTCAGTACAGGATTTGGAGCCGACTGGCCAAGGCCACAGAGGGATGTGTCGCGGATAACTCTTCCGAGCTTTTCGATCTGCAGCACCCCTTTGAAACGGGCAAGAGGCTCGTGGGTTTCCCTGTTCTTGGGCTTGGTGGTGATGCTTTCGAGTATCTCGAGCATGCGCCGGGTACCTTCGCGGCAGGGGATACATTTTCCGCAACTTTCGCGCTGGATGAAATCCATGAAGAACTTGGCGATGTCAACCATACAGGTATCTTCGTCCATGACAACCATACCGCCCGAGCCCATCATGGCTCCTACATTGACAAGCGATTCGTAATCAATCTGAATATCGAGGTTCTTGTCGGTTACACAACCCCCCGATGGGCCGCCCATCTGAACGGCTTTGAATTTCTTTCCGTTTGGAATGCCTCCGGCAACATTAAAGATTATCTCCCTGACGGTGGTCCCCATCGGAATTTCAACAAGTCCGGTGAGCGAAATTTTTCCTGAAAGGGCAAATACTTTTGTCCCCTTGCTGGTGGCTGTGCCCATCGAGCTAAACCAGTCGGCACCTTTGTTGACGATGGTTGGCAGGTTCGACAATGTTTCCACATTGTTGATGATGGTAGGTTTGCCGAATAAACCACTTGTGGCCGGGAAGGGTGGCCTGGGTCTGGGCATGCCCCTTTTGCCTTCGATACTGTGGATCAAGGCTGTTTCTTCGCCGCAGACAAATGCCCCGGCACCTTTTTTGATCACTATTTCGAGATCGGTTCCCGACCCGAAAATATTTTTTCCTATTAAACCATATTCTTTGGCCTGGTCGATGGCAATCACCAAACGTTCGATAGCCAGCGGATACTCAGCACGGATATACACATAAGCTTTTGACGCTCCAATAGCATAGGCTGCTATGGCCATACCCTCGAGCAATTTGTGTGGATCGCCTTCGATTACAGCTCTGTCCATGAATGCACCCGGGTCGCCTTCGTCGGCATTGCAGATCAGGTATTTCTGATCAGCTTCGGTACCCAGGGCAAATTTCCATTTCTTACCTGTTGGGAAGCCGCCACCGCCACGTCCCCGCAAGCCACTTTTTTCGATAAAATCGCACAGTTCTTCACGACCAAACACCTTGAGTGCATTCAGGTAAGCTTTGTAGCCATCGCGGGCAATATATTCTTCTATACTCACTGGATTGCTAACACCGCAGTTTTCGAGTACGATTCGAAGTTGTGGTTTAAAGAACGGATGATCTTTCAGGTTGGGAACACCTTCCCAGCTTTGCTGTGACTCTTGCTCCCCAAACTGACCCAGTGTTTCATGGTCCGGCAATGTTCCGGCAAATATTTTATCCAGTATTCCTTTTACTTTCTCACCGCTAACATGTTCGAAGGAAATACGCTTTTTCCCTGGCAGTTTTATATCGAGCAGTGGTTCGGACGAGCACAAGCCGATACATCCAACAGGAATTACCTCAGCTTCAATGCCGTTTTCCGACAACCAGGCTTTTGCATTATCCATGGTTTCGGCAGCTCCGGCACCAAGACCGCAGGTTCCGGCACCAACAAACACCAGGGGTTTGTCGTTTTCGTCGCTTCTCAATAATCTCATCTGCTGTTGCACCGCAGGACTGAGCTTTATTTTATCGGTGTGCTTCAACACATTTTCAATCAGATATGTCTTGTCGGCAATCATGATACTACCTCCCTGTTTCTATAAGCTTCAAAAATGGTTTTAATGGATTCGGAATTAACCTTGGCATGAAACTCCCCGTTGATGCTGATCACCGGAGCCAGTCCACAGGCACCTATACAGGCTACTACCTCGAGGCTGAACAACTTATCTTTGGTTGTCATCCCGGCCTTCACTTTCAGGTTTTTCTCAATTTCATCCAGCACAGTAGCCGATCCAAGCACATGGCATGCTGTGCCACGACAAACCTGCACGTGATACTTTCCGGGCTGGGTAAACCTGAACTGGTTGTAAAAAGTGGCCACACCAAATATCTTGCTGGTAGGCATTTTCAGAAATTTGCCGACTTCAACAACGGATTCTTCCGACAAAAACCCCAGATGTTCCTGAACCTGTTGCAGGATCGGGATCAGGCTATCGTGCCCTGCGCTGGGATACTTATCCAAAATGTCCTGAATTTCGCTTCTCATGATTCTATATTTATTGTTAGGTTTTAGCGTGTTTAGTCAGTCTGTTGAAAAGAATGTTTCAGGCAGACTGTTGCTGTTTTTTGGCCAGTAGTCTTTCTACTTCGGGCAGGACACGGGCACGGTCAACGGGCTTGCGAAGGAAACCATCAACAGGCACCCAAACCGAACGGCCATCCTCGGCACGGTAGTCAATCCCCGAATTGCCGGTGACTATGTCGCGAATCAGGATAACCTGAAGCTCTTTGTAGTTTGGATCATTGCGAAATTCACGCGCCATAGCCTGTACGCTTGGTTTGGTGGTCATGAGCACTTCGATAGAGGTTTCGATCAGGATTGGAATGCCCTTCAACTCCGGTTTATCAACAAACTCGCGTGCCATCTCAAAGCCTTCATAATGGGTTGTCATCATAACATCGAGGATGGCGAGGTCAGGTTTTTCGGCAAGAGCCATTTCGATGCCTTCTTTCTTGTTGAAAGCCGAAACAACTTCATAACCTTCTTTGTTCAGGATTTGTTCCAGTACAGTGATCACGTCCATATCGTCGTCAACCACCAGAATTTTTGCTTTTTTCATGTCTTCAGTTTTTTAGGTTTGTACTATTGTGAATTACTTAACAATGATGATACAAAATTACAACCAAAACTTATAACACAATAGGTTATTTGTTACTGATTTCACAATGAAAAATGCAAGACTATTGCGCAGGTTAAACCAGTACTTTTACGCAAAAGGTGATAAACATATCTGAAAACCAACACTATTGAGGGTCCTTTATGGATGAAAAGCCCTGGATTGAGGTGGATGTTGCCGGTTTAACACCTAAATCACAACCAGCCCGTGCTTGATGGCATACGCCAGCAATGAAATGGTGTTTTTACAATTGGTTTTGGCCAAAAGGTTGGATTTGTGGCCCACTATGGTACGTTCGCTTACAAACATTCGGCTAGCTATTTCCTTGTTTGTCAGGCCTTCGGCTAAAAGCTGCAGCACTTCACGTTCACGTTTAGTGATATTGACCTCATCCTCGGGCTTGTCATCACGCGACATGCTGCGGGTGAAGAAATCCCAGAGTTCTTCACTGTAATAGGTACGTCCGTTGTACACTGCCTGTAAAGCCCTGTCGAGCACCTCCTTGCGGATATTTTTCAGCAAGAATCCTCTTGCTCCGGCGCCGATCATATCCTGTATGCACGACTCGTCTCTGAACATGCTCAATGCAATAATCTTGATTCCCGGGTACTTCTCAACTGCTTTACGGGTTGCTTCGATGCCATCCATCACTGGCATGTCGACGTCCATTAACACGATATCAGCCTCTTCCTGCTCCCTGACACGAAGAAAGTCAAGTCCGTTTTCGGCTTCGCCAACAATTTTTGCATAGCCCAGCTTGCTGATGATGAGCTTTAATCCGGCACGAAAAATCTCGTGGTCATCCACCAGTATGATACGGATAACAGGATCCATAGTGTTTATTTATTAACAGCAAAAGTAATTCTTTCTTTTGAATGGGCAGTTTAACTGTCGCCGTGGCGACAATTTTTTTATGCAAAAAGAAACCCAGTCTTAAGCCTTTCGGGTTCAAATGTTCAGGGTTCGTTCTCCCGGCTAAAGCATCAATTCGATTATCTTACTTTCTGGGCTTATCTTTCAACACCTCAAGGGCTTTCTCCATCATCGGGTCGAGCTGCTGGTAAATGGGATAAAATCCGGCATCGTCAAAAACGTTCCTGGCGATGTAAGCTTTTAGCAGGGTAGAGATGTGGAAACGACTCGTTTCGAGGCTTTCTTTGTCGGGTTCAACGCCTTTGGACTTGCCGTAGTCAACAAGTTCCTGAAACATGGTGCTGCTGACCTTGAAATTCAGGTCAAAATCTTCAAAGCTTTTGTATTTGTTCAGTGCCTGCCTTTGCATATCGGAATAGTCGAATGCGAACTGAAATATCATGCCCATATTGGCCATTCTGTTGTAATAAATCAGGCTTGAATCGGGACTCAGCGGCACATAGACATCCGGCATGATACCTCCCCCACCATATACAATCTTACCTCCCGGTGTAGTGTATCTCAGTGTATCCACAACCGGAACGCTGTCTTCACTCATCGTCTCCCCATTCATATAGCGTTCGATGGATTCATGATGGTATTTTTTGAAATCACCGTCATAAGGTTTTTGAATCGACCTTCCTGTTGGTGTGTAGTAGCGCGCAACCGTCAGCCTGAGTGCCGAACCATCTTTAATCGAAATTTGCTCCTGTACCAATCCCTTGCCAAACGAACGTCGCCCAATGATGGTGCCCCTGTCGTTGTCCTGCAGCGCACCGGCAACAATTTCACTGGCACTTGCTGAACCCTCATCGATCAGCACCACCACATCTTCTGCTTCGAGCATTCCTTTGCGGCCGGCGAAGGCAAAGGAGCGTGGACGGTTCTTTCCCTGGGTGTAAACAATCAGTTTTCCATCGCCGAGAAACTCATCTGAAATATCGGTGGCGGCTTTCAGGTAACCACCGGCATTGCCCCTTAGATCAAGAATAAGTTTTTCCATGCCTTCAGACTTCAGTTTCCCGGCAGCCTTCACGAACTCCTCGTGGGTAGTGGCCGAAAACTTGTTCAGCCTGATGTATCCGGTTTTATTTCCTGCCATATAGGCAACATCGAGGCTGTAAGTTGGAATCACATCGCGGGTTATGTTGAACCTGGTCAGACCGGTAACCCCACGGCGATACACATCCACGGTAACCAGCGTACCCCTCTTGCCTTTTAGCTTGCGCATGGCATCGCGGTTGGCAATTCCCACACCAGCCACCAGCGAATCATCAATCACCACAATACGGTCGCCGGCCATAATTCCTACTTTCTCTGACGGGCCTCCTTTCACCGGATTGATCACGGTGATGGTATCTTTTTCGATCCTGAACGAAACCCCTATTCCTTCGAAACTACC
>DITE01000109.1:42646-90578 GCA_002422725.1 Bacteroidales bacterium UBA6192
TCATTTTTACTATAACAAAACCATCGGGTGATTGTTGTATTTACCCAATAGTCGGACTGCAAAAGTAGAAAGTATTTGCCTATCCAATATGTTAAAACAAGCGGAATTGGTTTTCGTTCATTGCCGCAACCTAACATTCCGCCATCTGAGAGCGCTTCGATCAGAAATACGACTACTTACTGAACAACCTTTATCCTTTTCCCTGTTGACCTGGCCGAAAATTCAGGGGCATAATGACACTGGATCAGCGCATATCCATGAGCAAATTCACCGGACTGGCTTGCCACCAAGGTGTACTCAAACACATACCGTCCACGGGGAAGATGGGCAAAGAAAAAGTCAGTTGACGCATCGCGGGTCGTTTCATAATATCCCAGTCCTCCCTGATAACGATAGCCCGACAACACATTTATCGGTTCAAAAGCGGCTGCCCTGTAATCTTTCAGGTGCACAAATTCCATATCGCGGTCAACCTCCAGTACTATCCTTACCTTGACCCTGTCGCCTATCTTCATGGCTTGCTTGTCAACAGGAACCAGCACCATTTCACCATTCCCGGTTTTCTCAACAAAGAGTTCTTTGCTGATTTTCATGGGTGTTACAAAAGATGCAAGCTGGTCGATATCGGCAAAATACTGCCAGTAGACACCTCCCCAGGCACTGTGCGGGTTGGGGTTGTGCATGTCGATGACTGCCAAAGAAGGATTGATCGCAGCAGCCTCCCATTGTTGCGAAATATACCCTGTTCCTGCTTCGGTTTTGTCCGATTGCAATTTCACTCCGCCAACTTTTACTTCAACCGGTTTCGACTGGCTAATCCAATCCGTCCCCCTGATCAACAGGGCGTAAACGGCCTCGGCTGTGGCCCGTGAACTTGGCCAGCGGTGGGTTTGCTTGTTCGACAACAGCCAGCTGCGCATCTCATCGACTGCAGTGGTGTTATCCGAAAGAACCTCAAATGCCTCAATCAGCAAAGCCTGACTTTCAACAGGGGTTTCATACCAGAAATAACCACTGGCTTGTTTCCAGTAACGACCGGTTTCCTCATTCAGAATCGACCTTTCGAGCAAGGAAGCCAGTATCTCAAGGGCTTTTTCAAATTTTCCATTGCGGTTGATTGTCAGCGCAACCATCGCCTGAAGGCCAGGATTGAGTGTTAGCCAGTCTGTTTCAGCATGACCGAGATAAAAATCATATGCCGGCTTGTGTTCATCAGGCACCGGAATATCCATAAAATAACTTCTGGCATAGAGATAATTCAGGTGTATTGGACTTAATTTGTAGTCTTTCAGTCCATTTCGTTTTTTCATTTGAATGAAATCATCTGTCATTTCCTCATCCAGGAAACGGACAGCCCTGGCGATGGCACTGCGCAATGCCTGATCCTCCTTGGTAATCAATCCCAGATGCTTCAGTCTTCCAATTCCGGTGACGATCTGCTGGGTTGTAAATCGGTTCGCCGGCATACCGCTGAACCAGGGCCAGCCGCCGTTGCCAAGTTGTAGTTCGGCGAGTCGCTTCAGGCTTTGCTGCTCCTCGTAACGCATGCGATTGGGGTCGAACAGCAGGGCAATATTTCGCTTTTGTTGCGATTCGCTTTCGGCATCCATCACCCAGGGTGTTTCGTTGAGCAGTATGGATTTCAATTGCTGGTTTTTCTCCAGATTCGAAATCAAAGCATCCGGACTTTCTGTTTTCCAGGCTTCAAAAACCTTCCGCAATTCCGGCATGCTGACGGCGATGTGCGAAGCCATCCTGTTGGCATAAAAGCGGTTGAACAGATTGTCGGCATTATCGGTTTCGCCCGATGCCAAATAAGGCAAAGCCTGCACAGCATACCAGCTTGGGTTCGAGGTGAAATCGATCACGAGCTGGTGCGACTTTTTCCCGGTGGAATTTGCCAGACCAGGCATCGTACTTTTTCGTGTTGAATTCGGGCCAACCCGCAATGGCATTGTTTCGGTGACCAGTACCTTGCGGCTGAGTACCGGAACCCATTGCTGCTCACCATCGCTAAACCCTTCGGCCGAAGCCGTAAACCGCATCGAAAGCAATGATGACAGCTCACCAACATTTATCTTCCAGCGGATCTCGCGACTTTGTCCGGCTGCCAACTTCAGCAGTGGTTTTTGGGTTTCTGCCACATAAGGGAGCTCCTTTTCGGTTACAGCATCTGTTATTTGGAGGCTGACAATCCCTGTAACTTCCTTTTCGCCTGTGTTGACAACCTTGGCCGACACCCATGCTGAGTCGCCTTCGCGGTAAAAGCGGGGCACATTGGGCACGATCATAAAGGCTTTGGAAGCCATAAAATCATGCTCTGAAAAACCTGTTTTCAAATCCTGACTATGGGCCAGCAACATGAGTTTCCATTTGGTTAGTGCATCCGGTAAAACAAAAGTAATGGTGACACCTCCATCACTATTGGTCAACAATTGTGGATAAAAGAAGGCTGTTTCGTTAAAATTGGTACGAAGTGAAGGAATGTCATCTGCTTTCTTTTTACTTCCCTGACCAGGTTGAATATTGTCCTCTACGACCATGAAAATTTCTTCTTCTGCTACTGCGGCATCAGATTCAATTGCCTCATCCATCACCATGCTTAATGCCTGTTTTGTCATTCCCTGACTACGCATGACCCCGCGGTGATGATATCCAAACGGATGGTATCCAAACCAGTTAAAAACTGGAGGCGAGACCATCTGCACTCCCATATCCGGGTAAGTCATGCTTGTCAGGCGCTGGCTGTTGTAGGTCATGAAGCCATTGTCGGATGTCCACTGCCTTTGCGGACTGTGGTAATTCAGCAGATCGAAGTTCCATGTATTGGACCTGAACTGATCAAGTGAAGCATCATACATGCCGGCCATCAGTTCGGCAGCCACAACTTCCTGATGTTTTCCTTTGATGCGCAGATTCCATGTTTCCGTTGCTCCGGGTGTGAGTTTATCGCGTTTCGTTTCGAGCGTAATATCGAGCATTTTGTTGGTAAAGGGAACCTTAACAACGGCCGAATGATGGATCAGACGGTTGAACCTTACAAAAGTTGCCTGGAAACGAAGCATGCCCCTATGTTCCTCAAGAACACGAAAAGGCAAGGTGATTTGTTCATCACTCAGGTTGATCCAGCGGCTTTCGATACGTTTATCGTTCAGGAAAATCTCTGTAAGCACACGGCATTTTGTAGCTGAAGTCCCGATAGAATAATGGATTGATTCGCCCGGAAGGGCCTCTGTATCAGGTATAAAAAACCATTCCAGCGCATTCACCGGCATAGCTTTTGTTGCTGGGTCGAACAGGGTAAACACCTGCTGCAGTTTTACTTCCTTCCCAAACATATCGGTCGAACGAAGCTCGAGGAGATATTCCCCTTCGGCCCAGCTTTGGGCAGAGGCTGGAAATATACCTGCAGTCGGATCTGCTATCACCTTATTGTTAAAGACTAATTCGCCTTTGCGGCGGAGCGGATCCATCTCATTGCCAAAGGCATCGTTTGGGAAAATACGGACAAACCGGCTGCTGTCGATAAGGTTTCTGTCGGTGGGGGCAAAAACAGCTTGCCTAAGCAGGCGTGGAAGCGGATTAAGCCTTGTTATGCTCATGTCTACTGTCGCCCTGACACCTTGTTGCAGGAGGTTCGCGGCTTTTATCTTGTAATCGTTCAGGTTTGTTTTTTCAACTATACCGGGAATGTCGGCAGACAGCAGCAAGGCTTTGGAGCCCACAGGAACCATCAATTCTGAAGAGCGTGTTTCGCCGTTTCGGTCGGTCACATCCACCAGCAGGGTGAATTGATAAACCGGATCGGTTGGACCGGTATCGCCATAATCGGGCCAGGCTGTGAACTCAACCGAAAATGATCCGTTCTGCCTGGTCATGCCCTCACCTGAAGCGATCAGCAGATTTTCGCCACCAAAAGGTGGCCGTCCCCACCAGAAACTCCAATATGGAAAATGCTTCTGACGCATGACCCTGTAGGTGTATCGGACACTATTGAGCGAAAAGCCGGCAAAAGCCACTGCACTACCCGATACGACTACCTGTTCACCAAGTTTAACTTGTTCTTTCGGCTGATCCAACTTTACTTCAAAAGTGGGGCGTTTGTACTCTTCCACCGAAAAACCCACCGAACCATTTTCATTGGCAATGCGCATCTCGCCATTTAGAGCCCCTGCCGGAATCACAAAACTTCCTTCGAACGAACCAAAAGCATTGGTGGTCAGCTGCAAGGATGCATTCTCCTGATAATTGGCATCGAAGAATTTCACTGTGGTGGCTTGTTTGGTTTTTATCTCATGTTTGTCCCCATCGGTTTCCAGCATGATTCCTTTAAAATAGATCGTTTGTCCGGGACGATAAATGGCCCTGTCGGTAAAGAACCAGGTTCTCTGTTGAAGCTTTTTCTCGCGATGCGATTTGTATGTGTCGAAATACCTGTCGGACAGCAAGCGGTCATTTTTAGTCTCGGCTTCAATGTAATAGGATTTATTTTCAGTCAGTAGCTCGTCAGGGCCAAGGTTGAAACTGCCGTCTTTTGCTGTTTTCAGCTGCAGTCTCTGCTCTGTTTTGTACAAGCGGTTTCTGCGGTCATATTCCCGGCTCATCACCTTGATGGTTGCATTGGCTATTGCTTGCCCTGTTTCACGGTTTAGCAGAAAAAACTGGGTATTATCATCAAGCTTTCGGCTGATAAAACTCAATTCACTCACCTGAAAGCTACTGAATTCGATAATGTGATCGGTCGAAAAAGCCTCGGTTTCGCTTACCATCAACACAAAAAGTCCTGTCGGACAGGCTGGTAGCTCGATAATTGCACTATGCTGCTGAAAATCATCTTCCTTCGAAAGGTCGAGTGACCAAGATTTCATCACAGGCTCACTTAGCAGGCTTGCCGTTTGTTTTGCCTGATCGCTCAGATTCATGATTCTTTCCAGTTTTTCGGAACTGATACCAATCAGCCTAAAAGCTGTTTTTTCAATGTTTCTGTAATGTAACCTGACCGGAATACTCCTGTCGGGCAATTCAACCCGTTGAATTTCTATTCCCAATTCTTTCTGCTCAATATCGGCCACGATCGTACGGCAATTAGCAGCACCCCGCGATTCGGGAAAAGCCTTTATGGCTTCCAGAGCAATTTGTCGTGCTTCACTCAGTGTCCAATGCTGTGTGAGAGCCATACCGGGCATGGGTTCGCCGGAATGCTCCTTCATAAACATGGCTCTTTCGAAGGCAATGTCCGTTGAAACAGGATGGTGGATAAAGGATTCCTGCAACATTGTCAGGGCTTTCAGGTAATCTTCATCACGATTTATGGCGTGAGCCGACATCTCCCATGCCAGCTTATAACGTTGCAGTTCGCAATACACCAGGGCTTCTGTGTTTCCTTTGTTCAGGTTCAGGAAGATGAGCTTCTGATAAAGTAGGAGTGCTTCACGTCCTGAATAATTCCCTGCAGGAAGGCTGTCGCGGATAAATTCGCGCATGGGAGCAAAGAGTCGGTTATGTTTTTTCTGTGGATGAATAAAATCGGGTTTTGGACCCGTGTGGCTCATACCGGCATCGTCGGAACCATAAAATGCCATGGCCCTGTGCGCCAGAAAATCAAACAATGAGGGTTGCAGCAGATACGCTTCTTTTTGGTCTTCCAGCACCATTGCATTGTAATCCTCAAGCCTGGTGTTTTGCAGCAATTCGTAGGGTTTCAACGAAGCCTCATAGTGAAACCGGATAGCCTGCCTCAGTCGTGGTATGTCCCACTCCTGAATATCTTCCGAGCTATTGTTTTGCAGGCTGGTGCGGTCGAGCAGAGTGTATCTGTTCTGCTGATAATAAAACCAGTAAAGTTCAGCTATGGCAGAATGCATCATTTCTTTTGCAGGACTATTGAGCAGCGGCAACTGATTGATAGACTGGCTGATCGATAATTGTAGATGGTCTTCTTCTGTTTCCTGAGTCAGGCCTATGCGGTAAATGGCAGTTTTAAGCAGCTGCAGCTGATTCTTCTCGCTGATGGCTTTCTGTTGCAGGGTTTCGAGCAGTTCCATTGCCGATCGTGGCAGGCCGCTTTCCTTTAGATGCTCAATTTCTTTCCAAAGTTTGTCGTATTCAGCATGTTGTTGTGGGCTAAAGCCAGGGGTAAGCAACATAATCATGGAAACGATCAACAACGGACGGAGTGATTGCAGGGTAATTTTCATTGGAATGAGTTTTGCAAAATTTAATCTTTGCGAGACAATTATCCTGCCAAAATTACAGCAAAAGAAAGTACTTTTGACCCTCCGGTCCTTAACTTATCGTTTATTCCACATGCCACAGCTGAACACCATTCCCACTGCATCAGCAGCCTCAACCACTGATTTCAGCGGTAAAACCGCAGTGGTAATCGATGTACTCCGCGCTACTTCGGTCATCACAACAGCCCTGGCCATGGGCGCTCATTCGGTGATTCCGGCAGAAACCATCGAAGAAGCCAGGGAAATTTATCGTGCGGGCAATGAAGATAGTTTACTATGCGGCGAAAGGGATGCCATGAAGATCGAAGGTTTTCAACTGGGAAATTCACCACTCGAATACACTTCCGAAATTGTCGCAGGAAAGCGAATTATCCTGTGTACATCCAACGGAACCAAAGCCATCAGAGCATGTAAAAGCGCAGAAAAAATGATCATCCTTTCATTCTTAAACATGGGCGCTGTGGTGGATTTACTGGCTAAGGAGAGGAACGAAATCGTGTTGGTTTGCTCCGGTACCAACGGAAAATTCTCACTCGACGATGCCCTTTGTGCAGGTGTTCTGATCAACAGACTCAGCCTGAAATCCGACCTGACTTCCTGCGATTTGAGCAAGGCATTATCCTTGGTTGCTTCCACGTCTCCAAACGATCTCATGCAGGCACTCAAAGGCTGTTTTCATCTGGATTACCTGCTGAAAAGAGGTTTTGCTGAGGATGTGGAGTTTTGTTTGAGGATGGATGTTTTTCCATCAACGCCTCTTCTTTTCGACAACTCAATCAAAATTATCTCCTGATTAAAGTGATCACTTACCATCACTTTTCTCATTTTTCTTACCTTTGAAGCCCCAATACCCTGCAACGCATGAAAATTTCACGTTTGTTCCTGATTTCTGCCATGGCTATTGCCGTGGTGATCATTTCAGCCATCTTGATTACCAGCACGAAACAAGCTGATCCCCGCCTGGCTTTTGAAACCTTTCTCCACAACGAGCTCAGCAAATTACCAGCACCGGATGTGAACCTGAAAAAAATTCCCAAAATGGACAGGCCCGACATGGCTGCCTTGCAGAATTATTACCAAACCCTCGACCCGGCTCTCGGATATGTGCCTTTCAACAGGCAATACGAGTCATACCTTCAAACCGAAGCCATTGAAGCCCGGATGCAAGCCGAAAGAGGAACCGGCGACCTTAGCTGGACGGGCACAAGCGCGGACATGGGCGGACGCACACGCGCCATCATGTTCGATCCCAACGACAACCAGCACCGCAGGGTGTTTGCAGCTGGAATAACAGGAGGCCTTTGGGCTACCAACGACATTACCAACCTAAGCATAGACTGGTATCCGTTGGATGACTTCTGGCCCAATCTGGCCATTAGCTGCCTCACTTACGACCCTGTTAATCCCATGATTTTCTATGCCGGTACAGGCGAAGCACAGACGGCCCGTATTATCTACCGCGAGTCGACAGGCTTAGGTATTGGCATCATGAAATCGGTTGACGGAGGCGACACCTGGGAACTTATGCCATCAACATCTGACTTTGCTTATGTAACCGACATCAAAGTGCGTAACGAGAATGGCTCAAGTGTGATATATGCTGCAGTTGTATCGGGTGTTTATCAGGGCACAGAACACGAAAGCGACCCCTCTGACGGGCTTTACCGCTCAGTGGACGATGGCGAAACCTGGACACAGGTACTTCCTGCCATTCCGGGTGGCAACGGGAAATACTACGCTCCTGCCCAGATCGAAATTGCCTCCAACAACCGCATATTTGTCGGAACGATGGAAAACCTCGACCTGAAAGGTGGTGCAACCATACTGTGGTCCGATGCAGGAACTTCGGGTAGCTGGAATTCATATACCTATTATAACGAACTGATCACTGGCGAAAGCTATTACAAAATCCCTGCCCGCACTTTGGTGGCCTCTGCCCCATCAGACCCCAACATTGTTTATGCACAATTTTCGGGCGGTTACACTTCTGGGTTTAATTACTACCGTGGGCGTTACATGGCCAAATCGACTGATGGAGGGATTAGCTGGACGGAAATGAATATTCCGGATGAAGAATGGTCAACGCTGGCCTGGCATGCCTTTGTGCTGAAAGTTGATCCGGTGAACCCTCAATCGCTCTATACAGGTGGGCTGGATTTGTGGAAATCGTCCAACAGCGGACAAAGCTGGACAAAAATATCCGACTGGGTGCTTATGTATTATGGTGGTGGCGATGAGTATGTGCATGCTGATCAGCACAATATTGCCTTCAGACCGGGTAATCCCAACCAGGCAATATTTGCAAGCGATGGCGGCGTTTTCTATTCCAATACAGCCAATTTGTCCATTCCGGTTTTTCAGGAACGTAACCAGAAATTTAACACCCTGCAGTTTTATTCCTGTGCCATACACCCCACTGCCGGTCAAACCCAATATCTGGGAGGCCTGCAGGATAATGGCACATTGCGTTACACAGGCAGCTCTCTCACAATCAACAACATGATAAGCGGAGGCGATGGTGCTTTTTGTTTCTGGGATCAGAACCAGCCCAATGTTTACCTTACCTCGGTGTATTACAACAGCTATTATGCATGGTTGAACAGTTTCAATGTCAATACTTTCGGTGGAAACAGCGGAACCTTTGTATCCCCGGCTGATTACGATTACAAACTTAATACTTTGTATTCCAACGCAGTATCTTTTGCCGGCCAAAATCCGGGGCGCTTACTTCGGGTTAGCGGAATTCCTTCTCAGGTAAGTGAGAGTTTTATTAACCTGGGAACCATGAATTCAATACCTTTCTCTGCGGTTACCTATTCCGAATATTCCCCTTCAGGTAAAACCACCCTTTTCGTGGGAACACAATCAGGCAGGTTATATAAAGTAACCGAGGCGCAGAGCCTCCCACAGACTGTCGACATTGGTAGTTCGTCCTTTCCAACAGCCAACATATCAAGTATTGCTGTCGGGGGTTCTGAAGACACTTTGCTGATCACTTTCTCCAATTACGGGGTATCATCTGTTTGGCAAACCTACAACGGAGGATCCAGCTGGCAGGAGCGTGAAGGCAACCTGCCCGATATGCCAATCCGCTGGGCAATCTATCATCCGCAAAACTCCGGACAGGCGATGTTGGGTACCGAAAACGGCATCTGGATAACGAACAAGCTCATGACCGACATGGACGAATGGGTGCCAGCCAACGAGGGATTGGCCAATGTGCGTGTCGACATGCTGCGTCTGCGCGAATCTGACCTCACGGTGCTGGCTGCCACACACGGCAGGGGACTGTATACAACCACCTGGGAATTGGATGTGTTTGTGGGAACCCATGAAACAACCATGAATGGAAACTTCACCCTGTTTCCCAACCCGGCCACAGACAACCTCACCATTACTTTGCCGGGCAGCCAACAGTCCGGTAGTATCAGGCTTTTGGACATGAACGGGAAAATTGTTGTGAATCAGCAGTTTGAAAGCACCAGCAAATCCATAAACGTAAACATCGCCAACCTTGCAGATGGGATGTATATTGTTCATATGTATGATGCTAACAAGGTGCTTGGTTCGAAACAGTTGGTGAAGAAAAGTAGGTAGCATATTCTTTAGGAGGTTTTCTGCCTGATAATGGACTTCATAAATTCTTGCAATGGACTAATAATTAAATTGCATGTGTTTGGATAGTCAGGGGTATCATAATTCTTTATTTGAAAGAACGCATTACAACTTATTGATCTGTAAGCATTTGTTTCATGATCATCCATTGATGCTCCTAAACCATCTCCTCGGCAATTTAAGCCAGCCAACTGAAAAATCCCCTATTTTTGCTATCCAATAATTCATACTCCCCTCATGACCTGGCTGATTGTTTGGATTGTTATTTATCTGCTCGTTATTATCTGGTTCACTGCGAAACATGTACGCCCTAGTGATCCGGAGCAATATCTGGTAAACAACCGCAAAACGGCATTAATCCCTCTGGTGTTTACCACCCTGGCAACCTTTGTGGGTGGGGGCACTTCCATCGGGCTGATTGCCATGGGCTATGAATCGGGCTTTGCTGCCATTGGTATTGGCATAGCCTATGTTGTCGGATTCATGCTAATGCTCCGTTTTGCAGGCAAAATCAGGGATTTCGGTGCCGAAAACAAGATTTACACCTTCCCTCAGTATTTATTAAACCGTTTCTCGCCCGGACAATCAACAGGTTTTATTCGTCTCTTTTCCAGCTCCGTTAATGGTGTGAATATCTTCATCTTCTTCTTTCTGTTATCGGCTCAGTTTGTTGGCATGGCATCGCTACTCAAGCATGGCTTCAGCATTGGTTACCAGTCTGCTGCCATCATCTCGGCCCTTATTGTCATTCTCTATACGGCCCTTGCCGGACTTTCAGGGGTTATTTACACCGATATGATTCAGTTTGTGGTGATCGTCCTGATGATCGTCCTGATTTTCATACCCGGGGTGATGTCCGACACCATCAACCTGACAAGACTGGCCGAATTACCAACAGAAATGCTCAACGGCACATTCTATGGCTATACTTTTCTGATTGGTTTGCTTGTTTTTCTGTCGCCCTCAGTGCTGGTACGTATGGATATCTGGCAACGGATGCTGGCTGCACGCGATGCCAGAACAGCACGCCTGACAAGCCTTTGGTCGGGTATAGGCATGTTGCCGTTTTACATCATCTTTCCCCTGGTTGGCATGAGCGTGAGGCTTTCGATGTCGCCCGACCTGAATGCCAACGAAGTGACGTATTTTTTTATTGACCATCACGGGAACGCCTTTATTGCCGCCTTCGCCATCACCGGATTGCTGGCAGCACTGATGTCATCGGGCGATAGTTTTCTAAATATTATCTCTATTTCGGCTGTACGCGATTTTGCCGGATGGCGCAAACTCGATATGACTGATGCTGCTCAGGGGCAAAAAATGATCCGGCTTGTTACTGTTGTTTTCGGTATGATAGCACTCATATTGGCTCTTTCCTTTCCATATATCGTTGATTTGATGGTGGTTGGAATTGGAACAATTGTGATATTTGTCCCGGCAACCCTGCTTGCCCTGACCCACGATTCACCTCAACGTTATGGCTTGTTGGCACTGATAAGCATACTGGCAGGATTTGTTGTCAACACAGGTTTTTTCACCTGGGGCATTCTCTCACCGGGTAGTTTCGAGCCAAAATCATCCTTTATCCCTGCATTTGTTGTAAGTGCACTCATTATGCTTGCCGGTTTAATCTTAAAAAAATCCAAAACACTTTCCGATGCTACACATCCATAGCAATGAGTATTATATGCAGCAAGCCCTGAGGGAGGCCGCGATAGCTGCCGAAGCCGGCGAGGTTCCCGTTGGTGCTGTGGTGGTGAGCAACGGACGCATCATTGCCCGTGCCCACAATCAGACTGAGCGGTTGAACGATGTTACGGCCCACGCTGAGATGCTGGCCATCACGGCTGCTGCTGAATTTCTCGGAAACAAATACCTGGATGAATGCACCTTGTTTGTTACCCTCGAACCCTGTGTGATGTGCGCTGGTGCTTTGCAACATGCCCATATCGCCTGCATTGTGTGGGCAGCAGATGACGACAAAAAAGGTTTCAGTCGCTATGGGTCATCTCTGCTACATCCCAAAACACTGATTAACAAAGGCCTGATGGCTGAGGAAAGTAAAAAAATGCTACAAAACTTCTTTCAGGAAAGAAGGTGACCGATAGAATGTCAAATTAAAAAAACGATGTTTCAGCTCAACGAACTGCCTGATTTTGATATTTCAGCGATGGCATATCGTCTTTATTAACAATTGTTCATAACTCCTGTTCATTCCTTGTGGAAAATAAACATTGATTTTTACTTGACAAAGGGTACCCAAATTGCTTATCTTTGTTTCAGCAGGTGACGATAGACGGCAGGCTGGATTAAGAAACGCCGAAGGGACACTTGCAAGAGCGTTCATTGATGTGTTTCCGAATCAACCGGAAGGTTCCGAAAGGAAAACCGCCGGAACGAGGAGCATCACTAACAGCCTGGAGCTTCGAAGGTCATACGTCCCGCAAGGGAGGGGCCGATGTGAAGTACCGGATGAGTAAGAAAACTTCTACGGAAGTGGACTGAAAGTCAGCCTAAACTTAACCTGACGCAGATTGTCATACTACGGTAAGACAATATGTGAACCGGGAATCCATTCGACAGAATAGGTTCCCGGTTTGTTTTATGCCAATTTTCCAAACGAACAGATCCCTGTTGAATAGCAATTATCAGAGAAGCCATCAATAACCTTGAATCGTTTCCTGTTACCATTTAGCAGCCCTCCCTTTGTCCGGCATGCATCAGAACATTTTGTGCAAAAACAATCATGAGGAAAATTGTAATATACCCGTGTACGCGGCAAAGCGGTGCTGCCTATTTGGTAATGATGATACCCAGTTTTTTGCTGATCCTGATATCGATATCCTTCAAATGTTTTATTTGTTTCTGAAGGTCGTCCTGCACTGCTGTATCGGTTTCTTCTTTAAGCTGCTGATACAGTTCGGGCATCCTGCCTTCCACAATCTTCCGTTTGTAGTGTAGCAGCGAAGAGTCAATGGTGTGTTTCAGTTCTTCGGTGGCCAGTTTCACATATATTTTATGCTTCTCCCAGTTTTTACTCAGTTCATACCGTTCGGTGATCAGGTCGATAGTTAGCAGGGCAATGTCGGGACCCGGGTTTGCAACAAAATGCTGTTCATGGGGCACCACGCCTTCTTCGAGCCCTTCGGCATACAGCTGCATGATTTTGCGGTGTGTGGGATTCTCAAACTCCAGTCCATCATGCAGCAGGTCGTCAACAACATAGCGGGCAACAGTCTCGCGGTAAATAGCCGGGTAGCCGTCTTCATCCACTGTGTCGATCACAAGCTCTTGCGGCCCGTAGAGCAGTAACAGCCTGATCAGCTCCCTTTCCTGATGATAGCCAATGGGTTCGGATTCAACAGCCGGGATTTCTTTCGTCTGGCTGACAGCTTCAGGCTGGGTTTCAGGCAGATCGGGGCTGATCTGTTTGCGGAACTTATTCCTGAGCAACTTGTTCAGCTCGTTCATCAGCGTTGCTTCAGCCACATCCATCATCCGGCTGCATTCTTTCACATAAACAGAACGGTAAATAGCATCGGGAATCAGGGCGATGGTGTTCACGATTTCCTTGATGAGTCCGGCCTTCTTAATCGGATCATTGGCCGCTTCAAGCAGCAATAAATTGGTTTTAAAGCTGATAAAATCCTTTGATTCCTGCTGTATGTAAGATTCCACTTCGGAGGTGCGGTGTTTGCGCACGAACGAATCGGGGTCGTCACCTTCGGAAAAAAGCAGCACCCTCACATTCATGCCTTCTTCCAGAATCATGTCGATCCCGCGCAAGGAAGCGTTGATGCCTGCCTTGTCGCCATCATACAGTATGGTGATATTGTTGGTGTAGCGCCTGATGAGCCTGATCTGGTCGGTGGTGAGCGAGGTCCCCGAACTGGCCACAACATGCTCTATACCTGCCTGGTGCATCGATATCACATCGGTGTAGCCTTCTACAAGCAGGCACTGATCGAGGCGGCTGATGGCATTTTTGGCAAAATAGATGCCATAGAGCGACTTGCTCTTGACATAAATCTCCGACTCGGGAGAATTGAGGTATTTGGCTTTCGACTTGTCAGCGCTGAGTATTCGTCCGCCAAAACCAATCACCTTTCCGGTGAGGTTGTGGATAGGGAAAATGACCCGGGCCTGAAAACGGTCGTAAAGTCTTTCGTCGTGTTGAATCGCGAGGCCGGTTTTCACCAGCACATCATTGGCATAGCCTTGTTTCAGCGCATGCTGGCTGAAAGCATCCTTCTGATCGTGCGAATAGCCCAACTGAAATTTTTTAACGGTAGCCTCCCGAAAATCACGTTCCTTAAAGTAACTCAATCCCACCGAACGCCCTTCTTCGGAGTTGAACAAAGTGTGGCAGAAATAATCCCTGGCAAAGTCATTGAGGTTAAACATGCGTTCACGCTCATTCAGGGCCACGATTTCCTCAGGTGTTTGCTCCCTTTCTTCAATTTCTACCTGGTATTTGCCGGCCAGATAGCGAATTGCTTCCGGATAGGAATAATGTTCATGCTCCATGATGAACTTGGCCGAATCGCCGGCTTTGCCGCACCCGAAACATTTGAAAATCCCCTTGGAAGGCGACACGGTGAACGAAGGAGTCTTTTCCTGATGGAAGGGACATAGACCGATCAGGTTGCTTCCCCTTCGTTTCAGGTTTACAAAATCACTCACAACCTCTTCAATGCGTGAGGCTTCGAGTATGCTGGCTATGGTATGCGCGGGAATCAAACTATTGTTAAATTATCGCGCTAAGATACGAATTGCCGCAAGAAAACTGTATCTTTACTTCTGGATAAAACTAACGCCAATCAAAATTATTGAACATATTTTTTCACGTAAATCCAGACAAATCATGACCAAACAAGCCATAGAACTATTAAAAAATCAGGCCATGAAGCTTGATGCGAAAGATTTCGACCTGAAAGGCTGGAAAAAACACACTGTATTGCTGCTACAACGCATCTTTGGCGAAAAAGATCCCAAAATTGCCCAAATCGAACAGCTTGATTTTGAGTTCAGCTCCTGGTCGTTGCGCGATGCTTCGGGCAATGAATCTTACGAAGCCGGTCGAAAACGCGTTGGTCGCGAGATACTGGAAGCAGCCATCAGCGAACTCATGGCATTTGGTATGCCGGGAAAAGAAAAAAGCAATCAGGATGCGACCCTTGCCGGTCAGATTACGTCTTTGTTATTCGACGAGCTCAAAGGAAGTCAGGTGAAACAAATCAGGCAATTGATACAATCAGGTGACAATGACGAAGAAACAAAGCGAAGATTGTCCGAAATCATCGATAACCTCGACAAAGACAGTCTGGTGCGCATCATGGCCAGTATGCTGATAACCGATGGGATTGTCCAATGTTTGAAAGACTAATTTTATACATTCAAAAACACAGTTAAACAAAAATCACGATGAATCAGGTAAAAAAACTATACCGTGCCCGAATCAACCGGGTGTTGGGGGGCGTATGCAGTGGTATGGCCGATTATTTCGTAATTGATCCCACCCTTGTTCGGGTGTTGTGGGTCATTTTTTCCATTATGGGCGGAGCAGGTTTGCTGGCCTATATCATCTGCTGGATCATTATTCCCGAAGCACCTTATGGAGTCTGAATGAGTAAGAATCAGCAGAACAGGAGGACTCCTGACCAGAAAGACAGGTTTTTGTGATCATGTATGGTGGATGGAAGCGAAAATATCGCTGACTATTGTGTTAACAGTTTGAAGCACTTCAAATTATTCACAAAACCACCAAGTCTGATTGTTATCTATTTTTTCTCCACTGTTACCTTCAGACTCAGTTCATCCAGCTGATGTTGGGCGATTACTGAAGGCGAGTCGATCATCACATCGCGGCCTGAGTTGTTTTTTGGGAAGGCGATAAAATCGCGGATCGAATCGAAACCTGCAATAAGGGCTGTTAGCCTGTCGAATCCGAGTGCGATACCACCATGAGGCGGTGCACCATACTCGAAAGCATTGAGCAGGAATCCAAACTGATTTAGGGCCTCTTCATCGGTAAATCCGAGTAATGTAAACATTCTTTTTTGCAGTTCGCGGTTGTGAATCCTGATGGATCCGCCACCTACCTCCACCCCGTTGATTACCATGTCGTAAGCGTTGGCACGAGCTTTTCCGGGATCGGAATCGAGCATGTGGACGTCTTCAGGCTTTGGGGAGGTGAAAGGATGATGCATGGCAAAAAAACGTTGGGCTTCCTCGCTCCACTCGAGCAGGGGAAAATCGGTTACCCAAAGAGGTTTAAACACCTGTGGGTCGCGCATGCCCAGTTGGTTACCCATCTCAAGCCTGAGTTCACCGAGTTGTTTGCGGGTTGCATCGGTTTTGCCGCTGAGGATAAGCAATAGGTCACCTGGTCTGGAATCCAGCCTCACGGCCCAACTTTTGAGGTCTTCTTCGGTAAAGAACTTATCCACCGACGATTTCAGGCTTCCATCAGTATTGTATTTCACATAGACCAATCCTTTGGCACCTATCTGGGGTTTCTTCACAAAATCGGTCAGGGCATCAAGTTGTTTGCGGGTGTATTCGCTACATCCTGCAACATTGATACCAACAACCAGTTCGGCTTCGTCAAACACGCTAAATCCTTTGTCTTTTGTCAGATCATTGAGTTCAACAAAGGGCATTCCGAAGCGCAGGTCAGGTTTGTCGGAACCATAAAGTTTCATGGCGGTTGCATAGTCCATACGTTCGAAAGGACCCACATCGACACCTTTAACTTTACTAAAGAGAAAGCGCGCCAATCCCTCAAAAGTGTTCAGCACATCCTCCTGGTCCACAAAGGCCATTTCGCAGTCGATCTGGGTAAATTCGGGCTGGCGGTCGGCCCGGAGGTCTTCGTCGCGGAAGCAGCGGACGATCTGGAAATAACGGTCGTAGCCGGCTACCATCAGGATCTGTTTGAAAGTCTGTGGTGATTGTGGCAGGGCATAAAACTCGCCGGGGTTCATGCGTGATGGCACTACAAAGTCGCGGGCACCTTCGGGTGTCGATTTGATCAGGTAAGGTGTTTCTATTTCATAAAAACCCTGTGAATCCAAGTAGTTGCGGGTTTCGAGTGCAATCCTGTGCCGGAGTTCGAGGTTGTTTTTCAGCGGGTTTCGGCGAAGATCAAGATAGCGGTATTTCATCCTGAGTTCGTCGCCACCATCCGATTTATCCTCGATGGTGAAAGGCGGCAGTTTAGATGCATTGAGCAGCTTCAGGCCGGTTATCCTCACTTCTATCTCACCGGTAGGAATGTTCGGGTTTTTTGATTCACGTTCGGCAACAACACCTGTGGCACTAATCACAAACTCACGCCCAAAGCTGCGGGCCAGTTCGATGAATTCGGGCGGGGTTTTGCCCTCTTCCAGAAAAAGTTGGGTAATGCCGTAGCGATCGCGCAGGTCGATCCAGAGGAGGGTGCCTTTGTCGCGGATGCGCTGCACCCAGCCGCTGAGGGTAACGTTTTTTCCGGTGTTTGTAAGCCGCAGTTCGCCGCAAGTGTGGGTTCTGAACATATTTCTGTAGGTTTCTGTTTGAGGCGCGAAATTAATAAAAAACCGGCAGCAGGGATAGTGCTTGTTTGGAATGGTTAAGGATAATTGTTAATGTTTAATGGTTAATGGTTAATGGTTGGCTATTGGACTTTAGCTTTTGGCCATTAGAATTTAGCCTTCCAAAAGCCAATAGCTAAAGTCCAACAGCCAACTGTTCACTGCCCACTTTTCACTACTCTTAAAGTTTCTACTTCCTTACCATCTTCAACCAGACTGATGATGTAGGCTCCGGCGGGGAGGTCTTCGCCAGCGCTGCCGCGGCCATTCCATTGCAGGGTGGTGTAGGCCAGGCGGTTGTCGGTCTGATCCAGCAGGCGGGCGACTTCGCGACCCAAAAGGTTGTGCACCGTGATGCGCACCGGAACTCCTGTTTTGGGCAATACCGTGAGGCTGAGCTCATGAACAAAGGGGTTGGGCGCGGCTACAAGGCGGGCAGGGGGGGTGGTTTGCAGCCTGCTTTCGCCAATGGTTACCGGGTTGAACTCATATGCACCCATATCCACACTGCCACCCCACACACGCGGGTTGCCGGCAAGGTCAGTAGCCGGAAGGGTGATGCCTTCGGGGAGTTCGAGGGTGCCGGCATCAATGCAGGGCGACAAGCCAGACAGGGAATAAGGGAAATCGCCATAGCCGGTGAAGAGGGGGTCGGTGTCGATGTTGGAGGGGTGGTAAACAATGGTGTTGCCTGTACCAACGTTTGCAATGCCCGACAAACCATCAGTGACCATTGAATGGGAAACTTCCAGCGTTCCAGGGCCATACCATACAGAATTGTTCTCGTAAACACCAAGCTGTTTGGGATGGTTTTGGTAGAATATACTGTTAATGGCTTTTACATTACCATGATTGTAGGAAAGCACCGCAGAACCATTTGCTGCCAATGAAAAGTTTTCTGTCATGGTGCTGTTGACGATATGGACAGTAGATTGGCTAGCCAGTACACAAACCCCTTGAATGCCGGTTTGATACAGGTTGTCAGAATTGTTATCGAACAGGCAGTTGACTATATCGGCCCTGGCTAAGTAGTTAGAAGCATCAATGCCGTCAATGACAACCTGCGGACAGGTTTTCCACTCAATTTGATCATCATTGGAATTCCCGGAAAACACTGTACTGTACATATCGAAACTGAGTTCAGGTTTAATGGGATAATAAGTTGGGGAATTAAGGAAGAAAACACCCCTGCTCCCGATATTCCCAATAAACTTGCAACTGTCGAAAATAACAGTATCTACTGATTGAAAAGTTGGCCCAAATGTAGATTCATACATATTTGAATTTCTGAAGACAACATCCCTGAACTCGATTAAGTTGCTTACATAAAAATCAGAAAAGCCGGTAGTTGGAAACTCTGGATAACCACCGTTTTGGACGGCAAGCCCTTGCATGCGGAATCGGTAGGTGCCAACGATGAACAAGCCCGACAGATTGCCGCTGCCTTCAAGGTCAATGGTGGTTTGCCCGCTGCCGGCCCCTTTGATGCTTACATTGTGTTTGAATTGCAAAGGAAAGAGTTCGCCTGTGGCAGTGGCCGAATAGGTGCCCGGTGCAAGGTGTATGCTGCGTTCAATCAGGCTGTCCGACACGATTCTGGTAAGAGCCATGCTCAACGACTTTAGGGGTTCATCGGGACTAAGGCCCGAATTGGCATCATCACCCTGAGGCGAGACATATACATCCTGCTCAATATAACCGTAATAGCCCGTTTGGCCCTCTACCTCAACCAAGTAGGTGTTGTAGCCCTTGGTGTCGTATGAAGTAAAATGGTAATAATTGTTTACCCTCATTGTGGTTACCGTGTCCAGTTTAATTTTGATAGGGGGCATCAAGACAGATTGGCCATAATCACGGATTCTTGGCCCATAGTTGTTAAATACAGAGTTTATCTGAATAGTGTCAAAGCTTACCTGTGATGAATTCAACACCAAAATGCCACCCCTACCGACAAATCCTCTGTTGTTTTTGATGATATTGCCACTGAAAAAAACTGATGCATTGCTGATCCATACCCCACCTGCAGATGCGGCATAGTTGTTTTGTATGATACAGTTCAATATATCAACATCAGATTCTTCAATACGAATACCACCACCGTCAGACCATGGAATAAAATCGAAAAGCGTTCCGCTGCCGTTCTGAAATACCAGCCCGTTGACAACATACTGGTATCCATCGTGTGTAAACTGCACACAGGAGCCGTTATGGTTGCCATCCACCACTGTGGCGTATATGTCGGCCCTGTTGCCGCTCAGCACATAGGTGCTAATCAACTCAATGTTGCCCGGAGGCATCACTATGTTTTCTAAATAGGTTCCGGGGTACACCAGCACCACATCGTTGTTTAAGGCAGCATCCAAAGCCTGCTGTATCTGGGTGTAGTGGCCTGTACCGTCCTGCTTCACCGTCAGGGTGTCGGCTATTGCCAGCTGACATAGCACCAACATCAAAGCCAACAAAATGGCTGACTCACGGGCAAGAAATATATGCCCGATGGGTTTTTGTTTGCTTCTCATGCTATTGAACGATGAGTTTTTGTGTAGCGGTACCAAGTGCGCTGCGCAACACAAGCTGGTACAATCCTGCAGGTAAAGGTGTGCCGGAGGTTTTCAGGGCAAAACTCATCATGTTGTTGCCCTTGCTTAATGGTCCGGTATCATGCACGGCTACTATACGACCCTGCATATCGAGTAGCAGCAAACTGCCCGGTGCGCTTGCTTCGGGTGCGGTGACCATGAGGCTGATCTGGTCTCCTGCAGGGTTTGGGTAGGATATGAAGGAAAGGCCGATGGGCACTTCAATACTTTCATCAGGCTTGTCTTTAAGACTGATCAGATACCAGGGCTTACGCTCCCGTGTGTTGATGCTTCGAAAGCGTGGTTCCTCCTGACCAGGTGTCGTAACATAATACTGTCTGACCACCCTGTTGCCTGATTTCATTCCATCGTACAACTGCAGGGTAATGCTGTCCTGGCTGCCGGGAGGCACAAAAGCCCGCACCAGCACAAGGCTGTCGCCGGGGTTGACCACGGCTGCGCCAATGCAGTTGTCGCCGGCAAATGCACCGATTTCCTGTATTGTGCCGCTGCTGTCAGGCTCAATAAACAGCGAGGTGTAGTCATATCCTTCCGTGAAGTTGAAGTATTCAGGCGGCTGATAGATACTTTCTGTCTTTTGCCCCGGGACTTGCTGCCACTGAAAACTGAACTCCTCGCGTTCTTCGGGGTAAACAGCCACCATATCGCCATAGCTCAGCCATATGCCGCCGATCTGGTTGCAGGCACATAGCCATCCCTGGACGATGTTTGATTTGGTCGGGCTCATGTTCTTTTTGATGCACGACCAGTATTTTCCCTTCATGGATTGCAGCTTCGATTGCACCTCATCGGGGAAGGCATCAAAGGGGCTTTGGGATTTATACAGGAAATAGCCCAGCCAGTTTTCGTAAAAGGGGTTGATGTTGACGTCAGTATTCGGAGCCAGCACAGTGCCGGTCATCGGGATATAAGCCTGACTGAGGTGTTTCGTACTGATCTTATAACCTAATGATGACCTGACAAAATTAAGGTTACCTGACCAATCACCTTCGCTGTATGTTTTGTCAATTATCACACCTCCTTCATTGTGTCTGGCTTCGAAAAAATTTGAGGGGTCGGGTATGGTTGCATTAAAGAGGGTTTCGGAGTCATAGGGCTCGTCCACTGCGCGGTCCAGTCGGGGGAACGAAACCCAATTGATAGTTTCGGGTAGGAGGGTGATGGTTTCGAGGGGCTGTTCATTTGATGACTGAAACACACTATCCTTGCTTTGTTGTTGCTGCGCAAAAACCGATCCGATGGCCATCAAAACAAGAATAAACAATAATGAGACCTGTATGGGTTTTCTGTTTACACTGCTTCGTTGTTCGTGATGGTTTGCTTTCATGGCGAAACACTTTTAAGGAAAGAAGAAATTGTGGCTTTAACTCCAGAATTAAGGTCTAAAAGTATGAAATTTTGGTTATTAAAGAATGAACTGTCAACTAAAAAATCTTTATGGATGAGTAATTTGGAATGGATCTATGCTGGTTACTTGGTTCTGGTTACTTGGTCCTGGTTCCTTGGTTCTAGTTCCTTGCTAATGATTCAAAAATTCAAGATTATGCCAATCTTTGAATTAGGAATTAGGAATTTTATACTGAAACTGTTTCACCAGACATGCTGCTTTCAACGAAAATGATGCTGCCCACATCGGTTAGTTGTCCCCCGCACAATTCGGTGATCGTGAAACCACAGCCGTTTGCAAATGCCCTTACTTTTTCGCCATCAGCAAAGCAATCAAGACTGCCACAAACAAATAACTCTTTTCCCCTGAATCCAAATGCTCCACCGAAAAAGCCATGTTTGTGGCCGCTGAGAACAATGTCGGTCGGGTTAACCAGCAACACTTCTTTTTCTGCTTTTTCCAAGGCCTTGCCGATACCTGCGTCAGAGGTGATGAAATGGTTGTTGCCCAGCGGCAGTATGTTACAACGGGTGTAACCTTGTGCAACATGAATGAGCTGACGGTCTGCGGCAAGATTCCGAATGGCCGGCTCTGTGATATGCCTGTTGTGTATGATTGAAGTGTCTGTGACAACGGCATTGTAGCCGGCTGTTTGGGGATATTTTCCTGATGGCACGGTTTTCCCGAAAACTAAGTTTACCCCATGTGATTCAAGTATATCCCGCCAATGCCAGGGATTGAGCGGAGAAGCCACAAGGCTGCCATCAACAGGGCAGAAAAATATATCCGGGTGGCATTGAATCGAATCATAAACCATTGGCTGAGGGTCGAGCCAAAGCACCGGGCCTTCGTACAACAGCCGTTTCCGCGCCGGCAAAGGCATATTGCCTGAAGCTATGATCAGCATCTTGTGAGCGTATTGATGGTGAATGAATGTGGGGAAAGTCCGGAGACGCCTTTAAAGACTACTTTTCGATAACGTTTTTCGAGCCATTTGCGGTTAACGGCTTTGTGTCCGACAGCCGCCCCCAGCTCAGGAGCAGGCACATCAATCATGATATCTTCGTCTTCGGGCCAGCTGGTGTACTTTTCCAGATTTTTACGCCACAATGCTGTCATCACCAATTCCTTGAATGACGGGTGATAAGGCCCGGCTACCAGTTCCTCCCCATTGAGTCCGTCGGAGGGATGCAATCCCAACCGAATGACTTTCACCCCTGCTGTTTCAAACATCTGCCAAAGATGAACTGACCATTCTATAGCATTATCAAGGTTTAGCGGCACGTAATCACCAAGATTATAAAGTTTCTCAAGCTCAGTATTCCTGATCACCAGACAGGGGTAGATTCGTGTTTCATCGGCTTTCAGTTCAATAATTTGCCGGGCGGTTTTGTACGATTTCTCCCGGGTATCGCCTGGCAGTCCGATCATCATTTGCAGGCCAAGCCTGAAACCCCGCTCCCTGATGAGCTGTGCAGCCCGATGGACATCGGCGGCTGTATGACCTCGCCCACAGCGGTTTAGCACCTCATCGTCCAGCGACTGTGCCCCAAGTTCGATGGTGGTAACGCCTTCGGAATGTAACAAGTCGAGGGTGTTATTATCAATATAGTCAGGTCTGGTACTCAGGCGTATACCTTGCACCACACCTTGTTTGACAAAAGAATGAGCAATTTGTAAATACGATCGTTGCATATTGAATGGTAATCCGGTAAAGTTTCCACCGAAAAAGGCAATATCAATATGTTTATCAACTGCCGGAAAACTCCTGATATTCCTGTTTATTATTGCTTCAATTTCAGCCGGTTGCGGGAGTTTGTCCTGGCCGGATATGGCTGCCTGATTGCAGTAAACACAGCGAAAAGGGCAAGCCAATTCTGGCATAAAAATTGGTATGTTATAAAACTTAATCACGCTTCAAAATTGGATAAAAAACAAAAACATTCGTAAAAATTCAATAATTTTGTCTTTTTTTAGTTATTCCTTTGATAAACATTAAACTTATACCCATTACACATGAACAAACAACAAATCCTGCAACTTACAGGGAAAATAGTCCTGATTGTTATGGTGACAGCTATAACACTGGGTGGCAGCACTGGTTGCAAGAGCAAAAAGAAGCTGGCCCGTGAGAAAGCTGCCGCAGAATATGCAGCTCGTGTTGATCAGGCAAAAAAAGACCTGACCGCCATATTGGATGACAACACCGACTGGACGCTAAAAGAAAAAGAGCAAAGGGTAAAGACCATCAAATCCTGGAATCTGGATGATGAAGATGTTCTGGTGTTGCTGGATAAGGTAGAAGACAAACTTGCCCGTGAACGTGCTGATGCTGAGCGCAGAGCCGAGGAAGAAAGGCTTATGCGGGAAGAAGAAGCCCGAAAAAAGGCTGAGGCATCAAAATTCAGCAATGTGGAAGATATGTTCAGAGCCATTGCTGCATCGCCTGATGCTGGCAGGGCCAATGATCTAATCGACCGGACCCTTCAGATGTTTGCCACTCCTGATGTTCCGGTTTTGATCATTATCAGCCAGGCCGGAGGCTTTAACGACTATGACCGCCCAACAACTATCCGGAAATACCTTGATTATCTTAAAGATCAGAAGGTGTATGGCAATCGTGTTGAGCAGGTGAAATACGATAACAATGGGAAAATAACTGAATTGGAACTAATTAAACGCTAAACGAGTATGAAAATGAATAAAATAGTATTGATGATCCTTATCCTGATGGCTGGTACGTCAATCACCCGGGCACAGGACGAGTTAAGCCCGGAACGCAAGCAAGCCATCGATAGTTTAGCCCTTGAAAAAGTGCGTGACCTGAGTAAGTATGTGAGCATCATAGGCAACAAGAATACGCCCTGGAGCGAAGCCAACAGGGTTATTGACAGAGCTGAGGAGTTGTTTATGCAAGGCGCTGAAATTGGTGTTTCTTCCCTTGCCAGGCCGGATGTACTGTATTACAATGTGCGCAATTATTTCGAAAGATTAATGCGTCTCAATTACGACCGTGTTGAAATAGAATGGTACAAAATTGAGTACGTTAGCGACCTGCAGCGCCAGCCTGACGGAACCTATGTTGGTGTGATTACGATTTTCCAACGATTTAGTGGTTACGATCGTGAAGGTGGACTTGTTTATCAGGACACCACAAAAAAGGATATCACAGTTTATGTTAAGCGCAAAGAAACACAGATCGGCGGACGCATAATCGGTTTCTGGGATGTGTTGCTTGGCGATATCCGTGTGAAAGAGACATCAAGTTAATAAAATTACAGAAAATAGTGCAGAAGGCCCTTTCTTTTTTTAGGATGAGGGCCTTTTGTCATATATCTGTTGTTTCTTATCTGATAATAATTTGTTGGATGAAAAGGGTCAAGGCGGTGAAAACACTATTTTTGCCGGCAAATTGTTCAGGTCGTTTGAATTTCAAGCCCATGATGAAGCAAATAATCCAGTTAGTGTTTCTGCTGCTCTGTTTCACATCGTGTCAGCAACAGGAACAGCAAATTGAATTACTTCCCCCACCTCTTGATGAAATTCCAGTGATTGAGTCAACCGATATGGAAAATGTTAGTCTTATGCCCTATTCATGGGTAAACGACCGCACGGTGAACAAAATGCCTGTCGACAAGGCACATTCAGGCAAATTCGTCTCAGTGGTCGATTCAATAAACAAAGCATCCTATGGTTTCAAAGAAAAGTTTGGAAATATTGTTTCGTTTTCACCTGATAGTATTATAGTTAACGGATGGGTTTATACACCCGCAACCAACAAAGATCTGCAAATTATCTTATCCGTAAACCTGAACAACGAATCTGAATTATACCTATCGTATAATATAAATACCCAACCACTTGTGTTGAACCAATGGAACTCTTTTAGAGCAGGGTTTTCGATGAAAAACCAAATAAGCAAGGATCATATCCTTTTTATTTATGCATATGGAAATGGCAAAACAGCCTATTTTGATGATTTCTCAATTGTTTTTAAATAGTTTTTTAATAAAAAGATAGTTCGGTTATGCTTTTCAGTTCTCCGGTTTTTTTGTTTCTTTTCCTCCCGGTCGTGCTGATGGTGTATTTTCTGTTATGGACAAAATGGAAGAATTACTTTTTGCTGTTTGCCAGCCTTGTCTTTTTTGCCTGGGGTGGCGTTAGTTATTCCATTTTGATTTTGGCTTCCATAGTCTTAAACTATCTTTTTGGCAGAGGCATTGGCATCGATCCGGGAAGCAGCAAATCAAGAAAGTATCTTGCAGCAGGCCTCGCTGTTAACCTGATATTTCTGGGTTTATTTAAATATGCAGATTTTGTCGTTGACAACCTGAATTTGCTTACCACTTTTTTGAATTACAAACCTTTAGGAAACCCCGGAATTGTCTTGCCAATCGGTATTTCATTCTACACTTTTCAGGCGATCTCCTACCTGATTGATGTGTACAGAAAGGAAGCTGAAGTCCAGAAAAACCCATTCAATCTTGGATTGTATATTGCTTTGTTCCCTCAACTCATTGCAGGTCCTATTGTTCGATACCATGATATTGCCAGGCAAATAAGCCACCGCACTTATGACATTGCCGGGTTCTCCTATGGTGTTAGAAGGTTTATACTGGGGCTTGGGAAAAAAGTATTGCTTGCCAACAACATGGGAGCTATTGCTGATGTTGCTTTTGGAACACCAGTCGATCAGCTTTCGGGTTCGCTGGCATGGATTGGACTGATAACCTACGCCTTACAAATCTATCTTGATTTTTCAGGTTATTCCGATATGGCTATCGGCTTGGGCCGCATGTTTGGATTCAGCTTTCTGGAGAATTTCAATTACCCCTACATCTCGCGTTCTGTCAAAGAATTCTGGAGGCGTTGGCATATCAGTCTTTCATCATGGTTCAGGGATTATCTGTATATACCTTTGGGTGGAAGCAGAACGGCGAAATGGAGGATTTACCTGAACCTGCTGATCGTATTTTTCGTTACGGGTTTATGGCATGGGGCAAGCTGGTCATTTGTCGTCTGGGGCTTTGTGCATGGGTTTTTTCTTATTCTCGAACGCCTTACAAATGATAAGTTCCCATCAATTTTATGGAGGCCTTTGCAGCATATTTACCTTTTGTTTGTTGCCCTGATGGCCTGGGTTCTTTTCAGGGCCGACACCATCAGTTATGCCTGGGATTATTACGGTGTTCTGTTCGGCATGTCGGAAGCCACTACCGACCTGATCGTGTTCAATAAAATCCTGAACAAAGAGTTTATTGTTTTCTTTGTCTTAAGCATTTTTAGCGCAACAGGCTTACTTTTTTCTATCGGACAATTGTTTGACCGTTCAGTCGATCATTTGCGCAATTCCGTTCCGCTGGTTGCCGAAAGTTTGAGAATCCTAAAAGCAACAGGCCTGGCTGCAATTTTGATCGTGTGTGCTGTCTATCTGATTACCAACACCTACAATCCATTTATTTATTACAGATTTTAAGGCAAATGAACACAAAAAGAAACATATGGTTTTCCGATTACGTGCTCATAGTTGTGTTCATCCTGATCATTTGTTCGGCCTTTGTTCAGCAGTATGCAGGCTTTTTATCCCCACTTCCAAATCAGGAAAACCGTAAACTCAGCGAAAAACCTGCATTCAACATCAACCGGCTTGATCCATTCCCGGCAGCTTATGAGACTTTTTACAACGATCATTTCGCCTTTCGCAATCATTTCGTGAAATGGTATGCTTTCATCAACTATAACTGGTTCAAGAAAAGCCCTTATCCTGATCAGGTTATACTCGGCAATGAAGGTCAGCTATTCCTTGTTCCCAACGAATTGGACACTTATCAGGGCAAAACCTTATTGTCGGATGAGGATTTAAGCAAGGTGAGAAATGAGTTTACTTACCGGAAAAAGTATTGCTTTGACAAAGGAATAGAATATTTTGTTGTCATATGTCCGACCAAATATACCGTATATCCCGAGCATCTGCCATGGTATGTTTTACCTTCGGGCGATCAAAGCAAAACAGATCAGTTTATTGATATTGTTCGTGAAACAGGCAATACGGTTATCGACTTACGTGGCACCTTTATTCAAGCCAAAGATAGTCTTGGGGATCAGCTTTTTTGGCCGACTGATAATCATTGGAGCGAAGTAGGTGCTTTTATAGCCTATCAGGAAATTATGAAACATGTTTCCATACGATTTCCCGAATTACACACTTACCAGTTCAGCGACTACTCGATCAAGCCTTACACCCGCAATGGCGGTAATCTGGCTTCGATCGTAAACATGCAGGAAAAAATTCAGGACCAACGGTTTAAGTTTAAAGCATTGTATCCAACATTGACCAGCATGATAAAACCTTCGCCCTATCCCCTTCCGGATAAAATGGATCCGAATAACTATTTTCTGGGATTCGAAATGGATTCGGGCGAACTGCCCAGACTCCTTGTTGTTCACGATTCGTTTGGTAAAATAATTCAGCCCTTTCTGAAGGATTCATTCTCGCGAACAGTGTATATATGGGATAAATGGCAATATCAGCTCAATGAGCCTATTGTCGAAGCAGAGCAACCCGATGTATACATCACCCTGATTGTCGAAAGCTTGATCCCGGGCATGATCGGCCACATCAATGAAAATAAATAACGCACTGATGTTGAAACATATCACTTACATCTTCCGTTTGAACACAGTAACAATCGATTTTAACTCATGAAAAACCCCATTAGTAAATTTATCATAGTTTTCTTTTTTGTAAGTTTTTTCTTTCCAGCTTCTTCCAATGGTCAGCAGCGAAATCTTGGCGGGTTCGAACTCGATGAAACCGAGCTATATGCTATGACCAAGCAGGTGAGCCAGTTCTTCAGCCGTTTTAACAACGAGGAAGATCAATTTGGCAAAAAATATCATCCGGAGACAAAAGATTACCGCAACACAGAAAGAAGAAAACAAATCCTTCCATTGCTGTTTGATCAACAAAACCCCCGGACAGCAAGCACTTTGCGCGACTATTTCATTGATGACCTGACGAAGAACGGGAAAACAAACTTTCTGGAGTTTCTGAATGGCCGCTGGTATGCCGAATTATCATCAACTTTTGTTCACGAGGGAAAGGAAGTCAACATTATTCTTTTTCTGACAATTGAGAAAGAAAATCTTGGCTCCAAATGGGTGCTTACAAATATTTATTATCCTGGTTTTAATCGCATGTTTCCTGTTGGGGAATTGGCTGAACGGGAGAAACATTTTTTGCATCCAATGAGCCATGAACTGGATTTCATGAACATTTACAAAGCGTTTAGAAACGAACAATTAATTGACTTTTATGCAGCAAAAGGTTTCCAACCCGATTATCTTAGCTTGTTTTTTTATGAAGTCAAATCGGGCAGATTGCGGTTCAAATCGGTTGATCAGCTAAAGTTTCATATCTATCAGATCGAAAACTGGTATTTTGAAGTGGCTTACCTTAACCGAAAAGGAACAAATTCGGGATGGCTGATAACCAACCTTATGTATATGAAAGAAAAAGAAAAACCATCATTTATTAAACTTTACGACCCATGGACAGATTCAGGATCAAACTAATTACCATACTTTTTTTCTTACTATTTGTTGTCAGTGGATACGGACAAGAATCAAAATCACTCACCCAGTCTGAACTGGAAGCATACAAATCACAAGCCGGAATGCTGGTGAAATACCTTGAAGGCACACTCAATTTCCTGGGCGATCCACTTTCAACGGTTCAGGAAAAAGAGGTCATCATTAACGAGAGTTACAGCAAGATATTCAGGGATGATAAAATTCAGGTGGAAGATGACTTGGATGAGAACCGTGATATTCCGTTGAATAAAGACGTTCAGGCTTACTTGAAAGACGTGGATTTTTTCTTCAAAAATGTCCGCTTTAAATTTGATATCCAAAGTATTGAGCCTTTGACCAACGAGCAGGGTCAGACATATTTCAGGGTTGCCCTGATGCGTCAATTAATTGGTCGGACAGTAGGCAACGATTCGGTAAATTCGTCCAGAGCCAGGTTTGTAGAAATCAATCTCGATCCCTTTAAAAAGGACATGAAAATTGTTAGTTTTTACACAACCAAAATCAATCAAAGAGAAGAACTCCGGCTGTGGTGGACTAGTATGCCACAAACCTGGAAAGATTTCTTTGGACATGATAAAGTTGTTTTCGATACACTTCCGCTAAACCGTGTTGAGGCAATTACTTTTGATGGAATTGTGACAAAAAGATGGAAGCAGCTTAGCCGTCAGGACACTTTTTTCGTCATGGGTTACGACACTTTACCCATTTCCATGAGTCATCTGCTTTATGGCCGAAGACCCGATACAACAATGTATATCAATGATACACGTTTACTGATGATGCCCGACAGTATCCGGACTGAACTCACTTCCGTGTATCAAATATTGACAAGCCTGACCAAAACCCAGGAAATAAACATAGCCTACAAGCAGCAATATACTACCCTCGAACCACTATCACAGCTCAAAGAATTAAAAACCATTGACTTTTCCAACACACCTATCGATGACCTGTCACCATTGCGAAACCTAAATCAACTCGATGCAGTGTATTTTTCAGGAACCAGTGTGAAAAGTCTCGATCCATTGATTTACTCCGTTAAAATAAAAGAAATTTACTGCTTCGACACCGAAGTGAATGACCTGAGTCCATTGGCAGGGTTCAGGCAACTCGAAAAACTCTATTGTTTCAATTCAGGGATCAATAACATTGAACCTCTCAGGGGGATGAAAAGTTTGATTGCACTTAGATTCAACAATACGGATGTAAGCGATCTGACTCCGCTTCAGGAGATGGAAAACCTGCGATTACTTGATTTTAGCAACACCCCGGTAGTTAATATTTTGCCTTTGTCGGGTTTAACCGGAATTCAAATGCTCAGTATGGATCACACTGGTATCAGAAGCCTCGATCCGCTCAAAAATCTCAATGCACTGACTATTGTTCAATTCAGCAACACCCTTGTAAACGATCTGAGCCCGCTGAGCGGCATTCAGGATCTCAAAAAAGTATATTGCGACAAAACGAGTGTAAGCAGCAGCAGTGCACTGTCATTCATGCGAAACAAACCAGGAACACTTGTAATCTATGAAACCGAAGAACTATCTTCCTGGTGGATGAGCCTCCCTATTTATTGGAGGGCTTTGCTTGTTGAACACGCCGGCACATCTGCCAATCCGCAATCAGAAGAACTGCATCAGATCATTAACATCAAACAACTCGATCTTTCGGGCAACAGCTACCTTCAAAACATTCAGCCGCTGAGCCGGTTAACGAACCTTTCAAGTCTTTCGCTCGCCCGAACGGCTATTGAAGACATAAGCCCTTTGATTAATCTGAGTGAATTGCAGGAAATTGACCTGTCGCAAACCAGGATAAGCGACATAAGTGCCTTACAAAATATTCTCGGACTCGAATTGCTCAATATCGAAGGCAGCCGGGTTGAGAAACTCGAAGCACTGAATGGGATGGCCAGGTTGAAAACCATATATGCCGATGGGAGTCGTGTTACACTGACTGAAGTATTGAAATTCAAAAAAAATCAACCCAATACAACCGTTATTTTTCAGACCGAATTTCTTCAAAACTGGTGGGAAAACCTGCCCGTCATCTGGCAGGAACTTTTTGCTTTAAAAGCTGGATTCACAGGCACTCCCGATGCAACGCAATTGCAGCAGGTGACCGATCTGACCGAAATACGGATCATTGACAACCTCGGCTTTACCGACCTTGAACCCCTTCGCAACCTTCCATTGCTCGAAAGCCTTGAGTTCAAAGCCACAATGATCAGCAGTCTGCAACCAATAAGTGAGCTGATTAACCTTAAAAAACTTGAGTTTCCCAGCAATAGGATAACCAATATCAATCCACTTGTTAAACTTACCAGGCTCGAGGTGTTAAACATAGAAAACACATCGGTTACTGATCTTTCGCCAATCTCGGGTCTGCTATCGCTCAGGGTATTGAATGTGGCAGGCACACAAATAAAAAACCTGAAAGCGATTCATGGACTTATTAAACTTGAAGATCTTTCGGTATTCAACACAAAGCTGAAAACACTCAGCCCTGTTGAACTGTTGCCAGTTATAAGCCATATTAAATGCTACAATACCAAAGTTAGAGCCAAAGAAATTGATGCTTTGAAATCGCTCAAGCCTCAACTCGTATTGTTGTTCTATTAAGATATATTGACGATTTCAGAACGATAGTGAAGCTTAACCATCTGTTCCAACCTGCTTTAAAGTGGGTTGCAAACATCCCTGATTTCAAAAATTATCCACTTTCCCGTCATAAATATGCTCTGCAGCAAGCCTTGTAGAACACAGACAAATCTTTCAAAAGGTATTTCGCATAAAAAAAGGATGCCGGGAAACCAGCATCCTTACATTGTACCCGGAGCCGGGATCGAACCGGCACGAGTGTTACCTCACTGGTTTTTGAGACCAGCGCGTCTACCAATTCCGCCATCCGGGCAAAATGAATTGAAGAACGGGCTGCAAAGGTAAAAAAAATTGTTTCATACAAATGGTAAGTTCATCAACATGTTTTAATATGCCAAAAACAGAGAATTCTTTTATTCTTCGTCCGTGAAACGATGTGATCTGACAGCCACCAAATCGTTTGAATGATTGAAATTGAGTCAATATACGGTCTTGCCGCCTTCTGTTAAATACCTGTTGACCAGGCACAAAGCTGCTTATGCGGCAATTAAGGTTTGTTGAAACCGACAATTCCAAACACTTTAGTAATTTCGCAGTCTTGAAGAGGTTGGTCATTCTTCCCTTTGTGGCCAGACAATCGGTTGCCAGAATTCCGATGAAATGTACCCTGGCAACAGGTCAGATTTAAGATCAACCATTCAACAACAAATTTAATATGAGTGTCATTCATGGATTACAATTTTAAGGAAGTCGAGAAAAAGTGGCAGGATTACTGGCGCGAGCAAAAAATCTATCAGGTTGATATTGATCGTTCCAGACCCAAATATTATGTTCTGGATATGTTTCCATATCCGTCCGGAGCAGGGCTGCATGTTGGACATCCGCTTGGATACATCGCATCTGATATTTACTCACGCTTTAAGCGGATGAAAGGTTTCAATGTGCTCCACCCCATGGGATACGATGCCTACGGACTGCCTGCCGAGCAATATGCCATACAAACAGGGACACATCCGGCCATCACCACCGAAAAAAACATCGCCCGCTATCGTGAACAACTCGACAAACTGGGTTTTTCATTTGACTGGAGCAGGGAGGTGCGCACCAGTGAACCCGGATATTACAAATGGACTCAATGGACTTTTATTCAGCTTTTCAACTCCTGGTATAACCTCGAAACCAACAAAGCTGGTCATATTGCCCTTCTTGAATCTGAATTTGCCATGCGGGGAAATGCACAGGTGAGGGCTGCCTGCAACGAAACCGCAGTCTTTTCTGCCGAAGCATGGGCAAACATGAGCGAAAAAGAACAACAGGAAATCCTGATGAACTACCGGCTGGCTTATCTGGCCGACACCCTGGTCAATTGGTGTCCGGCATTAGGAACTGTGCTTGCCAATGATGAAGTGAGCGAAGGCTACTCGGTAAGAGGTGGTCACCCGGTCGAACGCAAATCAATGAAGCAATGGCTTTTGCGCATTACAGCCTATGCTGACAGGCTATTGTTCGGCCTCGATACCATTGACTGGAGCGAATCGATCAAAGACATTCAACGCAACTGGATTGGCAGGTCGGAAGGCGGAAGTATGGTTTTTGAAGTTGTTGGTAAACAAGGACATAACTCATTAGAAGAATCAGCAAGTGATCCCAATCTTGAATCGAACCGTGTTGAAAACAGATATAAAATCGAAGTATTCACCACAAGACCCGACACCATTTTTGGCGCAACCTTTATGGTTTTGGCACCTGAGCATGAGTTGGTGCAAAAACTGACGACTCCTGATCAGCAGGCTGATATTGAAAAATACATCCAACGAACCAAAAACCGATCGGAACGTGAGCGCATGGCTGAGGTAAAAAAGGTCAGTGGGGCTTTCACGGGCAGTTTTGTGGTAAACCCATTCACCGGGGCACAAATCCCGATCTGGATAGCCGATTATGTTTTGATGGGTTATGGCACCGGAGCCATAATGGCTGTTCCAGCGCATGATAGCCGCGATTTTGCTTTTGCAAAGCACTTTAATCTGCCCATCATACAGGTTATCAACCGAAAAGGTGAAATCCCCTCAGATCCCTTAAACTGGGAAGAATCCTATGATTCAAAGGAAGGCATTTTGATCAATTCAGGTTTTATCAATGACATGGAAGTGAAAGATGCCATCAGAGCAGTGGTTGCTGAATCAGAAAAACGCGGCATTGGAAAAGGCAAGACCAATTATCGCCTGCGCGACGCTATCTTCAGCCGGCAACGCTACTGGGGCGAGCCATTTCCGGTTTATTACAAAAATGACATGCCTTACACCCTGAGTGATGACCAATTACCACTCGAACTTCCGCCTGTTGATGCTTACCTGCCCACCGAAAATGGCGAACCACCACTTGCAAGGGCAAAAGACTGGTTAACGGCTGATGGTTATCCCATAGAAACCAATACCATGCCGGGTTTTGCCGGTTCGAGCGGATATTATCTCAGGTATATGGATCCGGGCAACCCACTTGAATATTTTTCCAAAGAATCCAATGATTACTGGCAGAATGTGGATCTCTATGTTGGTGGAGCAGAGCACGCCACAGGTCATTTGATTTACGCAAGATTTTGGAATATGTTTCTGTTTGATCTAGGGCTTTGCTGCAAAGAAGAACCTTTTCAGAAGCTCATCAATCAGGGAATGATTCAAGGCCGATCGAGTCTGGTGTATCGGGTTAATACCGAAAAGTTTGCTGAATACATTTTATGGGAAGAATTGCGCGACAGGCGAATGGGTGTTTCATTTGAGAAAGATTTCCGCGATGGCCACCGCAAATTCGATTTCTTCAGTGAAGAAGCCGGTTTGGTCATCGAGGTAAAACGTCAGGATGCCCTAAAAAAACTTGTTCATCCTTATGAATCATATTGCCGGTCGAAAGGCTTAAAGCTATTGCTGATTCCATTAATTGATTTCGTTGAAGATATGGATGGGATCCGGAAACGGATAAGCAGAGCCGTTCAGGGCAATGAAGTAGAAGCATTGGTTGAAAAAAAGGGTCTGGAACATTTTCCTGTCTTCGTTTCGAAAAACTATCCTGGACGCGAGCATTTTTCGGATGCGTTACATGTGGACATTAGTTTGGTGCAAAACGACCTGCTCGACATGGAAGCCTTTAAAACATGGCAGCCGCACCTGATTCGTTCAAAGTTTATAACCGAAGAAGGCAAATATGTTTGTGGATGGGAAGTGGAAAAAATGTCGAAATCCAAATACAATGTTCAGAATCCGGATGAGTTGATTGAACGCTATGGTGCCGATACACTCAGAATGTATGAAATGTTCCTCGGTCCGATCGAGCAATCAAAGCCATGGGACACCCAGGGTATCGAAGGAGTTTTCAGATTTATCCGCAAGTTCTGGCGTCTTTTTCACAATGAGTTGAATGAACTTGTTATCAGCGAAGAAGCAGCAACCAGAGAGGAACTTAAAGTTTTGCACCGGACAATCAGAAAAATTGAAGACGACAATGAGCGTTTTTCTTTCAACACGGCCGTTTCTGCTTTTATGATTTGTGTCAATGAACTGAACGAACTCAGATGCAATAAACGTTCCATCCTTGAACCTCTGGTCAGGCTCATCTCGCCTTACGCACCGCATCTTTCAGAAGAAATGTGGAGTCTGATGGGGCATAACCAATCGGTTGTACTGGAAACTTATCCGGAATGGCAAAATGAATTCCTCATCGAAGACACTTTTTCCTATCCTGTATCGTTTAATGGTAAGACCCGTTTCAAAATTGAACTTCCGGTTGAAATGGACATTAAAACTGTTGAAATATCAGTACTTGGATCAGAAGAGTGCCGCAAATGGACTGAAGGTAAAGCAGTACGAAAAGTGATCGTGGTTCCTAACCGAATCATAAATATTGTTATCTAAACCGATTATGATCGCCGGAATGTTACTTTTGTAATTCATTTTTACTAATCACAGGATTATGCCGACAAATTTCATTGCTGTTTTGCTTCTTTTGATAATTTCAGCATGCAGCAGCCTATACGGTCAAAACCTGCGCAGCCATCCTAACAATGCTTTCGGAAACAATGAGTTTCTCCTCTATAAGGTTTATTACAATTCAGTTTTCACCGGAAATGTGAATGCAGGCGAAGCAACCATAACGGTGAATGGCAAAGGCAAGAAGATGTTTGGAAGCCCTGTCTGGCACATTATCGGCGAAGGGAAAAGCAAGGGTGCATTTAACTGGTTTTACAAAGTACGCGACCGTTTTGAGACGTATATCGACCAGGATGCCATGGTACCTTATCTTTTTGTTCGTCGAACCCGGGAAGGATCATATAAGAAGGATGATGACGTGTATTTTTTTCATGATCAACGCCTTGCCGTTAGCCGTAAAACCAGCACACCCATTCCTGCAAATATTCAGGATTTCGTTTCGGCCTTATATTTTATGCGTACGATTAATTTAAGCGATTTCAGAGCCGACAGCAGCTACCATATTGATTTTTTTCTGGATGATTCTGTCTATGTCTCAAAAGTTATTTACCGGGGAACCGAGGTTATTAAAACAGATTTTGGGAAAATCAGGTGCCTTAAATTTTCGCCCATGATGGCAACCGGCGAGGTGTTTTCCGACGCCTATCCGGTTCATGTGTGGGTGTCTGACGATGAAAACCATTTGCCCATTCTGGTAGAAGCAAAAGTTATTGTGGGCAGTATAAAAATGGAGTTGATAGAATATAAACACCTTAAAAACCCGATGAAAGCCCGGATCGACTAATTTTTCCCCTTCATCAGGGGATGCCTGCTTCTGTTGATTGCTTCTGTTATTTCCCGGCCAATCCGCAGAAAACCTTATTTTTGCATCCCATTACACTATAAATTCATGTACGCCCTTTTCAAAAAAGAAATAAGCAGTTTCCTCAGTTCCTTGACGGGTTACCTTGTTATGGCCGTTTTTTTGCTTATAAACGGACTTTTTCTGTGGATTTTTTCAACTGAATTCAATGTATTGGATTTTGGTTATGCCAGTCTTGATGGGCTCTTTATCATAGCTCCCTACGTTTTTCTGTTTCTGGTTCCTGCCATAACCATGCGATCCTTTGCCGATGAGCGCAAAACCGGAACCATTGAACTGTTACTCACGAAACCGTTAACGGATAATCACATCATATTGGCTAAATTTCTGGCCAGTGTCATGCTTGTTCTTTTCTCGCTCATTCCAACACTCATTTATTACCTGTCCATTTATCAGCTTGGGCTTCCGCCAGGCAACATCGATTCAGGAGGGATGTGGGGATCCTACATTGGCCTGTTGTTTCTGGGGGCTTCTTTTGTTGCAATTGGAATTTTTAGCAGCTCGATAACGGATAACCAAATACTCTCATTCATCCTTGCCGTTGTGTTGAGTGGCTTCCTCTATATCGGATTTGAGTTTATTTATTCTCTCTCACTTTTTGGAAGATTTGACTTGTTTATCAAACAATTAGGCATATCAGCCCATTATGCTTCCATGAGCCGTGGTGTAATCGACTCGCGAGATGTGATTTATTTTGTAAGTCTGATTGTGTTGTTTATCAGTTTTACCAAACTTAGTCTCTCAAGCCGAAAATGGTAACCCACAAACAACAAGCTATGGAATCGAAGAAAAAAAATATCAAAAAAGGTCATCTGATTGGGTTCGCTGTTGTTGTTATGCTGATTATTGCTGTAAATCTGATCAGCAGTCTGTTTTTTACCCGTATTGATCTAACCACTGAAAAACGTTATACACTCGCTCCTGCCACCCGCGACATGATCAGGAATCTGGATGATCATGTATACTTCAGGGTGTATCTGGAAGGTGATTTCCCTGCCGGATTTAAAAAACTACGCCGCGAAACAAAAGAAATGCTTGATGAGTTCAGGGCTTACAGCAAGTTTATCGGGTATGAGTTTATCAATCCATCGGCCAGTGATGACAAACAGGAACGTGATGAAACGTATAAAATATTAATTGAAAGGGGTCTGGCACCCACCGATCTTCAGGTAAGAAGCAAAGATGGTATGCAACAACAGATCATATTTCCGGGTGCGCTGGTTTATTACCGCGACCGCGAACTGCCCGTTGACCTGCTTGACAACCAGTTAAACGCACCCCCCGAAGCCGTTCTGAACAGCTCTGCCCAAAATCTTGAATTCAAACTGGCCGAGGTGATTAAAAAACTATCACGGATCCAGAAACCGGCAATTGCTTTTATTGAAGGCCACGGTGAGTTGGATGAGCGTGAAGTGTATGATATCACGCGCGAATTAAACGATCAGTTCAGGGTTGAGCGTGTCAGTCTTAACGAACAGCTGAACGTCCTCACCCGTCGGACCGATCCGGATAAAGAAGGAAATGTGAAGATACTGCGAAACTTTGAAGCAGTAATCATTGCAAGGCCACTGAACGCATTCAGTGAAAAGGACAAGTTTATAATCGACCAGTATATCATGCATGGCGGCAAAGTTTTGTGGCTGGTTGATCCTGTGCTGGCCAGTATGGACAGTATCGGCATGTCGGAATCAACTGTTGGAATTGACCTGAAACATAATCTCGATGACCAGCTTTTCAAATATGGGGTAAGGCTCAACCGAAACCTTTTGCTCGACCTGAACTCAGCAGCCATTGGTATGCGAACCGGGCAGGTTGGGAATCAGCCTCAGATAGAATTTTTTCGTTGGCATTATTTTCCCTTGCTCAATGCTGCATCTTCACATCCTATCGTCAGAAACCTCAACAGCATTAAAACGCAATTTGTAAGTTCGGCCGATACCGTAATGGTTGATGGAATAAAGAAAACACCCTTGCTGAAAACTTCCGACTATTCACGCATTGTGAACACTCCGGCTTTGGTAACACTGGCGTTGCTGCGTGAAAAAGTGGATGAAAGAATGTACAACAAACCCGGGCAGGTTGCCGGTTGGTTGCTTGAAGGAACATTCAGATCGCTCTTCGAAAACCGTGTGCCTCCTGAAATAGCCCAAAGTAAGGAAATTGGTTATATCGAACAAAGCCAGCCAACCAGCATGATTGTTGTTGCTGATGGCGATATCATCCGGAACCAGTTTCACAGGCAACGAGGCTACCCCCTTCCACTGGGCTATGATCAGGATACAAGGCAAACATTCGGAAACAAAGATTTCCTTTTGAACTCCGTTAGTTATCTCGTTGACGGACCAGGACTTGTGGGTATCCGTTCGCGTGAACTTAAATTAAGGCTACTTGATCTGAACAAAGTGAACACCTCACGTTTGCAATGGCAAATCATCAATGTTGCCCTGCCGGTAATCCTGATCATTTTGTTTGGCGTCATCCTGTCATACCTGCGAAAACATAAGTACTCCAGATAGCATCTAAACCCTGAATGTAGTATGAAAAAAAATCGTTTAGCCCTCATTTTAACAATTGTCGTGCTATTACTTGCCATCGTATTGGTAGTCAGTAACCGAAAATCAACACTCAGTCAGAAAGAAACATCTTTTGCCATTCAGGACACAGCCAGTATTACCAAAATATTTATTGCAGATCTCGACACCAATGAAGTTTTGCTTGAACGCCAGGGCAATAGCTGGACTTTGAACCAGCTTTATCAGGCTCAGAGTCGCAAGGTTGATTTGTTGCTGGGCACCATGATGAAGCTTAGAATTAAAGCTCCTGTTTCGCAATCGGCACACGACAATGTAATAAGCAGGATGGCCGGCTTAGCAGTTAAGGTGGAAGTTTACCAAATTGTTCCAAGAATTAATCTTTTCGGACGAATCAAATTATTTCCGGCTGAAAAGCTGGTCAGGACGTATTATGTGGGTGATGCAACAAAGGACAATATGGGCACTTTTATGCTGATGGATGGTGCCAAAACAGCATATATCGTTTATCTGCCTGGCTTCAGGGGCTTTGTTTCGTCCCGCTATACAGCCAATGCTGATGATTGGCGCGATCACACCATTTTCAGACACCGTTTGTCAGAAATAAAATCCATTAAGATGGAATTTAACCGTGAACCGGAGCAAAGTTTTTTGCTTGAAACAGCTGGAGCCAATGCTTATACCATCACGCGACTTTCAGACCAACAGGTTCTGCAACAATACGATACATTAAACGTACTGCATTATATCACCTCTTTTTCTGATGTTCGGTTCGAAGCACTTTTAAACAACAAAATGCCTGCTGAGAAAAAGGATTCTATCATTTCTTCCCCATTCCTTCACCGCATAACACTCACCGATTTGTCGGGCAAACAAACAATGATTACTACCTTTGAAAAAAGGCAAAATCACGACCATCTTGAAGTTGATTTCCGGTTTGTTCCGGTTGATTTGGACCGGCTTTATGGACTGATCAATGAAAACAACGACTTTGTGCTGTTGCAGTACTATACTTTCGACAAACTTATCAGGCCGATCAGTTACTTCCGGAAAGAATAATCAGGGAACGAATTCCACCTCAGCACGAATCACCTGGTTAAGGCCAGGATTTATTATTTCGATTTTAAATACTCCGGCAGTATCTTGTAGTAAACTGATTTTCTTGTCATTCAGAAATTGTATGGCTTCGGTACAAATGAGGTTTTTGCCCATCTTCCTTTCCCCAACAACCTGAATGGTATACACTGAATCGTTTTTCGAAACAACAAACCGTTTAAAATTACTACATCCATTGTGTCCCACCATGCCAAAAAACTGAATATCCAGCGTCTGGCCAACATTGAGCTGGTCAGGGTAATGAATACTGTCAACTTTGATCAGAAATTCTTCGTTCCAGGTTAAAGCTTCTTTCTGATTACATGATAAAAGTGTTATAAACACAAACACAACCATGCCGAAAAAAACAAAAGATTCACGTTTCATACATAAATATGTTTTCTGGGTAAAATAACAAGATGATACCAACTGCCGATAAAGTTGCAATTTGCATGCCAGGGATTAAAAAAAAGACTGCCCCGCGATGATGGGGCAGTCCGGATGAAAATATAACAATCAGGATTCAGAATCCGTCATTGCGCTATTTACACAAGTCCCTGTGCAAGCATGGCATCGGCAACTTTAACGAAACCACCGATATTGGCTCCATTCACATAATTGATAAAGCCATCTTTCTGTGTGCCATATTTGCGGGCAGTTTCATGAATATCTTTCATGATCTGATGCAAACGGGCATCAACTTCTTCGCGGGTCCATGACAAACGAAGTGAATTCTGACTCATTTCGAGACCCGAAGTGGCAACACCGCCAGCATTGGCAGCTTTTCCAGGTCCATATAAGATTTTGCTCTGCAAATAAACTTCAACTGCCTCAGGAGTAGATGGCATATTGGCTCCTTCTGAAACCACAAAGCAGCCATTCTTAACCAAATTTCTGGCTTCATCTTCGTTCACTTCATTCTGTGTAGCACATGGCATGGCTACATCACATTTTACACTCCATGGACGCTCGCCTTCTGTATAGGTTGATCCCTTGAATTTTTCGGTGTACTCGCTGATACGGCCACGACGTACATTTTTCAAATCCATTACCCATGCGAGTTTTTCGGCATCAATGCCATTTGGATCGTAGATAAATCCGTTTGAATCGCTCAGGGTAACTACTTTTCCTCCAAATTGGGTCACTTTTTCGGTTGCATATTGTGCCACGTTTCCTGAACCAGAAACGGCAACAATTTTACCTTTCAGGCTTTCGCCCCTGGTCTTCAGCATTTCTTCAGCAAAATAGGTAGCACCGTACCCGGTTGCTTCAGGACGAATCAACGATCCACCCCATTCAATGCCTTTTCCGGTTAGCACTCCGGTAAACTCATTGCGCAACCTTTTATACTGACCAAACATGAAACCAATTTCGCGTCCGCCGACTCCGATATCACCTGCAGGAACATCGGTGTTGGGGCCGATATGGCGGAAAAGCTCGCTCATGAAACTTTGGCAGAAACGCATCACTTCATTGTCGGATTTCCCTTTGGGATCGAAATCCGATCCGCCTTTTCCACCGCCCATAGGCAATGTGGTTAGCGAATTTTTAAATACCTGTTCAAAAGCAAGAAACTTCAGAATACCAAGATTCACGGTCGGGTGAAAACGCAAACCGCCTTTGTATGGCCCGATTGCGCTGTTCATCTCAATTCTGAACCCTTTGTTAATCTGCACCTCGCCTTTGTCATCCAGCCATGGAACCCTGAACAGGATTACACGCTCGGGCTCAACCATACGTTCCAGAATTTTGGCTTCGCTGTAGTGCGGATGTTCTTCGATGAATGGGATCAGTGATTCAACAACTTCATGAACTGCTTGATGAAATTCGATTTCACTTGGGTTTTTGGCAATAACTTTTGCCATGAAATCATTCAGTTTTTTTTCAAAAATGTTTGCCATAACGGTTTAATTTAATTGGGTTATAAAAAATGCTGATTGCATAATTGATTTATGCATCAAACATAGGCATATTTGTAACCGGATTTCCTTATTGAGGACCAGATTGGGGGTTATCCCCACTGTTTTCAGTAAAACACGCAAAACATCATCAGTAAGATGCATAGAAATTTGCCTCTCCCGGGTAGCTTAATTCGATATGTAAACCGATTCTTCGGGAACAGATCCAACAAACATTTTCAATTTTTGAATACAAATTTTCAATAGTTTCGCATCTTCACAAATGCAGGCACCCTGTCATGATCATCACGCTCACTTCGGATAAAGAAACATCCGACACTTTTCTCAAGGTGTGGACAAACAGAGTGATTCGTTATCTGAAGGTTGGATACCTGCTTCATTTCATGACCCTGGCCGGTATAGCGTTAGCAGTTGTCTTTTTTCAACTGGCTCAAAAGGCTTACAGTGATCAATCTTTACTTATGTTTCTTTTCTATGCCTATCTGGCAGCTTACGGTGCTTCGCTCCCGTTTTTCTCGCAACTGGACGCACGAAGCCGCTATCAGAATTATAAGCTGATGAAAGACAAACTGTATGAACATGGATTCAATACCAGAATAATTACTCCTTTTACAAGCTCACGTTGTCAGCGCGATGCCATCAAGGTTGCGGCTAATGATCTGGGTTTAGGCAATCAGATGAATGCTTACCTGAAGCAAATTGGGTTCAGATATTATCATGTGCTGCCTCGCCTCGTTCTTCGGAATCCCGGGCTACTTGTTTCAAAAATCTACTGGGAAAAAACACTTTTCGTGAGAACCTACACCATGAAACATTTTAACTATTAAAGTCAGCTGAACACTGTGCGTTTTTCTACTTAATAGTCCGATAAGCTTCTTGAATGAGAACCATCATGCTCATAATCCGGGCAAGCCGATATTTACCATCCAAAATCAAGATTTAGTTTAACTGGCAAATCTTTCCCGCGCAGCACAACGAATCTATTTATTGGGAGACCTAAAGCGCCGAAAACACAACCAGGTATCAGAATTGTTTTTAATACTCCAGCTCAACTATGTTATTCTTTATGGCAAATTTCACCATATCTACAGTAGTTTTCAGGTTGATTTTGCGCATAATGTTGTTTTTATGCGATTCTACAGTGCGAACGCTGATAAAAAGTCTGTCGGCAATTTCTTTGTTGGTATAACTTTGTGCAAACAGTTTAAGCACTTCAATTTCACGGGCCGACAGGCTCTTTTCCCTTTCCTGACGAGCCTCTGCGGCTTTGTCGTCGGTGAGATAGTTTCGCAAAATCAAATTGGTTATCGTCTTGGCATAAAAGTCGTAACCATTCCTTAGTGTATAAATGGCTTCAACCATTTCGTTTCGGTTGGTGTCGCTTGTCAGATGTCCTTTTGCCCCTGCCTTGATCATTTTGAAAACGAAATTCTCAATCCGATACATCGACATAACCAACACCTTGGCTTTTGGGTGCTTGTTGCACAACAATTGAATCTGAGCAACATCTTCGGTGTCAGGGGTATAAAAAATCGTAATCACAACATGCACAGGCTCGTGAAAAAGCAGCGGTATGAGCTCAGCAATACTTCGTGTGCTATGAACAATTTGAATGTCGGTGGCATCAGAAAGCAGGCACTGAATACCATCGCACATAATAGGGTGCTCATCAACCAACGCTACCTTAATCTTGTCCATTATTGCCTGTTTTTAACAGCATGCGAATTTACAAACTTCTTCCAAACCTGGCAGCAAAGTGTCAAACAAAGTGAGTCAAAGCAGATTTAACAGAATTTTATGAGTACTGTAAAAAAATGACAGTACTTTTGTAAAAATTCATATTCATTAATCGTGAAATCTACTTTTCATAAAGTTGTAAGCTATGCCCTGTCATTCGTAGTGCTATTCAGTGCTGTCGGACTGACCCTGAATGTGCATTATTGCAATACAACCGGAATCGTTAAGAAATCAATCGCTCCGGTAGTCCTGGATTGCGATCACGAGAATGAAGCTATGAGCTGTGATTACGAAGCGTCGAACCAAACCGACTCTGCCTCTTGCTGCGCAAAACAACCCACAGAAAAATCGGCAAAAGACTGTTGTGACGATTTTATCCAATACATCAGGACCTTATCAGATTTTGATCTCCCAAAAATCAAAATAGTTTTCAATTCGTTTCTGAAAACTGCATTGTGGGTTCTTTATGTTTTTTCGGGTTCGGATCATGACGCCAAAACTTCCGAATGGCAAAACAACACCGGCGATGAACCTCCTGCGCTTTTTGGGAAAGAATTATTACTGGCTTTTCATCAGCTGAAAACCGACCCCGCCTTGCTCTAACATCTCCTGAATGCACTTTGCATTCACCCTGCTGATTCGTTTCAGCAATTCCCCCTTTTTTTACTATTGTTAAAGCAAAAATCATGAATAAAATCATCGTATACTGCATTTCCATCCTGGTATTAATTTCGATACAAACAAAAGGTCAACAGCAGATTAAAGGAACTGTATTTGAATCTGTTGAAGAAAAAAACAAGCCCTTGCCCGGGGTGAATATTTATTGGTTAGGCACTCAAGCCGGAACAGTATCTGACGAAAACGGACAGTTTAAAATCCCTGTGAATAATAATTCACATGTATTGATATTCAGCTTTGTGGGTTACGAAAATGACAGCCTTCACATTCACAACAACAAAGAGACTGTGTCGCATGTGTTAAAAACCAACCGAACCCTTGATGAATTTGAGGTGGTGCAAAGAGCAAAAACCTCTTATGTTTCACGTATGAGTACATTAAATTCGATAAACATAACATCGGGCGAGCTGGTAAGGGCAGCATGCTGCAATCTGTCAGAAAGCTTCGAAACGAGTGCGAGTGTCGATGTTTCTTACAGTGATGCGGTTACGGGTGCAAAACAAATTGAATTGCTCGGACTGGCAGGAATCTATACCCAGATACTGGGCGAAAACATTCCGAACTTACGGGGATTGGCAAATTCATTCGGCTTGATGTATATTCCCGGTAGCTGGATGGAATCAATTCAGGTTTCCAAAGGATCATCCTCGGTTCTGAATGGGTTTGAATCCATAAGCGGACAGATTAATGTCGAAATGAAAAAACCGGCAGAAAGCGAGAAGTTTTTCCTAAACCTCTATCAAAATCAGATGGGCAGGTCAGAAATTAACATCAACACAAAAGCCTCGCTGAGCCAGAAATTCAAAACCATGTTGCTGGCCCACTTCAGCAACCAATCGTCAAAGCACGACGGAAACCATGATGGATTTCTTGATGAGCCCCTTTATACCCAGTATAACTTCTTCAACCGATGGGATTACAATACACCCCATTTCGAATTTCAGTTTGGTATAAAAGCCTTATACGAAAACCGTAGGAGTGGTCAGTTAAGTTTTCGTGCTGAATTGCCCCGCGACACCAGCAATGGTTTTGGTATTAAACTGAATACCAGACGATACGAAACATTTCTGAAAACCGGATATATATTTCTTTCACGGCCAGCAACAAGTCTGGGCATACAGCAACAACTTGTTTATCATGGTTTTGATTCGTATCTTGGATTAAACGACTACAAGGCAGAACAGTTTTCATATTACTTGAATGCTTTGTTTCAATCCTATTTTGCCGACACAAGACATACCTATACGACCGGTTTTAGTTTGATCTATGACAAGTTTAACGAAAACCTCAACGATAGTCTTTACGACAGAGTTGAACGTGTGCCTGGGGCTTTTTTTCAATACACCTATAGCGATGGCACCAAGCTGAATGTGATTGCAGGACTAAGAGCTGATCACCACAATGAGTTTGGCTTGTTTGTCACACCCCGGCTTCATTTGCGCTATAGTTTGAACCCGCATACCATTATCAGGATTTCTGCCGGTAAAGGATACCGGTCGGCCAATGTGCTGGCCGAGAATGTTTCCCTGCTGGCTTCCTCACGCCTGATTGTTTTCCGCGAAAATCCCCGGCTTGAAGAAGCATGGAACCTTGGCATCAATCTGAGTAAGCATTTCGACATCAATAACCGCGAATTGACTCTCAGTGTGGATGCATATCGCACAGATTTTATCAATCAGGTTATTGTCGACCGCGATACGGATATCAATCGTGTCTTGGTTTACAATCTCGATGGTCGCTCACGGGCCAATAGTTTTCAGGTTGAAGCCAATTACGAACTCATCAACGGTCTGAGTGCAACTGCTGCAGTGAGGTATAACGATGTGAAAATGACCTATGGGAATCAGTTGCTTGAGAAACCCTTGGTAAACAAATACAAAGGATTAATCAGTCTTTCGTATGTAACAAACCTGAAAAAGTGGCAGTTTGACTTAACAACACAATTCAACGGACAAACCCGTCTGCCATCAACAACTGAATTGCCCGAACAATATCGCCTATCCGAATATTCGCCCCGATATACCATTGTCAACGCTCAGGTTATCAAATATTTTCGCAAATGGAATGTTTATCTGGGAGCTGAAAACCTGACGAATTTCAAACAACACCATCCCATAATAGCTGCCCACGATCCTTATGGCAAATATTTTGATTCTTCTATCGTTTGGGGGCCGGTTTATGGGATTAAAGTTTACACAGGTTTAAGATATACCATTGAATAACAACCCTTAACACAATAAATAAAGCATTATGAAAATGAAAATTGTAATCTCCGGCCTTTTATTATCCCTGCTCCTTTCGGGAGTCTTGGTTTTTTCGCAGGAAAAGGCTAGCAAAACAGAAAAGGTAATTATTAAAACTTCGGCAGTTTGTCAACAGTGTAAGGATCGTCTTGAGAAGCATATTGCCTTTGAAAAAGGCGTCAGGGCAGTTAGCCTTGATCTTGAAACAAAGGAGTTGACTGTTGAATTCCGGACAGGCAAAAACACGAAGGAGGGATTAAAAAAGGCTGTTACCAAAGTTGGTTACGATGCCGACGAGTTGGAGGCCGATCCCAAAGCGTATGAAAAGTTACCGGCTTGTTGCAAAAAAGATGCACCCCCTCACTAAGTCAGTTAAAGGTTTTCGGGTGATTGCTTAGGCAAACCAAAGTTAAGCCTGACAGATTTGTTTGACTATTAAAAGTCGTGTGGGGTTCAGCGGGCTGATCAAATTGTTAACTTTGCGGTCATTGTTAGAAGACCTTTCACTGAAATGACAAAGCTATTATTCACTCGCATTTCGGATGTGTTTCATCCGAAAATCTTTACCACGCTCAGAAATTATAACCGAAATACTTTTTTTTCGGATCTTATTGCTGGCATTATCGTTGGCATTGTTGCCCTTCCTCTTGCAATTGCTTTTGGGATTGCTTCTGGTGTGTCTCCCGAAAAGGGGCTGATCACAGCTATCATAGGAGGCTTTCTGATCTCAGCACTTGGAGGAAGCCGGGTTCAGATAGGTGGCCCGACAGGTGCTTTCATCGTAATCGTTTACGGTATTGTTGAACAATTTGGTGTGGATGGACTGGTCATTGCAACCATCATGGCCGGATTCATGCTGGTTGGTATGGGCCTGTTGCAGCTTGGGACAATCATTAAGTTTATGCCTTATCCGATAGTGGTCGGATTCACCAGCGGGATAGCCCTGGTTATCTTCTCCTCACAGATCAAAGATTTTCTTGGCTTGGAGGTGGCAGAGAAAGTTCCGGCCGATTTTGTTGAGAAATGGCAGTTTTATCTTCATCATTTCGATGCCATTAACTTTTATGCTCTGGCGATAGGGCTTTTCACCGTGCTTGTATCGGTTTTCTGGACTAAGCTGAACAAGAAAATCCCCGGAACCTTGATAGCCTTGCTGATTTCGACCATTGCCGTAAACATATTCAATCTGCCTGTTGAAACCATTGGCAGCCGCTTTGGCGAAATCCCTTCAACTATTCCTTTGCCCAATATTCCTTTCATTAATTTCGAAACCTTCAGGCTATTG
>DITE01000109.1:90671-98712 GCA_002422725.1 Bacteroidales bacterium UBA6192
AAATGGGCTAAACTCATACCTATGAGTACATTAGCAGGAATTCTTGTTGTTGTTGCATATAACATGAGCGAATGGCGTTCATTCAAAAATCTTTTTCAAAACAGCAAAAGCGATGTTGCCGTTTTGCTCACAACCTTCCTGCTTACAGTGATGATCGACCTGACAGTAGCCATTCAGTTTGGCCTGTTGTTAGCAGTTTTATTGTTCCTGAAACGTGTTATCGAAACCTCCGATATTGAAATACTTAACAAAGAAGTTGAGGATGAAAACACTGAAAATGTCGATGATGGGGAACAGCTTGCTATTCCTGATCAGGTTGAAGTTTTCGAAATCAGAGGAGCTTTCTTTTTCGGTATTGCCAATAAGTTTGAGGAAGCCGAGAAAAACATTACAGTTCAGCCAAAAGTGCGTATTATCAGGCTGAGAAAAGTTCCTTTCATCGACTCCACCGGATTAAATAACCTCCGGAGTTTCGTGAAAAGATCACAACAGAAAGGTGTGATTATCGTACTTTCAGGTGCTGTTGCCCAAGTGCAGGCATCACTCACTAAAAGCGGCATTACACAGCTTGTTGGTGAGCAAAACGTTTGCATAGATATCACCCATGCACTAAACCGTGCCAGGGAAATATTGCAGGCAAAAATAACTTAATTATTTGCAGAAAAGTTATTCTACGGTAACCGACTTCGCCAGATTTCGGGGTTGGTCAACATTGCAACCACGCATCACAGCGATATGGTAAGACAGTTTCTGAAGTGGTATGGTAGCAAGCAAGGGCACCAGCATTTCTTCTGTTTCAGGAATTTCGATTACATAATCGGCCATGCCTTTTACAATGGTGTCGCCTTGTGTTACTATGGCGATAATAATCCCTTTCCGTGCCTTTACTTCCTGAATGTTGCTCACCACCTTGTCGTATGTTCCCTTATTGGTGGCGATGAACACTACCGGCATTTCCTTATCAATTAATGCAATAGGCCCATGCTTCATTTCTGCTGCAGGATAACCCTCTGCGTGAATATAGGAAATCTCTTTGAGTTTCAATGCACCTTCGAGGGCAACAGGGAAGTTATATCCACGTCCCAGATAGAGGAAGTTTCTGACATCTTTAAACTGTCTGGCAATTTTAATCACCACACTGCTTGTTTTCAGTGTTTCCTCCACTTTACCGGGGATAGCCTCAAGTGCATGCAGAATTTGGATAAACCTGGTTTTCGAAATTGTCCCTTTTAGTTGCGCTATGCGCAATGCCATCAAGGTGAGCAGTGTTACCTGTGCGGTAAATGCTTTTGTTGAGGCAACGCCAATTTCAGGGCCGGCATGTGTGTAGCTGCCGGCATGAGTAGCCCTCGCGATAGATGAGCCCACTACATTGCAAATACCGAGTATTGTAGCCCCCTTCGACTTGGCTAATTCAATGGCAGCAAGTGTATCGGCTGTTTCACCCGACTGTGATATGGCTATTACAATATCCTTTTCATAAATCACCGGATTACGGTAACGAAACTCGGATGCATACTCAACCTCAACTGGAATACGGGCAAGGTCCTCAAACAAATATTCGCCCACCAAACCAGCATGCCATGATGTGCCGCATGCCACAATTATTATACGGTTTGCTGTAATCAGTTTCTGTTCATAGTCGATAATTCCACCCAGGGTAACTGTGCCCAGTTCTGTGTGAAGCCTGCCACGCATGCTATCACGGATCGAATGGGGTTGTTCATAAATCTCCTTCAGCATAAAATGCTCAAAACCACCCTTCTCCAATGTCGATAGGTTCATTTCGAGTTGCTGAACATAGGGTGTTTTCTCGTGATTCCGAATGGTTTTGATACGTAAATCATTGTTGCGTCTGATCAATGCAACTTCTTCATCATCCAGATAAACAACGTTTTTGGTATATTCAACAATTGGGGTTGCATCGGAGGCAACATAATAATCATCTTTACCAATACCAATAACCAGTGGGCTGCCTTTGCGCGCAGCAATAAGTGTGTCAGGATCGTTGCGCGAAATGACTACAATGGCGTAGGCTCCTATTACCTGATCCAAGGCTATTCTGACTGCTTCAAACAAATCGACATTTTCGTTGATCTTGATATCCTCAATGAGGTTAGTAAGTACTTCCGTATCTGTTGATGACTCAAAAGTGTAGCCCCTCGATTCAAGAACTTTGCGCAAGGAGGCATAGTTTTCAATAATACCGTTGTGTATCAAGGCCAATTCTTTGGATTGAGAATAATGTGGGTGAGCGTTTACCTGATTCGGCTCACCATGGGTAGCCCACCGGGTGTGAGCAATACCAATGGTTCCGCAAAGGTCAGCATCTTTGATGAGTTCTTCCAACTCCGACACTTTTCCTTTTGCTTTGTAAACATTCAGATCAGTGTTTAAAAGTGCAATACCGGAACTGTCGTAACCCCTGTATTCAAGTCGCTTCAGACCATTAATCAGGATTGGATAGGCTTGCTTTGGCCCAACATATGCTACTATTCCACACATATTTTATTATTTATTATTCTGTCGGTTGTTTTTTTATTTTTAAAATATCCGAGTCAACATGATGAAAGCCGGAATATCCTAAATAGGCTACAAAAATAATGAAACATCGACAGCTAATCAACTCTTGTGTAAATCACTTTCAATTGAAAAGCAGTCAATGTATCAGAACCCGGTGAAGTGCCATGAAACACCTTTCTGCTGGCAAGACCCGAAGCCCCTGAAACAAATGCATACAGACCATAGTCTGCCTTATCGTTTCCATCCAGAATCATTTGTTGTACCAGTTTTGTTATTCTGAATTCATATGCATTGACAGATTTCTTATACAATCCACCAAAATAATTGTCGCCTTCAAACTGGTCAGGTACGATAGTGTATTTTCCTTTTTCATCAGTTCCCAAAACAAGTGCCAGCTGGGCTGGTGAGGGAAATTCGGTGATAGTATCAATACCGGTAAATATGAGTTTTGCCTCGTTGATAATCACTTTTTTACCAAGTGTATTGGCAAAATTTGCCAGATGCGGGAACCGGATAAATGTTTTTACCCCTCCCATTGCCTGAATATAAATATTCTGGTGGCCAAGACTTGTGTCGCCTTCAATGACCTGCTGCCTGAATTCATCAGAAGCATCGAGATAATCATTGTGCTCAAACCGGTTGAATCTTGCAGTTGAACTTGTCATAAAAAATTCGTAGCGGAGTGAATCCTGCTCATCATTGCGGTAGTAGATGGTCATACGCGACAGGTTTGAGGGCAGGTTGAGATATGCCATGGCTCCACCCGAGCTCACCGGATCGGCGGTAATGAACAGTCCTTTGAAGAACTCCTGAAACTTTTCGGTTGATTCGAGATTCTCTTCACTTGCTCCAAGCAACTTATCGCCAATTGAGGTGGAGAGATCGCTCAACCGCATCCTAAACATCGGACTCAGGGTGTCGTCAAGAAAAATGAATGGTGATTTAGGACGCATATTCAACGAATAAGCCGAATGATCAGTTTGATCATAGGGAATCTGTCGCTTCGAATAGTAGTTTGAATCAGCAAACAACTGTTCATTAATCTCAAATGCCCTGATGGTTTGCGAGGTCATTGTGTCGCCATAATAACCAGAGTAGGCCAGTTGCAGCACCAGTGAATCGAGCTGTGGATTCGCACCAAAATCATGGCCATTTGTCGATAGGGCAAACTGAGTATAGAATCCGGCTACAGTGGTTCCAAATACCGGATCTTTGATACTGCCCAATAAAATATTGGAGGGTTCATCGGTTCTGATGGAGTCTTCCAATAAACTATATGCTGTAACGCGAATGGTATCGGTGTAGAAAACATTTACCTGATCCACATCCGGGATTAATGCCAGACCAATTTGTTCGGGTTTTTTGTTGCAGGCTGTAACAGAGAATATCAGCACGGATAAAGCACAATAAAAACCAGGGCGGAATAAATTTTTCAAGGAAATCAATTTTAGAATGGTACGTTCAATCAGCTTTTTCCAATAAGTTTTTCAAAAAAGGCATTGTATACATCGATATAGTTGTCGCCTGTCTGATATTCGAGCACGGGTTTTTTAAGCCCTGCAACATATTCCATCAATTCAGGCTTCACCTTGTCGCTTCCGATGATAAGGGCATCGGAATAGTCGATGGCAGCTTTTGTTAGGTTAATGTAATTCGGTTCTTTATAGTATTTGAGGTCTTTTGCCGTAATACCGGCAAGTTTGATTTTTTTGTCAAATCCCTCTTTGAAAGTTTCTTTAAAATGATCGTCATAAAGTGAATACACAATTTTAGCATCACTGAAAACCGGATTATCTTTATAGGCTCTTTTAACATACATTGGCACCAGACACGACATCCATCCGTTGCAATGGATGATATCCGGGCTCCAGCTCAGCTTCTTCACTGTTTCGAGCACACCGCGCGAAAAAAAGATACTGCGCTCGTCATTGTCTTCGAAAAACTTACCGTTTTTGTCTTTGATGGTAAACTTTCGGTGAAAAAAATCTTCATTGTCAATAAAGTAAATCTGCATCCTGGCTTGTTGTATGGAAGCTACTTTTATGATCAATGGATGGTCGTTGTCGTTGATAATCAAGTTCATTCCCGATAGCCTGATCACTTCATGCAGTTGATTGCGTCTTTCGTTGATGCTTCCGAACCGTGGCATGAATGTTCTGATTTCCTTTCCTCTTTCCTGGATACCCTGAGGCAGAAACCGACCGATTTTGCTCATAGGCGTTTCTTTCAGGTAGGGCATAATAGCCTGCTCAACAAAAAGAACCCTTGGTTTTTCCATTATTCTGGTTTGAGATAAAATTAGACGAAAAGTCATGCAAAGGTAATAAAAAAACAAGCCAAAAAATAATCGGTTGAATTACAACACATTCTTAGCCGGGCTGAAACACCAAATACCTGTTTTTCAACCAAAGTGTATTTTCAGACAGATTCGCTGAAAATAGTTTACTGCCAAAAAAAACAGGGCAGCCCTAAAGCTGTCCTGTCGAAAAAACTGAAGTGAAAAAGAATTTTATCCTCTGAAGAACAAGGCTTTAACAATATCCTGTGCCATACGCGGATTTTCTTTCAATCGTCGAGTGGAATAGGCGAACCATTGTTTGCCATAGGGCACATAAATCCGCATACGGTGGCCATTTTCGATGATCGATTTGCGCAATTGGGGAGTAACCCCGTAAAGCATCTGAAACTCATACATATGCTTTGGCACCTTATACTTTTCGATCAGTTTGTAGGCTCCTTCCACCAACACTTTGTCATGTGTGGCGATGCCAGGATAAATGTTATTTTTGAACATGAGCTCAAGGTCAGCCAGAAAATGCTGGTTAATTTCATCATATTTCTTGAAGGCAATGGCTTCGGGTTCCACATAAATTCCCTTACAAAGTCTGTAGTTAACCGGTAGTTCTTTGCTGTTCAGGTCAAACATATTGATGATGTCCTGGTTGGTGCGGCGCAGGTAAGCCTGCAAAACCAGTCCAACATTTTTTGGAAACTCGGCTTTGATTCTTCTGAACAGGTCAATTTCGAGGTCAACGCATTGCGAATCTTCCATGTCGATGCGCACAAAATTGTTGTAGGAAGCAGCTTTGGCCACAATCTCACGGATGTGTTTGTAGGCTATCTCTTTGTCGAGCAACAGCCCGAACATGGTTGGCTTGAGTGAATAATTGCCATCGATTCCGGCTTTTTGTATGGTTTCGATTATCTCGAGGTACTCCATTTTGTTGGCTTCGGCCTGATCGAGTCGGGTGATAAACTCGCCCAGCAGGTCGATGGTCACCATAGCCCCTTCCTGGTTCAGCTTGCGGCTGACCGCAATGGCATCTTCAATGGTTTTTCCGGCGATATAGCGCTTCGAAAACATCCACACAAAACCCTTAGGCAGGAATGGCAACATGCCTGCAATCATTTTATTCATCCACATCATGGCACTTTGGTTTAGGAATAATTTACAACACAATGATTATCAATGATCATTTGCAATTAAGCGCATCAATCATCTGAAGTGCGAAAATAACAAATCCCTGATAACTGTGAAATAATTAACAATAATATTTTTTAGAAGTTCTTTCGTTTTTATAAATGATCCTTAATCACTTTTGCTAGTATTTCGAAAAAAATTAAAACTGACAAATGCATTTTGACCGCTTCATAAATTGTCAAAATTATGTATTGATTTGAGAAACAGTAATGCATTTTTATCTTCAAACAGTTCTATGTGGGTAAGACGCCCGAAACACAGTGCTTGTTTTATATGAACTGTAATTATCATGAATATCAACCCAGGGAAATGCTTTCGCCCTCAAAGCGATCAACCCCAATGGATTTCAGCCTGTAACCGAAATTTCAATGCCCTTTACTGATTGGAAGGAAGTGAGAACCGCGACCTGAAAACATACGGATTTACACTCCTTATATTCACAGACAAAGAGCGAATTGTGGTGGCAGATGATGCAGTATTATCAAACATTCTGACCACTCCATTGTTCTATATACTGAAAAAGCTGTAATTTTGCAGCCCGTTAAAAAAGCTATAAAACACATTATCAAATGAATCAAACTCTTGTTGAAAACGACTTACAATACAAAGTAGCCGATATGAAACTGGCCTCATGGGGCCGCAAGGAAATTGAAATTGCCGAAAAGGAAATGCCCGGCCTGATGGCACTGCGTGCACGATTTGGAAAAGATAAACCGCTTAAAGGTGCACGGATTTCAGGTTCGTTGCATATGACAATTCAAACTGCCGTGCTCATCGAAACCCTGGTTGAGTTGGGTGCTGAAGTACGTTGGGCAAGTTGCAATATTTTTTCAACACAGGACCATGCTGCTGCAGCCATCGCTGCTGTCGGAATTCCGGTGTTTGCATGGAAAGGCGAAACACTGGATGAATACTGGTGGTGTACCAAACAAGCCCTCACTTTTGAAGGTGGCCTTGGACCCAATCTGATTGTCGATGATGGTGGCGATGCCACCCTGATGATTCACAAAGGTTTCGATATTGAAAAAAACCCTTCCCTGCTCGCAGTTCACACAACTATAGCCGAAGAAAAGGCCCTCATGGCCATTTTGCAGGAAACTTACACCGAAAACCCGAAACACTGGCATCATACTGTTGAATCGTGGAAAGGTGTATCGGAAGAAACCACCACCGGTGTTCACAGGTTGTATCAGATGAAGGAAGCAGGCAAACTGCTGGTTCCGGCAATAAACGTTAACGATTCGGTGACCAAATCCAAGTTTGATAACCTGTATGGCTGCCGCGAGTCGCTTGCCGATGGCATCAAAAGGGCTACGGATGTAATGCTTGCAGGCAAAGTTTGTGTTGTGCTGGGCTACGGGGATGTTGGCAAAGGATCAGCCAAATCGCTTCGCGCTTACGGTGCCCGTGTTATCATTACCGAAATTGACCCCATCTGTGCACTTCAGGCTGCTATGGAAGGTTTTGAAGTAACAACCATCGAGGAAGCATTGCCAATCGGAAACATTTACGTTACTGCAACCGGAAACAAGGATGTGATCACACTGGAACACATGAGGCAAATGAAAGACCAAAGCATCGTGTGCAACATTGGCCATTTCGACAACGAAATTCAGGTGAGCCAGCTCGACAGTGATCCATTGGTGATCAAAACCAATATCAAGCCACAGGTTGACAAATACGCATTCAAAACCGGCAATGCCATTTTTATGCTGGCTGAAGGACGTCTGGTGAATCTGGGCTGTGCAACGGGTCATCCTAGTTTTGTAATGAGTAACTCATTTACAAACCAGACACTTGCCCAGATCGACCTTTGGAAGAACCGTGACAAATATGATATCGATGTTTTTCGTCTGCCAAAACACCTGGATGAAGAAGTTGCCCGTCTGCATCTCGACCAAATAGGCGTTAAGCTTACCAAACTTACCAAAGAACAGTCAGAGTATATTGGTATACCGGCAAACGGACCCTACAAACCTGATCATTACAGGTACTAAAATGAATCACAAAGAGGCTGTTAAACGAATTTACAGCCTC
>DITE01000019.1 GCA_002422725.1 Bacteroidales bacterium UBA6192
TGCGTGCAAGCGTTTCACTTACAATGTTCTCCTGATCTACAATACTTTGTTGGGCGTTTGTAACAGGATTGTAGAAGTCGGCTTTGGGGCGGGATATACTTGGATTATTCCTGATAAACTGTTCGATAATTTCAGCTTTCGAAGTTGGTACAGATGTCAATGGGGGAAGCCCACTTTTTTCACGTTCTATCTGTTTGATTCTTTCCTCAACAATCCTTTTCAGTTCTTCAATAGATTGCCTGCCAGGCCTGAAATCCAACACCTCTTCATCAACTGCAATATCTTCTTCATTTATTGTCGGATGCTCACTTTGAATGTGATGTGTATCATCGATTTCATGAGATTCATCGGTTGCAATTTCTGACGGCTCAGCAGCCATGGGTATATCTTCAACAACTTCATCAATTTGCTCAGGTTGGCTCTCTATGACAATTTCAGGTCTTTCAACAACATGTTCAGGTTTCGGTTCTTCTTTAATTGTTGATTCTCTCTCCTCAATTGGTGCTGCAGTGGTTTCAACTGATATGTGGTCTTTTTCTGGAGCCATTTCGGTCACTCCTGCAAGGTCATCCGGCAATACTGTTTTCTGTTTCCCGGGCTTCACTTCATTATATTCATCCGGTAGCGGAGATTTCTCGCGCAAATCGCCCGCCCTGGCAATATGCAAACGCAGCAGGTTACGGTCAAAGGTAATGCAGGAGGATAGCTTTAACTGGCTATCAAACAGAATGTGGTTTTCTTTCATCAGATTCATGGCAAGTAAAACCTGAATCATGCTACAGTAAGGAAACTGTGCAGCAAGGTCCATCAAAGGCAATATGGTTTCTTTACCCAGTAATTCAGGGTCCTTTACATGCTCAATGAATTGATGTTTATTCATTTAAAAAATTACCAGTTCACAACAGATTTATTAAAAACATCATCAACCAACATTTCCACTATTTCGGTTATCAAACCGTCTTTTACTGCATTTAAGTCCTGCTCACTTGGATAATCCCGATACTGAGAGAACTTGGTTTCAAATCCTTTTGACTCGTCAAATTTATTGAAAAATCTGACATTCACAGTAATTGTCAGGCGATTTAATGCTGCAGTCTGATCGCTCTGAATGGCGACAGGGGTTGTTTTATAATCTGTGATCTCACCATCGAAAGCCAGGTCACCCTGTTGAGAAACCATCTGCAGATTTGTTTGGTTGGTAAACTTGTCGCGTAATGCCGATGTAAATGTGCTGCTTAGTAATGGTTCCACCAGCATGGCATTATTTGGGAAATACATGACCGACACCGTCTTTGCTTCCGGTGGTATTGAGGCACCCGTAAATGAATAGACACCACAACCTCCTGTAATAAAAAGGCTTATGACGATTAAAAGAATATAAATATTTCTCACTGAATGTGTAAGCATATGATTTTTATTGGTCGATGTTGTATTCTTTGATTTTACGATACAAAGTCCTTTCCGATATACCGAGTTCCTTGGCTGCATTTTTGCGTTTGCCGTAATGTTTGCTTAACGCACGCTTAATCATATCAATTTCCTTTTTCTCCAATGACAAGTTTTCATCTATCACCTCCGACGGCTGAAAACCAAGCTGATCATCTTCCTGCTCATCAATATCAATATTACCGAAACCATCATCCAGAATGCCTAAGAGGTCAGCGTTGTAATTCTTAACCAATGACTTGGACATCCCTGAAGCCGGAGTATCCTGCAAATCATGCTCAAGTATTTCAGACACAGTTTTCTTCAGTTCAATAATATCCTTTTTCATGTCGAAAAGAACCTTGTACAACAAGTCGCGTTCCGAAATCTTTTCGTCTTCCCTTTCCTTATTGTATAATACCGGTAGCGAAACTGTTGCATCCTGGGGCAGATATCTTTTTAACACATCGGCCGACACATATTTCTGCTTTTCGATGATGGATATTTGTTCAGTAACATTCTTTAGCTGTCTGATATTGCCAGGCCAACGATAATTTTCCAATAGCCCAATGGCATCATCTGATAACTGAAGGGGTGGCATCCTGTATTTCTCGGCAAAATCGATCGAAAATCGTTTGAAAAGTGTAAAAATATCCTGTTTGCGCTCACGTAAAGGTGGGATAGTAATTGGAACTGTATTCAAACGATAATAGAGATCTTGCCGAAATTTTCCTTTCTCGATAGCATCAGGAATATTGACATTCGTTGCAACGACAATACGCACATCGGTTTTAATCATTTTCGATGAGCCCACTTTCATGAACTCGCCCGATTCGAGCACCCTTAATAGCCTTACCTGCGTAGAAAGTGGCAACTCAGCTACTTCGTCAAGGAATATTGTACCCCCGTCGGCAACTTCAAAATAGCCTTTGCGGGCCTCATGGGCTCCGGTGAAAGAACCCTTTTCGTGGCCAAATAACTCCGAATCAATAGTACCTTCGGGTATTGCACCGCAGTTCACGGCTATATACTGTCCGTGTTTACGTGCACTGGACTGATGAATAATTTTAGGAAACACTTCCTTACCGGTACCACTCTCACCACTAATCAACACGGTCAGATCTGTTGGGGCAACCTGAACGGCTACTTGTATGGCACGCTCCAGATATGGGTCATGTCCTGTGATTCCGAATCTTTGTTTTATCGTTTGGGTATCCATGTTAAAAATATGCTTTAAATATAAGGGTAACAGTTTCTATCGCAGCACTGCCCCCAGCTTTTCTTCAAATTGCTTGATCAATCTATTCATAACATGATCAATAACCTTATCCGTCAAGGTCTTCTCTGAATCGAGCAACACGAAACTTATTGCATAAGACTTTTTGCCTTGTGGAATCTTGTCTCCCTGATAAACATCAAACAAATTGATCGCGGAAAGCAATCCCGGTTCCACTGCATAAGCTATCTTCGATATATCTTCAAATCGTACCGGGATATCAAGAACCAGCGCCAGATCCCTTCTTACTGAAGGAAACTTTGTTACTTCCCTGAAACCAGTCGATCTTTCATTGGCCATCGTGAGTAACTTTTCCCATGCCAGGCTGGCATAATAGACTTCCTTCTTAATATCGAAATGTTTCAGAATCTGATTGCTTAACAAACCAAAGCGGGCAATTTCAAGTCCATTAATCCTGTATATCAAACCATAGTCCATGTGAGCATCCTGTATCTCCTTCATTTCAATCCGATCAAGTGCAATATTGATACGCTTTAGTATCATTTCAACATAGGCTTTTAAATCATAAAAGTCGACCCCAAGATTCTGATCATGCCAGTTTTCTGGCGATCTCAGTCCTGTTAGGAACAGGTCGAGATGAATTGTTTCATGATAGGGTTCAAGTCCATTGCCATGTTCATTAAATTTTGCCTGATCAAAACAATAGGTTTTACCAAATTCGAAAAACTTTAAATCAGAGTGCTTTCGGTTCTGATTGTAGGCAATCGTCTCCAGTCCACCAAACAGCAATGTTTGCCGAAGCACATCGAGCTCGCTGCTCAGTGGGTTCAGAATAACAACATTGTTTTCGGGATTAAATACACCAGTATTTCTGCTGTAGGCCGATTTTGTGAGCGAATTGTTCATGATCTCATAAAAGCCCTTTGCCGCTAGCATATCAGCTACCAGATTCTGAACAGCGTCTGCATCGATACCTGAGTGAATGTTTAACGAAGCGTTGAGCTTTTCAGGAATGTGTATGTTGTTATACCCGTAGATCCGCAACACTTCTTCAACCAGATCAGCCTGTCTGTAAACATCAGGTTTGAAGGTGGGAACCAGAGTCTCAAAATAGCCTTTGTTTTTCGCTTCAACTTCAATACCCAGATCCATGAGTATTTGTGCAGCAGCTTCAGGGTTAATAGGTTGTCCGGCTACCTTATTCAGATAATCGAGACTAAGCCGCACCGGAACCTTTTCCACAGGAGAGGGGTAAACATCTTTAATGTCTGATGACAGTCTTCCTCCAGCAATGGACAGGATCAGTTCAGCGGCTCTTTTAAGGGCATAAACCGTGATATTGGGGTCGGAACCCCTTTCAAACCGGAAGGAGGCATCTGTCTGAAGCGCATGAAATCGTGCTGTTCGTCTGATGGATTTTGATTCAAAGCACGCACTCTCGAGGAATATTGCCTGTGTATTGTTGCTAACTCCCGAATGCAACCCACCAAAGACTCCGCCGATACACATGGGGGCCTGGCTGTTGCATATCATCAGATTATCCTGATTAAGCTTTCTTTCTTGTCCATCAAGCGTCAAAAAAGGGGTGCCTTCGGGCAGCTTCTTTACCACAACCTGATTGCCTGTAACAGCCGCTGCATCAAAAGCATGAAGGGGCTGTCCGGTTTCAAACATAACATAATTTGTTATATCAACGATATTGTTAATTGGTCGTAATCCAATGGCATTTAACCTGTTCTGGAGCCATGCAGGCGATTCGGCAACACGAATACCGCTGATAGTAACCCCTGAATATCTTGGGCAGGCTTGCGGATCGTCAACGACAACCCCGATATCCAAACTGCTATCGTGTTGAACCACGCGCTTAACTTCGGGAGTGTGCATGGAATATTTCGGTTTACCCTCCCTGAAGTTCAGTGCAGCCATCAAATCGCGGGCAACACCGATATGCGATGTTGCATCAGAACGGTTTGGGGTTAAACCAATTTCAAAAACAAAGTCTTCTTCAATGCCAAAATAAAGCGAGGCCGGAGTACCTGCTACGGCTTCGTCGGGCAAAACCATTATCCCATCGTGCGAGTCGCCCAGGCCGATTTCATCTTCTGCACAAATCATCCCTTCGGAGATTTCGCCCCTGATTTTTGCTTTTTTTATTTCAAACGATTCTGTCCCTTTATAGATCATGGTTCCGGGCTGAGCAACAACCACTTTCTGGCCAGCGGCCACGTTAGAAGCACCGCATACAATGGGCAAAATAGTTTTGTTGCCGATGTCCACCGTTGTTACACTTAACTTATCCGCATTTGGATGTTTTGCACAAGTGAGCACTTCACCAATAACAACACCCCTCATGCCGCCTTTTATTGATTCCCAATGTATTACATCTTCAACTTCAAGACCAGTGGAGGTGAGAATGTCAGCCACCTCCGAAGGCGCCAAATCAATATCAAGGTATTGTTTCAACCAATTATAGGAAATCTTCATGTTGTTGCATTATCTGCTGCAAAATTAGCGATAAAATGTCATAATGTCATGCACAACGAATCAGATTCAGCCAATTCTTCCCCAATCAGTTTCGGATTGATACAGTCGAAGATATTCGTTTCTGGTTAGACTATGCTCAGGCTTAATGATATATGGATCATCATCAAGCAATTGCATGGCAAGTTTACGTGTCAGCCTGATCAGCTGTTCGTCATTGGCCAGATTTCCCAATCTGAAATTGAGCTGACCTGACTGGCGTGTTCCCTGTGTTTCACCCGGCCCTCTTAAAGCCAGGTCAACAGAGGCTATTTCGAAACCATCGTTGGTTTTGACCATTGTCTCCATCCGTTTCCGTCCGTCAGCTGTAAGTTTATGATCAGTGATCAGGAGGCAAAACGACTGCTCGGCGCCCCTTCCAACACGTCCGCGAAGCTGATGAAGTTGTGAAAGTCCAAACCGGTCAGCATGTTCAATAACCATTACTGAGGCATTCGGTATATCAACGCCAACCTCAATAACTGTTGTAGCAACCATAATATTTGCCTGACCACGGATAAACCTTTGCATCTCCCAGTCTTTATCCTCGGGTTTTAGCTGGCCATGAACAACACAAATCTGATAATCAGGTTCGGGGAAATCACGTAAAAGACTGTCATAACCTTCCTGCAAGTTAATCAGATCGAGTTTTTCAGATTCCTTTATCAATGGATACACAATATAAACCTGATGTCCGGCGGCAATTTGCTGACGCACGAAATGAATCATACGGAGTCGTTGATTCTGGTATAGATGTAGGGTCTTAACCGGTTTGCGCCCGGGCGGCAATTCGTCAATTACCGACACATCAAGGTCGCCATATTGCGTCATGGCCAATGTGCGGGGAATCGGGGTTGCTGTCATGACTAATACATGGGGAACATCATCGCTTTTCTCCCACAACCGGGCACGCTGAGCAACTCCAAAACGATGCTGTTCATCAATAATAACAAGTCCAAGCTTATTAAAAACAACCGTATCCTCAATGAGTGCATGTGTGCCAATAATAATCTGGAGGCTTCCGTCCCTGAGAGATTGGTCGATAAGTTTTCTTTCGCTACTTCTGGTCGAGCCTGTTAACAAGGCAATCCGAACGGGTAATTGCTTCAACAGGTTTGAAAGGGACACATAATGCTGGTTTGCCAGGATTTCTGTTGGGGCCATTAAGGCTGCCTGAAAACCATTATCAAGCGACAACAACATAATTAATAAGGCCACAATGGTTTTCCCACTTCCTACATCACCCTGCAAAAGACGATTCATCTGAACACCCGAACCCAGGTCATGCCTGATCTCCCTGACAACTCTTTTTTGGGCTTCGGTGAGAGAAAATGGCAAATGATCCCTATAAAAAGCATGAAACAAGTTACCTACCTTTGAGAAACGAAAGCCTTTTGTGTGCTGCTCACGGTATTTCCTGCCAGCTATAACCCTGAGTTGAAAAAAGAAATACTCATCAAACGACAAGCGATAAACCGCCTGCTTTAACCAATGGTCATCACCTGGCCAGTGTATGTGCTGATAGGCTAGCTTGCGTTTCATCAGACTCTCATTTCGTATAATCGATTCGGGCAGAACTTCAGGGATTTGTTCAGCCATCAGGGCCAGCAATGTTTTTGTAAGTTTGGCGATCTGCTTTGTCCCTAAGCCCTGATTTTTCATATTCTCAGTTGTTGGATAAACCCCCTGAAGGGTTTCTCCAATCGTCAGATCATGCTCATCAAAAAGCTCAATATCCGGATGCACAAAACTAAACCGTCGATTGAAAGCTGATGCTTTTCCAAAAAGCAGGTACTTTTTGTCGGATAGAAAATTTGATTTCAGCCACTTGAACCCTTTAAACCAAACAAGTTCAACCGATCCGCTATCATCAGTGAATGTTGCGCTCATTCTGCTGATACGGGGTTCGCCAAATGATTTTACATTTGAAACAAAACCAACCAGTTGAAAATAAGTCAGGTCATTATTGACATCAGAAACCTTAAATATTTTACTTTTGTCAATATACCTGAACGGAAAATAGTTTAAGAGATCGCCAAAAGAGAAAATGCCGGCTTCTTTATTAAGCACTAAAGCCCTTTTAGGCCCAACTCCCTTAAGAAACTCTATCCTGGTATCAAGTATATTTACCATTAGGCTAAAGTAGCAAAAAGGTTAAAAAAAAACCCGGAAAAATTTCTTCCGGGTTGAATAATAATTAGAATATACTAGTATTCCCAAAGATCATGTTCAAATTCAAACAGAGAAGCCTTCACCCGTTCTGACTCAAGCAGAGCATCTATTCCGGTGGCGTACTGTGAGATACGACGATCGTAAACGTTTTCTTCCTTATAGATATAACTATCAAACATGCGCTTCCAGAAAATCTCGTCGAAAGTGCGTTTTTCAGCTGCATTGTTACGATTGAACACTTCAGCCTTCGCTAACACATCCCTCGACTGCGGATAAGAAATCCAGAATAGTGGTTCTGTAACTTCCTGTCCATTACGCTCCTTAATCATAACAGGGCAAAATGCGATGATACGCACCATCAGTTGTGACCGCTGTTTATCGAAATACCAATCTTCCTTGATTCTGATCCGCATAACACGTGTTGCATCAAAATCGGTAAAAATGGTCGTATCGTATTGTTCATAAGGTGGATAAGGTCTGGTCATGACACTTCTGAGTGTATCGGTTTGCCGGGCAATAACTTCATTAAAAGTTAGTGGGACAAGCAATTCATCCGTGTTGGAAATGTCATAGGCAACAAATGAACCCTCTTTAAGGCCGTCCATTACCACGGTCATAAAGCTTCGCCAGTTGTTATGCGATTCAGTCGGATAGTAGAAGGATTGATTCATTTTCTGACGAAAATCTACTTCACGCCATATTCTTTTCGACCACATTACGTCAGCTTTGCGTATGGTTGGAAGGGGAATCGGTTCTTTGTCGATTAGGCCGTTATCTTCAAACAATCCATCCATAGGCGGGTTGTCGAGAATTTGTGCTGAAGCTGTACGAGCAAAGCCAACCGATAGGCCAACAACGAACAGAAAAATGATCAGTTTTTTCATGATGAAAAGTATTTAACCAATTAGTTTATTTCCAGGTTAATGGTATTAAGACTACGCACTGTACCATCGGGACCTTTGGCCTGAATATTTTCGAAAAAGAATTTTTGTTTACGCTGTGCATTTCTGATCACACCCTGAACTTCTTCGGTAAACCTGTTACCACGGATGTTGCGGGGAATCCAGTCACCATTGACGATTGTTGCAAAGGTAAAAGAAGTTACTTCAAAGTAAAGTTCAAAATCGAAATCACGCATTGTAGGAATGATGGCACCTGCGGCAAGCAATGAATTTTTGTCAATTGCTCCTTCTAGTTTACCGGCAATCATAGCAACCGGATCAGGAACCCTTTTGATACGAAACTCGGATGAACCCAGGGGAAGACTTTTATTGTCCATTGTTGCAGAAGCAGAAATGGTCGTTTTTGTTTCCCCAGCTGGAACTTCAACATCCCAGGTTCCGTTGGCATTTCTTGAAAGTTTGCCCTTAGAAATTGTAGGAACAACTTTTTCCATTGGAATTCCAGGAGCAGAAATTGAGATCGGGTTTTTAACGCCTACGTAAAACACGTTCATTTTAAGTGGTGCTACAGTGAGTGATGGCGGGGCAACAATATAATCGGCATCAAAGCTGTAACGCACAATTTCCTGTGTGGATGGGTCGCGCATTTCAATGATACCTGCATATTGCTGAGGGCCTTCGCTGCTGGCTGGAAACTGAAGTTTTACCGTACCTGCTTCACTTTTGAAAACTTGCGCACGGCCAATATTTGCATCAGTAACCTCGCTCACACCTCTGAGAACTTTTACTTCAGATTGTGTTTTGGAATCGTAAGCAGCCACCAGAATTTCAGCCTCATAGCTTTGTCCGGATAAAACGAAGGTAGATCTTGGAATAACTTTAGCTACTACGTTATCGAACTTAAAGTCCTTCTCTGTTATGTTTGCATAAAGGCGGTTTACCGCATCAAATTCAGCATTCTGCACTTCAGCAATAATCTTATTCAAGATGGTTACGTTTGCAGCAAGAATGGTGTGAAAGAAATTATAGTATTCCCAATCCTGTGAGGTGCCTGTGGCATCGCGATAGCCGCCTGCTTTTTTTGTAACAAGACCTATTTTATCGTTATACTGTGTTCCGATAATACTCAGGATGTAATTGCGGAAATCCTCCATCTTGCCGGCAAGTTCATAGGCCTTTCCATTCTTGTTCTGTCCAACCATATAATTGGTTGCCTCGTCAAATTTATCCTTTGTAGGGACATCAACAAGATTAAGAACCATTTTTTTCTTTTGTTGTCCGGGGTTCATCGGGTCAGACACCATTTGTTCGCGATAAAAAAGTGAAAGGGCCTCAGCTTCAGTCACTTTTTCGGAACGGGCAACAACCTCGAGTTTGATCTTATCAATATAATTGATCAGTTCGTCTGATCTTCTTCTGATTTCCTGAGCCTGATTCCAATATTCTTCTACCTTACCAGGATTAAGTTGGTATTGGTTTTCGAATTGTGCATAGGCACTGGCAATTTTGGTTGAGAAACTTTCATTGGTATTCTCCATACTATCGTTGACAACCAAAAAGGCATCCAGAATATCTTTAGAAACGTTAAGTGCCAACAAAGCAGTAAGTACCAGGTAGAGCATACCAATCATCTTCTGCCTTGGGGTTTCTTTATATCCAGCCATTTGTTAATTTCTTTTTTTAGGTAAACTTCGAAAAATTAATTCGTCCTTATGCATTGACATTCATTGCAGTAAGCATATTGCCATATACCTTGTTCAAGGCGCCCATTCTGTTTGACAGAGACTCGAGCTGTGAGCTGAACTGAGCGGTATTGGCCGAAGATTGAGTGAGTTTATCCAGGAACTCATTCATTGTTTTCTGAAGTTTCTCGGTAGATTCAATAGATTTACTTGAACCCTGAAGTTGAATTTCGTAAACGGCATTCAAGGCAGCAAGGTTGTCAGAAATTTTCCGCAGTTGCTGGTTGTAGGCGTCTCCATCAACAGCTGTAAAATCGAGGGCCTCTACCGATTTAGAAAGAATCTGAGCCGATTTGGCATAACTGTTGGCCAGTGACTGAGCCGATTCGGTGGCTGATTTAACAGTTCCGGCAAACTCTTCGGTTGTACGCATATCAGCTTTTAGAATGTCGGCTGCCTGGTTGTAAGCACTTGTAAGTTTCTCAGCACCTGCAGAAGCACTCTTAAGTGTATTAACGTGGTCAGTTGTTGCAGCAGCATCAAGATTAATAGCATCAGAAGCTTTCTTGTAATTACCTGAAAGCTCAATGGCTGATTTGGATGCTGTACGCACATTATCAACAAATTCATTGGTTGCAACGGCAGCGTTTGAAATATCCCCCATTTTCGAGGCATTGTCACTCAATTTTGACAAACCTTGACCAAGTCGGTCGAAAATGGCAGCTTCAATCTTTGCCTCCTTAAACATATCATCAAGTTTCTGAGTGGGTGTTTTCTTGGCATCCAGCTCTTTCTGAACAGGCGAGCCATGATACATTCCGGCAAGCTCTGGGTAAACAAGACTCCAGTCGGGTTCAACGTGAGGTGGTTCAAAGGCTGAAAAGAAGAAAATAAGCGCTTCAGTGGTCAGACCTACAATAAGCATTTCGTTTGCATAATTGTAGTGGTTGATTTTGAAGAGAGCACCCATGATTACAACGGCTGCACCCCATCCGTAAAGCTTCGACATAAAGTTCTTATATCCCTTGCTTCTTACAAAATTATTAAGTCCCATGATGATTTGATTGATTTGATTTTGTTAATACTTTGAATTTTATCCTTAAACTGATTATCTGTAAACTCTTGATGCTTTTGATGGATTATCCCCTTTGTTCCTTCCAAGATATGGCTGAATACAACGGAAACCTATATAACTCTTTGAAGTATCCTGATACTCATAGGCTCTTGTTGTAACCTGAAGATAATAAGCAATATCTTTCCATGAACCACCACGAACAACTTTGCGTTTCATGGCAGGCGGGTCATTTTCTTTGGCACTATAGGTGAAATTTGGATTCATGTCCCATGTGAAGTTATAGGATGTAGGATCAAAGGCGCTGTTTGTCCATTCGGCAACGTTTCCGGCCATATCATACAATCCCCAATCGTTTGGTGGGTAGTGACCAACAATTACAGTGCGAAGCCCACCATCTGCGATGTAGTTACCACGCATAGGTTTGAAGTTGGCTAAGAAACATCCTTTTTCATTTCTGGTATAAGGACCACCCCATGGATAAGGGCTCAGGTGATAACCACCACGTGCTGCCCATTCCCATTCAGCCTCGGTTGGCAACCTGAACTCAGCAAGTGCAACTTCGCCCTTTTTCCCGGCCAGATAGCTGTTTAGCAATTCGGTTCTCCAAACGCAGAAGGCTCTTGCCTGACTCCAGTTAACTCCAACAACAGGATAGTTGTCATATGCAGGATGCCAAAAATACTTTTCTGTCAATGGGTCATTGAACGAATAGGTGTAGTCATGAATCCATGCCAGGGTATCAGGATACACATTAATCATTTCCTTGCGGACGTAAACGGAGCGATCGGTAAGACCCTGAGGCCGATTTGAAAGACCTGCATTGCGATAGTCTGCTTCGTTCGAAAAATCTTTTCCGGCTGCTGCATGAAGATCAACCCAATAGTACTCGTAATTAAGTTTACGGGTATCAACTTCCTTTCTGCGGAAATAGCGTTCATGATCAGGGAGATACATTTGTTCAAGGGCATCCCTCACATCCTGATCTTTAGAACTCCATTCAATGGGAGTTTTCCAGTTCAGGTAAGGGGGATCATATACCTCGCCTGTTTTCTTGTTTTCTTCAATGAGGAATTTATCTGGCCTCACCTCTCCAAGAATTGTGCGGGCGATTGAATCGCGAACCCAATACACAAATTGTCTGTATTCATTGTTGGTAATTTCCGTTTCATCCATAAAGAATGCCGAAACAGAAATTGTTTTTGGTTGGTGCAACTGGCCGAATGTGATGTCTTCGTCACCAACCCCCATGGTGTAACTTCCCTGAGGAATGAACACCATACCATATGGGTCAGGTTGGTAAAACGGTTTCGATTTCTGACGCACTCCAACAAGCTCGCCATTGTTTGAACTACTGCAACCAGCAACAACAAACAGAACCAATAAGTACAATAGTGCTTTTTTCATCTTTGATCCTTAGTTTATTACAATTTATACGACATGAAAAACCTTCATGTATTTCGATCCGAATTTTGGCCAAAATTAAAAAAAATATGACTTAACAAACCCTTAACGATTTTTTTCATCATAAATAACGTGTATTTCGATAACTTCTTGTCATGCGCTCACCTTTAATCTTAAAGCAATACCCCAGGCTAATTTCGTGGCTGCCAGGCACGCTAACTCCAAGTGTATTAATATCATATGCATATCCAATCCGAAAATCTTTTACCAAAAAACCTACCATAACGCCGATTGATTCGGTAAACCTATAGTTAACGCCTCCCCAGAACTTATTATTGTAGACAACATTAGTAGAAAGCTGAAACTGAGTATTTGACCGATTCATTAGGACATTTATTGCGGGATGAATTTCAAAAAGTGGGCTATTGGGTAAAATAATTTGATATCCGGCCTGCACATGCATGGTCCGGTCGGTTACAAAACTTCCACTTGTTGCATCATCGCTGAATGTTTTTCCCTTCGACTCAAGAATATTGGTTGAAGAAACCCCAAGATAATACCGATCTTCAACATGCCAGAATAATCCAAGATTCGCATCAATCAACATATCATTGAAACTACCGGAGCCAATTGCCGGATCGTTTGATGGTACAAATTTTCCAAAGTCGGTTGTCCAGTTCAAAAAATTTGCCGCGGCACCAATTCCAAGAACTCCCCCACCAATATCGAGGTGATACGCATAGCCTATCTGAACACCTGTGCGGCTGTAAAAACCAATTTTATCCTGTATCACCGCTCCACCAAGGCCACCCCTAAGCAATTTCACAGGCGAATCAACAGTCAGCAACAAATCTTCCGGAGCCACCTTATTTCCGTCGTTATCTTTAAAACCGGCCCATTGTTGCCTGATTATGCCGTTAAGGCAAATTCCTTCGCCCATACCGGCAAAACCCGGATTCGTATACATATGAGTTGAGGTGTGATGTGTAAAAACAGGTGCCAGCTGAGCCCATAAATGTATGGTCAGGGAAAGCATAAGAAGCAATAAGAGAAAGCTTTTGAGTTTCATTCCAAATCAATGAATCAAGTCCTGATTTTCGGATTGCTAAATTAGTCTATTTTTTTTAACATCCTGATCAAAATGCTAATTTTTGAATTTGATCTGGCCCGAAAAAAAAGTTGAACTGTGTTTAAACTGAATATTGGAGTCTTTATTGTGCAACTATTTGCCAATTAATCCGGTCGAAAAATGATACATTGAATGATACTTATTGAAATAGGGGACAATGCTTGAAGTTTTTTATGATTTTTCAACAGATAAATGGGCTAATTTTGCCGGCGTCATTCAAAAACATGTACCATGGCATTCATTCAAAAAGACAAGGTTTTTTCCAAAAAGTGGCTGATCAATTATACACTGATTATCATTGGATCCTTTATCCTGGCCTCGGGCTTCGTACTGTTCATTACCCCATATAAAATTGTCCCAGGCGGAGTTTACGGTATCGCTATTGTGCTTCACTATCTCTTTGATACTCCTGTTGGCCTAATTGCATTGTCTATGGACATTCCATTAACACTCATTGGGATTCGTGTGCTTGGCCCTCGTTTCGGATATAAAACGGTAGTTGGTTTTCTGCTGACAGCCATTTTTGTTGATGGAATTACATATTATTACGGCGAATTGCCCCTTGTTGAAAACGAACCCTTGCTGTCAGCCATTTTTGGCGGAGTTTTTCTGGGTGTTGGTCTGGGCCTCATTTTCAAATCAAAGGCTACTTCAGGGGGGACCGACATTATTGCCATGATCATCAGTAAATACACGAAACTTCCGGTCGGACAGCTTCTGATTTATGTTGACTCAGTAATCGTACTAATTGGTCTTGTTGTTTTTCAGGACTGGAAAATCCCGTTGTATTCGCTCATTGTAATTTTTATCACCGGCAAAGTAATTGACACCATACTGCAGGGCGTCAGCTATGACAAAACGCTGTTTATCATCTCCGAAAAGCATCAGGAAATCAGGGATAAGATTATTAATGATTTGAACCGGGGAGGAACTTTTATTCATGGCAAGGGCATGTATAACGGGTCGGATAAAACTGTCATTTTCACGGTGGTGAACAGGCGCGAGATGGCCATGCTTCAGGAATTTATTCACCAGGTTGACCCCAGGGCATTCGTCACTGTGATCAATGCGAACGAGATTCTGGGAGAAGGATTTAAATCGCTTCACGAGAAAATTTCATCTTAAAATGGGTTATATTGTCCGATACCGGTTTCTGTCGTCAAAATGGTTTAAGGCCTATTTTCTGATTTTTTTAGGGGCCATTCTCATCGCATCGGGTTATGTTTTTTTCATTACACCTCACAGGATTGTGCCCGGTGGTATTTATGGTATTTCTATCGTTTTGCATCACACCTTTGGAACTCCGGTAGGGTTAATGGCACTGGCATTTAACATCCCATTGACAATAGTGGGCATTAAAGTGCTTGGCCCACGTTTCGGCATCAAAACAATTACCGGGTTTATACTAACCTCAACTTTCATTGATAGCCTGAGTTATTTTTATGGTGATCAGCCGCTTTTGAATGAAGACCCCTTGCTGTCTTCCATCTATGGTGGTGCAATGATTGGATTGGGTGTAGGTTTCCTGTTTAAAGCGAAAGCCACTTGCGGTGGCACAGATGTCATTGCCATGATGCTTGGCAAATGGACGAAATGGCCATTGGGAAGACTGATGATGATGGTCGACTCCGTGATAGTGGTTTTTGGGAGCGTCATTTTTGGCAACTGGGCAATACCGCTTTACTCACTGGTCGCGATTTTCTTTATGGGCAAAGTAATTGATGTGGTATTGCAAGGGATAAGCTATGACAAAGTGACCCTGATAATTTCTGAACAACACATGCTTATTGGTGAAAAAATCATTCACCATTTAAACAGGGGGGCAACAATCTTTCAGGGCAAAGGCATGTTTAACGGCAGCGAAAAAAACATGATCTTTACAGTGCTTAACCGGCGTGAATTGCTCATGCTTGAAGAATTTATCAATCAAATTGATCCCAAAGCCTTTGTGATTGTCATGAATGCAGATGAAATTCTCGGACATGGTTTTCGCTCACTAAACGAAAAAATGTCAGACGACTAACCTACCTGAATAGTTTTACGACATCATTCCCGTTTGCAAAAATCAACAAACTGAAAAGAATTACCATTCCGGCTATCTGGGCATATTCGAGAAACTTATCGCTTGGTTTACGACGAGTGATGATTTCATAACCCAGAAACATAACATGTCCGCCATCAAGAGCAGGAATAGGCAATAAATTGAGCACAGCAAGCATGATGGATAAAAATGCGGTAAGGCGCCAAAAGCTTTCCCAGTGCCATTCGGATGGAAAAATGTTTCCAATAGTTATAAACCCACCCACACTTTCATAGGCTTTAACTTCGGGTGAGAACAGCAATTTAAGTTGTTTCAGATAACCACCAATTCCATCCACGGTTTTAACCACTCCGGCTGGTATTACCTCCCCTATTGAATAATGCTTTTCGTTGAGTTTGAAACCCGTATTCTGTACACCAATTAAACCTTCATCTGTAATAGTTAGGCTTAACGCCAGTGTGTCTAAACCTCGTTTAACATTTAAAACAATATCCTGTCTTCGCTTACTTTGAATATCTTTCCGAATATCAGGAAAATAAATTAACAGGTTACCATTTACGCCAAGAATAGAATCACCTGGCAACACCCCTGCTTCCCGGGCAGAAGAAACTTCGGCAAACGACTCCACAACAAAGGGCATCCTGACCGACAAGAAGTTGGGCGATTTAGACTTAATCAACTTCCCAATAGCTCCATCTGGTAAGTTAACATCTATCAGTTTGCCATCGCGCAAAACCTGCACAGTGCGCGCCTCTTCAAGAATGATTGTAAGAGGAATCTTATGAAATTCCTCCACCTCCTGACCATCAACTGAAATAATCTTATCCCCATTACGAAGACCAAATTCCTGGGCAAGACTGTCGGCAACAATGTCGTACTTGTTTGCTTCTGTTGTTGCCAGGTACTTCTCGCCATAAATAAAAAGCATACCAATGTAAATGACAAATGCAAGCAAAACATTCATGGTAACCCCTCCAAGCATGATGATAAGTCGTTGCCACGCAGGCTTGGATCTGAATTCCCAGGGTTGAGGAGGTTGCTGCATCTGCTCCTTATCCATGCTTTCGTCGATCATTCCCGATATTTTTACGTAACCTCCCAAAGGCAACCATCCAATACCGTATTCTGTCTCTTTACCCTTAAACTTAAAAAGTGAAAACCAGGGATTGAAAAAAAGATAAAACTTTTCAACCCTTGTTTTAAAAATGCGCGCGGCAATAAAATGGCCAAATTCGTGAACAATGACCAGAATAGACAAACTGAGCAGCAGCTGAAGAATCTTAATGAGTATTTCCATATTTGAGGATAAAATTCGGCCAGAAAGAAGCTAGCCAATTTGAAAAACAACAAAATAAGACAATAGTTCAAAACGGCTGCAAGATTACGACTTTTTTTTTACTCAAAGAATCTGCAGCCGAGCCGTGATTGTTAAAATGTTATAAAAACTTCCGGGTCAACTGGTGAACTATTGAGCCACAACTCAAAATGCAAATGCGGACCACTTGACAATTCACCGGTTTCACCTATAATGGCTATGGCTTCACCTGCCTTCACAACATCGCCTTCTTTTTTCAACAAAACAGAATTGTGTTTATACACCGATACCAGATTACCGGCATGCAGCAGTCCAATTACATAGCCTTTATCAAGAGTCCAATCGGCAAAAACAACAGTACCATCAAGCGTTGACTTGATGGCCTCATTGCTTTTAGCCACAATATCAACTCCAAAATGCTTCTGAATGGGATCGAACTTATTGGTCAACGTACCTTTCAAGGGAACAAAGAAATTTTGTGTCGGACGGCGTGCTACCCTTAGGTTCTCGGGAGCCGACATTGGATCATTAACCAGATTAAACCGGCCACTTTCAAACTCGGCCCTCAACAAACTATCCTGAACTGATTTTTGAAATTTAATGGTGTCAAATGCTGTCGGATTTGCAGCAACAGTGGTAGCTATAGGTGTATCATCCAATTCATTGTAACCATCGATTATCCGACGGAGGTTGGCCAGAAATGCTTCTTTCTGCTGAAAAACACGCTGAAGTGAATCAGCCTTTCGGTCAAGTTCAATCACTTTGCGGGTAAGGCTGATATCCGTGTATCCTGGAATATATTCTCTCAATGGGGTGAACGCAATAATATAGGTAGTTACAAAGATCAGAAATACAGATAAGCTTACCAAAACAACAAAAACATTCATTCTACTCAGTCGAAAACTGATTCTCTCTTCGTAAGTTTCATCGTGCAAAATAACCAAGCGGTACTTATGGCGTAACTTTTTATACCATTTTTCTTTCGTCTCCTGAGCCATAGAAATGAATTAGCGAACAAAAATATCAAAAAAATCTGTGCGGGGAATTGCAACATATGGTCAAACGGCGGCCATTTTCTCACTTGATGAATCGAAATGGATACTTTCCGCACAACACAGACGTTTTAGATGTTGAAAAGTAAGCTTTAGATTTTTCAAAAAAGAAGCCTGACTTAAAAACTACATACCGGTTAACGCAAATATTTCGTAGTTTTGCGATGGTTCTTCATGGCAACCTATGAAGGATATGCACGTTGAGCTGGATGGGGTTATACTAAAACCGGGTGATTAGAGTTAATGATTCAAAAAAAATAGCTATTTTGAAAATCAATCATAAAAACTGGCTTTTTGCCCTTTTTATTCTGTTAGTACTATCATCGTGTTCAACGAAGAAAAACACATGGAGCAGACGTGCTTTCCACAACACCACCAGCCATTACAACGTTTACTGGAATGGCAATGAAAGCCTGAAAACAGGCGCCTCAGAACTCCGTAAAAGTGCAATTGATGATTTCAGTAAAATTCTCCGGGTTTATAACTACGGCAAAAAAGCTGATGCCCAGAAACAATACTCCACCATGGACCGGGCCATTCAAAAGGCTTCAATCGGAGTGCAAAGGCATTCCATGGTATTCGGGGGACGGGAGCAGGTAAAATGGATCGATGACAGTTACCTGATGATGGGGAAGGCCTACTTTTTCAAGTATGATTTTATTGGAGCCAGACGGACTTTTGAGTTTGTGGCCCGCAATTACTCTTACAATAGCATAACCCATAATGCCGACCTTTGGCTCGCACGCACCTATATCCAGCTTGAGCAATATGAAAAAGCAATTGCCTTACTCAATGCTTTAGAAGCCAAATCAAAAGTAATGAAAATGCCGGCAGAAGTAAACGAACATCTGCCCATTGTGTTCGCTGACTATCACATTGCTATGGGAAATTACCTCCAGGCGTTGCCATACTTAAGACAAGGTATCATTACTTCAAAAGACCGACTGATGACCACGAGGCTCATGTTTATCAGTGCCCAGATTTATGATCTGGCCGGTGAACAGGTCAAATCGCTCGATTTTTACCAGAAAGTCATCAAACGAAATCCTCCTTATGAAATGGCCTTTGAAGCCCGTATAAACCTCGCAACAGCTTACGATGCCAATTCGGGAAACAGCAAACAGATTATCAAGGTTTTAAAAAAGATGCTCAGAGACGACAAAAACGTTGATTTCAGAGATAAAATATATTACGCATTGGCCAAAGTGGCAGAAAAAGACGGAAGCGACAGCCTTTCCATGCAATACCTTATTAAATCAGTTGAGGTGAGTGTTAAAGACAACACCCAGAAAGCAACTTCATCCCTCAAATTGGCGGGGATGCTTTTTGACAGAGCAAAATATGTGAAATCGCAGGCATACTACGACACAGCCGTTCAGGTTTTGCCTGCAGACTATCCCGGTTTCGACAGCATTAAATCACGAGCTGTTGTGCTGGGCGATCTGGTACTGAATCTGAGCACCTGGCAGGAGCAAGATAGTTTGTTAAAAATGGCAACGCTTGATTCAACAGCATTATATGCTATCATCGACCAGCTGATCATTGATTTTGAAAAGAAAGAGAAGGAAAAAATCGAAAATGAAGCGCAGGCTGAATTCATGCGCCAAAGTATAGGGCCGGGTGTACAAAAAAGTGGAGGAGTATCTGGCCCTCAATCCGGAGAATGGTATTTTTACAATGCGAATACGCTAAGTTTTGGGTATACTGAATTTTTGCGCAAATGGGGAAGACGCAAGCTCGAGGACAACTGGCGTATCAGTGATAAACGGTCGATTAGTTTCGATGACGCCTCTTCATTAATATCTGATCTTAAAGAAGTCAGCGAGCCTGATAGTGTAGTTTCAGGCAATACTCCCCGAAGCAGAAACTATTATCTGGCCAATTTACCATTTGAAGAAGAACAAAAAAAACAAAGCAATGACCTCATTATGGAGGCTATAAACAGTGTCGGGTACATCTATAAAGAAAACCTGAACGATTTTGACCGTGCTACGGAGGCTTATCTGGAACTCAACAGACGCTATCCTGATAATCCATATCGGTTAAATTCATGGTATGCACTTTACAAAATCGGACAAACCAGAGGCGATAAAACAAGTGAAGAATATTATAAAAACCTGATTCTGACTAACTATCCCGACACTGATTATGCACGGATTATCATTGATCCGGATTTTTATTTGAAATCCAGATCCTTGCAGGCTGAATCTATAGAATTTTATGAGCAGACTCTGGAAGCCTACAAAAAAGAGCAGTATTTCAGGGTTCTGCTGAATGCGAACCAGGCAAGAGAAATCTATGCTTCCGATTCACTTCTAATGCCAAGATTCGATTTTTTAAGAGCCATATCCATCGGAAAAACCGAAGTTCTCGATTCAATGGCAGTTGCATTAAACGAATTGGTGCTTAAGTATCCGCAAAGTGAAATAACTCCATTGGCTGTTGATATCTTAAGGAAACTTAGTCTCAATTATAACGTAAAGGTGGAAATCCCTGAGGACATGCGAAATCCTTTACTTGATTCGGTTAGTTCGCCCTTTCAGTTTGATCCCCTTGCAGTTCATATGGTCATGGTTATCAGCAACAGCAACACAGTTCGTATTGATCCCCTGAAAGTGAGGCTTTCAGATTTTAACACCAAATATTTCACCCTCAAACAGCTCAGCATTAAAAATCTTATGCTCGACAATGCAAGATCATTGATTACAATTGGTAACTTTGTCAATGCTTCAGAAGCGATCGATTATTACAATACCCTGGTTGGAAACGACTATGTTTTTGGAAATTTAAATAAAAACGATTTTGAGGTTTATCCTATTTCTGCATCCAATTATCCGCTCTTTTATAAGGAAAAGGATATTGTTCAGTATCGTAAATTTTGGACATCAAACTATTAGGTATAGCGTTTTAATATAAATAAACCATATTTTCCATGTTAAAATCAAATCCAGGCGACAGCACCTCGCGCAACATGATCGGACAGGGAACTGTTATTAAAGGCGATATTGAGTCGAAAGGTGATTTGCGCATCGATGGACATCTCATTGGCACAATCAAATCGACAGGCAAAATTGTTGTTGGTGCAACCGGAAGCGTTGAAGGTGAGTTATTCTGCAAACAAGCCGATATCTCTGGTAAAGTGGATGCAAATCTTGTGGCAGATGAACTAACACTGCTAAAATCGACGGCTGTATTCTCCGGAGACCTGATTACAGCAAAGCTCTCCATTGAGACCGGAGCAATATTTTCGGGCAAATGCCAAATGAAAAATGCCGGTGAAAATTTAACCAGGCAAAATGAAAAAAAAGAGTCAAAGCCCTGACGATAACCCACTTCGGACCTATGCCAGGTACTCATCACTTGCTTTTCAGATGCTTGCAATTATTCTGATTGGCGTGTGGGGAGGCAGGTCGCTGGATAAATGGCTTGAATTAAAAATTCCTGTGTTTACGATGGTTTTATCGGTTGTTTCCGTATCTTTATCCATCTATTATGCCGTAAAAGATTTTATTCGAAAACCATGAACCTGATGAAAAAGTTTCTGATAAAAATGGTGATAGTTACTTTGATTGCAGGAGTACTAACTTTTCTTGTTTTCCATAAACTCGGCGAAAATATGCAAACTCCTGCATGGCCATGGCTATTGTTGTTTTTCTTTGGCAGCAACTCATTTCTATATTTTCTCTTCACACGCTATAAATCGAGCAAGCTAAGCTCATTTGCTAATTTCTTTATGCTGGCCACATTTTTAAAACTTATTGTTTATTTGGCTGTTATTGTTGTTTACTTGCTTTTTAACAAAGAAGAAGCTGCCCCATTTCTGATAACATTCTTGCTTTATTACATCATTTTTACAGGAATTGAGGTCGCATCAGTTACAGGGCTGCAGCAAAAACCATCTGAGAAAACAAAATGAAATAACAATGATTTACATCACACGCCGCGAACGGTTCAATGCCGCACACCGACTCTTCAGAAGCGATTTTACAGACAAGCAAAACAGTGAAGTATTTGGCAAATGCTCGAACCCAAACTGGCATGGGCACAATTACGAATTGTTTGTTACCGTGAAAGGCGAGGTTAACCCCGAAACAGGCTTTCTGATTAACCTAAAAGAATTAAGCCTGCTGATCAATAAAGTGATTATTGAGAAAATCGACCACAAGAACATAAACCTTGAGGTTGATTTTATGAAAGGGAAGTTTGCTTCGACCGAAGTGCTCAGTATCGCTATCTGGGAACAGCTGGATGACCACGTGAAATCGCTGGGAGCTGAATTGCATTGCGTAAAGCTTTTCGAATCGGAGAATAATTTTGTTGAGTATTACGGTTAATATGGATGAATCTGATTTTATACCACTTCATTATCTAAAAGCTGAAAGGATTGAAAATGACAAGATCAAAGGGACTTCTTGGTTATGAGAAAATTGAAAAATTCGCTCCTGAAAAACTAGAGGAACTCGAAAAACACTATCGGGCCATTTTAAGTCTGATCGGTGAAAATCCTGAAAGGGAAGGATTGCTCGACACCCCCCGAAGAGTGGCCAAATCAATCCAGTTCTTAACTCAAGGTTACGACCACGATCCGCGCGAAATTCTACTATCGGCAAAGTTTAAGGAAGATTACCGGGAAATGGTCATTGTAAAAGATATTGAAATATTCTCACTTTGCGAGCATCATATGATTCCCTTTGTCGGTCGCGCACATGTTGGCTACATCCCCAATGGCTATATTACCGGTTTAAGTAAAATTGCCAGGGTTGTTGAAGCATATTCGCGGCGCCTGCAGGTTCAGGAGAGACTCACCAGCCAGATCAAGGATGCCATTCAGCAAACATTGAAACCACTTGGTGTTGCTGTTGTCATTGAGGCCAAGCATATGTGCATGTCGATGCGTGGCGTGCAAAAGCAGAGTTCGGTAACCACTACCAGTGACTTTACCGGAGCATTCGAACGGGCCGAAACCCGGGCAGAGTTTATCAGCCTGATCAGCTCACGGCTTCATTAAACAAATTGTCAGAGGAAATTGTATATCCAATTATTCGCACCCCGTATAGTTTGCGATTCACTCAGTTCTCTATTCATGAAATTTTACCAATAATCGAAAAATTATAAAAATGAATTCATTACAGAACCCTTTCGGAAACACAACCGAAATTCAAACCAATGCACTGGTTCGTACGTTTATGGCCAATGTATTTTCAAGGATGTTTATGGCACTGGCCATTACTGCTCTGATAGCCTGGCTGGCTTCGGGCAGTGATGCATTTGTTCGAATGATGTTTAATAGCCAATCTGGCGGATTGAGTATTGCCGGTTGGGTAATTATGTTATCACCATTAGGTCTGGTGCTATGGATGTCGGCAGGCTTCAACAAAATGTCGGCCGCGACGATGGCCGTCGTCTTTGCAGTTTATTCGGTTTTAATGGGATTAAGCCTCAGTTTCATATTCCTTGCCTACACCGGAAGTTCTATTGCCAAAACTTTTGTCATTGCTTCAGCCATGTTTGGCCTGATGGCCGTTCTTGGTTATACCACCAAAACTGACCTGACAAAATTTGGATCGCTGATGTTCATGGGTTTAATTGGACTGATTATTGCCTCGGTAGTGAATTATTTTATGAAAAGCAGCACTATGGAATATATAATCAGCTTTGTTGGAGTCCTGGTTTTTACAGGTCTTACTGCGTACGATGTGCAGAAAATCAAAAGGTTAGGTGTTAACGCAATTGAACAGGGCGATTCGATGACGAAAATTGCGATCATGGGTGCGTTGACACTTTATCTTGACTTTATCAATTTATTCCTATTTTTGCTTCGCTTTTTCGGTAACAGAAGATAGGGGATTTGCCTCGGGAGTGTTATCAGATTTTTCATCTAAAAACCATATATGAAAGCTTACGTTTTTCCTGGTCAGGGAGCACAGTTTGTTGGAATGGGCAAAGATTTGTTCGATAAATCACCCAAAGCCAGGGAGTTATTCCTTAGAGCAAACACCATTTTAAAATTTAAAATTACTGATCTGATGTTTGAAGGCACCGACGAGGACCTTAAACAAACCAACGTTACCCAGCCATCCATTTTTCTTCATTCAGTGATTCTGGCTCTTACTCTGGGCGATGATTTCAGACCTGATATGGTAGCCGGTCACTCTTTGGGTGAGTTTTCGGCTCTTGTTGCCAACAAAACCCTCACTTTTGACGATGGACTGAAACTGGTTGCAAAACGCGCTCAGGCCATGCAACAGGCTTGTGAGATGCAACCCAGTACCATGGCTGCAATTCTGGGTTTGGACGATAAAGATGTGGAAGCAATTTGCAACGGAATCAAAGATGAAATTGTTGTGCCAGCCAATTATAACAGCCCCGGACAGTTGGTAATCTCAGGGAGCGAAAAAGGGATTGCCATGGCATGCGAAAAGTTATTGGCTGCCGGTGCCAAAAGAGCTCTGCCTCTTAAAGTTGGTGGGGCATTTCACTCACCACTTATGGAACCTGCGCGCGTGGAACTTGCCGAAGCTATCGGAGCAACAAAATTCAGCCGGGGAATTTGTCCAATTTACCAGAATGTTACCGGTCAATCGGTTACCGACCCTGATATCATAAAAAGCAATTTGATTGCCCAGCTTACCTCACCTGTTCGCTGGACGCAGATCATGAACAATATGCTTGCCAACGGGGTAAAAGAAATTGTTGAAGTAGGGCCAGGAACTGTGCTTCAGGGTTTGTTTAGAAAAATGGATAAAAACATCCTCACCTCGAGCGCATCGATCTGATTTTAAGTTTTCGATAGCATCTGGCTTTCTATACAGAATCAGACAGCAATTCCAGTCGGAGCATATTTAATGCAGCAAGCGTGGATCGCCTGATATTTCTATCACGATGCTCGCCAAATGTATGGCAAACGGATATAGTTTCTGCTGCTGATGCAAGTGAGATCCAAATTGTTCCAACAGGTTTTTCCTGTGTTCCACCGTCAGGCCCTGCAATGCCTGAAGTAGCCAAGGCATAGTCGACTGCAAAAGTCTCGCGTGCACCTTTAGCCATTGCCTCTACCACTTCGCGGCTTACAGCTCCATATTGAAGGATTAGCTGGTTATCAACACCCAGAATTTTGTGTTTGATCTCATTTGAATAGGCCACCACCGAGCCCATAAAATAAGCTGAACTGCCAGGAACCGATGTTATCATAGCTGAAATAGCACCCCCCGTACAACTCTCTGCAATAGCGAGGGTTTTTCTGCCGGCCCCCAACATTTTACCTACAATGGATTCGAGTGATTCATCATCAAAACCATAAACATATTCATTGAGTAATCCTGCTAACTCGTTGGTAAGGCGTTTTAACTCTAGATTTAATGATAGGCTATCCATTCCGTGTCCGCTCAAACGAAGTCTTACCAATCCGGGCTGCGGAAGATAGGCCAGTTTGAAGTTGTCTGGCAATTCCTCTTCCCAGTTCAGGATGCGGTCTGCCAGCACCGACTCCCCTACTCCAGTTGTCATCAGTGTTTTGTGAACCAGATTCTGTGTCCAGACGCAACGTTTTAACTTTGGAATTACTTCAGCTACAAACATGGCTTTCATTTCGAATGGCACGCCTGGCATCGACACAATGAAACCACCCTCCTTTTCAAACCACATACCCGGAGCAGTGCCCAGATTATTCCTAATCGGTTCACAAACAGCAGGCAACATGGCCTGCTCCCTGTTTCTTTCGGTCATAGCATAGCCTCGCCGGGCAAACAACTCACTTGCCTGATTAAATGCTTCCTGATTAAAAATTAATTCAGTATTGAAATATTTACACAAGGCAGGTTTGGTAATATCGTCTGATGTTGGACCAAGACCACCTGTGATGAATACAACCTGAACCCTTTTCAGCGCCTCATCAATTGCCTGAAAAATATCGATTTCCTTATCCCCAATGGCTGTTATCCTGTTTAACACAATACCAGCCAGACTGAGCTGTTCGGCCATCCATGAGGCGTTTGTATTCACAACCTGCCCAATGAGTAATTCGTCACCAATAGATATTATTTCCGCCCTGCCCGATCTTTCCATCTCTATAAAAATGAATTGCTAGAAAGCGTAGTAACTGAATCCAAGGTCTTTTGGAATGATCGACATGACAGGTATTTCACTTTGACGAATGATTTGCTGAGCCGCCGAGCCTATGAAAAACTCAACAAGCCTGTTCTCTTGTTGTGTCATAATGATCACAAGATCAATATCTCCTTGTTTTCGCGCATAATCGAGAATTGTTGAACCAAGACCGGCAGATCCTTCTTCGATTTCGACAATCTCGGTCTGACAATGTATATTTACTTCTTCAATGAAATTCTTAACCTGCAAGAGCTGATTTTGCAACTGGTTAATGATGTCTTTGTCGTTTTTATCCCAAAGCACTGACAAAACCTTAATGGTTGCACTAAACAATTTAGCCATTTCTATGGCATAAGTTACCTTTTGTCTGGTTTCCTTGGTCAGGTCGAGCGGTAGCAGAATACTTCTGCAACCATTATAATGGTGCTTGCCATTGATGGAAATCACAGGTATTCGCGATTGACGGATAACACGTGATGTGTTGGCGCCAATCTGATTTTTATCGAGGCGCAAACGCTCCGCAGAATCATTTGTGCCCATCAGGATAAACCGTGAGTTATAATCTTCAGCAACCTTGAGGATGGTTGCCGACACTTTCCCTCTGGAAAGCAGCGGTGTAACATTCACACCTGATTTCACACTTACTTCCGCAGCAGTTTCTTCAAGCTTCTCATTGATCTTCATGAACATTTCCTGATTTTGATCGCCCGAAAATAATCCGCTCAGAAGATCGCTTTCTTCAATAACGTAGAGCAGGACAATTTCATAACCAAGCAATTTGGCCATATTGTATGACTGTTCGAGGGCAATCATAGATTGTTCATTGAAATCAACAGGAATAAGCAGGGAATTGGGTTTTGTGGTCATGGTTGTTTGTTGTTTGTTATTTTTGCAAAAGTATTTAATTAAATTTAGTATTCAAAATTAACCAAAATGTCCCGAATCCCTGAATCCCAGCTTGTTTTGCATACTGATGGATCAATGTATCACCTTCGTCTTAAGCCCGGTCAGGTTGCTGAAACGATTATGTTAGTAGGCGACCCACAGCGAGTTCAGATCGTATCCTCATTCTTCGATACCATAGAACATAAAGTGCATAATCGCGAAATAATCACCCATACCGGCACCTTTAAAGGAAAAAAAATGACAGTCATGTCAACAGGAATGGGGACAGACAACATTGATATTGTCATGAATGAGCTGGATGCTCTGGTAAATATTGATTTGAAAAACAGAACCCTGAAAGAAAAACACACCAGCCTGAATCTGATCCGGATTGGAACTTCAGGGGCTTTGCAAGATGATATTGATGTAGGTGATAGTTATGTGGCAGGAGCTTATGCTCTTGGTTTGGATGGGATGATATTTTTTTACGACAACGCTGAGGCCGTTATTGAGCACGATATGACAACAGCCTTCAAAAAACACATGCATTGGCCATCGAACCTTCCATCGCCATATATTGTGAAAGCCTCTGAAAGACTATTGAATACATTTGCAAATGATTGTGTAAAGGGCATTACAGCAACTGCTCCCGGCTTTTATGGGCCTCAGGGTCGATCGCTACGTCTGCCTTTGGGTCATCCTATGATCAACAATCATATGGAAAGTTTTAATTATCAAGGAAATAGAATTACAAATTTCGAGATGGAGTCCTCGGCCCTGTATGGTTTAAGCAGAATGCTTGGACACGAAGCACTTACAATTTGTGTGATGATTGCAAACAGGGTAACAGAGAAGTTTGCCGGCGATTATCGTCCCTTTATGGAGAAACTGATTATCAACACACTGAACAAGGCACTTGAACTCTGAAAGCCCGTTTTCAGAATCCTTTTTGCTCCTTATCTGATTGATTCATTTGCTTTGCCAATATCTATAACCAATACAATAAGTTTAGTTATTGTTGAGTCCGTCAAAACAATTTTGTTTAATATTTATTAGTCTTCGTTAAACAAAATTGATTGAATCTTGTTTAAGCTATCACATTAACATAAACTAAAATGAAATTCAACGGAAATATCCTCGACGTCATAGAAAAAAAAGGAATTAGCTTAAACGGAAATCACGAACAGGTATGGAACCATGTCGATTTTCTGGGCGACGAACACATTGCAACAAGCATCGAAACACCAATGCGGGAAGACGCATTTGACTTGACCGATGACAAAAAGATGGAAATAATTGAGAAGCATTTTGAGCAGATCATGCTCACCTTAGGTCTGGATTTAAATGATGACAGCCTGATGGGGACTCCGCACCGCGTTGCCAAAATGTACGTGAAAGAAATATTTCAAGGACTCAATCCACAGAACAAGCCCAAAATGTCCGTATTTGAAAACAAATTCAGGTATGGTCAGATGCTGGTAGAAAAAAACATCAGCCTGAATTCAACATGTGAGCATCACTTCCTTCCCATCGTTGGTAAAGCTCATGTGGCTTACATGTCGAGCGGAAAAGTAATCGGGTTGTCAAAAATAAACCGCATTGTTGACTATTTCGCACGTCGGCCTCAGGTCCAGGAGCGTCTTACTGTGCAGATTGCCGAAGAATTAAAAAAAGCCCTTGAAACAGAAGATGTAGCCGTGGTTATTGATGCCAGACATATGTGTGTTTCCAGCCGAGGCATACAGGATGAGAGCAGCGCCACCGTGACAGCAGAATATTCCGGAAAGTTTAAGAACGAAAAAGTTAAAGAAGAATTCCTCACCTATATAGGTTTGTAGGATTTTTCTGATCAGACTCAAACATATTGATTTATTAATCATTGGCAAATTGTTATGGCTCAATCCACCTGAGAAATGCTTAAGGGTTATCAATCAGTGTTAAACATCTACACAACATAAAACCCTTGCCGAAAAACTAGGGTTTTTTATATTGGTGAATTCAGTACATTTTCGGTTCATTCATTAATGCCTCAACAGGAAAAGGCTTACCTTTGTTCCCCTATATTCAGGCAAAGATGGAAATGACAGATGTGTACAATACAGAAAACAGGATCAGATTAGGTATTACCCATGGTGATATCAATGGCATTGGTTACGAAGTAATTATCAAATCTCTTTCAGATCAGAGAATGCTCGATTTTGTTACCCCGATAGTTTACGGACATTCAAAAGTGGCTTCCTTCCATAAAAAAAATATGGATGTCGGCGATTTCAATTTCAACCTGATCAGGAGTGCACAAAATGCCCATCCAAAAAGAATTAATATTGTAAACTGCACAGAACAGGATTTGAAGATTGATCTTGGAATGTCGACTGAAGTAGCCGGGAAAGCGGCTCTCATGGCACTCGAAATGGCCGTCACAGATCTGAAAGCCGGTGTTATTGACGCCCTGGTTACCGCACCCATCAACAAACAAAACATACAGGCTGATACCTTTCACTTTCCCGGACATACTGAATTCCTTGCCGAACGATTTGGAAAAGATGAGCCCCTGATGGTGATGGTGTGGCAACAACTCAGGGTTGCCACCCTGACAGGACATATACCGCTGAATGAAGTTTCGTCAAAAATTACCGAGAAACTTATCCTGAGTAAGCTTCATATTCTTAACAACAGTCTCATTCAGGACTTTGGAATTACCAAACCCAGGATTGCCGTCCTTGGCCTTAATCCACATGCCGGTGACGGAGGATTACTCGGGAAGGAAGAATTGGATATCATCGCACCTGCCCTGGCACATGCTAAAACCCGGGGGTTGCTTGTCTTTGGCCCATTTCCTGCCGATGGTTTTTTTGGCGCAGGAAGCTGGAAAAAATATGATGCAGTAGTTTCCATGTATCACGATCAGGGTCTTACACCGTTTAAAAGTATTGCTTTTGATGGTGGAGTTAATTTCACAGCAGGCCTTGCCTATGTGAGAACCTCACCTGCTCATGGAACTGCTTATGAGTTGGCCGGAAAAAATATTGCATCTGCCGAATCATTTCGTCAGGCAATCTATCTTGCAGTTGATATCGCCAGAATGAGACAGGAACACAAAAACCTTACATCAAACGTACTAAGTATTCCCAAAGGTTCGTTGTCTTCTGAATAATACCGCATGCTTCACAAAACATACAGCCTGAGCCAGATTGCCCTCATCGTAAAAGGCAAAATAGTCAAAGACCACACAGAAGACTATGTTATTTCTGATATCCTTATCGATAGCCGACAGCTAATTGCTGCCCCCGACACCTTGTTTTTTGCCTTGGTGAGTCAGCGAAACAACGGGCACAAATACATTCACCAGCTTTACGAAAAAGGCCTTCGCTCTTTTGTTGTCAGCCAATTACCTTCAGACCGAAAATCACTCAAAGGGGCTTCGTTTGTTGTGGTGCACCATACCCTTGTTGCCCTCCAGCAACTCGCAGCATATCACCGTTCAAATTTTCAGATCCCAGTAATTGGAATAACCGGAAGCAACGGCAAAACCATCGTAAAAGAATGGTTGTTTCAGCTTTTAAGTCCGGATAAAGTGGTTGTTAGAAGTCCGAAAAGCTACAATTCCCAGATTGGTGTGCCGCTATCGGTATGGCAAATGGATGATCAGCATGATTTGGCAATATTTGAAGCCGGTATATCTGAACCGGAGGAGATGGACAAACTACAGGCCATTATCAAGCCGACAATTGGCATTTATACCAATTTAGGGCAGGCTCATGATGAAAACTTCATTCAGAGCATCCAGAAAGCCGGCGAAAAACTCAAGCTGTTTACCAAAGTTGATACATTGGTGTATTGTACTGACCACAAAGATATTCAGGAAGTTTTTATCAAATCGGGACTAAGCAGACAAATCAAAGCCTTCAGCTGGGGCCAGCACAATGAGGCTGATCTTTCCATCGGGAATATGGATAAATCGGCTAATTCTACTACGATTCATGCTGTCTATCAATCAAATCCGATTCATATCACCATTCCTTTCACCGACGGGGCATCCATCGAAAACGCCATTCACTGCTGGACAGTGATGCTGCTTCTGGGTTACGAGCAGTCCGTGATACACGAAAGGATGAATCATCTGCTGACAGTTGCCATGAGGCTCGAACTGAAGGAGGGCATTAATAACTGTACAATAATCAATGATTTCTACAATTCGGACATCAACTCGGTGAGCATTGCCCTCGATTTGCTAAACCAGCAGAACCAACATCGCGAAAGAACAATCATCTTATCTGATATTTTGCAGAGCGGGCGAAATGAGGTTGACCTGTATACCCATATTTCCGGCCTGCTCGAAGCCAAAGGGATTGACAGAATTATTGGCATTGGACCTGCTATCAGCCGGCAACAGGATAAGTTCAATATAGATAAGGAGTTTTATGAAGATACTGATGCTTTCATCAGCAGGTTCGCCTTTGCTTCATTAAGCAACCAGACTGTTTTACTCAAAGGTGCCCGTTTGTTTGAATTTGAGCGTATCAGTAATCTGTTGCAACAAAAAGCCCATGAAACAGTTCTCGAAATCAACCTCAATCATCTTGTAAGCAACCTGAATCACTATAAATCAAAACTCTTGCCCGAAACGAAGGTAATGGCTATGGTCAAAGCTTTTGGATATGGTAGTGGAAGCTATGAAATTGCCAATGTGCTTCAATTTCATCACGTTGACTATCTGGCTGTGGCCTATGCTGACGAAGGTGTTGAACTGCGGAAAGCCGGTATCACAACTCCGATCATGGTGATGAGTCCCGAAGAAAACAGCTTTGATGCCATGATCAAGCACCAGCTTGAGCCGGAAATATTCAGTTTCAGGGTTCTGGATTTGCTGGAAGAAACCATATCGCAGACCGCTTTACCCAAAAATAAACCGGTGAAAATCCATCTCAAGCTCGACACAGGCATGCACCGGCTTGGTTTCTGTGAAGGGGATATGGATGCCTTGATCCAAAGGCTAAAAGAAAACCCGATGCTTTACGTTCAATCTTTGTTTTCGCACCTTGCTGCCAGCGACAAGAGTGAACATGATGCTTTTACACAACTGCAGTTTTCGCGGTTTGAAAATATGAGCACCCGTATCATCCGTGAGATGGCTCATCCGGTTATCCGACACATTCTCAATTCAGCCGGAATCAGCAGATTTCCTCAGGCACAATTCGAAATGGTCAGGATTGGAATCGGGCTTTATGGCGTTCCAACAACTGGCCTAGAGGCTGATCAATTGGCAACAGTTTTGTCATTAAAATCGAGCATCTCGCAGATTAAAGAAATTGAACCAAACGAGAGCGTTGGATACAACAGAAGCAGTTTTGTGGATCAAAACACCCGTATTGGCATAGTACCTATCGGATATGCCGACGGACTGTCGCGCCAACTTGGCAACGGAGCAGGCAAACTCCGTATCAATGGAGCCTTAGCGCCCATCATTGGAGATATTTGTATGGATATGTGTATGGTTAATCTGAATGGTATTGAGGCCTGTGAGGGTGACAGTGTTGTTATCTTCGATGAATCTTATCCCATATCAGTTATCTCAGCCGATTCGGGAACTATTCCTTACGAAATACTAACCCGGATTTCAAGGAGAGTAAAGAGGGTTTATTTTTACGAATAGCAAGGAATTAGTCTCTTCCCAGATACTCGATTTTCAAATCATCAAAATATACGGTATCTGAACTTCTGTTCCAGACAAATGCCTTAAACTTAAACTCTTTTAGCGTGTCGGGCAAAGTTGCCATAATTTCTATTTTACCCCACCCGTCCGCATCAATCTCAACAGGATCAACCAAAACCTTGGTAAAATCCGATGCATTGTATGACACTATTGTAAGAGCCGCATTCGCGTTTGCGGGGTGTTTCCAAACTGTAAGTCTGTATTTTTCATTTGTTCTGACATAAAAATCAATTCCGGCACCATACTTTTCCTCACCAAAAAGCAGTAAGGAATGATTTCCCGATCGCGATACAGAGGATGTCTGAAAAGTTGCGCCATTGAAATGATAATGCCCATCGGACGACATAAAACTTGTTCCTTTTTTATCGACAGACTCAAAATCGGTCGATGCATCACCTCTGATCGTCTTTTTTCTGACAGGGACTGTCTGATAGATCCCTTCGATCAGTAATTTATAATCAACTGGTTCTAATAAATCCCAGTAAGCTGCATCAACCTTCAATTTTCCAAAGCTATACCAGTAAGATGCCTTCGACATGGAGTCGTAATGGACAATGCCCTTTTTATACTGATAGGTCTGTAAAAAGTTCAGCATCATCATGAAAATAAAAACCAGATAAAGTGCCCTCCTCAACCAAACAGAGCGCTGGTGAGCAGAGGAAATAAACCCTGCCAGGGGAATTGCCAGCAATGCGTAGGAATCAACCATAGGCCTCGATCCGAAACTCCCTCCATACCACCAGCACCACCAGGAGAAAATTACGTAAAAACCCAGGGGAAAATAAACCAGAAAAGGCAAACGGAAATCTCCCAGTTTTCCTTTTAATGTTAGAAACCCAATTAAAGCAAAAATCATAACAGGTGTATAAATCAGCCATCCTTTGCGATAGCTGAACAATCCCCCGATAATCTGAGGGTTATTGAAGAAAAATCCCTCGCCACCATAAGAATAAAATAACCAGTTGCCTGTATTAACCTTCCAAAAGATCAACTGAGGCAGCACAACCAGAAACGAAAACCCCGTAATCAACAGCAAGTGAGGAATTTTTTTGATGAAGAACCTCACTCTCAAGCCGATGTCATCCAATGATTTTATACCATACAGAATAAAGACCAGGGCGATAATCCCATTCACTGGCCTGATCAACACGATCATCCCAATAACCAAACCAAGCAATACAGCTTTTTGCCGGGTTGGATTCCTGTACCACGATATGGTAAGCCAAAGAAAAACAGCAACCAACGCAAAATTATAAGCATGGGGCATTGTGGCTTCAAGGGTGGTGTAATAAAGCAAATTGGTCGCAAATACAACAATTGTCATGGTAACAGCTGTAAGCCAATCGGGAAAAAACTCAAGAAGTATTTTACGCAAGAAAAACAACCCCAACACTAACCAGGCCAATGAACTGAAAACGACAAAGAAATAGTATGGCACACTGTAACCACTTGCCTCAAAACCAAAGAGTAACGCTGATGCATGTCCTGCCAGGAAAAACGGGAGAAACATAAAAGCCAATCCCATGGTCATTTTCTGATACCGCGATCCATCGCTCGTCTTTGAATTATACATTTTGTCCTTGAAAAATTCAGGGTTTTCATCTATAAACGCGAAGGTAAGATCCTGATAAATAAATGCTGCAGGGAGATAGCTGTAATACGCCAGCACATCATGGGCAATGGCTTTTTTGTCTCTTAACCAGATGTGATTGTTAAAATTGATATAAGTAATAACTATCGCAATAGTCAGAATCACCATCTTGGACCAGCCGGGTTTAAAAGCCAGTTTTCGGGTTACATTTTTCAGGCTGATTTGCTTCACAAGTTTCATGGGGTTGATTCAATAGACGATCAGGATACAAATGTGTAAAAAAAACAATTCGGTAACACGTATTAAGGTAATTATATGATAGAATCTTGAGGAGTCTATTGGTTCTTCCTGCTGATCATCTTTTTTATCACAACAGCATCCTTTTTTAGCTCATCCATCGATATGGGCATAAGCACCCAAAAAACCAGCCCGATAATGCCTCCCCAAAGAAAGAAAGCTCCAAATTGAAGGATAGAGAATGATAGTGCTGTTTCAGCCGAAATTCCGTAGAAGCCAAGCAGATAAACCAGACTGAACTCTCTGGTTCCAAAGCCGGCAAAAGAAATGGGCAATAAGGTAGCCAATCCGACTATACTCAGGATGATAGCCACATCAACAATAGGCATATTCATTCCCAGCGACTTAAATATCAACCAGATTGCTCCGTAATAGATGAGATAGGCCAGCAATGTGATCAGCCACAACATGGTAGCTTTTCCATGAACAGCCTGACGCAGACAGTCGTGCAGAAACCTCGGTAATGTCATTTTTGCAATACCCGGCTTCTTCATCAGTTGACTAATAATCCAGGCTGTCAGCAACAATCCGGCAAAAAAAACCACAACACCAATTAAAACAGCCACATAAGGACTTCCGATCCCTATCTGGCTGTATAAAATCAAACCGGCAAATGAAAGCATAACCAGTACACCCAGATCGAAAATCCTGTCGGTAACAATGGTGCGGAATGATGGCAGAAACTCCATATCAACCGACTCACGGAGGTAGTAAAGGCGGGCAATCTCACCAATACGTCCTGGAGTAACAAGTCCGATGGTAAACGAAGCCATGTAGGCCGCAAAAGACTTTGTTAAGGGATAATAATAGCCTTCGCCCCGGATAATCCAATGCCAGCGGTAACTTTTCACGGCCAAAACGATGACAACTCCCGACAAGGACAACAGGTAAAAAGGAATATGAATATTCTTCACAATGTTGATAAACCCAGAGGTATCAATATCGATAAACCGAAAAAGCAGGTACAGAATCAGGACTGATCCGGATAATTTAAAAATTAAACTTCGGGTTGATTTTCCCATAATTATTGCTCCTGCAATTTGCTTCTTTTGATTGTATGAGTCGACTTTTTCCAGATGTTGCGTGTGCGTTCGAAAATTCCTCCAATGAAGGCAGGCGGAAACTGCTCAACCATCCAGCGTGATAAGCGGGTTCCCATTAATATAAATAAACTACTAATAATCAATTCCATAACAATGCGTGAGAAAGCAAATCCCTGAATTGTATAACCAAAATCAGGCACAGGCTTCCCGAGCCATTTTCTGAAACGAATGCGAATAAAACCACCCCTTTTCTTAAAATCATAGCCGTGCGAATGCATGGTAATGGCCTCCTGCTCACCAATTGGCTCAAAACTAAGCGCGCCTTCGCGGATCATTTGTCCCAATATCTTGTCGCCAACTGTTGAACGGCTGATGACCATAGAGAAGCCTTTTCCCCTTTCTTCATAAACCGGTGCCCAGGCATCGCCACCCGATATGTCGGTAAACTCATTTGTCAGATCGGTACAATAGAGGCTATTTCGCAGTATATGAAATGGTATCAAATAGTTCGCATGAAATTTTTTCAGTTCGATAACCCTGCCCGATTTCATTTCCACACGCATATTGCCAGGCCATTCGCCATAACGGAAGTAAAGTTTGGTAATCTGTCGGTAATCCTTTTCGCCATAAGTGCGAAGAAAACTGTTGATGGACGAAAAGTGCAGGGTGTTGCCGTAGAATGGGCCAAAGATGTACCGGATATTTTTGACCGAAGGATGATTGATTGACTGTAGTTTTCGGATCGACTGTATTTGCCCCGGCAGCCCCACATAGGCAAGCCTGCCTTCAAAGGCTTCCATTTCGGGCAAAATATCATTGACTGAGCTAATGATGTATTTGCTTTGGGCAGCTGCAAGAATTTCTTCCCGGGTGGTGGCAATAAAAGCCTGAGTAAGCCAGGGCTCTGATTCCGACATACCCAGAACAACAGCCCCTTCGATCATTTTTTTTTCGAGTAGCCAGATCAGGATAGCTGAAATTATTCCGCCTGAGGCACCCTTGCTCCGTGTTGAAAAGTCGGTAGCATAACCAATGCCTATACGATGGTATGGCCCGATGAACTCGTGAAAAAACGGGGCATCCGGATAAAACTTTTGCCTGTAAACCGGGAAACTGAATTCCTTTCCCGGACAAGCCTCCCACAGTAAATCGGCACGAGCATCGTTGACAGGACCTGTAATTTCGGGACGATATGCACCGGTTTTGTCGGCAAACACAACACTCCCTGAGGAAAGCCCTACACAACTTCCACAACGGTTGCACAGATGCGACCGCATGACTTTTTCGAGTTTATTGATACTTTTCACAGACATAAAACTGTCGTATTCCCAACTCAGCCAATACACTTCCCTGAAAAGCCCCGATCAACCTTTCGCCAAATTGCTGTAAGGCATCCGGACCAACAGGCATCAGCACTGTTCCCTTATGGAGCAAAAGATTCCAGCCTGCTTTGTGCATCATGGCCTTCACTTCGGATGAGGCCAGAAACCGGTGTGGTCCTTCGCCATGCCCACCAAAAAGTGAAGTGAAAATCCGGTAAGGGATTTCGCTTGTTGCAGGCGGACAACTGAGTACAAGCCTCGCATCAAGGGTGCTCACACGGTGCAGTTCGTGAAGGAACGCCAAGGGATCGGCACAATGTTCAAGAGTTTCCAGACTGAGTACCCGGTCAAATTCCTTATCAGGGAAAGGAAGCTTGCTGTACGTGTCAACTTTAACCTGTATCGCACCTGGTCTTAACTTCCTTGCTTCAGCCATTAAGCCTGAGGATATTTCAGCATTGATCACTTCAACTGAAGGGTTTGCTTTCCGTATATAATCATCCGCCTCAGCATCGCGGCTGGTAATATTGAGTACTTTTTTTACTCCTTCTGTTTTCAGATGCAGCAAACTCTCCTTAAACCGTTGATCGTGAGCAGACTTTACCTTGTTGTTTTCTTTCATGTAAACCGATGCCACACGATCCCAATGGATTTCTACATCCTTATCGGACCATGGATTTCGGTGATCAGATGAATTGTAATGATTCATCAGTTTCGTTTGGTTCGGTTGAGCAGGGCAATCTGGTCGGCAAGCAAGCCAAAGAAGAAAATAAACATTCCCATGATTACCAGCAACATGGCACTATTAGGAAAACGCAGCGTAATGGTATAGCCCAGAATTCCCCATGCCATTCCGATGATAAAAATCATTGCACTGGCAGGGAAAAATATTTTTAATGGATTGAATAGCATAATAATACGAAGCAAAAGAAGCATGGTTTTCGATCCATCCTTAAAGTATTTCACATTGCTGTTTCTGCCTATCCTTTCTTCGACCACAATAGGAAATGTTCCGATGGTGTAGCCTTCTTTCAAAAATGCAAGTGTTGAAGTGGTGGAGAACGAAAATCCATTAGGCATAATGTGGAGCATCTCGCTGATCAGTTTGCGATCGAACCCACGAAAGCCTGAATTAAAATCTGGCAATGGCTGTTCAACAAGATGTTCGCCCACCATACGGATCAGGCGTTTGCCTCCTCTCCGGTTTTTTACCTGAAACGAATCAGCTGTGCGCTCACCAATCACCATATCATGCTCATCCAACATACTGATAAGGGTTTCGATGTATTTAGGATCGTGTTGCCCATCGCTGTCCAGAATCACAACTTTCTCGCCTTTTGCTCTGCGGATTCCGGTTTTCAGAGCAGCACCATAGCCTTTGTTTATATTGTGGCGCAGGCATTGAACAGGATATTGACGTATGATGCTGTAAGTGTTGTCGGTGGAACCATCGTCCACATAAATTACTTCGAAGCGTTCGTGAAGCTTCATCTCAATCATGCGGTCGAGACCACGTCCGATACCTTCTTCTTCGTTGAAGGCAGGAACAACAATACTGATGGCTGGTGTTTGCAATTCAATCCGGTTTTATCCGGGCAAAGGTAAGAAAAGCCATTGAAACGGTCTTTCTGTTAAACTGTAAAGTATCTTTACGGGTCAAAAAGTTCGTATAACACACAAAAACTGTTGATTATCAATGCGCGGACCAACAAATATCTGATGAAAAAAACCACTCATTTTCAGTAATTTTAAGAAATAAAAGGCAATAAATACCTGTAATATTTGTTTAACAGTCACATTGGACCTTTTAAACATGTGCATTTCAGTAATTTATCCATGTAATTTCAAATTAACCTTATCATATCAAATAAGTTTTCGTTTAAAAATTCAAAAAAAAGCAGTGAAATGAAACCATTAAAAAACAACGTTTACCTGAAACTGGCAGCAATCATCATTATTGCCCTGCTCCTTCAAATTCCTACAGCCATGATCAAAAGCCTGATTTTCGAAAGAGAGGAAACCCAGCGACAGGCGATTCATGAGGTAAGTTCAAAATGGGGTCACGAACAAACGATAACCGGTCCATTTATTACCATTCCTTTTCTGAAGCAGGTGAAAGAATACTCAGATAAAGATGGGTCCATGAAACTCACAACTGTGAAGGATTACATTCACATATTGCCCGATGAACTGACGATTAAGGGAGAAATCCGTCCCGAAAAAAGGGAAAGAAGTATTTATGAAATTGTTGTCTATGAATCGATATTGCAGGTTTCGGGCAAATTCAACAAGTTAAACTTAGAATCAACCGACGTGCCCATCGACCAGATTCAGTTCGACAAGGCCTTCCTTACAATTGGTATTAGCGACCTCAGGGGAATTAAAAACCAGATTGAACTGGACTGGAACATGCAGTCTGTAGTGTTTAATCCGGGTTTGGAAACAAACCATTTGGTGAGCAGTGGTTTGCAGTCAAATGTTACAATGAATTATGCTGATAGTGCTGATTACAGCTTTTCATTCAATCTTAATTTGAAAGGAAGTCAGTTTTTGTATTTCACTCCTGTTGGCAAAACAACCAATATTCAACTGACTTCCAAATGGCCCAACCCGAGCTTTAACGGAGCATTTTTGCCTGATACCAGAACAACTGACGACACCGGATTTGCAGCACAGTGGCAGGTGTTGCACTTAAACCGCAACTATCCCCAGACCTGGATTGGGAGCAAGCACTCCCTTACTGAATCTGCCTTTGGCGTTGACCTTTTGCTTCCCGTTGACAACTACCAGAAATCATACCGGTCAATTCGCTATGCAATCCTGTTTATTGGTTTTACTTTCCTCGTGTTTTTCTTCATCGAGGTGCTGAATAAAGTTTTCATTCACCCGATACAATATATTCTGGTAGGTATTGCCCTTGTAGTTTTTTACACTTTGCTATTATCAACCTCTGAATACCTGACATTTAATTCCGCCTTCATCCTTTCGGCAATTGCCACATTGTTGCTGATTGCCGGATATGTGAAAGCCATTCTCAGGTCGAATCAGATAACTTTTCTGATCAGCGGAATCCTGACGATTCTCTATTCATTCATCTTCGTTATCATTCAATTGCAGGATTATGCCCTGTTGATCGGAAGCATTGGCATATTCATTATTCTTGGGCTGGTGATGTATTTCTCCAGAAAAATTGATTGGTATAACCTGAATCAGCAAAACAGCCTGGATTAAATTAAAATCCGGAAAACCGTTGTTTAAAAAAATGGGCGGTATGACATAGGATGGTATTGCGTAGTTACCATCAATGACATAATTTTGACAGTTAAACCAATTGATTCATTGTATGTCATTCCAACCCGTTTCGTCCAGGCAACGCATTGAACTGCTCGATTTGCTCAGGGGTTTTGCACTATTCGGAATATTGATGGTGAACATGTCGATTTTTTGCAACCCACACACCATCATGTTCGGCAATTTTTCCATCTGGCAGGATCCCGAAAGCAAAGCGGCTACCTGGTTTATCCGTTTCTTTTTCGAGGGCAAGTTCTATGTGTTGTTCTCCCTGTTGTTCGGCATGGGATTTCAACTATTTCTGCAAAAAATTGACGAAAGCCGCGAGGTGCTGCCACTTTACCGACGCCGCTTAATGATCCTGTTATTGTTTGGTGCACTTCATGTGGTGTTCCTTTGGTTTGGCGACATTCTGGTTTGGTATGCCCTTTTTGGCTTTGTGATGACCTGGTTTCGTAAGAAATCAAACCGCACCCTGCTTACCTGGAGCCTTGTGTTCATGTTTATTCCGGTTGTTGCCATGAGTATACTGATGCTGCTTATGGAAATGGCCCGCAATATTCCCGAGGCGGCCGAAAATATGGCCACGAGTATGGCTGCCCAGCAACAAGCAATGAAGGATCTTACCAACCAAGCCTATACAGTGTATGCCAATGGAAGTTTCGCTGAGCAGATACGTTTCAGGTTAACAGAATATGCTAATCTGCTTGGCGGCATCATTTTTTTCTACCCTAACACCCTGGCTATGTTTCTGTTGGGGATGATATTCATGAGAAAAGGTATGCTTACACAACCAGCGCTGCACAAATCATTCTTTAAAAAACTACTGACCTACACATTACCGGCAGGATTAGCCGGAGCTTACATTCTGGCAAGCTATTCACCACAAATCAGTCAGAGCGATCCAGGCTGGCTAAATGTACTGGTCATGTTTTCGCACACACAAGGTGGAACAGCCCTGGCATTGTCATACCTGGCTTTGATTGTGATGTGTTCACAAGCGAATCGTTTTGGCTGGTTAAGGCAGAAACTGGCATCAACAGGCCGCATGGCACTTACCAATTACCTGATGCAATCCATTATTGTAACAACTTTATGTTTTAGTTATGGGCTGGGTCTTTATGGAAAAGTAAGCCCACTACAGGGTATATTCATAACCCTTACCATCTATATTATTCAATTGTTTTTAAGTGACTTATGGCTGAAACGATTCCGTTATGGCCCAATGGAATGGCTTTGGCGCTCACTAACCTATGGAAAACGGCTTGGCTTCAGAAAGGCATCGCCTGCCATATCAGAGTAATAAAAACAGACAGACATTCATTTGCCGGCTTATCACATTTTTTTTCCATTTCTATTGAATAATTTCCATTTTTTATTCTCTCCATTTTTCCTTACATTCGCTGCCTGTAAAAACCAAACTTAAAACACAGAAAAATGGATAATCCCGGAGTCAGTCATTTTGTCGAGGCCGGCAAACGCGCCATGGCCTGGCATGCTAAATATCTGGAACAAATGCGTCAATGTCGATTCGACACTATCGCTGTTCATGGTGTGTATTCAATGCAGGAAGCCCTCGACTTTAATCAGGGTTCACTCATCGAGCCTGTGTATATGTCCACTTCGCAGGGATACCGCAATTCAGATGAGATGGAGGCAGCCCTTGGATATATGATTCCTACATGGTGCTACTCGCGTATTGCCAACCCATCAATGTATTATTACGAAGGGGTACTGGCCTTGCTCGAAGGATATCAGACAGGACTCGAAACTTCCTGTCTGGCAACAGCCTCGGGTATGGCGGCAATTCAAAGTGCCGTTGATCCTTTTCTGATCACCGATCCCAAAAAACCGGGAAGTAAAATCAATTTCGTGGCCACATGCCAGGTTTATGGTGGCACTTTTCAACAGTTTGCTATCCGCAAAGAGAAAGAAAACAACATCGAATGGCGTCGGGTGATTCATTCGAATGACCTGAATGATTGGGAAAGCAGGATTGACGAAAACACCCGGTTTCTTTACGGCGAAATGCCCAGTAATCCATCACTGGCATTTTTCGATCTCGAAAAAGTAGCCAAACTCGCCCACAAATACAACCTGCCACTTATTATCGATTCCACTGTAGCCACTCCTGCCCTGCTCCGCCCTCTGGCCTATGGAGCCGATATAGTTGTTCAAAGTGTAACCAAGTCACTGGCCACCAGTGGTTTCTCAATATGTGGGGCCGTCATTTCACGAAAGAATATCGTATCGAACATCGACAATGACGAGATGAAGGCCGATTTTTGTACCTATGCTAAATTGCTGCCAAACCGCGACAATGGCCCCAGCATTTCGCCCATGAATGCCATGCTGGCCATCAACGACATCCGGACTATCCGCACAAGGATGGACAATGTGAGCACATCAACCCAGCAGATTGCCGAATTTCTTGAAACACATCCGGAAATTGAAGGTGTTGATTATTTAGGGCTTAAATCGCACAAGCTGCATGATTTAGCATCACAATATATGTTTCTGGCCGATTCGGAATTTGATCCGCGCTACGGCAAAAAAGTGAACCGTTACGGACATTTGATGTCATTCAGGGTGAAAGGAGGTGCAAAACCCACCAGGCAGGTTTTCGATGCTTTCCAACGAATTTATCGTGCAACAGACCTTGGCCGTATCAAGTCAGTTGCTACAATTCCGGCTATCAGCACCCATTCGCAACAAGGTGCTGAAGGCCGCAAAATCGCCAATATACCCGACAACCTGATTCGTCTGTGTGTGGGTGGTGAGCATCCTGATGATATTATCCGTGACCTGAGCCAATCTCTCGACTCGCTCAAGGGTAAGAAAATTGCATTCAGCTCTCCGGAGTTTTCTGCCGGTGGAGCATCTTCTGCCAAACTTCAACCATAATGTATGCTTTTCCATTCCACTAACCTTCAATCGTCGCCTTTAAGCTTTGCTCAGGCACTTCTTTTCGGACAAGCCCCTGACCGCGGCCTCTATTTGCCGGAATCAGTTCCAAGGTTGTCTGATCACGAAATCAGGCGATTCGGACGCATGGAGTATCACAAAATGGCAGCAGTTTTGCTGGGAAGGTTCATGGGCGACGAAATACCCCGCGATGTGCTTGCCGCCATGACAAAAGATGCCTACAACTTTGATATCCCACTCGAAAATGTAAAGCAACGCCAGTTTATAATGCGCCTCGATCAGGGACCGACTGCTTCGTTCAAAGATTTTGCCGCCCGGATGATGGGACGATTGATGAACTACTACCTGAAACGCGACAACAAGCGGTTGCTGATCCTTACAGCAACATCAGGCGACACGGGCAGTGCTATCTCCCATGCGTTTCTGGGCATGGACAGGATTAAGGTTGTGGTACTTTTCCCCAAAGATGAGGTTACCAACCGCCAGCGAAAACAAATGACCACACTAGGGCAGAACATCAATGTGCTTGCGCTGGATGGCAAATTTGATGACTGTCAGGCAATTGTTAAACAGGCATTTGCCGACCCCCTGCTCAGGCAATTTGGCTTGTCATCCGCCAACTCGATCAATATCGGCCGGCTGATACCACAAATGGTTTACTATTTCTATGCCTGGTCGCGCCTTGCAAAAGACAATGAAAAAATTACTTTTTCTGTTCCTTCCGGCAATTTTGGGAACATGATGGGTGGGGTGCTTGCCATGCAAATGGGACTGCCTGTCGAGAAGTTTGTCATTGCTGTAAATGGCAATGATGAGTTCCCACAGTTTCTGAAATCCGGTCGATACAATAAAATTGAACCATCCAGAAACTGCCTTTCAAGTGCCATGAATGTGGGTCACCCCAGCAATCTGGCCCGACTTGTGGCTATGTATGGCGGTTCAATGGACGAAAAAGGAATTTTGAACAAACAGGCCGATCTTCAGGCAATGCAAAACAACATCTGGTCGACTTCTGTTAGCGATGAACTTACCCGGCTCACTATTCGTGAAACCTGGGAAAACCACCATGTCCTGCTCGAACCACATGGAGCCGTTGGCTGGGCTGGGCTTCAAAACTACCTTCAGACCCAGGCAGGCGATGTGAGCGAAAAACTCTGCGTATCGCTCGAAACAGCACATCCGGCCAAGTTTCCGGAAGAAATAATCAAACTGCTCGGTTTCGACCCGGCGCTTCCACTCAGCCTCGAAGGCATCGAAAACAGGGAAGAACATTTCGGTTCCATACCAACCCATTACGAATCATTCAGGGATTACCTGATGAAAAACTATGAACCGAGGTAAACTGACATGTATGTTGAATTTCAATACGTTGAGCACTTTGTAAATGAAATCATCCGTTTCAATACACTTGCCAGCTTTGGCATAATCATCCCATTAATTTACAAGACTATATGAATATCGTCTGCTTCGACATGGAAGGTGTTTTTACCCCGGAAATCTGGGTAAATGTGGCCCGCAAAACAGGTATTGATGCATTAAAGATTACCACCCGCGATGAGCCGGACTATGACAAATTGATGCTCTACCGGATTGCTATTCTTAAAAAGAACGGCATCACCCTGAAATACATTCAGGACGTGATCGCCTCACTTGATCTTTTACCTGGCGCACGTGAATTCTTCGACAAAATACATGGACGTAACCAGGCTATTGTTGTCACCGATAGTTTTGTTGAATTTGCCATGCCTTTCATCCACAAATTAGGAAGCCCCCTGGTGCTTTGCCACAATCTGATTACCGATCAACACGGAATGATCACAGGCTATAAACTCAGGCAAGCTGACCCAAAACGAAGGGTTGTTGAAGCATTTCAAAGCCTCACTTACAAGGTAGTTAGCATTGGCGATTCATACAATGATATGGGTATGATTGCTCAGGCAGAAAAAGGAATCCTGTATTGTCCTCCCGAAAATGTGGTGAGGGATTACCCACAGTATCCGGTAACGCGCAATTACACCGAGCTTGAAGCATTGATTTTAAAATCCTTGGTCGAATTGGGTTAAAAATGACGGCCCCACCGATGTAATCAAACTCCTTCTATTTGCCAACCTGTGCAGAATAGTCTAAGTTTAGTAGACATCATTCTTTCAGTTAATTTCATATTATTTTCTATCACTGTCCGGTATAAAATTCTTTCGTCCCTGATGGGACTTGGGTTTCTCTCCTAACTAACTTTACTACTTAATTATCAAACCAATTACCAGTGCAAGCGAAGCCCGTCTGATCCTGCTTGTGAAAGCCATTACACCCGAGGGCGCTACAAAAGATATCGCTGACCACACAATCTACATTAAAATCAAACTCAGTGGCTTTCTTCAGACTCTTCGCAGCTGGCTGTCTTACCTGCAGGACAACCCGGCAATGGTGGTCACGGTGATTTTGATCCCTGTGTTTGGATTTTTAGGCAAGCAGTATTTTGACAGGAAGAAATAAAACCGATAGAAATTGCTCAGTCTTGCATTTTCTTCCTAAATTTATACTTTCTTTTAATGATGAAATAATGCAAATGGAAACCAACCGTGATTTAAAACTGGCTGTGATTATCGATGCCGACAATGTTCCCCATGCTCACATGAAAGGCATGATGGAAGAAATTGCCAAATATGGTGTGCCTACTTTCAAAAGGATTTACGGCGACTGGACAAGGCCCAATCTGGGAGGCTGGAAGAATATCCTGCTCGAAAATGCCATCACACCAATTCAACAATACGGCTACACTACCGGTAAAAACGCAACCGATTCGGCTATGATTATCGATGCAATGGACATTCTATACACCGGCAAGGTGGATGGATTTTGCATCGTGTCGAGTGATAGCGATTTTACCAGGCTGGCAACAAGACTGCGTGAATCGGGCATGAAAGTGTTCGGGTTTGGCGAAAAAAAAACACCCCATCCTTTCATCGTTGCCTGCGACAAATTCGTGTACCTCGAAATTCTGAAGAGCGTTGCAGAGCCAAAAAACACCTCTGCGCCCCGTCCACAGCTATCCGGGCTTAAAGAACAGGAAACCGTGCAAAAAATCAACGATGAAATGATTGCCTTCATTTCTTCAGGCGTTGATGCTGTTGCAGATGAGTCAGGCTGGGCTTTCCTGGGTGATGTTGGCAATCTTCTCAACAAAAAACGACCCGACTTTGACCCCAGAAATTATGGATTCGAAAAACTTACCCCATTGATCAAATCAATCAAAAAACATTTTGATATCGATGAGCGGGTAACGGACAGACCAAATATTAAACACGTATACATCAAATCGAAAGAGAAGAAATAGCTGTTGCACGGAGAGCCACCAGGAAGACATGGTGGTTTTACAATAGCTATTACACAGAGAGCCACAAAGAAGACACTAAGTTCCACAGAGAAAATAGATGTGCAGAGGATCATTATCCCTTTGTGTCACTCCGTGATTCTCTGCGGAACTTTGTGCCATAGCTCTTGCACGGAGCTCCACTGAGAAGACACTAAGTTCCACAGAGAAAAGATTGATTCTGATTCCATTATCACTTTGTGTCACTCTGTGAATTCTCTGCGGAACTTTGTGCCATAGCTCTTGCACGAGAGCCCAAAGAAGACACGCTCAATTAGCTTGTTACCAATAAACGGAATATTTGTACTTTTGCCCTGATATTCAACCAGGGCAAACGAAAGCAAACCAACTTCATGTACGCATTTATAACAGGCAACGTAATCGAAAAAAATCCCGCTTTCGTTGTGATCGAAACCAACGGCATTGGCTATCAGCTTCATATATCACTTAACACTTATGCTGCTATCGGCGATCAAAACCGGTTTAAACTTTATACCTATCTTGCAGTGCGCGAAGATGCCCATGTGTTGTTTGGTTTTGCCGACGAACGCGAAAGGGCACTTTTTCTGCAACTGATCTCGGTGTCGGGTGTTGGCCCTAACACAGCGCGGATGATACTTTCGTCGCTGAGCACAGATGAGGCGATCGATGCCATCGCAACAGGCAATGTGTTTGCATTGCAATCCGTCAAAGGCATCGGAGGAAAAACAGCCCAGCGTATTGTGGTCGACCTCCAGGATAAGGTGGCTAAAGCAGCCTCCTTCCCCGAAAAAGTAGGGATGGTACACAATAGGTTGAAGGATGAAGCGTTATCAGGGCTGTTGATCCTTGGCTTTGGAAGGGTGCAGGCCGATAAGGCCCTCGAAAGGGTGCTCAGGGAACATCCCGATCCTACCGTTGAACTGTTGATCAAAGAAACATTAAAAATCTTGTAACGGCTGCTATTTATGCTCATATGCTGTTCATTAATAGGAATTTATAAAAGGAAGAGCCATTGATCCGGTTAGTGAAGTACTCATTTACACTCATGATCGTGGCAGCCTTTGCCATCGTACTAGCCGGTAATTTGTCTGCTTCAGACCGCTTGCCCGAAAGCCCCGTTCCTGCATTTCTCCCTAACACTCAGCAACCTGACACCACCCGGCCACCTCTTGTCTACCCTGTTCCGGTTGACCAGGGCGATCCATATCAGGAACTTGAAGACCATTCACCCTTTTACCTGAAAGACCCTCCCAATATCAAGCGCGAAATCGTGTATGATCCGCTAAGTGGTGAGTATGTTTTTGTGTCGAAAGTCGGCAACTTCGAATACCGTGAACCGGTTTCGATGGACATGAAAGAATACCGCGATTATGACAACAAAAAGGGGATAAGAAATTATTGGAAAGAAAGGACCACCTCAACTGATCCCCAGACTGCTTCTTCCATTATTCCGGCTATCTATATCGGCGGAGAAGCTTTCGACCGGATTTTCGGCGGCAACACCATCGACATACGTCCCCAAGGTTCTGCCGAAATAACTTTCGGTGTGCGCAGTGTGAACCGCGAAGATCCCCAGCTGGATGTCAGGCAACGACGCACAACCAACTTTGATTTTAATCAGAAAATCCAAATGAACGTTATTGCCAAGATTGGCGATAAAATAGAGTTCAAAACAAATTACAACACCGAAGCTACTTTTCAGTTCGAGAACAAACTTGCCCTAAAATACGAAGGAAAAGAAGATGAGATTATTAAGCTGATCGAAGCCGGCAATGTGAGCATGCCGCTGAATACCACACTTATCAGTGGAAGCCAATCTTTGTTTGGTATTAAAACCAAAATGCAGTTTGGCAGGACAACACTTACCACTGTTTTCTCACAGCAGGAAAGCGAAACAAAAAACATCACTGTCCAGGGCGGTGCCCAGACAAATGAATTTAAACTGAGCAGTCTCGATTACGAAGAAAACAGACACTTCTTCGTCAACCAATACTTCCGCGAACGATACGAAGATGCACTTCAGACACTTCCCATTGTTTCGTCGGATATCAACATTACCAAAGTGGAGGTATGGGTAACAAATATTGGTGCTCCGGTAACTGAAAACCGCAATATCGTTGCATTTACCGACCTGGGTGAGGGCAAATCAGAATGGATTTTCAACAAGGCAATTCAGCCAACCATTGGCCCACCCCTGCCGACCAACCGTTCGAATAACCTGGTTAGCCGCCTCGACACAGCGAGTATCAGAAATATCAACAGTGTAACCGCTTATCTTACAGGCGACCCTTTGAATATTGGTAAAAATGGCTATTTAGTTCCCGGACAGGACTTCGAAAAAGTTGAAAATGCGCGTAAACTTAGCCCTACCGAATTTTCATTTAATAGTAAACTTGGTTTCATTTCGCTCAACACCTCGTTGAATGCCGATCAGACACTGGCTGTGGCTTACCAGTACACTGTTATCGGTTATGATAGTATTTTTCAGGTGGGTGAATTTTCCGATCAGGGTATTAACACACCCAATTGTCTGGCGGCGAAATTGTTGAAGAGTACTTCGATCAATACCCGTATGCCCATGTGGAACCTGATGATGAAAAACGTGTATTCAATCAGGGCTTTTCAGGTTAATCGGGATGATTTTACCTTCAACATCCTCTTCAAAGGAAATGAAAATGGTGTTCCAACAGGGTATTTCTCGGAAGGAAAGGACGAGGTAAAGGGAGTTCCGCTGATTCACCTCATGAACCTCGACAATCTAAACCAACAGACCAATCCTGTGAAAGGTGGCGACGGGGTGTTCGATTTTCTTGACAATGCCGCAACAGGAGGGGGAACAATTAATTCGTCCAATGGCAGGATTTATTTTACTGTGCTGGAGCCTTTTGGCAGTCATATCCGCAAGAATATTTTTGCCGACGACCCCGATCTTGCCAACAAATATGCCTATGATTCCCTGTATACCTTAACCAAAGCAGGTGCCGAGCAATTTCCTGAAAAAAATAAATTTATTCTTGAGGGTTTCTACAAATCTCAGTCAGGCAGCGAAATCAACCTGAATGCATTGAATGTCCCACAGGGCTCGGTTCGGGTTACAGCAGGCGGAGTGCCCCTTTCAGAAAATGTGGATTACACCGTTGACTATACCCTTGGGCGCGTGCGTATTATCAATGAAGGAATACTCAGCTCAGGCACACCCATCAATATCTCGCTCGAAAGCAACACCATGTTTGCCATTCAGCAAAAAAGAATGATGGGGTTGCGTGTTGACCACGAAATCAATAAGGATTTCAAGATTGGCGGAACCCTGCTCAACCTGCACGAAAGACCACTGACACAAAAGGTGAATTATGGCGATGACCCCATTTCAAACACAATTTATGGACTTGATATGAGCTATCGCACCCAGTCGCGCTGGCTTACCAAAATGATAGATAAAATCCCTGGTATCAGCACAAAAGAAATTTCCAGAATCAATTTCGACGGTGAGTTTGCGCACTTTCTGCCCGGACATTCACGTGCCGTTGGAAAAACAGGGACTTCCTATATTGATGATTTTGAAGGCGCTAAATCCACCATCGACCTGCGGCAGCCAAACACCTGGTTTCTGGCCAGTACACCTCAGGGACAGCTCGATGCTTTTCCGGAAGCCGGCCCGGGTTCCCAGCTTAATTATGGCAAAAACCGCGCAAAATTAGCCTGGTACATTATCGACCCGCTATTTTACGACCGGTTCGGCACCTTAAGACCAGGAAATGTTGATAAGAATGAACTTTCGAAAAACAGTGTCCGCCAGGTACTTGAAACAGAAGTTTTTCCCAATAAACAATTACCATCCGGCATTCCGACCAATATCGCTGTCCTGAATCTGGCCTATTATCCATCAGAAAGGGGACCGTATAACTTCGATGTTTTGCCTAACACCTACTCACGTGGTATCAACCAGCAAGGTTTCCTTGAGAGTCCTGAAACCCGCTGGGGAGGTATCATGCGTCGTATTGAATCAACGGATTTCGAGGCTACCAACATCGAGTACATCGAGTTCTGGATGATGGATCCTTTTACCGAAGACCCCGACAATGCCGGCGATTTGTATATCAACCTCGGCGATATATCGGAGGACATTTTACGCGATGGCCGCAAGTTTTACGAGAATGGCCTGCCTACCTCCGAAGTTGTTGAGAATGTTGACACAACAATTTGGGGACGCGTCCCCACCATACAGGCACTGGTGGAATCGTTCAGCAGTATTGGTGGTTCCAGGCAATTCCAGGATGTGGGATATGATGGGCTCCGCGACCTTGATGAGCGCTCTTTTCATGCCCCCAACTTCCTCGACATTATCCGCGATCAGTTTGGCGCACAATCCGAAGCCTACCAGAATGCCCTTGAAGATCCTTCAGCTGATAATTTTCAGTATTTCAGGGGTTCACAACTCGACAGCGACTCGCGCTATTCGAGCATATTAGAGCGCTATAAGAATTTCAACGGCCCTGATGGCAACTCCCCTACCGATGATCAGAATCCGGAAAACTATCCAACCAGTGCCACCTCAATGCCCAATGTTGAGGACATCAACCGCGACAACACACTGAGCGAAGCAGAACGCTATTTCCAATACCGTATACGCCTCGATCCCAATAAAATGGTTGTAGGTGAAAATTTTATCGCCGACATTCAGGAAGCTGTTGGAATACCACTTTCGAACGGAGAAGTTGGTGAAGTCAAATGGTATCAGTTTAAAATTCCTTTGAACCAACCAGAACGGATTGTCGGCAGCATACAGGATTTCCGTTCCATCCGTTTCATCAGAATGTTCTTTAATGGGTTTGAAAAACCAATTGTTGCACGTTTTGCAACACTCGAACTCGTCAGGGGCGAATGGCGCAAATACCGCTACAACCTTGAATCTCCGGGCGAATACCTGGTTAACGACGATGCCAACGGAACCCGTTTTGATATTGCAGCTGTCAATATCGAAGAAAATGGCAGGCGCGAACCTATCCCCTATGTTGTGCCTCCAGGCATCGATCGTGAAATCAACTATGGTACAACCAGTTTGGTTCAGCTGAATGAACAGTCCATGCAGTTTACAGTCGACAATCTGCTCGATGGTGATGCCAGGGCTGCTTTCAAAACCACCGATTTTGATTTCAGGCAATACAAGAAACTGAAAATGTATGTGCATGCTGAAAAGCTGATTGAAGCGGAAAATCTGGAATATGGCGACCTCACCGTATTCATCAGGCTGGGCAACGATTTCACTGAAAACTATTACGAGTATGAGATTCCCCTTTCCTTCACCCCTTGGGGCACAACCTACCTTGATGCTGAGGCAATCTGGCCCGAAAGCAACCGCTTTGAAATTGATCTTGAACAACTCGTATCGGTGAAACAAAACCGCAATATCGCCATGCGCGATCCCAACTCCGACATCAGACTCAATTATCCCTACATCGAATACATTGGTGATCACATTGTGAAAGTATTGGGAAGCCCAAGCATAAGCGATATCAATGGCATTATGATTGGCGTCAGGAATCCCAAACGATTAAGCATAAGCTCAAATGACGATGGCAATTCAAAAAGCGCGATCATCTGGGTGAATGAATTGAGGGTTAGCGACTTTGACAATAAAGGAGGATGGGCTGCCACAGCGCGGGTTGAAACCATGCTTGCCGATGTTGGTCGTGTGGTGGTTTCCGGTGCACACAGCAGTCCGGGTTTCGGGAGCCTCGACATGAAGGTGAACGAAACAGCGCGCCAGGCCACCACCAGTTTCGATATCGCAACTGACATTGACCTGGGAAAATTTCTGCCTGCCAAAACCGGCGTAAAAATACCCATGCACATTGACTATGGCGAATCGCATATCAAACCGGAGTACAACCCACTCGATCCTGACATTAAACTCAAAGACGATCTCGATTCCTATGCAACAAAGTCGCAGAAGGATTCACTGAGTCGTATCGTGAAAGACTATACTCAGCGTAAAAACATCAATTTCATCAATGTCAGGAAGGTCAGGGTGGGAAATGCCAGTCCACCTAAGATTTACGACATCGAAAACCTGAGCGTATCATACGCTTACAGCGAAATCTATCAGAGAAACATTGATCTGGAGTTCGATCTCAGAAAAAATTACCGCGGAGGAATTGGCTATAACTTTTCTAATAGTCCGAAAATTGTGCAGCCGTTCAACAAGGCTGGCTGGGCGCGTAAACCAGCTTTTCAGCTTATCAAAGATTTCAATTTTTATTATCTGCCAAAGAATTTTGCTTTCCGGACAGACATGAACCGGAGCAACAACAACAAAAAATTCCGGAACAAAAGCGAGGGCGATATCATTACCTATCCTATCAGTGCCAAAACCTGGACATGGAACAGAAATTATGATTTAAAGTTCGATTTAACCAAAGGCCTCACCTTCGACTTCAGCGCAGGTGCCAATGCCTACATTTATGAACCTTCAGGAAACCCGGAAAGGGGATCGGAGGAGTGGAAGCTCAACCGCGACACCATCATGGATGAAATTTACCGTTTTGGGTCAAAAAGTAATTATAACCAGATCGTTAAGCTTAATTATACCATCCCGATAAACAAAATCCCCATATTTAACTGGATAACGGCTACTGCAGGATATCAGGGGACTTTTACCTGGACCGCTTCACCCTTGTCGGTGCAGGACAGAATTGGCAACACGATAGCAAATCAGAACACGAAACAACTCAACGGAAATCTTGATCTCGTTAAGCTCTACAACAAAATCAATTACCTCAAGGGACTCAACACACCGGCCAAAGGAGCACGTGGTAGTGGACCTACACCACGTTCCATCGATCAAATGAAGCGCCCCGAAAGAACCAATCCTGAACAGACTGCAGAAACACCTGCCGATTCATTAGCTTCCGGGCCCAGGGTCAACTATTTTAAAATTATTGGCGATCAGTTTCTGAAACTGGCAATGAGCGTAAAGAAAGGCTCGCTCAACTACACCCAGAACAACGGCATGATGTTGCCCGGCTTCATGCCAGAACCCGATCTGTTGGGATATAATTTTTCCAGCAGAGCCCCGGGTTGGGGCTTTATCCTGGGTAGTGAAACCGATATCCGACAAATGGCTTCCGACAATGGCTGGATCTCGCGCGATTCGGTGCTCAATCAGGCATATTCAAAACGATTTACCGAGAATCTGGCCTATAAGATCAATATTGAACCCTTGCCGGGACTGAGGATTGATATCAGCGGTGATAAAACAAGCGGTTTTAATTTTCAGGAATATTACAGAATGGACTCTTCCGGAATTTTCAGGGGATTTTCGCCTACCCAGGGCGGCAACTTCAGTATGTCGTTCGGAATGTGGAAAACATCCTTTGTAAAAGTTGGCGAAGATGAAGATTCACCCCTGTTCGACAATATGCTGGAATACCGGAAAATTATTGCCAACAGATTGGCTTATGGAAATGAGCAATGGATCAACGAAGGCGAAAACTATTATTATGATTCGGTTGGTGCCGGCAATTTTCCTTATGGCTATGGCCCTGGAGCCCAGGAAGTTTTGATGTATTCTTTTCTGGCAGCATACAAAGGTGATGATCCGGCCGGCATTAGCCTGAACCCATTTCCAAAACTTCCCATACCAAACTGGACAATAAGTTACAATGGTCTTACCAAAATTCCGGCACTGAAAAATATATTTAAAAACATCAACATTACCCATGGTTACAGATCGTCCTATTCCATTAGTTCATGGCGCAGCAATGTTGACTTTGACCCCTTAAATACGACCAAAACCTATTCAAGCACCAATTTATTCATTACCCGTTACGACATTGGGCAAATAACCATTACTGAACAGTTTTCACCATTGTTTGGAATAGATGTGGCATTTCACAACACATTGACAGCACGGACAGAATACAAGATGCAACGCAATCTGACAATGAGTTTTATCAACAATCAGCTTACGGAAGTCAATGGAAGTGAAATAATTATCGGGTCTGGCTACAGAATTAAAAATATTGCACTGATCATCTCTTCGGTTACCGGTAGTGGCAGAACAGCCAGAACAAACAACGACCTGGTGCTTAAGCTTGATCTTGGATTTAGAAAAGACAAAACTACATTGAGGCGTGTGGACGAAAACAACAGCCAGGTTTCTGCCGGACAAAATCGGATCAACATTTACGTTACTGCCGACTATATGCTCAACGACCGCTTCAATATACAGGCATTCTTCAAGCGCGATATGAGCGATCCTTTTGTTTCATCGCAATTTAAGAACTCGAACACTTTTGCCGGAATTACCATGAGGTTTAACCTTGCACAATAATACCTGTATTCCTGCCTTTTTCAGGAAATTTAACATAGAATATTCACACAAATATATCATGACGTGTCTCGAAAAACCCGTATATTTGACCCATGATACTTTAAAACAAAACTTATGAATATCCCATCAAATCTTAAGTACACCAAAGACCACGAATGGATTAGTGTCGAAGGAGACCTGGCCATTGTTGGCATCACCGATTTTGCACAGAAAGAACTGGGCGACATTGTATTCATTGAAGTGGAAACCCTTGATGAAACCCTCGATGCTGAAGAAACTTTCGGCACAATTGAGGCTGTTAAAACAGTGTCGGATATGTTTATGCCGGTGAGCGGAACTGTTACCGAATTCAACGAAGCGCTGGCCGATGCACCCGAAACTGTCAACAAAGACCCTTACGGAAAAGGATGGATCATTAAGATTAAAATGTCTGATGCATCAGAACTCAACAATCTTCTTGATGCCAATGCTTACAAATCCTTAATCGAAGGTTAAACCAACCTTATACATTTGAAGGCATTTATCCGATTTCAATGGCCGGGAATTCTGTGGGGTATTTTCATACTCGTACTCACAGGAGTTCCCGGCAATTATTTCCCTCAGATCGTTTCATTCTGGGATTGGCTTAGCCCCGATAAAGCTGTGCACCTGTTTATCTTTGGTGTTTTTACTTTTTTGGTGCTTCTGGGCCACCGCAAACAATATCCCGGCAGCAGAATTCGTTATAAGCCTGTTAGTCTGGTGTTGATTCTCGGAGTGTTATACAGCGGACTCACCGAAGTTCTTCAGTCACATCTTTTTTTGGGACGGGATGGTAATATTTTCGATTTTCTGGCCAATGTGATTGGCTGCCTAATAGGCGCTTTGCTTTTTTATCTGCTCTATCGAAAAAAAGGAACAAATAACCATCAATTTGTCGAATAATTACTAATTTAGCCCCGCCATTGGTTTAAGGTTTAATCCACGTAAAATACATGAGTTATGGAAACTAAAAAATCACCTAAAGCTGACCTCGAAGACAAAAAGGTTCTTTTTACTCAGATAGGTCTGATTATTGCCCTTGCCATTGTTTTTCTGGCATTTGAATATCGTAGCTACGATGCGCTCTCGCTTGATCTGACACAAAGGGTAGCCGAAGATATTCCGGAAGAAATTATCCCGATTACCGAGCAGAAATTCACCCCTCCACCACCTCCGCCTCCACAGCAGGTAACGGTTCTTGAGATCGTTGAAGATGACGTTGAAGTGGATGATATTGACATTAATGTCGACGTTGACCAGAAAACTGTAATCGAAGTGTATGTTCCGCCAGCACGCGATGAAGAAGAAATTTCGGAAACTGAAATCTTTACCGTGGTTGAATCAATGCCCGAATTTCCGGGTGGTGCAGCTAAGATGATGGAATTTATCGCCAAAAACATCAAATACCCCCCCATGGCCCGCGAAAGCGGTATTCAGGGTCGTGTGTTTGTTAATTTTGTTGTTGAACCCGATGGAAAAGTATCCAATGTGAAAGTACTTCGTGGTATTGGCGGTGGTTGCGATGAAGAAGCCATCAGGGTTGTGAATAACATGCCAAAATGGACTCCGGGTCGTCAGCGCGGAAAAGCAGTCAGGGTTTCGTTTAACCTTCCAGTTCGCTTTACCCTGCAGTAAGAACTGCCTGAAAAAACATTCAAAAGCGCTTCAATGAAGCGCTTTTTTTTTATCTGTCAGCATCCCGTCTTTCGGCAAAGTAATCGACCACTATTTTTGCTTTTGCTTTTCCGATAATCGCAGCTATCTCGTCAAAGCCGGTCTGACTTATGTTCTTCACCGATTTCAACTTCCACAGAAGTTTTTGGGCTGTGTTGTAGCCAATTCCTTCAATCTCGGTCAACGTGGTTTTAATAAGTCCCTTTTCAAATTTCTTCCGGTGGTGGGTAATCCCGAATCGGTGGGCTTCGTCGCGCAATTGCTGGATGAGTTTGAGCGATTCGGAACGCTTGTCAATGTAAATGGGAAGTGAATCATCGGGAAAATAAATCTCTTCGAGCCGCTTTGCAATGCCAATGATGGCAATACGGCCACGCAAATCAAGCTTTTCGAGCGCTGCAACAGCGGCACTCAACTGCCCCTTGCCCCCATCAATCACGATAAGCTGTGGCAAGGCTTTCCCCTCATTCAGCAAACGCTGGTATCTCCTGAAAACAATCTCTTCCATCGAAGCAAAATCGTCAGGTCCTTCAACAGTTTTGATGTTAAAATGCCGGTATTCCGCTTTGTTGGGTTTTGCCTGCACAAATTGCACCATGGCTGCCACGGCATAATCGCCCTGAAAATTGGAATTATCAAAGCACTCAATAATCCCGGGCAGCGCAGGAAGCCGCAAATCGTCTTTCAACTGATTCAATACCCGCTTCTGGTGGCGTTCGGGGTCAACAAGGGTGCGTTGCTTCTCGATTTCCATTTTGAAATGCAGGGCATTGCGTTCCGAAAGCTCCAGCAACTTCTTCTTGTCGCCCCGTTGCGGAACAATATATTTCACCCCATCCATGTCGAAGCCCGGGTGAAAGGGGATAATAATTTCTGCAGACTCACTGCCAAAGCGCTGCCGCAACTCAGTAATGGCCAGAATAAGCAGCTCCTGCGGGCTTTCATCCAGCTTCTTCCGCATCTCAACGGAGTGAGATTGAACAACAGCTCCCTGAACAACCTTCAGATAATTTACCCAGGCTGTGGCGGGTTCATCGATAATTGAGCAAACATCAACATCACTGATATTTGAACTTACAATAGTTGATTTTGCGCGATACTTCTCCAGCAAATCGAGCTTATCCTTGATCAACTGGGCTTTCTCAAACTCCATTTCCCTGGCGTAAAGCATCATTCTGTTTTTCAGCTGACGAACAACCAAAGCGATGTTTCCTTTGATTATCTCTCTGATTTCCTGTATCATTACGCCATAGTCCTGTATTGACTGCAAACCCTCACAGGGTCCTTTGCAGTTTCCGATATGATACTCCAGGCATATTTTGAACCTGCCTTCCTGAATGGAACTTTCGGTGAGGTTGAGCCTGCATGAGCGCACCGGATAAAGCTGGCGGATGAGTTCGAGCAAGGTGTGCATCATACGCACCGAAGCATAGGGCCCGTAATACTCCGATTGGTTGCGGATCAGATTGCGCGTCGGGAAAATTCGTGGAAAGGCTTCGTTTGTGATGCAAATCCATGGAAACGACTTATCATCCTTGAGCAAAACATTGTAACGGGGTTGATGCTTTTTGATCAGATTGTTTTCCAGCAACAGGGCGTCTGATTCCGAATCAACAACAATAAATTGAATATCAACAATTTTACGTACGAGCACTTTTAGTTTGCCCGTTTGTGCCTTGCCGAAATAGCTGCCAACCCTCTTGTACAGATTCTTTGCTTTCCCTACATAGATGATTGTTCCGCTTTCATCAAAATACTGATAAACACCGGGGTTGTGCGGTATGGAGCGTACCAGGTCACTTATTTTTTCCGGGATTTCCGGTTGTTGCATATGCTCTTCGGCAGACACCTCAATAATTCCCCTTTTCGTTTATCAACTTAACTCTTCATGTCTTAATCCATCCCAGCCCTGGGCTTTGAGCGGGATGATCTGATCATCGATTGTCAGCATCACCGCTTCGCCCGATGTTGCTGTCATATGACCAATAACCGTGATGGCTTCAATTTGTCTGATTTTTTCAAAATCAGCCTGCCTGATTGTAAACAGCAATTCATAATCTTCGCCCCCGTTTAAGGCAGCAACTGAAGGAACCATCCGAAACTCTTCCGCCACCCTGATGGTGGTCGGATCCATCGGTATCTTGGTTTCGAAAATGCGGCAACCGAGTGATGAAGCTTTGCACAGATGCAGAATTTCCGACGCCAGACCATCCGAAATGTCGATCATGGAGGTGGGGACAACTCCCGCCTTTTCGAGTTCGTCGACAATATCCATGCGTGCTTCGGGCTTAAGTTGTCGTGAAAGCACATAATCGAAACCATCCAGATCAGGCTGAATACTCGGGTCGGCTCTGAAAACCGCTTTTTCGCGTTCGAGCAACAACAGTCCCATGTAAGCACCACCCAGATCGCCGCTTACACACACCAGATCATTTTCGGATGCACCGGAACGGTAACAGATTCGTTCGGTGGTGCACTGTCCGATCACCGTGGCCGAAATAAACAATCCCGAATTACTTGAGGTTGTGTCACCTCCCACCAGATCAACCTGATAGGCATCGCAGGCGAGCCGTATCCCTTCATACAATTCTTCGATGGCCTCGACCGAAAACCTGTTTGACACAGCAATACCAACCAAGAGTTGTTTTGGCCTGGCATTCATGGCAGCCATATCCGAGAAATTCACCACAGCAAGCTTGTATCCAAGATGTTTTAAAGGAGTATACATCAGGTCGAAATGTATGCCTTCCACAAGCAGGTCTTTCGACACTATTGTCTGAAACCCGCTATTATCAATCACTGCGGCATCATCGCCAACCCCTTTCACCGACGAAGGATTCACCAGGCTGCATTTTTCGGTGAGCAAATCAATCAGTGCAAACTCACCAAGTTCAGATAATTCGGTTCGCTGTTCGTTCTCCATTTCGATCATAACAGGATATGAATAAAATTGTTAATACTGTTTTTATTTAATTTTTCATGCGCTGGCGATAATACTCTGTTTGTTTCTCATCGCCAAAACGCGCGTAAATATTGTGCAGATAGAGGGCATATTCCGGACCGGGTTCGATAGCAAACAGACGTTTGAAATACCCCAGTGCAATTTTCATGTCATCGGTTGCCTTTTCGAGTTCTTTGGTCAGCCTCGCGTACTGTTTATGAGTTTTGTTCGCTTCATAGGCTTTCATTTCCCTGTTGTAGCGATCTTCGGCCAGCTGATAGTAGCGCCGGGCCTCCCAATCGAGGGCTACTACGTTCTTGTCGTTGATGCGGAGTAATTCCTGTGCTATGGCATTGCAGGCTTCATCGCGGCCCAGTTTGCTGTTTGCCTGAAAGTAGAGGCTCCACATTTTCTCTGTCCTGACGGAGTCGTCCATCCTGTCCCACAAGGCAACAGCCATTTCGGCCTGTTCGCTCACCACACTCAGCTCAAACAAGCGGGCGCGGTGCAGCAGGGCTTCCTGGCTTACCGGGAACAAGTTGTCGAGAGGCTCGAGCATCATCAGCTCCTTCGACACATTCCCTTCGTGGCGGTATCTTGATGCCAGCTCGGAATACACCGAAGGACTTGCTGTGTTGTGATACACTGCCAATTTGAAGTATGACTCTGACAAGGCCAAATCCCCGAGGCAAGAGGCTGACCAGCCGGCTTTTTCATAGGCCGGACAGGACGACATTGTTTTGCTTTGTTCGCAGCCTGCCACCAATTTCTCATACAGGGCTAATGCTGTTGCACAATCGCCCGACCTGAAGGCAAGTTCAGCCATTTCGGTCTGTTTCACCACATTTTGGGTGCTGACGCATGAGGCGAATAAGGCCAAAATGACCACTAACCCTCCCCCTATCCTGAAAAATACACTCATATTGGCAAAAGTACAGCTTTTATTGGTTTTGCCCTGCAAGCTGGTGTCTGACGAAGTAAAAGCCAGGTTTCCTATCCGGGACGAATGGCATCACAGCGTTTCTTCTTTATCATTTCAAACACAGGAGGCACAGCAAAATAAATTATCGAAATCGTTTGCAAATCTGGTGGATTTCATAACTTTACGGCTGGATAGTTATAACATGAGGTAAACGTTATATACGTTTGTCAATGTATAGTTTATTGATTATTAATGAATTGTTGATTAAGTGGAGATATACGCAATAGACTTATGGATAGCAACGAGTTATAGGGCATTTTAAAAGACAACAGTGAGACAACTAATTTACATATTGACAATCTTCTTTTTGACAAGTTGCGGGAACAATAAAATGGTTAACAACTCGGAGACTTTGACGATTACCAAAAGCAACATTCGCTTTCCCATAAAAGCAAATTACAAAAACCCTGACCGACCAGTTGAAGTCACGTTAATTGTTACAGTCGACAAGACAGATTTTCTTATTACTCCTGAAGGTAAATTGTTTTGGGGACAAAATCCTGCTGACACAATTCACCTTTTGACAGATGTTATTATTGAAAAAGCATTTTTACATATAAACGGAGACACATTATTAATTTTCTATACCGAGACAGACCACGATGGTGCGACAAGTAGATTTGAAAAAATAAACCTTAATTCAAGACAAAGAATTTTAACAGCAGAAATTTATGGTTTCAACTTAGGACTTCCATACTTAGTTGACAACTTTGCGTATGTGACGACTATAGGAGTTGTAGGAAAACTAAATATTGACAACGGACAATATGTTTATCAATTTTCTGACCTTTATGACCATAAGAGATATTCTTTCAACAGCTTCGACACAATTTTATTTAAAGACAGCCTGACAATGTTTTTATCGAAAAATAGAAATGGTAATCGGGTTGACAGCGTAATTGTAAACGAAAAAACGGGTGACAGGACCATTAAGAAATAGAAAAACGCCCTATAATCGAGTAGACGGCTCCGTCAGTAGTTAGCTGACGGAGTGCGCCTCTCACACCATCCGCCAGCTGGCGGATACGGGCCACGTATACAGCGGTTCGTTAAGATGTGGTGTTGAAAAATATTATTAAATTTTTTCGTCAGCATGTGATCATTTGTTGGATTTCATAACTTTACGGATTGAAATTAAGCAAGTTTCGTTTACAAACGTTTAACAATGGGTAGATTATTGATTACGTATGTGATAAAAGAGAAACGGATAGATTCAGTTAAAGTGGAAATATGCGCGGTGTTGCGTATATATTTACTCGTTACCGCCAAGTGTAAAAAGACAGACGACAGTACTAAATTTGAAAAGTCAACCATTGTGAAAAGACAGATAAATGAAATATTGACAAGACAGGAAAACCGACACTCAAGCCGTACCTATGTTATTAATTTTTTGCCCACCGCACATTTTTTAAAAACAATTTTATTGCCGACCCACATTGCACATCTGCCACGGCAGACCGAAGCCCCACAAGGCAATGCTCCAATCAAAGCTTTGTCAAAGAGTGCAACTTGCCGACACACCCGACTAATCAACTTATCTTACATTTTAAAACAAACTTATGTGGAGAGATAGTGAAACAAATATAGACCTATTAGATTTTGATTACCTAATAGGTATTACTAAAGAGATTATAATCAATGACGATTTATCTCCTTCAAGTATTGGTGTATACGGCGATTGGGGTAGTGGAAAGTCAAGTCTTATCGAAATGACTTTAAAAGAATTGTCTGTTAATAAAGACTATTTGTGCATAAAATTTAATGGTTGGTTGTTTGAGGGGTATGAAGATGCCAAGACTGCTTTAATAGGAACAATATTAGACGAAATAAACAAAGAAAAAAAACTAACTGCAAAAGCTAAAGAAGTAATAGAAAGACTTTACAAGAACATAGATTTCTTCAAATTAGCAAGTAAAGGTGTAAAATATGGTCTGGATTTTTTTATAACTGGTGGTTTAGGCACAATTGCTGATATTACCTTACAATCTGTAGTTGCAAAAGCAAAAGATAAAGTCTCAAATGTTTCGGAAGAAGATATAAAGGGAGCTATAAGCAGTGCATTTAGTAGTGACCAGATAAGAACTAATTTAAAATCATTTCAAAAGGATTTTGCTGAATTGTTAGCAAAAACAAAAATTAAAAGATTGGTTGTATTTATTGATGAGTTAGATAGATGTAATCCAGATACAATATTAGAAACCTTGGAAGCAATCAGATTATTTCTTTTTGCCGAAGGTACATCTTTCATTATTGGAGCTGATGAACGACAGGTTATGTATGCTGTAAGGAAAAAATTTCCTGAAATAAAAGGAAATAAAATAGATATAGGTAAGGAATACTTAGAAAAAATCATACAATATCCTGTTAAAATACCGCAACTTGGTGTGCATGAAGTTCAGTTTTATATCATGTGCCTTTTATTAAAACATGAGCTAAAAGATAAGTATGGAGAGGTATTAAAATTCATACAAGATGAAAGGAAAAAAGACTTCTTGAACTTCAAAATGTCATTTGGCTTAATTGAAGGTAAATTCCCTGACATTGAAGTAAAAATTAAGGATGTAATAGCTTTAGCTAATCAATTGTCTGCTGTACTATCAAAAGGTCTCAATGGTAATCCAAGGCATTGCAAACGTTTTCTAAATTCACTTTCCATGCGTATTACAATGGCAAAAATAAAGGGAATTGATTTGGATAAAAAGGTTTTATCAAAACTAATGCTTCTCGAATATTTCAAAGATAATGTATTCAAAGAATTAGGAGAGATGCAATCCCTTGAAAATGGACTGCCAGAAGAACTTAAGATAATCGAAGATGATAAATGGGATAAAATAGAAAAACTAAAACTTTGGAAAGATGATGATTGGTTCCGCAATTGGACTAAAATTGAACCAAAACTAAGTGCAACTAACTTACAACCCTATTTTTATTTTACAAGAGAAAGTCTGCAACTCAGAAACACTACAGAAACTCAGCAATTAAGCATAGAAGCAGATAGTGTATTAACTGGCTTATTATCAGGCAGTGATTCGGCAAGAGAAGAAGCTCTAAAAAAAGCTAAACAGATTAGTGATTTTGAGGCTTTGCAAATTCTTAAAGCAATAATTACTGAAATAGAAACTGCTTCTGAGATTTCTGCTGACTTGTTTAAATCTTTTATTTCATGGGGTAGCACGAGAGCTGAGCTTTATACCGAAACAATTGTCTGTCTAAATGCTGTACCTGGCAATAATATTAAAGTATCATTTATACCTCGGATTAACCAATTTGGTAGTGTTGCAAATAAAACAACCGAAATCAGTGAACTCTTTGAAAAATGGCAAAAAGATAATCCTAAGTTAAAGGCAGCTATTATTAACGAATTAAAATAATCGATATGGGAACTTCAAGCATGTATACTGGCCCATCTAAAAATCCTTTATTACCTAGTGATTTTGAAGATACTTCATCATCTAATCCAACGGATAATGAAAATTCAAAAGAATCAAATGAGGATAATCAAAATGGTAATAGCGATAAAGATGGTAATAATGATTCGAATAATAATCAGCAAAATACAAATTCAGATAATGACAATTGGAGTACAGCCAAAAATAATATGTCCCGTTATTCCTCAGGAACATCCAACAATTTCAAAAGGGCAGTTTCAAGTTATGTAAAAGCTCATGGAGGTGCAACGAAAGCAGCAAAAACAGCGTCCGGAGGAATTAGGTCAACTGCCAATTTTGGGCGATTCATAATAAGTAGTTCTAATCAAGGAATTAGAGAGACTCTATCTCAATACCAAATTGATTATGAAGGAAGAACAGCTAAGGATATTCTGACTGATGTTATAAATAAACTAGCTCCTATTCCAATAACAAAGGAAGATTCTGTTGCCAGAAAGGCACTTATTAGGACAATGGAAGTACTATATGAAAGAATAGAAGATGAAAATAAAGATATTTCTACACTAGATAAGATTGACAAAGCTCTTTTGAATGAAATGATTCCAATTCAAATTGAGTCATACATATATGAGAGAATTATTAATGATTTAGGCAGTCGAATAGAAATGAATTCATCTTCCCCGGCAGATGCTATTAACAAAGAAAATGAACTGAAGGAGTATATTAATTCTAAAGTTGAAGCAACATTAAAAGGCACTGATTTTTCAAAACTTGATTTTACTAAAAACATTGAAAAGGAAGTGGCAAGCTTATATAATCAATGCTATAAAGTAATGGAGGATATGCTATGAATAATATAGTCTGCAAACTGAACAATAACGATACCTTTTCTGTGAATAATTCTCTTTTTGAGGTGAACCTTACGGCAAAAGATGATTATCATTCAACATTTTATCGATATTACAGAAGATTATATCAGTTTCCGAGATTCTTTTCAAATGAGGCTCTTGATTTATTTTACATTTCTTTAATGGTATTTTATGCAGATAGGAAAGTGTTAAGAAAAGACACATTAGATGCCTGGACTAGAGAATTCAAAATCTTTATGCCTGTATTGGAATTAGATAAATGGGAGTCAAATAAACCTTTACTTGAAAAAATGATTTCCTTTTTAAGTGGTGATATATGGGAGTTTGAATTTAGAAAAAGGGGGCTTAATGAAAAGGAACTAAAGGTATCAACAGGTATTGCAAAATCAAAAAAAGAATATATACCAGATGCATTTTGTATGCTGTCAGGTGGTCTCGATTCCTTCATCGGGGCAATTGATTTATTGAGCTTCACAAAAAATGTTGCATTCATTGGGCATTATGGTGGTGGTAAAGGGGTAATTGAATATCAAAATCTTGTAAAACTAAAACTAATAGAACAATTTGGACTAGAAGAAAGGCAATTTTTCAATTTTTATGCTGCTCCGATTAAAGGATTAGAAGATTCAACAAGAACTCGATCTTTTATGTTTTTTGCACATGCCATAATCCTAGCATCTGCAGTTGATAAAGAAATAAAATTATACATACCAGAGAACGGGTTGATTTCTTTAAATATACCTCTAACAAATACAAGATTAGGTAGTAGTAGTACAAGAACAACACACCCATATTATATGGAATTGTTACAACATTTATTAAATAATATGGATATAAAAGTTGAATTAATGAATCCATATCAATTCTTCACAAAGGGTGAAATGATTTTAAACTGTAAGGTTCCAGAGTTTCTTGAGCAAAACATTACCAATACTATGTCTTGTTCTCATCCTGACTTAGGTCGTTATCAAAAAGAGAATTCTCCTTCTCATTGTGGTAATTGTCTTCCATGTGTAATAAGAAGAGCCTCAATTGAAAAAGCTTATGGCACTGACAATTCGAATTATCGAGATAAAGCTTTTCAAATTGGAAAAGCTACCAGTGAATTGAATTCATTTAAAATAGGTGTTTTGGATTATAAAAACTCAAACTCAAAAGTTGCATTTAAGATTCAAGAAGCTGGTCCAGTTAGTTTTAACCTTGATGAATTCAGAAACTTGTATCAAAGAGGCATGGAAGAATTAGCATCATTATTGGATAAATACAATGGGTAATCATTTATTCGACACTCATTTTCATTTAGACCTTTTTGAATCACAAGAAGAGATTGTAAGAGAGATAGAAGTAAATCAGATATATACTATTGCAGTAACAAATTTGCCTGTTCTTTTTACTAAACTTAACAATAGTTTATCAAGTAAATTTATTAGACCTGCATTGGGTTTTCATCCAGAATTATTATCTCAATATAATCATCATATTCCTCAAATGTGGAAGCTACTCAATGAGACAAGATATATTGGCGAAGTAGGTTTAGATTTTAAGACAGGTAATGAATTTAAAGAACTTCAGATTTCATTCTTTACCGAACTCATAGAAAGATGTAATATATTTGGAGACAAGATATTAACTATTCATTCAAGGCAAAGTTCAAGTGAAATTGTATCAATCATTGGAGCGGGTTTTAAAGGAAAAGTAATATTACATTGGTATTCAGGGAATAAAACAACGCTAAAAAAAGCCATAGACAATGGATATTATTTTTCAATCAATTATTCAATGGTTAATTCTAATACTAGTAAGGAATTAATCAAGCTAATTCCATTAGAAAGATTACTATTGGAAACTGATGCCCCGTTTATTAGGTTTAATAACAAACCATTTTCAATGCTCGGCATTAAAGATATTATTAAGGAATTGGCTTCTATTTTAAGCCTTGACCAATTGGATTTGACAACAATACTTTGGACAAACTTTAAAACACTGATAAAATGAATAGCCAACCCACAGTCGCAAGCACATTTGCAGCCCAAACGAGCCGACGCTTACACCAAAGGCTTGCAAAAGAACTGTTTTTTTGCCCATTCTCCTGTGCTTTTTTGTGGGTTATTTGGGCTCATCAGATAAACCCGGTGGGT